>NZ_JBLOHD010000002.1:0-782000 GCF_047784615.1 Sphingobacterium sp. NGMCC 1.201703 | reverse complement strand
GGTACTAATAGCCCGAAGCTTTCTCAAGCAGACAGACACTGTTGTCTTCCTCTTTAATTTTTGCAACACTCTTTCAGTATATATGTCAATATAGTTTGAGCTATAGGATGTGTATTTCCCTGCAAAGGGATCTAAATACTAACATCTGACTACTTGATACTATAAAAAAACTTTAGGTGCCTATATCGGCGGTGTCTACCTCTTCCCATTCCGAACAGAGCAGTCAAGCCCGCCAGAGCCGATGGTATTGCCGTAACAGGTGGGAGAGTAGGTCGGTGCCTTTTTTTACACGGAAGCCCTTGCTGGAAACAGTCAAGGGCTTCTTTCGTTTGTATACTTTTGCCGGAAACCGGCGGTAACAGTAGCCGTAAAACCAACAACAAGAACCGTAGCGGCAAAGACACCAGCAGTCGCATCAGCAACAGCATTCCCTCCGGAGTTTTCTCTTCTCCTCTTTTCTGCAGCCGGCCAGCCGGGCTGGATAGGGAGTTCCGTACAGTCCCTTTATTCCTGCAATTGGATTATTGGACAATCGTTTAGGAGCAAGGGTAACAGCAGTCGTAAAACCAACAAAACCGTAGCGGCAATAGCTGTAGCAGCAAGAGTGATAGCAGCAAGGGTAACAGCAGTCCCACCGGAGTTTTCTCTTCTCCTGCTTTTCTGCAGACGGCCAGCCGGGCTGGATGGGTAGTTCCTACTGCCAATACTATGACTGAGAAGTGCTGCGATATATTCCAAGTTTAGAAACTCCTCTAAATCGTTCCCAGAGAGAAAGTCCTAATTTATCTATCATATACTTTCCACACGCGTGAAGCACACTTTTCTCCTAGATGAAAGTGACAGCCATCACTTTTATTGTCAAAATAAATCGCAATAATTGTTTTTTTTTCTCCTTTTTTGCTTTAAACCGCTTAAAATCAGTGGCTAGGGAGTGGATATCTGTTCATTTGACCTATAGAAGCAAGGTGACGTAGATCACTTCTGCACGCATTGTCTATCATTAGATTGTCATAAAATGCTGCTTACTTTTGATTCAGAATCAACAATTTAAGTAATGCAGTTAGAGCAATTTAATTACGACAATAGAATTGTCAGAAATTTCGGAATCGCTACCATTATTTGGGGGATAGTTGGTATGACCATAGGATTGCTTGTGGCAACGCAGCTTGTTTGGCCTCAGATGAACCTCGGATTGCAATACACCACATTCGGCCGTGTGCGGCCAGTACACACTAATGCGGTGATATTTGCTTTCGTAGGTAATGGTATTTTCATGGGGGTCTATTACTCCTTACAACGTGTACTCAAAGCGAGAATGTTTAGTGATGCTTTAAGTAAGCTCCATTTTTGGGGTTGGCAGTTAATTATTGTCGCCTCGGCTATCACTCTTCCGCTAGGACTTACTTCAAGTCACGAGTACGCTGAAATGGAATGGCCAATTGATATCGCAATTACCCTAATCTGGGTGGTGTTTGGGATCAATATGTTTGGTACAATTATCAAAAGGCGTGAACGTCATATGTACGTGGCAGTTTGGTTCTACATTGCTACATTCGTTACAGTAGCGGTGCTACATATCGTCAACTCCATTCAGCTGCCTGTAGCAGGATGGAAAAGCTACTATGTTTATAAAGGTGTGCAAGATGCGCTCGTGCAATGGTGGTATGGCCATAATGCTGTCGCATTTTTCCTAACGACTCCTTATTTGGGTATGATGTACTACTTCTTGCCGAAAATGGCTAATCGTCCGGTTTATTCCTATAAATTAAGTATCCTGCACTTTTGGTCATTGATCTTTATCTATATCTGGGCCGGCCCTCACCATTTGTTATATACGGCATTACCAAGCTGGGTTCAGTCCCTGGGTGTAGTATTTTCGATTATGCTGATTGCGCCTAGTTGGGGCGGTATGATAAACGGGCTGTTGACACTGCGCGGTGCTTGGGATAAAGTACGGACCGAACCTATGTTGAAATTTATGGTCGTCGCACTGACCTGTTATGGTATGGCAACGTTTGAAGGTCCAATGCTGTCGTTAAAGCAGGTAAATGCAATTGCTCACTTTACAGATTGGATCGTTGCGCACGTACACGTGGGTGCATTGGGCTGGAATGGTTTTATGACGTTCGGTATCCTCTACTGGCTAATACCACGTATTTATAAAACAGAACTTTATTCGAAGAAATTAGCCTCAACCCACTTTTGGATCGGTACACTTGGAATTTTGTTTTATGCTATTCCGATGTATTGGGCAGCAGTCGTACAAGGGCTGATGTGGAAAGAGTTTACACCGGAAGGCGTTTTGAAATATCCAAACTTCTTAGCAACTACATTGGAAATTCTACCAATGCATATGATGAGAGCTTTAGGTGGTGCACTTTACTTATCAGGTGTCTTCCTGATGACCTTCAACCTGATTAAGACGATGAAGCAAGGAAGGCTGATGGCTAATGAGCCCGCCGAAGCGCCAGCTCTATTACCGGTTCAGGTCAATGAACAGTCCCAGCACCGACGTCTGGAACGTAAACCGATCTTATTTATGGTATTGGCACTTATCGCAATCCTAATCGGTGGTATGGTTGAGATGGTTCCTACATTCACCATTTCCAAAAACGTGCCGACAATCGCAAGTGTACAGCCTTATACAGCATTGGAGCTGCAGGGACGCGACCTTTATGTCAGAGAGGGCTGTGTCAACTGCCATACGCAGGCAATCCGTCCTTTTAGGTCAGAAACTGCCCGTTACGGCGAATATAGTAAGGCTGGTGAATATGTCTACGATACACCGTTCTTATGGGGCTCCAAACGCACCGGACCTGATTTGCACCGAATTGGCTCAAAATATCCCAATAAATGGCATTTTGATCACCTTTTGGATCCAACCATCACTTCCCCGGGAAGTATTATGCCTTCATATCCTTGGCTAATAGACCAGCAATTGGACAACGCTATTTTGAAAGATAAAATGGAGGCCCTCCGCAAATTGGGAATTCCTTATACGGACGCTGCGATAGCAAATGCGGAACAGGATCTGCACAGACAGGCACAGAAAATTGCCGACGATCTGAAACAGAATCAAGTCAATGTATTAGCCGACCGTGAGATTATAGCCGTAATTGCTTATTTACAACGATTGGGAACGGATATAAAAGCAGCTCCGAAAGTGGCTCAGGAAGTTAACGCAAATCAATAATACTATGTTTAAACAGATCACAAATTTGAACGGAAGTGAGCTTTACCTTATTGTATCACTTTGGATATTCCTGATTTTCTTTATTTCGGTCACAATCATGTTGTTTCGCATGAAAAAGGACTATGTGAACTATATGAAGGAACTTCCTTTGGAAGAGGAAACCGAAAAGGAAATGAATCATTCACCTGAAAGTATATAGTATATGAGTTTATTATTAGATACTGCACCTACCGTGGTAGAAGCTGTTCAGTCTACCTGGGGTTTTGGTACGGATAATTTATACACAGACATCTTAATTATCGTATTGATTGTCGTGATGTTGGCCCTTCTGGCCTCGGCATTGATGGTCAACCGCGCGATGAAATCCATCATTAGGATTACGATGCCTGAATTGGTCAAAGAAGAACAGCTCAAAAAATTGGCCAATAAGGGATGGTTGAAACGATCCTGGAACAAGATCATGGGAATAAGACCTATTTCAGAGGAAAAGGACATTGTTATCGATCACGAATATGATGGTATCCGCGAACTGGACAATCCCATTCCTATCTGGTTTAATTTTTTATTCTACGGAACGATCTTCTTTGGAGTGGTCTACTTATTCATCTATCAGGTTTCTGGGATCGGTATGAACCAGGACCAGGAGTATGCACATGAAATGGTTGTCGCAGAAAAGGAAAGACAAGCGTATCTAGCTGCTTCTGCGAGTAATGTAGATGAAAATACGGTAGAATATGAACCAGATATGGCGGTTGAAGGGAAAGCAATATTCGCTGCAAACTGTGTCGCCTGTCATGGTGGGAGTGGGGAAGGTGGTATTGGCCCCAATTTGACGGATAAATTTTGGTTGCATGGCGGTGAGATTAAAGACCTCTTCAAAACTATTAAGTATGGTGTGCCGGATAAAGGAATGGTTCCTTGGGAGCAAACCTTGAGTCCAGCGCAAATCGCACAGGTGGCGAGTTACATCGTTACCCTGAGAGATACACATCCTGCCAATCCAAAGGAACCACAAGGAGAAGAAGTGACTTATGGGAATGCTGAGGATGCCGCAAAGCCAAATGATGGCACAGGGACAGAAAAAAAGGCCGAATAGTAAATCAAGATAGCAATGAGTACAGTAGCAGTTAATAATGCCAATAATGGTGGGTCTAAGTCAAAAAAGAGACAGTGGATCTATGCCAAAAAACCGCAGGGAGCACTCTATAAAAAGAGACAATGGGTTGGTTATACACTGCTACTGTTCTTATTTGTGGCTCCTTTTCTTAAGGTAAATGGCGAGCCGTTCTTGATGTTCAATATTATCGAACGGAAATTTTCGATTTTAGGAAACCTTTTTTACCCACAGGACCTTTATATTTTCGTCTTTGGGATGTTGATCGTCATGGTATGCGTGGTCCTATTTACCGTGGTATTTGGACGTGTTTGGTGTGGATGGACATGTCCACAGACGATTTTTCTCGAGCTGATTTTCAGAAGGATTGAATATTGGATTGAAGGGGATTGGCAGCAACAGAAAAAAAGTGATGAAGGCCCCAACACGGATCAGAAACAGATGAAGAAGCTATTGAAGCATAGCATATTTCTGATTATTTCGTTTTTTATATCGAACATCTTTTTGGCTTATATCATCGGTTCAGATGCATTGATTAAAATAATTACCGATCCATTGGATCAGCATATTGCCGGCCTAATTTCCATTATCTTATTCACCTTGGTATTTTATGCTGTATTTGCCT
The DNA here is from genome assembly GCF_047784615.1 of Sphingobacterium sp. NGMCC 1.201703. Classification (NCBI taxonomy): domain Bacteria; kingdom Pseudomonadati; phylum Bacteroidota; class Sphingobacteriia; order Sphingobacteriales; family Sphingobacteriaceae; genus Sphingobacterium; species Sphingobacterium sp. NGMCC 1.201703. Next base: position 777,068 of record NZ_JBLOHD010000002.1, on the reverse strand, counting down.
ATATCAGAGAAATTGTATGCATTGCAATTTGTCCCTATGGAAGATTGCAAGGCGTCCTGCTGGATGATCAAAGTATTACAGTAGCTTACGATCATAGACGGGGTGAACCCAGAGGAAAGCAGCAAAAAGGTGCTTCCACTAAACAGGGGGACTGTGTGGATTGTAAACTCTGTGTGCACGTTTGTCCAACAGGAATTGATATCCGCAAAGGCCTACAATTGGAATGTGTGAGCTGCACCGCATGTATTGATGCTTGTGATGCTGTCATGGAAAAAATCGGAAAGCCAAAAAAACTGATCGGTTTTTACCCCATGGGGGAGATTGAAGGTACAGTCAAGAAGAAAAGCAACGTGCGGGCGGTGGCATATTCCATTGTTTTGGTGCTGCTGATGTCGGTATTTGGTTTTTTGCTGTTCAATCGCTCTCAAGTTGATGGACGATTGTTAAGGGCAAAAGGAAGTACCTACCAGCTTCGCGAGGATAAGACAATCAGTAATCTTTACGCCTTGGAGTTAATTAACAAATCGGGTAAAGAAATGCCTTTTCGACTGGTATGTGAGGATCCGAGACTCAAAATCCAACTGGTCAACCCCATCCAAAAGCTCAGTAAAGACGGGCATGCTACCTTAAGTTTCTTTTTGATTATCGCGAACAAGGACGTCGAAACATATAAAAGTAATATCAAATTATCCATCTATTCGGGAGATAAAAAAGTGGAGAGTCTAAAAACTACTTTCATCGCTCCTCCTGGAATGAATTAAAAATAAAACAATGAATTGGGGTACAAAAATTTTTTTGAGCTTGGCGGTATTTATGTTGTGCATCGTTGCTGCCGGATTTTACATGGTTACCCATGATACAGACAGCTTAGAAGAGGATGATTATTACGAGCAGGGGCTGAATTACGACAAAGCTTATGAGAAGAAGCAAAATGTGCTGAATATGAAAGAATCGCCAACTGTGGAAATCAGAAAAGATACACTCTACATACATTTTGTCTCCAAAATAAACAAAGGGAAACTATTGTTCCGTAAGCCTTCGGATAATAAGCTGGATAGGGAGTTGCCATTTCAGACAACGGCTAATCTGTTTGTATTGCCTATCTCTACATTCGACAAGGGAATGTGGAATTTGTACGTGGACTGGAAAAGCGAAGGCAGGGATTTTTTATTTGAGGAACATATTTTATTTTAAACCGGGAGCATGAGCTATACCTATTTTGCATTCTTTATGGGGCTATTTGGAAGTATCCACTGTGCGGTCATGTGCGGTCCTCTAATTTTTGCGATTGAGGGCAGGCAAGGCCTGAGTTGGTCTAATTTTTTAAATAAGGTATTGTATCAATTAGGCCGGGTTTTGACTTATGGTGGTCTGGGATTTCTTTTGGGAACCATTGGTACATTTGCACAAATTCAAGGATGGCAACGTGCATTAAGCTGGATCACAGGAATAATATTGGTGCTGATTGCAGTGTTCCAGCTTGTAGGGAAAAACAACCGTACCATTGCCCATTTACAAACCCGTTCGGTGCAGCCGGTTGTCAAGTTATTGTCCCAATGGCTGTACAGACCCGGAGGAAGTTTTGTCGCGGGCATATTGAACGGCTTGTTACCCTGTGGTATGGTGTATATGGCTTTAATGTCAGCAATGAATGCGGATAGTTCGCAACAGAGTTTCCTATTCATGCTCTGCTTTGGATTGGGGACAATACCACTTTTATTTCTGTTTTCCTTTTTGGGGAACTTCTCCAGATCTTTCAAAATTGGCTTTTCGAAATGGATGCCTTTTCTATATTTTCTGCTTGGAATTTGGTTTATACTTCGTGGGGCGAACTTAAATATCCCTTATTTAAGCCCGCTGATTCATATTGAAGGTGCGATAAACTGTGCTTGAAAGCAAACAATTTGTCAGGGCTAAGTATTATATTTGATATTAAACTTAGCACATCATATGGAGGTACTTCATCATATTTTACAAATTGCTTTACAATATTACTGGATTCCCTTACTCATCTTATATATCGGTGTCATCGGCACCATCTTGATTGAAAACCGTAACCCTGCCAAAACGATTGCTTGGATTATGGTGATTGTTTTTCTACCTGTAATCGGTCTGCTCAGCTACTATTTCTTTGGCCAAAAATTTAAGAAAGTTAAAAGAATGAAGCGAATGTACCGCGAGCAATCAAAAAAATTACTCGATGCCTGGCGAAAAGAATCGGAGATTATGGAGGAACATATTGATACCCTGAATGAACGTATAGGGAGTTTGGCCATGGTCTATCGATACCTTAAAAATCAGAAAATATCCACATTCTCGCTGAATAATGATGTCACTCTGTTTATTAATGGTGAAGAAAAGTTTCCGGTATTGATTCAAAAATTGAAGGAGGCAAAACATTCGATTCATATGGAGTATTATATCTGGGAAATGGATGAGATCGGACGTGAAATATTGGATATTTTGGAAGAGCGGGCAAAAGCTGGAGTGAAGGTACGTCTGATTTTAGATAGTTTTGGCGCACCGGATGTGATTAAATATTTACATAGACATAAGCCCGATTTTCTGTTTGAAGCGTTTTTGCCAGTTACCTTTACTTCATTGGCTAACAGCAACTACCGAAATCACCGTAAAATTGTAGTGATTGACGGAAAAGTTGGTTTTGTAGGTGGGATCAATATCTCGGATCGTTATATCAACAATGGGAAAAACGATATTTACTGGCGCGATACAGCGATGATGATCATTGGAGCTGCCGTTAATACCTTACAAATTCAGTTTTGGAACAGCTGGAACCAGACGGATGGGGAATCTTTTGAGTTGGGGAAAGGTTATTTAAATCGATTTCCTGTGACCGATGAAGACGAAAGTGGGGTTGGTTTTACAGCGAGTGACCCGGGGTCTCCTGCTCCTTTTAATATGGAGGCAATTATAGCCGGTATCAACGAGGCAAAGGAGTATGTTCAATTGTGTACGCCCTATTTTATTCCGAGTGATCAACTGACGACAGCGCTGATGCTGGCGGTTTCTTCGGGGGTGCGCGTTGATCTGATGTTACCCGCACAATCTGATTCCTTTTTTGTACAACATGCTTCGTTTTCTTTTATTAAACCATTACTTGAAAGGGGGGTGAATGTATATCTTTATACGAAAGGATTTCTCCATGCCAAAACGATCTGTATCGACAGTAAACTAGCCTATATCGGCACAACTAACCTGGATATCAGAAGTTTTTATATCAATTTTGAGATATCGGGAATAGTCTCCGATAAAGCGCTTTGTGAACGCATGAACAATCAATTTCTTGCAGATATTGAAGCTTCAGATTTAATTACAATGCGTAAATGGATGCAGCGAAGTCGATGGAAGCGAGGAGTGGATTCCATTTGTCGTTTGCTTGCACCTTTATTATAACTGGCTCCTGAGTGCGGTTACAAATGGTATAATAAATGTTAAAAATGCCGGAGTAGGATTGGTCTTTGCTTAAAATTGAATATATTTAGCTATTCTTTTTTTAATTCTAAGACTTTCAATGAAGCACATCAAACTATTGACTTTATCGATAGGGATTTTAGGAATCGGGTCAACCTATGGACAGACTGCACCTACATTGCCTATTAATACGATCGTAGAACGGGTTCAAAAATATTTTCAGGGTTACCCAACAGAAAAAGTACACTTGCACTTTGACAAACCTTATTATGCAGTAGGGGATACCTTATGGTTTTCTTCGTATTTATCACGTAATCTTCCAGAATACGAACCCAGCAAAATTGCCTATGTGGAGGTTTTGAATAGCCGTGACTCGCTGATCCAAACATTTAGAATCCCATTGGATAAAGGTGTTGGAAGTGGGCAGATGGTCCTCGATCCGCAATTCATGACGCAGGATAATTATCGTTTCAGGGCTTATACAAAATGGATGTCAAACTTTGATGCATCCTATTTTTTTAACAAAATAGTTCCGATAGGGGATGTGATCAATAAAAAATTGATCACAAATATCGAGTTTCAGAATAATCTCAATGGAAATAAGAGTCAGGCCGTCATACAATTCAGGGATCGCGCCGGCAAACCGATGATCAATTCAAAGATCAATTGGGAATTTGTCGCCGGATGGGAAACAGTAGACAAAGGGAAAGGTGAAACAGATGCGATGGGTAAGGTGACAATCAGCTTATCGGCAAAGGAAAGGGCTGATTTGGAGAAGGGGCAACTAAAGGTTAGTATTCAGGAAAGCAAAAATGAAAAACCTTTGTCCAGTTCCTTCCTGCTTAAAAATGCCCTTTGGGATGCTGACGTACAGTTTTTTCCCGAAGGCGGAGATTTAATCGCCGGATTTGCCAAGAAAGTCGCCTTTAAAGCTGTTGGATCTGATGGTAAGGGGTTGAAAGTGAAAGGCACAATTCTCGATTCAAAAGGTAAATCGGTTGCAGAATTTGAAGATCTGGGATTGGGTATGGGCTATTTCTCTTTATTGCCCTTAGCTGGAGAGAACTATCAGGCAGTCATAAAATTTAATAATGGACAGGAACGCAAGTATAAGCTTCCCGCGGTTGTTAACGACAAAGCAAACGTTGTATTTGTTAAGCAGGATGAAAAGAATATAGAATTTGCTGTGGTGACCAGCGAGGAGAGTTTTTCTAAAAACCCAGCACAATCTTACTATGTATTGGTTCAGTCCAATGGACATCTTTGTTTTGGCGCTCAGGTAAACTTAAAATCGTCATCTGCCCTGGTCAATATCCCAAAAGAACGTCTGCCAAACGGTATTGCCCAGGTTACCTTATTGACACCGGATGGCAAACCGGTGAGTGAACGCCTGGCATTTGTTCAGAGTGAAAAATTGCTCAATATTCAGGTTACAAGCGATAAGCAAAGTTATAAGGCGAAAGATCAGGTCAACCTGAAACTTTCGGTTGATAATAATGGACAGAAATATCCCGGCAGTTATTCCGTTTCGGTGATCGACGAATCTAAGGTTCCCTATAATGATCAGGCCGATCTCTCCATTGTGAGCAACTTTTTGTTGACTTCGGACCTGAAAGGAAATGTTGAAAATCCAAATACGTATTTTGATGAAAAAAATCCGGATAGAGATAAGGCGCTGGATGCATTATTGATGACACAGGGATACCGCCGTTTTGATTATCCGGCTTTAATAGCCGAAAAGTTGCCGCAGGTTAGTTTTCTTCCGGAACAAGGGATAGAATTGTCGGGAATTTTACGCATGAACACTGGTCGTCCTTATCCGAATGGTGGATTGTTATTGTCGGTACCTTCCCGGAATATCAAAAAAGATGTATATACTGATCAGAATGGTCGTTTCACATTCAAAGATCTTGTTTTTCCCGATTCATCGAAAGTGACGGTAAATGCTAGGTCAAATGACAATTACCGTAGTTTGGTGATCAATATGGATCAGAGTTATTATCCTGAAATCGATAAAAATAACGGTTATAAAAGCTATTTTGTTCCGAATATAGATCAAGCATTTGCTCCCTATCTGGATAATAGCCGTAAAGAATACAGAAAATCTATTTTATTGGATGAGGTAGAGGTGACGGCTGTACAGAAAAAGGTAATTACAAATAAGGATTTCCCTTCAATTTCGGGTTTATCTATGCCCGAACATCGTATTGAAGCGGATCGCTTGACAGGCTGTAATGTGTTGACGATGTGTCTGCAGACTGTCCTGACGGGTATTACCTATGATCCACAAACCTTGAAGTATTATGTTTCGCGTGATTACAATGCTGGAGGGCGTACTCCGGTTCAGTTTTTCTTAAACGGTATGGCCATTGACGAACCCGGCTTAAATAGTATCAATGTTGCGGATATTGAGGGAATAGAAATCTTTTTACGTGACGAGCTGGGAACAGTTTCAAGGATGTATCAAAACAACGGTGTTGTATCGATCTACACGAAGAAAGTTGAGGCCAAGAAACCCCGGATGGCGCTGAGTGAAATCGAGAAACTGTTGCCAAAGTCCAATGTCATCGATATGTTCCCTTTGGGGTATATTAAAGAGCGTAAATTTTATCTGCCAAAGTATGATACACCTGAGAGAAAATCTGCCAACGACCTGCGGACCACAATTTATTGGAACCCGAAAGTATTGGTAACTGAAACAGGAGAAGCAGCAATCCAATTTTACAATGCTGATGGAAATGGTAATTATAAAGTGATTGTGGAGGGAATGGACCAAACGGGAAATATAGGGCGTAAGGTGTTAAATTACCGCGTACAACCTTAAATGAAATAAACAAAAATGTAAAATAGAAATGCTGCTCTTTCTGAAAGGGCGGCATTTTTTTTAATAAAAAAACACCTCCTTGATGGGCAAGGAGGTGCAAACTAACCAATTATAAACCTAAATTATGAAAAGTATTTTGTCGCTTTTGAAAGCGTTTATCTTCTTATTTGTAAAGTATAATTCAAATCTTATGCCAAATTGATCCATCGTCGATTTGGCAGTTTTCTTTAACAAAAAATAACATCGACGGGATGGATGACCGATTATCAATAGTGCAGGTAATAGGCCCCTGGCGGATGCTCAGCAAAAGGTATGAACTGACTGGAATTGTCGTTATCGATTTCTGACCGGTGTTTAGACGCCCGGTTGATCTAGATGATAATAACATTGTCTACAACGCGGCTCATAGGCATCTTTTTCACCGAGAAGTACTGTCTGGGTATCTTCTGTCAGACGATAAGAATAATTTGCGGGAGCTCCGCATTGCATGCAGACCGCATGGACTTTGGTAACATGTTCAGCTACGGCCATTAAACTGGGAATAGGGCCAAAAGGCTGTCCCTTATAATCCATATCCAACCCAGCAATAACTACACGAATACCATTATTTGCCAATTTGACACATACTTCTGTCAATCCGTCATCAAAAAATTGCGCTTCATCTATTCCAACCACTTGGGTAGCCGAACTCAATAATAGTATAGCAGAGGAATTTTCGACTGGAGTAGAGGGGATACTATTGCTATCGTGAGAAACGACCAATTTGTCATCATATCGCTTATCTACGGAAGGCTTGAATATTTCAACATTTAGACGAGCATACTGAGCCCGTTTTAGTCTGCGTATCAATTCTTCGGTCTTGCCCGAGAACATTGACCCACAGATGACTTCAATACTTCCATACCGAGCTGGTCTCGATGTCAGATTATGTTCAGAAAAAAGCATTTGATTAAATTATTTTTTTCGGATAGTCGGCGAACAAGATATTAGTCAATTGACTTCCGATTATATTCTGTTTTAGACATCGCTAATATCGAAATTAAATATTAAATTTGGGTAGCAAAAAAGTGAACGTAAATTCAAATATTTATAAATCAAAGGATTGAGTTTTCCACTTTTAAGGCAATAAATATAGAGGTATTATAAACGATTAATAGGCGATTTCAAATAAAACTATGGGTACTAAAGAGGAAATTTTTAATAAGATAGGTGATTTACTACAGGATTTGAATGCACAATATTTGGTTTTATCAGAAAAAAGCGGTGTTGCTGAAATAGCTGAGCTTGTGAGTTTGGAAGCTAAAGCACAATCTGTTGCAGCTTATATTACTTTACTCAAAACAGATGCCGTGTTAACGGATAAGCAAGTTCAAAATCCGTTGAGAGACTCGGTGATGGATAGCAAAAAAATAGCCTTTAATGACTATTTTACCCCACCCTCTTCTTTGCGGACATCGAGTTCAGTTATTGTCGAACAAGAGCCCCTAGAGAAAGAGGTGGCGCGCAATGACGTGCCTATAAAAAATGAGCCAGTAAAGTCAGAAGAAGAGTATATTGCGTCGGCCAATATCGAAAGTGAAGAAAGCGATGACTTGCCAACAACTCCGTATTCATCAACAACAGTGAGCGAAAGCAGGCCTGCAACACATGAAAATGCTGTAGAACATATTGAAGAAAATCATTACAAAAGTGATGAACCCAAAATAGATCTTATCGACGAGGCACCAGTTATCGTTACATCGGTTGTCGAAGAACCGAAAGAGATCATTATTGAGGAAACCCAGGAAAGCTTCATCCAGGAAGAGATCAATACTGTTGTGGAGGAGACTCCATCCAGGCCACTGACCTTAAATGAGATTATTTCACAACAAAAACAGGCCGGGGTACAGAATCGGGTATACCAGGTCAATCAATCCGGAAGTTCGGATAAGTTGACAGATATTAAAACAGGGATAAGCCTGAATGATAAACTTTTATTTATCAAAGATTTGTTTAATGGCTATAGTTTAGCTTATAGTGAAGCTGTAGAGTTATTGAACAGATTTAGTACTTACGCAGAAGCTGATGCATTTTTGCAGACTAACTACGCGGTTAAGAACCGTTGGGCGGATAAACCTCATACCGTTGAAAAATTATATGAGGTATTACGCAGAAGATACAGCTAGTGTTATCGTTCACATCACAAAAAAAAAGCATCTTTAATCAATTAAAGATGCTTTTTTTATGCGATAGCCCCTAGGCCTATTATATGGTTTTACTTCAATTGAAATTGTAGCCATTCTTTGCCTTCGTGGCCATAAACAAAATATTTTGGCTGCAGGATCTCTGCTAAAGACTCCAATTCCGTTAGGTATTCGTAGCCTGGAATGCGGGCAAAATCAGGCTTTGTCATAATAAATAGCTGATCAAGTTCGATCGCCTTTGAATGCGCAATTGCAGAATCATTTAATAAAAGTGGAATACGGGTAAATACGCTTTCATTACTGTCAATGATAATGATCTTATCAGCTTCCTGAGCAATTGTGGTAGGGATCCCACCTGCGATTTTTATGGATTCCTGTAGATAAGCGGACTGGTTGATCTCCCGAGGATCAATTTGATTTAAAACCAATACCTTGGGTCTGTCAGCTGCTGTTATAAATTTAAGTTTGTGGATGAGGATACTGGTTTCATCTTCTACCTTTTCAATAAGCTCAGTTGTATGGGCATTGATATTTAGTTCTTCTCCAAGCATGCTTATATAGCCAGTTACATCTTCAATACTAACAATTTCTGATTGTATGGACATTAATTTGCTGTATGTTTCCGCGGAGACAGGGGTATTATTTAAATTCAGCTGTTCCAAAAAATGGGCAACTAATTTTTCTTGATTGCTTTGCATGCAGCAAAAATACAAAAAGGCTGGCATTAGCGAAAGTAAATTAGCAATGCCAGGTATGCTAAGATTTTTGTAAATTGGCATCAAATAAAAGTGATAGATATGTTTGACAAATTATTTCAAGCGCAGCAAAAAGCAGAGGAAATCAAAAAGAGGTTGGATACCATTTCGGTATCCGGTGAAGCTGAAGGCGGTTTGATCCGTGTGGTGGCGACTGCCAATAAGGAAATTAAAGAAATTACGATTGATCCTGTTTTTTTGGCTAATGCAGACAAAGAGGAACTCGAGGAGTTATTGGTCGTTGCTCTGAATAAGGCGATAAGCCAAGCGGAAAGTATTAGTCAAGCCGAAATGCAGGCTGCAAGCAAGGATATGTTAGGAGGTTTAGGCGGATTATTTAATCAATAGAAAAATGATGATAAAAGCGACTTATTACGGCCAGTCTTGTGTTGAGTTTGATTTTGATGGAACCAAGGTTTTGTTAGATCCATTCGTAACCTATAATCCATTGGCAAAGGAAATTGACGTAAACGCAATTAAACCAGATTATATCTTTCTGAGCCATGGACATCAAGATCACGTCGCCGATATGGCTACTATCCAAAAGAATAGTAACGCTACGGTATTAGCTATTGTCGAAACAGCTGCCTGGGTAAGGAGACAAGGCGTACCAGAAGACAAAGTTGTTGAGTTCAATCTCGGTGGTACGGTACAGCTTCCTTTTGGTTCTGTAAAGATGGTTTACGCCGCTCATACCAATAGTACGCCTGATGGTCAATATGGTGGATTCCCCGTTGGATTTGTCTTTAACGTAAAGGGTAAGAAGATCTATTTCGCTGGCGATACAGCGTTGACAATGGAGATGAAATTGCTGGCTGATTTAAAATTGGATTGGGCCTTTCTTCCTATCGGTGGATACTATACAATGGATGTGGATGATGCGCTCAGGGCAGCAGAATTCATCAATTGCGCTCGTGTGGTCGGAATTCACTATGATTCATTTCCGCCAATTCAGATCGACAAACAAAAGGCACTGGACAAATTCCAGAACGAAGATATTTCATTGTCACTTCCAAAAGTAGGAGAGACAATAGTATTGTAATAAATCAAAGCCGGGCTAGCCCGGCTTTTGATCACTATAATTTCTGTCAAGATATATTCTATTTTTTACTGCGCTTTTTCTTCTACGATGATATGACGATCTTCTTTAAATCCTCCAGGCTGAAAAGAGGGGTGTCGATGATCTTATTTTTAAGAATTTGCTCCTTATTTTCCTCAAAATAAAAGAGCTTCCACTCGCCGTTTTTGTATTCCAGGCTGCTTAGATTCTCGATCCAATCCCCAGAATTCATGTAGGTGCATGTGCCCTTGCGGGTAATGACTTCCTTTATCTGAGGTTGATGAATGTGGCCACAGATAACAAAATCGTAATTTTTCTCAATAGCCAATTCCGTTGCAGTATGCTCGAAGTCGGATATATATTTAACGGCTTTTTTAACCGAATTTTTTATTTTTTTTGAGAGGGAGTATTTCTCCTTTCCCATTTTATCCAGACAATAATTCATCACATTATTAAGCTGTATCAACTTATCGTAACCCCACCCCCCGAGCTTTGCAAGCCATTTGGAGTGATGGATGGATGCGTCGAAAACATCACCATGAAAAATCCATACCTTTTGATTATTCAGTGAAAGAAGCAGTTTGTTGCTCAGTTTGATATTCCCTAATTTGAGATCAGTAAACTTGCGCAACATTTCATCGTGATTTCCCGTAATATAATGGACTTCAGTACCTGTTGAGCTCATATCGATAATCTTCTTGATAACCTTTAAATGATCTTGTGGAAAATAGCTTTTTTTAAATTGCCAGATATCTACAATATCGCCGTTGAGGATCAATATCTTCGGAGCTACCGATTCCAGGTAAAGTAAAAGCTCTTTGGCTCTACTTCCGTATGTACCTAAGTGTATGTCTGAGAGTACAAGTATATCAAGGCTTCTTTTCATCGGAATAAACTATAAATATTCTTTTTACAAAAAAAAGGTAATTTTATTTTGTACTGATGAAATTCCTGTTATTAAATTATTAAAATATGCTGTAAAATGGTATAAATAAGTTTATTAGAATTTAATATTGGGCTATTTTAACCGTATAAGAGAAGGGTGTTTTTCAACGATCGAAAAAAAGATTTATTGCCAGTACATAAAAAAAGGCGCATCATAAAATGCACCTTTTTCTTAGTATGTTAAAGATTATTTTACTTTTCTATTTAGCAGTTGCTGCCGCTCTGTCGATGTGGAACTGTACCAAATCATCAATAGGGGAACGCAAAATCTTACCTACTTTCATTCCATATTGTTCTGCTTTTTCAGCCAAAACATTTCTGAAATTGTAACCTACAGATCCAATACAATTGAAGGTGTAGCTTTGGTAATTAGGGTATTTGCTCACTAAATTTCTAAAGAAAGCTTCAAATGCTTCGTCGACAATATTACGTGTATATTCGATGTTTACATTATTGTCATATACGAATTTACTGAAACTTGCACAAAAACGATTCGGCATAGGTTTGGTGTAAACCGCATCCATGATTTCATCTTTCGTCATTTTATACGTATTCCAAAACACTTCTTTTACATCTTTAGGCATTAAATTACGTACATAGTCTGCAAGTAATTTTTTACCGATGTAACTACCCGATCCTTCATCGCCTAAAATGTAAGCTCCGGAGTCAATATTTAATGTGATTTCTTTGCCATCATAGAGACAAGAGTTTGTTCCAGTACCCAAAATTGCTGCAAAGCCAGCTTCGGATCCTAGTAATGCCCTTGCTGCGGCAAGCAGATCATGGCCTACTTCTACTTTCGCTGTAGTAAATACGTGTTTGAGTGCATCCACTACAATCTGAGCTTTTTCTTTATTATGGACCCCTGCACCATAATAATTTACTTCCGCAATTTTTTCAAAAGGTAAATCCTGCGGTAATCCTTTTTTTAGGGAGTTTACAATGTATTCACTGTCAACAAAATAAGGGTTGTATCCTTCTGTGTTGAAGTAGATCTTTTTATTTGAATCGTCTAACAAACACCAGTTTGTTTTTGTTGATCCCCCGTCAGCAATGATTATCATTATTGAGTAGTTTTAATTGTGTTTATCGTTATAAAATGAGCAATCAATTCATTAATCAATTCCCCGAAAATACATTTTTTAATTTTAAATATCATAATTTATCCGCGTATTTTTGAAAAAATAAATTTTATGAATTTGCCCATGATATAAAAAAACTGGCTTAACGGTATTGTTAAGCCAGTTTTTGGGTGTTGTAATAAAATTGTTTAAATAGTGTACTATTTACAATTAGTTGATGTCTTTAGTGTGCTCCTTCAGCCTCGATTTCATCGATGTTGATTCCTTGTTTGGTTAAGATTCCCTTGACAAACACAGCAAAGAAAACAATATAACAGAATCCGATTAAAGGTAAAATGTAGGAGTTATGTATTCCAATGATATCTGCTAATTTTCCCTGGATAGGAGGAAGGATACCACCACCAAGAATCATCATGACCAGGAATGCTGAACCCTGTGCTGTATATTTTCCAAGGCCAACGATTGATAAACTGAAAATCGATGACCACATAATTGAACAGGCCAAACCACCTGATAAGAATGCGTAAATAGCGATTGTACCAGACGAGAAAAGTCCGATTAGCATGGCAATAATTCCAAATAAACCGAAAATAATCAATGTGCGCGCTGGTTTTTCCTTACTTAGATAGAAGGCTACAATCTGTAAAATAATACAGATGACATAATAATACAGATGCGACATTTCGAAGCCGGCAAGTGTATTCACGCCGATAATGATCGAGAAAGCAATTAAAGGGACAATAACCAACAGCCCATTTTTAGTCGACTTGCTCAGGTTGAATGCTGTAATGGCACCTGCCCATCGGCCGATCATCATACTTCCCCAGTACATGGATACGTATGGAGTGATCTGAGAAGACTGCAAGTGGCCAAATTCTTTTAAAGTCAGGAGTTCACCTAGGTTACTACCGATAGCGACTTCGATACCTACATAAATAAATAATGCAAGCATTCCCAAAGCCAGTTGCGGATATTTCATTGCTCCCCAGCCTTCCGGATTCTTTTTAGCGCTTCTGTTGGAGAAAAGTAAACCGCCGATAACAACAATTAATGCACCTGCCAACCACATCATACGTTGTGTTTCCAATGGTTTAGCAACTTCTTTAATATGTGCTTTTAATTGATCAATCTGCACTTGATCGGTCAAGCTCGAAACCTGTTGGTGTAATTGTTCGATATGCAGTGCAAGGTCACTTTTGTAACTTAAGAATACTGGTGTGAACATACCAAATAGCAAAACCGTCATGATGATCAAGGTACGTAATGCTTTATTGGCTTTTTCCATTGGCTCGTTGCTAATTCCAGCTGGAACTTTTTTGCTGAAGTTGAAAAGGGCTGCTGCCAAAAGAAACAATAAACCAACGCCAACATATAGGTATACTACTTTATTTAGAGGTAAATTGGCGATTTCAGAATCTGAGATAGGCTCAAATGTTCCAAACAGAGAAAAACCAATCACCAATGGACCAATTGTTGTTCCGAATGAGTTGATGCCGCCACCAAGGTTAACACGGGAAGCTCCCGTCTTGGGATCACCTAATAAAACAGCAAAGGGATTAGCTGCTGTTTGCTGTAAGGAGAATCCCAAAGCAACTACAAATAGACCCAACAACATGCCAATATATAAATTTACCTCAACCGCTACAATCATCGCTGCTGCCCCTAAAGCAGAAAACAGGAGACCATAGACAATACTTTTTTTGTAACCCCATTTACCGACCAGATCTTTACCGCCAATTGAACTAAAGATAAATAGGAGCAATGCACCGATATAGTATGCCGTATAAAAGGCAAAGTCAATAAGCTGCGATTGAAATTGATCCAGGTGAAAATAATTCTTACAGAATGGGATAAATACACTATTTCCCGCTGCAATGAATCCCCAAAAGAAAAACACAATAATCAATGTGTAGAGTGCGGGGTAATTGGTTTTAGTTTGTTGCTGTTCCATATAAGGGATCTAAAAACTTAAATTTTGAAAGGTACGAACTTATGAAAAAAAATATAAAATTCAATCTAAAAATGTTGTTAAATCGTTTTACTAGCTACAATAGTAAATATTTTTTTTGAAATATTTTGAAATAACAAAATTTGTTTTTTTCTTTGTCTAGGTTCTCAAGATTTAATCCACTTCGGGTTTAAAAGAAATCATAAAGTTCTTCATTCACTTAAACAAGGAAACAAGCTTAGGTGTGTAATCAGAATAAAGCTCAAAAGAAAATCCAAAAATCATACACAACACATTAATGGATATTAACGAATTAAACGCTAAACTCGTATCAGAATTGCGCGAGATTGCTAAGTTGATCGGTATCGCGGATGCTGATAAATTGCGTAAGCAAGAATTAATAGAAAGAATTAGCAATACCGGTGGGGAAGAAGAAGCAGCTCCGGCTTCTGTAGAAAAAGTTGCTAAAGTGGAGGAGGATAGTCAGGAACAGGGTGAACGTACCCGTAAGCGCGTAAGAACAGTGAAGACGGCTGAGCCTGTGACGGTAAGAAAACGTGAAGCTGCTGAAAGCGAAGAAAGCATTCCTGCGGCAGAAAATACGCCAACAACAGATAAAGGTTCCCAACCTGAAAAAACATCTCAAACTCCTAAAGCTGAAACTACTTCTTCCAGTACAGATTTCGATAATGTTATCGTTAATGAAGGTGTATTAGAAATTATGCCAGATGGTTATGGTTTCTTGCGTTCATCAGATTATAATTATTTGACCTCTCCAGATGATATTTACGTATCACAATCTCAGATCAAATTATTTGGTTTGAAAACAGGAGATACGGTTCGTGGTTGTATCCGCCCACCAAAAGAAGGTGAAAAATATTTTCCATTGGTTAGGGTAGAAGCTATCAACGGACAGAACCCTGCAGAAGTGCGTGACCGTGTTCCTTTTGACTACTTGACGCCATTATTTCCCGATGAGCGCTTAAATTTAGATATGGGTATGGGTAATTACTCGACTCGTATCATGGATTTGTTTACACCTATCGGTAAAGGACAACGCGGATTGATCGTTGCGCAACCAAAGACCGGTAAGACAAATTTACTGAAGGAAGTTGCTAACGCGATCGCAAAGAATCATCCTGAAGTTTACCTTATCATCTTATTGATTGATGAGCGTCCTGAGGAGGTAACAGATATGGCTAGAAGCGTACGTGCAGAAGTTGTTTCATCTACATTTGATGAGCCTGCTGATCGTCATGTAAAGATCGCTAATATCGTACTGGAGAAAGCTAAGCGTATGGTAGAGTGTGGTCATGATGTGGTTATCCTATTAGATTCAATCACGCGTTTGGCACGTGCTTACAATACTGTTGCGCCGGCTTCTGGTAAAATCTTATCAGGTGGTGTGGATGCCAACGCCCTACATAAACCAAAACGTTTCTTCGGTGCGGCTAGAAATATCGAAAACGGTGGTTCATTGACAATCCTTGCAACAGCTTTAACAGATACAGGTTCTAAAATGGATGAGGTGATCTTTGAAGAATTTAAAGGAACAGGTAATATGGAATTGCAGTTGGATCGTAAATTGGCGAACAAACGTATCTTCCCTGCTATTGACATTACTGCGTCTAGTACACGCCGCGATGATCTATTGACAGATAAAGAAACATTGCAACGTATTTGGGTGCTTCGCAATCACTTGTCAGATATGAATTCTACGGAAGCAATGGAATTCCTGCAAGGACAAATGCGTGGTACTAAATCAAATGAAGAATTTTTGATCAGTATGAATGGGTAATCCCATCAAATTTTAATATTTTAGCCATCATTTTACTAAAATGATGGCTTTTTTGTGTTCGATAAGTTGGGTATAGCTCAACTTCGAAATATTCATATTGATGCGATATTAAACTGCTAACTTAAACATTGGAGCCAGGTTAAAAATTGCAATACGTATATAAATAGATTATTGATGAAAAAACATATTCCAAATCTGCTGACCTGCCTAAATCTTTTTAGTGGTTGTATTGCTGTACTGATGGCGTTGAATGGCGACATAAAAGCTGTTACGATATGTGTACTAGCTTCTGGAATATTTGATTTTTTTGATGGTATGGTCGCAAGACTGCTTCATGTAAAATCATCTATCGGTAAGGAATTGGATTCACTGGCGGATATGGTCAGTTTTGGATTTTTACCAGGTGTCATTATGTTTACGTTGTTACAAAAGGCATTTCCTGGTGGTTCCTTGCTGCCTTATATCGGGTTTATTGTTACCGTGTTTTCGGCCTTACGTTTGGCTAAATTTAATTTGGACGAACGACAAACCTCAGATTTTATTGGACTCAATACGCCAATGAATACCTTTTATGTGCTTTCATTGCCCTATATCGCTGATAGGTATCCCGAACTTATTATAAATCCAATCTTTTTGATTTGTAGCGCACTCTTGACCAGCTACCTGTTGATTAGTGAGATTCGGCTGTTTTCGATGAAATTCAGTTCAATGGACTGGGCGACAAATAAATATCGCTTTATCTTTCTGTTTTTAACCCTAATCTTATTTATAATCGGGCAATTTATGGCTTTGCCAGTGATTCTACTTTTGTATTTTATACTGTCGGCATTGCATTTCAATAAAAAAAACGATCTGGTTTAGATCGTTTTTTCGTATTGTTCGAGTTCAAATAATAATTCCTTCATTTCAATGTTCAGCACCTGAAAAGCTGCCCTGAGCCCCTCTAGCGATTCCTGATTTTTGGCATTCATTTCCAATTCTTCAAATTTGGCTTTTAAATGAAATGCCCCGATATAGTCCATCGTAGGTTTGATGTGATGGGCAGCATCTGCAATTTTTTGATGATCTCCAACATTTAGGGCATTTTGCAATTTATCTAAGTCAACCGGGGTCTGTATAAGATACATGGATACAAACTGTTTGATCAAGTCTGTATTGTCAAACATATTTTGGCTGATCAGGTCAATGTCGATATGATTCATCGTTGCTAATTTTCTTTACGGGTAATTCGTCCTTGCAATTATACAATAAAGATACGTTATTTTTTTTGTAAACAGGGTGTATGTATGTTGGGGCTATCTCTGCTAAGGGCTCCATGGTAAAACGTCTTTCTGAGATAAAGGGGTGTGGTATAGTTAGATTTGGATCGTTGATAATTTCGTCGTTGAAATAGAGTAAATCAATGTCTATGGCCCTTTCTCCCCATTTTTTTAGCCGTATTCTACCCAGATCCAATTCAATCTGTTGGGTAAGATTCAAGCATTCACATGCAGATAAAGGCGAGCTTATTAGGATAACCTGGTTAAGAAATGCTGGTTGGTCTTCAACTCCCCAAGCTGCCGTTTCATAAATTGAGGATTCCTGCAAGATGATTCCGACCTGTTGTTCAAGTTTTTTTCTTGCCTTAGCGAGCTGTTGCAGACGTTCTCCTAGATTGGTTCCCAATAATATAAAAATCTTATTCATATTGCTAAATTACGTCTTTATGAAATAAAATACTGGAGGAATAAAAAATATTGCATTACCTTTAGTGTAAAATAAATCATTCCATTTGCAAGCCTGTATGGTTTGGAATTAATTGTAAAATATGAAATCATTTTTTAAGTATGTATTGGCTACGATCACAGGGATTGTGATATCTTTTGTGATTCTGTTTATTGTTTTTATGGGAATTATCGGAGCGCTTATCAGTTCGGCTTCCTCCGATCAGGAGGTAGTTGTCAAAAGTAATTCGGTGTTATTCCTCTCCTTTGACTATGATATCAATGAACGGAATGACAATAATCCTTTTGGGAGCTTAAATCTGCCCGGTTATTCTACAAAGAGCATCGGGTTGGATGATATTCTGGGGAGAATAAGGTATGCGGCCTCTGACGGTAATATTAAGGGAATTTATATAGATGCGGGCAGCATCGGTACTGGTTTTGCAAGTCTGAAAGCTGTACGGGATGAACTGTTGGCATTTAAAAAAACAGGGAAATTTGTCGTTGCCTACAATGCGGGATACAATCAAAAAGCATATTATGTCGCGAGTATTGCGGATAAGGTGTATGTCAATCCACAGGGAACCATTGATTTTAGAGGACTTGCGAGTTCAACCATGTTTTACAAGGATCTATTGGATAAAGTTGGCGTTGAAATGCAGATTGTGAAGGTGGGGACGTTTAAAAGCGCTGTGGAGCCTTATTTCCTAAATAAGATGAGTGATCCAAACCGCTTGCAGGTAACTTCTTATTTGGGTAGTATATATGACACTTTCATTAATGAAATATCCGCGAGCCGGAATATTCCTGCGGATTCTTTGCGTGGTATAGCCAATGGTTATCTGGTGCGGAATGCGGATGATGCGGTGCGGTATAAACTTGCTGATGCGAAGATATATAAGGATGAATTGCTTTCTGATCTCAGAAAGAGATTGAAAATAGGTGTTAAGGATGAAATATCCTTTGTCTCCCTATTGGACTATAATAAGAAGGTAAAAGAAGATGCGAGTGGATCTGAAGTAGCGGTTCTTTATGCTGTCGGCGAGATCGTGGATGGTGAGGGGACACGCCCGGGTGAGATCGGAGGTGATAAGTTTTCAAGGGAGCTCAGAAAGTTGCGGGAGGATGATGCTGTAAAGGCAGTCGTGCTGCGTGTGAACTCTCCTGGAGGCTCGGCGCTTGCATCAGATGTGATCTGGCGAGAGGTCATTTTAACCAAGAAAGTTAAACCTGTTATGGTTTCGATGGGAGATGTTGCCGCGTCGGGGGGATATTATATTGCTGCTGCCGCAGACTCTATATTTGCGGAGCCAACGACAATTACGGGATCAATCGGTGTATTTGGTGTAATACCGAATTTTCAGAATCTAATGAACAATAAAATCGGTGTTCACTATGATGGTGTGAAAACTGGGAAATTTGCGGATCTGATGACGACTTTTGATCGCCCTTTGACAGCAGAAGAAAGAGATATTATCCAGCGAGAAGTGGATAAAGTATACGCTACATTTACAAAAGTTGTGTCTGAGGGCAGAAAGATGCCGGTAGCGAATGTTGATAGCATTGGTCAAGGCCGTGTCTGGACAGGTACACAGGGCGTAAGCAATAAGTTGGTGGATCGTTTGGGTAATCTTGATGCCGCTATTCAGGCTGCGGCTAAAAAAGCAAACCTAAATAAGTATAAAGTTGCTCAATATCCAGCAAAGGAAGACCCATTCACTTCGATATTGAACAATTCGAAGGAAAAAGTTCAGGCTTGGGTGGCCAAAGAACAAATGGGAGAATACTATCGTTATTTCGAGGTAATAAGGCAGGCGACAGCACAGAGTGGGGTACAGGCTAGGTTACCTTATGCTGTTGAAATCCATTAATGATAATTTAATCCGATAAAAAGGCATTTATTTGATGAAAATAAATGCCTTTTTTCTATATTTAGCTGTTCGTTTGGCAAACGACAGATCCTAAAACATTAAAGTTACATAATGAAAACAGTAGACGATTTAAATTTTGCAGGTAAAAAAGCCTTGGTTCGCGTAGATTTCAACGTTCCTTTGGATGAGAATTTCAATATTACGGATGATAATCGTATTCAGGGAGCTGCTCCGACAATAAAGAAAATTTTGAATGACGGCGGAAGTGTGATATTGATGTCCCATTTAGGAAGACCAAAAGATGGTCCTACTGATAAGTATTCATTAAAACATATTGTTTCTCACCTTGCTGATGTATTAGGTGCGGAAGTTCAATTTGCCAATGATTGTATTGGAAATGAAGCTGTGGAGAAAGCTGCGGCATTGCAGGCTGGCCAAGTATTATTACTTGAGAACCTACGTTTTTATCAAGAGGAGGAAAAAGGGGATGTGGGATTTGCTGAAAAGCTTTCAAAATTAGGTGATGTCTATGTGAATGATGCTTTTGGTACTGCACATAGGGCCCATGCATCAACGGCGATTATCGCGCAGTTCTTCCCAACGGCTAAATATAGCGGTTATTTAATGGCTGCTGAGGTTGGAAATGCAGAGAAAGTTTTGAATAACCCCGTTAGGCCGTTTACAGCGATTATGGGTGGAGCAAAAGTTTCTGATAAAATCCAGTTGATCGAGGCTTTATTGGATAAAGTAGATAACTTGTTGATCGGTGGGGGCATGGCCTACACTTTCATTAAAGCAAGGGGTGGCGAAATTGGTCAGTCATTAGTCGAGATGGATAAACTGGACTTGGCAAATGAATTGGTGAAAAAAGCGAAAGAAAAAGGTGTCAATTTGGTTATCCCTACAGATGCTCAAATTGCTGATGCATTTTCTAACGATGCTAATGTGTATGACGGTCCAAATGATCAGATACCTGCGGATCTCCAAGGCTTGGATATCGGTAAGGAGTCTGCTGCGAATTTTGCGACTATTATCAAGGATTCAAAAACAGTTCTTTGGAATGGCCCTATGGGAGTTTTTGAGTTTGATACCTTTGCAAAAGGTACGAAAGCTGTGGCTGATGCTGTGGTAGAGGCGACCAAAAATGGTGCATTTTCCTTAATAGGAGGTGGGGACTCAGCTGCTGCGGTAAGTAAATTTGGTATGACCGAAGATGTGAGTTACGTGAGTACTGGTGGTGGCGCGTTATTGGAATATATGGAAGGTAAAGTTCTTCCCGGTGTAAAAGCGCTTGAAGACTAAGTATTTAAAATAACATAGGAAGGGGATAACGTTGAGTTATCCCTTTTTTTTGCAGGTGTTTTTAATCGGCTTGCATAATTTCATTAGAAGCTTACTAAGCTCAGTTTATTGATTGGCCGGAACCTTTTGTCACTCCTCATTGTATAGGGGGGGAGCGAATGAGGGGGATGTGTTCCTTATAAATAAATACATTGGGAATAGTTTTTTATTGGTGGAATGTGTAGTTTAACGGTGTGTCAATGCTTTATAAAAAGAGGACTTTGGCTGTCAAGGAGCAGTTTTCTCTGCTAATGTCAGATTTAAATCAATTATCTGTTAAATAACTGTACAGCCTTGGCGAGTATTTACGGTATTTCTTAAATTTATCCTAAGATGATTATATAGGTTTTATTGATGGATGCGAATTACAAAAAAGATAGCGATAGTTCAGGTTTTTTTTCGGTATTGACCTATAATGTAGCGGGGTTGCCGGGGTTTATTTCTTCTGCGATTACGGGTAGAAGCAGGAGTATAGCTGAAATAGGTAAAAAGATCAATCCTTTTGATATCGTGAATGTTCAGGAGGATTTCAATTATAACAATAGCCTTTATTTTGGTGGTAACCAACATCCTTATCGCACTAAGCCCAAGGGACGGGTGCCTTTTGGGGACGGCTTAAATACCTTATCCCGTTTTCCGATGTCGGATGTTGTGCGCGTTCCCTGGAAAAGACGTACCGGAGCCGATTTTTTAACACCAAAAGGTTTTACTTTGGTTAAAGTAGAAATAGTTGCCGGCATATGGTTGGATGTCTATAATGTACATGCGAATGCGCAGAACAATAGACGCGCCTCAAGTGCTAGAAGGGATAATCTTAACCAGTTGCGTGATTATATCGGTGAGCATTCCAGCGAAAATGCACTGATTGTCATGGGGGACTTTAATGCGCATTATAGTTTCGGTGATGATAATCTTCATGATTTTATGGTGTCAACCACATTGGTAGATAGCTGGGTTGAACTCCAGAACGGTGGGCTTGTGCCCGAAGCGAAGCATGTATTTAAGCCGCCGCATATGTTATCTATTGGCAATCAGCATGAGTCAATAGATAAAATCCTCTACCGTAGCAATAGTCGCCTAAGTTTGGCTGCGCGTGATTATAATATAGAAAATAACCTATTTACCAATGTCAGGGGCCTGCCGCTGTCGGATCATTATGCCTTAGCAGCTAATTTTAATTGGGCTATCCATCCTTAATAAGTATAATTTAGACTTACTGTCGGAACGATACGCTGTGTTGCCGTGTGATCGTTGATATATGTTCCTTTTACAACAAACTCAAAATCGGGGAGCGGATATCTGAAGGCATTGAAATCAAATGAAAGGTATGTTCCAAAACTCTTTGGAGCAGCTTCTTTATGTTTGTGAATATTCTGATAATCTGCAAATAGACCGCCTTTTATCCGTTTTATATAAGCTAATGACCCTACTCCCAAATCAGGATAGGCAATAGGAAATCTATAGTTGATCAGCAATGTGTTTTTTACTTTCTCATATTTATAGTAACTGAATCCACTGACCAGCGGAATGTCGTTGATGTATTCATAGATACCTGTTCCGGCCTGAGCGCTTAAGCGGATCTGAAATCCATGGTTATTTGCGAATCCCGGAAAATAGAACAATGTTCGTGCAGATAGAATTTCCCCTTTGGCCTTATTTTCAAAAGGAGTATGTCTATAGGTTATGCTAAAATTCTGTCCCCATCTCGGGTATTGATCCATCTTTGCCATACGGGCATTTCGGTTGAAATAAAGTTGGTAGGTCAATGGAAATGCAGTCTCATAATTGAAGTTTCGGAGGTCATTGCGACTCAGGTTGTAGCGTTTCAGATAGGCTGTTGCAAAATTGAATCCCACGGAATAGTTGTAATCAAGCTTATAAAAAGACAATGGAATGGAAATCTGCGAGGATACGTAATGTTCCCGCCAATCGAATCGAATGCTGCTGTCGGGTCTGTTGGGGAATGTTGCTGCTGCGATCTGACCTCTGTTTTCATAACGTAATGAGAATTTTGGAAAATATTTATTATACGTTAGCTCGGCTGAATAAATTCCTTTCCTGATATCTGTATCATACTCGTAACCAAGGGCAATCTGGGTGGTGTTTAAGATGTTATTTGAAAGCCAGAAGATACCAGGTTTGAAATTGTCGAAACTTTCAAAGTTACTACTGCTTAGTGAAAGGCTGTGGAAGTTAAATGTCCGTTCCAGCCCTTTGTAAGGTGTGATGCTGTACTGCTGGCTGGAGTCCGGTGCTATGGCGGCAATATTGAATATGCTGTCTTTTTGTAATGTATTGGCATAATAATGAGAAAAATAATCCGTCTCCGGCTTGATATCAAAGACTGTGTCCAAATTTGTCTCACTGATTTTATAACCATTATACTGGTAGTTGTTAAAAAGTAGTCGCTCTGTCGTTTTATCATAAAAAGGGTTAAAAGCACCGAATTGGGCTTTCGTAAGCAGCTGTTTTGTTCCTGATTGACGGTTTATCTTATAAATGTTATCGATACCATTGAAGTTTGCTTTTACAAGGATATCCATACCTGAAAGGTATTGAGGTCGTTCGTATTGCTGGTTTCCCCATGAGGTCAGGTTAGTGATTTCGTCATTTTTGAGGTCAATTTCACAGAGCGCTGTTCCCATTTCTGATAGCCGGATTGCAATTACTTTGTCGCCTTCGGTATTAAATGCCGGGTGCTGAAGCTGCTCGGATCCCGCTACTTTTATCCGTTTGATCACAGAGCCGTTTTTAAGGCTTATGAGCGTAAGATAGCTCGTGTTGGATAAATCTACTTCGATACAGGCAATGGATTCGTCTACGGGGCTAAATACGGGTGAATAATATCTGGACTGCTTCGTAAGGCCTTTAATTTTTCCTGTTTTCAGGTTCATTAAATTGATGATGCTATAAGTTCTCTTGTTATATCGAGGATCTTTTCGGAGCTCATCCCATACAATATATTCGCTGTTGATATCGAAATGTGGTGTCAACTGGATGCCAGTTTTTAAAAGTTGTGATTCCGTTTTTTTGTCGTTGTCGTATGTATATATTGCATTTGTTTTTTCTGGGTTTTCCTTAATAAAATAAATCAAATTACCGCTCGATTTTGGCAATAGATTACTGTTGTAATAGCGGTTGTTTTGAGCAGAAATTTCGACGTAATTTTGAGCTAAGTAATCTGCTGTTTTTTCTTTCCATATGGTATCCAATTTTGCGATTGCTTTATGGAACAAATCGTTACTATTTCCCCCAATTTTTTTCTTCAGTACACGGTTGATATTATAAGGATAGAGCGGACGTTTATTGAGTTCGGAAAATAAATCCGCTTCATAGTTTGAGGGTAGTTCAGCCTTTAATGTCGATGTCATGAGATAGCCGATGGTGTAGTAACTGGGGACAATATCTTTAAAGGATCCAAGCAGGTATTTATTGAAACTGTATTTCTGTTGAGACAGGAAATTGGCTTTTATCGGCATTTCAAAAGAAGGTAATCGGCCTCTTCCTCCATTGGAATAAATGGTTTCAGTCAATGTCGCATCACCCTCAAAAAACCAGGAGGGAACTGTTAGCCCGTAGTAAGCTAATGCTAATTGTTCGAAAAAAGGAGCATGTAATTTTCCTGTCAATTTGTCAAACTGGTTTACATGTCTTGACTCATGGAGGATCAGGTTTGGTAGCCATGTCTGGTTGTCGGGTTCGGCTCCAGCAGTACTATAGAGTTCAGATTTTCGAGGGGACAATTGGACAAAACCGTTAGTCTGTAGATTCGTGTTGTGTATAATGAAAGGAATTTGTCGGGGTGTTATTTTATAATTTCTACTGGTTGTACGCAATGAATTGTAGACCTGATTTGCTAGGGTAGGAGCTGCGCCCTTCATCTCTTCGGGAAAAATAAGTTTAAAATTTGGGGTCTCAATTTTGAACCATTTTTGGCTGAGCGGGGCTTGGCTATCTTCAAAAAATTGCGCGAAAATTTTTTCTGAATGTATTGTTAATATTAATGATAGTAATATATTGATAAATATGCTTTTATATTTCATTATTAAGGTGTATTTGTAGTTTGCTATTTTTTTTAGCTAAATATCTTGTTATTATATAAACTATATGTTTTTGTTTTTATGTGTAATTTATTGATTTTTATGTTTTTATTGAATTTATGTTTTTGCTTTTTTTGCTGTATAATAACGGTTAAAAATCAACTTTGATGCTCTTCTTTTCTGCTTTAAATTCATTTTTCAGTTAGCGAAAAGTATGTGACGAATATACTTAAATATTCATCCATAAGATAGTTGGGACTAAAAAATATTTCGATATTTTTTGCGGGTATAAATTTTACGAATATGGCTGGACGAAGATGTTGTGCCCAGAGCGCAGAACTTTTAGATCATTCTTGTTTTGTGTTTGAATGTATAGAAATGAATTTTGGACTGAGGCGCTTTTCACTTGGATGAATCTGCTCTTTTCTCAGGCCAAATTCCGAGCTGCTTCCTGGGATGTTTGTAGGTGACAAAATGTCTTATTCTGATGGAGGTTAAATTGTTTTGTCTGTTGGCGGAGGTCAGATATCAGCACCGTTTTGATATCTTTTTATTATTTATTTTTTTATTCAGAATTTACTTTAAAAAAGCGATTTTTGTAACATATAATTTTGTACCGATGTAGGATTTTAAAATCGAAAGGAAGATATGGAAGAACTGGAAATGCAGGTAAGTCAAATAGAACAGTTGATAGCGAATGGCGATCTTGTTGGGCTGGAAGAATTTCTAAATGAATTGAATATTTCTGAGGTGGAGGAGCTGATTGATGAACTGCCAGAACATGGTCCACTTTTTATCGAATCCTTAAATTTAAATCGTGCTGTAAACGTTTTCCGGATCCTGGATTTTCCTACCCAAAATCGGATTTTCAAAAAACTTTCCAAGGCTAAAATAAGTGCTTTAATTAACGAATTGCCTCCGGATGATCGGACCTCTTTTTTCTCCGAAATGAAGGACGATATTAAGCATTTAATTTTGCTCTTACCGCCCAAAGATCGGGTAGAAGCTCTGGCATTGTTGGGGTATCCCGAGGACAGTGTCGGACGCTTGATGACCCCGGATTATATTACAGTAAAAGCGCATTGGAGTATCGAAAGAATATTGGGGCATATCCGTCGCTATGGTAAGGATTCAGAGACCATAGATGTGCTATATGTAATTGACTCAAATGGTAAGCTGATTGATGATATACGTATCAAAGATGTGCTGATGGCGGAACCCGAAACAATCGTGGGAGACTTGATTGATCACCGCTTGATTTCTTTGAATGCCTATGATCCGCAGGAGGAAGCAATTAATATTTTCCGTATGAACAATAGGGTGGCGCTTCCGGTTGTCGATGGGCAGGGCGTGATGCTCGGAATTATTACGGTCGATGATATCCTGTGGGTCGCCAATGAAGAGTATACGGAAGATATGCAACGTATAGGGGGAACCGAGGCTTTGGATGAACCTTATTTGGACGTATCCATTAAAAACCTAGTGAAGAAGCGGGCCGGTTGGCTGATTGTTTTATTTCTTGGACAGTTGTTGACCGCTACTGTTATCGAGCATTTTGAAGAGCAGATGGCGAGCGCGATTATGTTGTTTGCTTTAATGCCGGTTATTATTTCCAGTGGGGGCAATAGTGGTTCCCAGGCTTCGACGTTGATTATACAGGCTATGGCTTTAGGGGAGGTGACGCTTTCGGATTGGTGGCGTGTGATGCGCAGGGAGATTTTGTCCGGTCTGTTGCTTGGGCTTATCTTGGGTGCTCTGGGGTTTTTGCGGATTATGGCCTGGCAATCCTTTGCCCATAGTTATGGTGAATATTGGGTATTGGTTGCCTTGGTTATTTCTTTGTCGCTGGTCGGTGTTGTCCTTTGGGGATCCCTTATGGGGTCGATGCTTCCTTTTGTGATGAAGCGACTAGGTGCTGACCCAGCAAGCTCATCAGCACCGTTTGTATCAACCTTGGTAGATGTTACCGGTCTTTTAATCTATTTTACAGTGGCCACCCTTATTCTCAAAGGTGTGTTACTCTAAGGCTCGTTTGCATTTGATGCATTGGGTGAAATGGGTAAAGGTGTCGTTAATTGGGCGGTGGTAAATAGTAATTACGCTGTTTGAATTGCATAAAGGAGGTTTTTGAGCATGATTTGGAAAAAGAGAAAATAAATTATTCTAATTGGATTTTAGGAAGTTGTAAAAAATGTGTTCAAAAAATTTGTAGTATTCTAATAATCTTCCGATACTTGCATCACGGAAACGCGATAGGGTCTCCGGAAAAATTGAAGAAAATATTCCTGAATAGCTCAGCAGGTTAGAGCATCTGACTGTTAATCAGAGGGTCGCTGGTTCGAGCCCAGCTTCAGGAGCAATTAAAGACTTACATAACCGGAGTTTTTAAAGTATTCAATTTTTCATTCCTGAATAGCTCAGCCGGTTAGAGCATCTGACTGTTAATCAGAGGGTCGCTGGTTCGAGCCCAGCTTCAGGAGCAGAAAGCAAATAATAATATTATTTGCGAATAATATATAAATGTGCTATTTTTGTGCATTCAATGAGAAAGGAGTTTCTCGGAAAGTTAAACATTCCTGAATAGCTCAGCAGGTTAGAGCATCTGACTGTTAATCAGAGGGTCGCTGGTTCGAGCCCAGCTTCAGGAGCAATATTGAAACCGGCTTTATGCCGGTTTTTTTGTTTACCATGCTTATTAAAAAACTATGAGTTTAGTAATTATTGGTACGGTGGCTTTTGATACCATAGAAACACCGTTCGGTAAAACTGACAAAATTCTAGGTGGTGCCGGTACTTTTGCGAGTTTAGCGGCGTCCTATTTATGTGATCAGATCAAATTGGTCAGTGTTGTTGGCGAAGATTTTGGAAGCCGCAATCTTGAACTTATAAAGGATCGCGGGATCGATGTATCAGGTGTGCAGATTGTGCAGGGCGGACAAACATTTTCCTGGTCAGGAAGATATCACAACGACATGAATAGCCGGGATACGTTAGCGACTGACTTAAATGTACTGGCAGATTTTGATCCGATTATTCCCGACAGTTATCAGGACTGTGAGTATCTACTGCTTGGAAATCTGACCCCGCAGGTGCAACTAACGACTTTAGCGCGCTTAAAGCGGAAACCAAAATTAGTTGTGCTTGACACAATGAACTACTGGATGAATGTTGCCTTAGATGATTTAAAGAAAGTACTTAAGGAGGTTGATGTGCTGACGATCAATGATGCTGAAGCCAGACAGTTGTCCGGAGAGTATTCACTGGTCAAAGCTGCAAAGGTTATTTTGGCGATGGGACCAAAATACCTGATCATAAAAAAAGGTGAGCATGGCGCATTGCTTTTTGGGGAAAATCAGATCTTTTCTGCTCCTGCATTACCTTTAGCAGATGTATTTGATCCTACAGGAGCAGGGGATTCGTTTGCTGGCGGTTTTATCGGTTATCTGGCCAAGGTTAAAACCATCAATTTTACCAATATGAAGAATGCTTTGATCTTCGGGTCTGCGCTGGCTTCTTTTTGCGTGGAAAAATTTGGCACAGAGCGGCTAGTAGATCTTACCGAGGAGGATATACAGAAGCGTCTTAACGCTTTTGTCGCCCTTTCTCAATTTAATCTATAAGTTGTGATTAACATACAGGGTTCCGATTACTGGAAATCTTGAAAATACACTGTCTGAATGAGGAGCATCTTTAAGCTCCTCAGTTAGATCCTGTCCCGCCCAGTGTTCATAGTGCATGCCATTTTTCCAAAGCCTACTGTCGCTGACATCATAGATATAACCTTTATAAGCAATCCATACCTGCGGTTTATCCTGGCCATTTCGCAATGCAAGCTGACTCTTGCTGTATTCAGGTAATCTTTCTTTTTCCATCACAATCTGTAAGAATGCGAAGATAGAAAAAACTAAGCTACTTTATAAGCTGACAGGGATCGTTTCATTAATTTTCGGGCCACATGTATTCTTGTCTTTACTGTTCCGATCGGAATGTTTAAATGTTCTGATATCTCATGGTATTTAAACCCTTCAAAGTAGAGGGAAAAGGGGATATAGTATTCTTCTGAAAGATTGGCTAGGGCCTCGTGAATATCCTCCATGACAAATTTGCTTTCTCCCTGGTTGCTTGAAGCGGATATTAATAAATTTGAATTGGAGATGTCTTCATCTTTAGTGATGAAGGAGTTGGTTTTAACAATCCGTCTATAATTATTTATAAACGTGTTTTTCATGATGGTATAGAGCCATCCCTTTAGGTTAGTGCCTTCTTTGAAATTTTTAAAATAGGTCACGGCTTTGAGGATGGTGTCCTGTACAAGATCATTTGCATCTTCATAGTCGCTGGTAAAATTTCTGGCGTAGAGTTTTAGTGAGTCTGATTGCTCAATAACCATGCTGTCAAATTCATTCTTTGTCATAGCTTAATGAATTATAACTGTTCTTTTTGGGAAACAGTAAGTTTATAAAATGCGGTTCGTTAAGTATGAGGCAAATAATGCGCCAAAATCCTTAAAAATGGATTTCTTAATGTAATTTTAAGGTTATTTTAAGATGTGCAAACGTGTGCGTATATTAACCTTAAGTAAATATGCTTGGCTTCAGATGATGTTGAGCTGGAATAGGGGCTAAATTATTGTTCTTTTAAGTTGCAATATGGCAAAGATGTTTTTTTTGATTCTTTACAATAAATTAACTTCACGCTCGAGCGTAATTCCAAATTTGTCTTGTACATCATTAATAATTTGGACAGAAAGGTCATAAATTTCCTGACCGCTAGCATGTTGTCTATTTATTAGTACAAGTGCCTGATTTTTCCAGACACCGGCTTGTCCATAATCTTTACCTTTCCAGCCACACTGTTCTATTAACCATCCTGCGGCAAGTTTTGTTTGTTGGCCGGGCATTGGATAATGTGGAATCGTTGGATAAAGTCCCAATAATCTTTCAAAAGTGTCGGCGTCGATCACAGGATTTTTAAAAAAGCTTCCGGCATTGCCAACGGTACTTGGATCTGGCAGCTTTTCAACACGGATTTTCGATACTATGGTCGCAATATCAGCTATGGAAGGCGTTGTTATATTTTCTTTTAGTAGTTCAGCTTCAATGGCGCCATAGCTTGTATTTATTTGAGGTGTGAGGCTCAATTTATAGGTCACTTCAGTAATAATAAAACGGCCTTTATGGGCTGTTTTAAAGATGCTGTCACGGTAGGAGAAATCACAATCTTCCTTTTTGAAAATTTTAAATGTACCCAATTGGGTATCGAATGCTTCGCAGCTATGAAAAACATACATTAATTCGGTACCATAAGCTCCGATATTCTGTACGGGGGACGCACCAACTGTCCCAGGGATAAGTGCCATATTTTCTATTCCGGCGTAGTTGTTTCTGATGCAATGCCAAACAAAGTCATTCCAGATTTCCCCAGCTTTTGCTGTGACATACACATCATCAGATTCAACTTTTGACTGTATACCTTTACTGGTCATTCGGATGATATATCCATCAAACGGCTTGGTAAATAAAACATTGCTACCAGCACCAAGAACGAAAAAGTTCTTGGTGAAAAGACCCTGTTTAAAAATTTCGGTCAATGTTTCATTATCATTCACTTCGATCAGGTAATTTGTCTTTTCTTCTATTCCAAATGTATTGAAGGGTTTCAAAGAGATATTCGATTGAATGTTTAATTCCATATTGACTTTAGTTTTCAGAAATTCAAAAAAATCAGCTATCTTTAGCATGATAATCGGTAAAGATAGTATAAACCGTTTATTTAACGATAAAAAATATAAGTTTAATGGGTAACGCAGATGTAAAAAGGATCAAAATTCTGGAAGCTGCAACAAGGCGCTTTGCACATTTTGGAATGGCTAAAACGACCATGTCGGAGATAGCTAAGGATCTTAATTTTTCGAAAGCATTGCTTTATTATTATTTTCCGGATAAAAATAGTTTATACTCTGCTGTTTTTGAGTACGTTATTAACAAAATGATTGAAGAGATCGAAGCGGTCATCGATAAGGGGGGCAACTTTGAAGAAATCATGATGTACTCTATTGATATGCGCGTCAAGGCCATCAATCAATATTATAATCTGTTTGAATATACCATGAAAATGGTCAAGGAACTTCCGGATGAATTGGAGCAAGTGTTCAAAGAGTCCTATCTGCGGGAAGTTGAAATTATTGAAAAAATTCTTAAAATTGGCGTAGAGGCAAAGGAGATTCGTGTGGATGATCTGAATGAAACTGCCCGTATTTTGTTGTATTCGTTGTTTGGCATGCGGATGGGTATCTTGAAGGATATGAAAAATATGCTCTTCCCTACGAAAGAAGAATTTGATCATATCCTCAGTTTACAGAAGAAAATGATGAAAATCTTCTTAAACGGTTTACGGTATCAACAGCATTAAATTGACGTTGAGCGGATATGTTCGATAATCTGCTTAGCGTGAATACGTGAATTTTCAATAAACCAGAGGTGGGTATTTAATCCGCCGCATACGACTCCTGCTAAATATAGGCCTGTTATATTTGTTTCCATCGTCTGCTCATTATGGCATGGGATGCAAGGGGCCTGTTCTGGGATATTAACACCTATTTTTCGTAAGAAGTCAAAATTTGGCCGATATCCGGTCAGCGCAAGTACAAAATCATTTTCAATCTCAACAATGCCTGTTGGTGTTTGAATGGAGGCACTTGTCTCCGTAACACTTGTTAATTGGCTATTGTAAAGCACATCGATTTCTCCAGCGGCAATTCTATTTTCAATATCCGGTTTTACCCAATACTTGACTCTTGGACTAATTTCATTGCCGCGGATGACCAATGTTACTTGCGCACCTTTTCGAAATGTTTCCAGAGCAGCATCAATGGATGAATTGCTCGCACCCACAACAATAACTTTCTGACCGCTGTAGTAATGGGGATCATTGTAATAGTGTCTTACTTTGTCAAGTTTTTCACCGGGGATATTGAGTAACATGGGGATATCATAGAATCCTGTAGCAATGATGACTTTTTTTGTAACGTAGCTGCGTTTGCTGGTTTTTACATTAAAATTGGCATCTCCATTTTTCTGAATATCCAATACTTCTTCAAACAGATGTGTGTCCAGTTCAAATTTTTGCTGGATACGTCTGTAATATTCCAATGCTTCCGTTCTTTTGGGTTTTGGATTCGTCGTCACAAAAGGGATATCTCCAATCTCCAAACGTTCAGAAGAGGAGAAAAAGGTCATATTTTGTGGATAGTTATAGAGCGAATTAACTAAACATCCTTTTTCCAAAATGAGATAGTTGAGATTGGCCTGTTTTGCTTCCAAGGCACAGGCGAGGCCAATGGGCCCACCTCCGACGATGATAATGTCATAGGAGCTTGTTAGATGTTCACTCATAATGTAAATTTCGTGAATTTTTCGGATAAATTAGCCTGCTTGTTTAGATAATTCTGCTGCATGTTCGGCGGCACTTTTGTCATGGAGATCCTGGACAATCTTATTTAAATCCTGAGCAATCTTGTACAAGAACTCCAATTGCTCTTCCAGTAGCTTTCCGTCGGCAGAATTCATGTCACTATTGTCAAAGCGATGGTTTGATATTTCGATTTCCATCGGTAAAAATTCCGCGCTGGAATCTGATGAATAAAGCAATTGAATGGATTGATCCAGGCTGCTTAATACTTTCCGTATAGTCCGGACATGTTCCTTGTTAAGGTAGTTATTATCCATCTGATCCAGATGATTCATCAGTGTCACAGAAAACGAAGCTAGAATATGGTTGAAGATGACAAATTTGTTGACCTCCTTGCTGTATTTCTGCCTTTTTTTAGGTTCCGTCAGCATACGCTGAAAGGTGGAACCCATATTTGCGGTTTCAACATAAACGGCTTTTCGGGCTAACTTATAATCTGTAATTGATGGAGCCTGACCCGCAATTTCTTTTAACGCCTGGAAGATGTAATTGTAATTGGCGATCAGCAGTTTTCGCATGGACTCCTTCACCTGCATACTTTCCCAGTTCGGGAAGATAATATAGCTGGAGAGGAAAGCAATCATGCCTCCGATAAAGGTGTCCAAAATGCGTTCTTTGGTTACTTCAAGGGTATTGGAACTGATGAAACTGAGCATGATCAATACATAAGGTGTCATAAATAGTACCGCGACCACATAATTGACCCGAAATAAGCTATAGGCTGTTAGGAAAAAGAAAACTAGCAGTACAAATAGTATGGTTGGATCATGTATTGTCAATAGGATGACAGCCCCGATCAGTCCACCGATGGTGGTTCCGATAAGACGTTGTATATTACGCTCCTTAGTGAGACCGAAGCCCGGTTTCAGGATTACCATGATTGTCAGTAATATCCAATAAACATTGTTGGTGATCTTGGTGGTCTCAAAAACATAATACGTGATCGACATCACAATTGCCATGCGGCAGGCATGTCTAAAGATCGTAGATTTTAAGGTAAGATTTTCACGGAATTTCTTAAGGTCGATGGCGGAGCTTTGGACAAAACGTTTGGCATCATCGATTTCCTTACGTTTGACTTCATCCGGTTGTAGATGTGAATAGCCATAAATGTTTTTGATACGGCGTACCAGATCGCGCAGGTTGATCAATACTTTACGTAGGGCAAAGGTACTGTATTGGTGTTCTTTATCGAGCTGGTCAATTTTAGCATGAAGGCGTGTGAGGTCCGCATCAAAATCATACAAGGGCTTGGGTTGAATATTTGTATTGAGCTGGTAGGCTAGATTGTCAAGCTCATTGGTGTATTTTAAAATGACGTTTCTAAAATCATCAAGGATGCCTGTGGGGCCAAAGCGTTCACTGATAGTATTGTAATCATAATGTGCCGCCATACTCTGCTCAAATAAGTCAACGATATCATTAAAGATTAATGTCAGGTAACGGCCTACTTTTGTGGTGTCCTTAATAGATCTTTTACTTTGAAACAGCAGATCCCTAACGTTTTCCTGATGTTGATTTACTTCAACTTGTTTGTCGATCAGTTTCAGGTAATTTTTATCGTTGTCAATTTTAGCGTCGTAAAAATTGGCTTTCAGCCGAATATAATCAGCGACATAGCGAATGGTTTCGGCAAGTTCCTGCTCAGCTAAGCGATAGGGGCGTGCCTGCGTGATGGAGAGACTGATTGTGATGTACCAAAGACCGCCCAATGTGTAGAATCCGAGATAGTTGATGGCCTGGTCGAGGGGATAGTGAATTTGTACGTGGATCAGCATCATCAGTATGCACATCAATCCCACATTGGCTGCCCGACTATTGAATACTGCAAACATGGCAAAGATAAAACAGGCTATTCCGATAAAAATAGCGAGGAGGTATACATTCTGATTGACAATATTGGTGAGAATAAATGTCAGGGTGGTCAGTATGGCTCCCGCAAACATTCCTTTGCGTCTATGGCTCGGTGCTCCCGGCGTATCGGACAACCCAACTAATAGGGCTCCCAAAGATACAATGGTTCCGTTGGTAAACTGACCAATGGTGGCGAAGATGAGGACAGGCACAATACATCCGATGGTGATGCGCAGCCCATCCGCAAAATATTGACTGTAGAAAAAACTTTTTATTTCTTGTGTCTGTTTCATAATGTAGCACAAATATACGAGATAAGGCTATATTAGCCTGCGGTTTCCCTATTTGCTGTTATAATATACTAAAAACGAAAAATTACTAAATTTCATTAATATCTTTATAATATTTTGATGTTTTTTTTGATTAATTTATATTTTTTTATTTGTTTAAATATAATATTGCTATATTTGGTGCGTAGGGTATTTCAGATATATTACAAAAACTCAAGAGTCACCTAAACTCTCTTGACCATTTTTCAAAGATTTAAATATGAAGCAAAGTAAAAATGAAGCCGTCTTTCAGGACGAGGTATTGACACGCTTTGAGCTTTTCAAAAGTTTGTTTTTAACATTGCCATTTCAACGTGTTAAAGATACAGGTACTTTATTGCCTTTTTTTGCTAAGCAGTGCGAGAAGGGCGTTGATCAGCATTTGACTCCGGATGAGATTATAAAAAGTTTTTTTGATCAGCATGAAGAGTTTTCTTCGGAGGAACAGCGTATTGACCTACTGTTTCGTTTTGTTCAGTATATAGAACGTCAGGTGGTATTGTTTGATGCAATAGAGGATTCATCCTTTCAGATGGTAGGCCGTGGAGACGATGAAAACGTCTTGGGAGCCCTGATCAAGAATGCGGAGGGGAATGGTGATATGCGGCGGAAAATCGTTTCTAAACTAAAAGATTTCTCTGTCCGCTTGGTCCTTACGGCTCACCCTACGCAATTCTATCCAGGACCGGTATTGGGGATCATCAATGATCTGATTGATGCAATAAAGACCAATGATATCCATAGTATACATTTACTGTTGCAGCAGCTGGGGAAAACACCATTCATCAATAAAAATAAGCCAACTCCGGTAGACGAGGCCGCAAGTTTAGCCTGGTTTTTGGAAAATGTTTTTTATAAGGTAGCTTCTGAGATCCAGTCTTTTATCGATGATGAACTGGATGTAGATACTGAAGAGGTAAAACAGCTGATTGAGCTGGGCTTTTGGCCAGGAGGAGATCGGGACGGAAATCCGAATGTAAGTGTTGAAAGTACCAAAAAAGTAGCCGCTTTATTGCGTACGATTTTATTTAGATGTTATTATCGTGATTTCCGCATTGTAAGACGCCGTATCACGTTCAGGGGAGTAGAAACCTATATGGATAACCTACAGACCCTGTTTTATGAAAATAGCTTTAATCCTGTTGAAAATCCGGCAGATGAAACGGATAATATCATTACAAACTTAAAAGCGATCAAAAATGTATTGGAAGAATATCATAATGGTCTCTTTGTAGAGATTGTCGATGATCTGCTCCGAAAGGTAATGACATTCGGTTGTTTTTTCACAACCCTGGATATTAGACAGGATAGCCGTATTTTACGTGAAGCGACAAATTACCTTATTCAGCAAAATCCGGAGGCGACCGGTGTTCCGTTGAATTACCTGGAACTGAATGAAGCGGATAAACAAAAAGCATTGAAGTTTAAAGAATTGGATTTAAGTGTGGGTGATGATGCAGATCCATTGACCAAAGACACTTCTGGAGTAATCAAATTACTTAAGGAAATCCAACGTTCGGGTTCTGAGCGTGCCGCGCAGCGTTTTATTATTAGTAATTGCCAGCAAGCAAGTGATATCCTCGGATTACGCCAGTTATTTTTGTGGTCCGGTTGGAAGAAAGATGCATTGACGATAGATTTTGTGCCCTTGTTTGAAACAGTGGACGATTTGACCAGAGCTGCCGATGTGATGAAGACTTTATATAGCAATAAAGAGTATAAGGCACATTTGAAACGTAGAGGAAATAAACAGACCATTATGTTGGGCTATTCGGATAGTACAAAAGATGGAGGCTATCTGATGGCGAACTGGTCAATCTATAGGGCAAAAATTGAGCTGACAGCCATTTCGCGTGAATATGATGTGGATCTTGTCTTTTTTGATGGCCGTGGTGGACCTCCGGCGCGTGGTGGAGGTAAAACACAACGTTTTTATGCTTCCATGGGTAAGGAAATCGCCAACGATCATATTCAATTGACGATCCAGGGACAGACAATCAGTAGCCAATACGGTTCGTTGGATACAGCTCGATTTAATATAGAGCAGCTCCTGCATGCAGGGATTATCTCCGATTTAAAGCAACGTGTGGGTGATACCCTGACTAAACATCAGCAAGAGATTATAGATAAATTGGCTGAATTGAGTCATCATAAATTTATGGATCTCCGTACGAATAAATTGTTTCTACCTTATTTGGAAACGATGTCGCCATTGAAAGCACTTTCGTCCATCAATATTTCGAGTCGACCTGTAAAGAGAAATTCAGGACGCGAACTAAGGCTTGAAGATTTGAGGGCGATCAGTTTCGTTACATCCTGGAGTCAGCTGAAGCAAAATATCCCTGGATTTTATGGCGTAGGCACCGCATTGCAATGGGCCGAAAAGAACAACCTATGGAAAGATGTGCAACAATTGTATGTTTCTTCGGGATTCTTCCAGACACTGATCGACAATTGTATGATGTCCATGACCAAGTCTAACTTTGATATCACGGCTTATATGAAGGAAGATGAGGTGTACGGTGAATTTTGGAAAAACCTCCATGCGGAATATCAGATTACGAAAGAGTATCTGCTAAAACTCAGTGGAACATCAAAATTGATGGAGAATTATCCGGTAGATCGCGAGTCTATTCTAGCACGGGAAAGTATTGTATTGCCTCTGTTGGTAATCCAGCACTATGCTATCCGTGCGCTCAATTCCGATAAACTGGATGAGGCACAACGGGAAGATTATTCGAAACTGATTGCGCGGACAATATTCGGTGTTATTAATGCCGGAAGGAATGTTGCTTAATTTTTGTTTCTTTTCGCGGATTAGGTTTCGCAGAAAGTATATTTTATCTACTTTTGTATAGTTAACAAAATTGATATGAAGATTAATAAGTTATTTGTTGTAGCTGCTTGTGCGAGTACTGTATTTGCGTCTTGTGGTGAAACAGCTGCAAATAGACAGCGTCAATATGCTAATGCGTCTTTAGCAGATGGTGATGCTTTTGCAATGATTAAATTCGTTGGTGAGGAAGGAAACTATTTAGTAAACCTTGCTGATGTAGCGGCAAAACAATCAACTTCAGCAGAAGTGAAGAATGTAGCGGCTAAGATTAAGGAAGCTTATGCGACGGTGTTGCCTGAGTTGGACGGTTTGGCTAAAGAGTTGCATGTAGGCGATGCACAACGTGGTGTACCTGCGTTTCAAACTCCGGCTTCAATCGGATCGGATAGTACTGCTGCATTCAATGATAAAGCATTTTTGGCAGTGGTTCTTGCAAAACAGGGCGAAATCAATAGCAGATTGACTCGTGAAGAGCTGAACACCAATCACAATGTCATTCATGTTTCTGAAGAATCGTTGAAAAAAGTTGAAGAAATCTATAAACTGGCTGGTGGAAAAGCTGAAGGCCATGGCCATCACTAAGTAAGTGACTCCATGTGTAAAAAAAGGAATGTTCATCCAGGTGAATATTCCTTTTTTTATGCACTTGTTTGCTCGCTGTTACCAACAGTGAATTAAAGGGGCTATAACAGCATCTATAACACTGCCGGAAAACGGAGAGGGCAGAATAGTTTTTTTTCTGTCTGGAAAATATTCAAAAGCTTTTTTTAGGACTTATTTTAACTATTGTCTTTCAAAATTGACTTTAATTTTGTTGGATAGATGCGTTTTTGGGTTAAAAAAGGGGAATCAAAACCAGAAATAATTTGTTGAGTTGTTAAATTAATAATAACTTAACATTACTATAATACAGTTGTTGAGAACTGTGGTTATTTTAGCATGATTTAATCAAATAATAGATAAGAAACAATATAACGTGAGATACGCTGCTATAGATATAGGCTCCAATGCGGTGCGCCTTTTGATCGCTGATATCATTGGGCAAAAGGATCAATATAATTTTAAAAAAAATACGCTTTTACGGGTTCCTTTACGTCTGGGCGATGACGCATTTATCCATCAGGAAATTTCGCCAAGAAAGGCTGAGAGTTTGATAAAAACAATGAAAGCATTTCGTGAGTTGATGGATGTGTATCATGTGGAAGACTATATGGCCTGTGCGACATCGGCCATGCGCGATGCGAAGAATGGTGCTGAAATTGTTGCAGAAGTTAAGAAGAATGGAATCAATATCGATATCATCGAGGGTGCCAAGGAGGCCGAAATTATCTACAACAGCCATTGGGATAACAAGATGGAAAAGGATAAGGTCTACCTTTATATTGATGTCGGTGGTGGTAGTACTGAACTGTCTTTATTTGCGAATGGCGTCTTGGTTAATTCGAGATCCTTTAATTTAGGTACAATCCGTATTTTGGATAATCAGGATAAAGCAGAAACCTGGGACGAGCTCAAAGAGTGGGTACGCAGCAATACCCATATGTATAAGCAGGTGATCGGGATAGGAACCGGTGGTAATATCAATAAATTGGCAAGATTATCCAATGAGAAACTGGATAAGCCATTGTCTTATGCAAAATTGAAGGCTGTGTACGAACATTTGTCATCTTTCTCTTTAAAGGAGCGCATTATTTTGCTGGGACTCAATGAAGACCGGGCCGATGTCATTATCCCTGCGAGTGAGATCTTTTTAACGATTATGAAGTACGGTCGTCTAAAACAAATCATTGTTCCACGCGTAGGTTTGGTTGACGGCGTAATTAGAACCTTGATCAATAGGAATTTAGTGAAATAAAGCATTAAAAAGCATTTTTCGCCTTGCAAAAGAAGGAAAAATCTTTATTTTTGTGATACCAAAGGCGAATATGAGCCCAGGTGGCGAAATTGGTAGACGCACCATCTTGAGGGGGTGGCGCTCGTATGGGCGTGGCAGTTCGAATCTGCTCCTGGGCACTTAAGGAGACACTAGATTATAGTGATCTCCTTTTTTGTTGTTTATTTCGTTACCACTTTGCACAAATCCATACAAAATCTGTTGAGGAGATTCCTCTTCTTCTTTGGTTGCCAAGTGGACATTTCTAGTTTAAAACAGCCAGGCAATAATATTCCATGCGCTAAGGAAGAAAAACTGATATCCTAA
The DNA here is from genome assembly GCF_047784615.1 of Sphingobacterium sp. NGMCC 1.201703. Taxonomy (NCBI): domain Bacteria; kingdom Pseudomonadati; phylum Bacteroidota; class Sphingobacteriia; order Sphingobacteriales; family Sphingobacteriaceae; genus Sphingobacterium; species Sphingobacterium sp. NGMCC 1.201703. Next base: position 737,397 of record NZ_JBLOHD010000002.1, on the reverse strand, counting down.
AGGTGAAAACTATAATCCCTAGAAAATTGGGCAATCAATATTCCATGATCATACGATTGGAACAATTGGTCACACTAATCCGGAATCAGGTGTCTTATAGCTGCGAAACCTGCATTTCAATGTCCATTCTACCTATATTCCTTATAAAGAAGTAAAAAGAATTCAACCAAACCTTTTCGAGTCATGTTATAGAAGCAACAGCGGCGGCTTAATATTTGTATTTTTTTATGGACAAATATATAATTCTTAAAACACGAAATCATGGCAGACAGCAAATCTGAAAAAGGAAAATCAGCTAAAAATAGGAGTAGTGGTTCTGAGGATGACGAAATCCAATATTTCAATGGTGAGATGGAGATATGCCCCCAAGGGCTAATAGGAACTATTAGAACGATAAATCGAACAGCTGAAAAGTTGTTGAAGAATTCCAGGGAAAATAGATTGCATATTTTCAAATTACTCATAATATAACAGCTATGGGACTATCTAAATATCGCCAGAAACGTTCAGAAGAGAAAACTCCGGAACCTTTTGGCGGAAAACCAAGTGGTACAGAATTACGCTTTGTGGTTCAGAAACACGATGCTTCACATCTACATTATGATTTTCGTCTCGAAATGGACGGTGTACTAAAAAGCTGGGCGGTACCTAAAGGACCTTCAATGGATCCAAGTGTTAAACGACTTGCTATGATGGTAGAGGATCATCCCTATGATTACCGAAATTTTGAGGGAATTATACCAAAAGGGCAATATGGTGGTGGTACTGTTATTGTTTGGGATGAAGGGAACTATGAACCGGCTGAAGGTAATTTTAAAGATGTACCGGGAAAGGAAAAAGAACTTTTGCATCAACTTTATTCCGGTAAGCTTAAATTCAAACTTAATGGTAAAAAACTCAAAGGTGAATTTGCTTTAGTAAAGGCCCATGGCAGAGGGGAAAATGGCTGGCTTTTGATGAAGCTAGATGATAAATATGCTAGTGAACAGGATATAACCTCGAAAGACAAGTCAGTGATTTCGGGTAAAACGATCGCTCAAATGGAGAAGTCTCCGGATAAGATCTATGGAGAAAATATCATCAAAAAGGACAGTACCGTTAAGGATATGCAGTCGGCAAAAGCTAAAGCTAAGGAACTGATCAGTGACCAGCTGGAAGCTGTTCCCACAGAAACATCAAAAAAGAAATCACATCTTCAAGAGCTATTAAAAGACGCTTCCAAGCAAAAATTCTATTCCCATATTGAACCCATGCTTGCTACCCTGGTCGATAAGCCCTTTGATAATGAAGACTGGGTGTATGAAGTTAAATGGGATGGATATAGAGCGGTTGCTTTTATGAATAAGGGTAAAGTTGAGCTAAAATCCCGGAATGACAAGAGCTTTAATGAAAAATTCTATCCTATCTACGATAAATTAAAAGAGCTGGAATTAGATGCTATCTTGGATGGGGAGATAGTCGTACTCAGTGATAGTGGTACGGCTAACTTTGGGTCGCTCCAAAACTGGCGTAGCGAAGCAGATGGTGATCTGGTGTATTACGTGTTTGATATCCTTTGGTATAAGGGGCAAAATCTAAAAGATTTGACTTTACTTGAGCGTAAAACGATTTTAAAAGAAATCCTTCCGGCGGGTAATAGTATTCTGGTCAGTGAACATTTTGAAACCTCTGGAACGCAGTTTCTTGAGGAAGCTAGGAAACTGGGCCTTGAAGGAATCATGGCCAAAAGAAAGGACGGAATATATCATGTTCATAATCGTTCAAAAGATTGGTTGAAAATCAAAGCGAATAAAAGACAGGAAGTCGTCATAGGAGGGTATACACTGAATGATGATTCCAGTAAATTGTTTAGTAGTCTCCTTGTAGGTATCTATGAAGGGGAGAAACTGATCTATACGGGTAAAGTTGGTACTGGCTTCAATCAAAAGCTTCAGAAGGAAATGATGGAGCTTTTTAAACCTCTTATTGTTTCTAAAACACCTTTTTCGGAAGAACCGGATATCAATAAACCCTCACGTTTTAGACCCAATCCGCCACATGCCACGGTCACATGGCTAAAACCGGACCTTGTTTGTGAAGTGAGCTTTACGGAGTTAACTGGCGACGGAATAATGCGGCATCCTTCTTTTGATGGCATGCGTGACGATAAAAATGCTAAAAAAGTTGTTTTGGAAGAAGAGGCTCCAACAGAAAAAATAGTAGATATGGCAGATAAAATCATTACTCCTAGAGAAAAGGTTGAGCGAAAGACGCTATTGAACCCTAACGATAAAACCCAGGTCAGAAAGATAAACCGTCATGAATTAAAATTCACCAACCTAAATAAAGTTTTCTGGCCCAAAGAAGGAATAACCAAGCGGGACCTTATTAATTACTATTACCAAGCGGCTCCATTTATATTGCCTTATTTAAAAAATCGCCCACAGAGCATGAACCGTTTTCCTGACGGTATTGAAGGTGAAGGCTTTTACTTTAAAAATGTAACGGATACCGCCCCTGATTGGGCGGAAACTTACCTTTACCATAGTGATACAGATGACAAGGATAGGCATTATCTAGTAGGAAAAGACGAAGCTACACTGCTTTACATGGCCAATCTTGGCTGTATTGAGATGAATCCCTGGAGTAGTACAGTCAAAAAGCCTGAAAATCCCTCTTTCTGTATTATTGACCTTGATCCTGATAAAAATTCATTCGATCAGGTAATTGAGGCAGCACAGATTACCAAGAGCATACTGGATGATATGGGTGTATCCAGTTATTGCAAAACCAGCGGTTCTACAGGTCTTCATATCTATATTCCGTTAGGTGGAAAATATAGCTATGAACAGTCCAAAGAATTTGCCAGGGTGATTGTCACTTTAGTTCACAATGAACTTCCAAAATTCACAAGTATAGAACGATCAATTAAAGATCGCAAAGGAAAAATGTATCTGGATTTTTTACAGAATAGGCCCCATGCAACAATTGCTGCTGCCTATTCAGTTCGTCCTAAACCGGGGGCAACCGTATCCATGCCGCTTCATTGGGATGAAGTGAAGAAAGGTTTGAAAATAAGTGATTTTCATATCCTGAATGCCATTGAAAGAATGAACAGTGAAGGGGATATTTTTAAACCCGTACTGGGAAAGGGAATCAATTTAAAAAGTATAGTAGAAAAATATTATAAATAAATTATGCATTTTTCAAGCATAATATATAACCGTAAAACAAATAGTTATGAACGTTAAACGCATTTTTGGAACAATATTGACGGTCCTGGGAATCATTGGCTTAATTTACACGGGTTATGAACTGATCAACAAAAGCAGTGCATACATGGAATTGGCGGTAGTAGGAGTTCTTGGTTTAATTTTCTTTTTCGCGGGTATAGGACTTGTGAAGAATACCAGGGATGAGTCTTAAACTTAAATAGTACAGTTTTTGATTTTAACGATGAATGAAAATCTGTTAGGAATTGCTGCCGGGATATTAACTTCCATATCAATGCTCCCCCAACTTATAAAAGTTATCAAGGAAAAAAATGTTGGTGATTTGTCATGGATCATGATACTGGTTCTTATTTTGGGACTTTCTCTATGGGTATGGTATGGAGTTTTGAAAAATGAACACCCGATTATTATCTCAAATGCATTCGCGGTATTGGTGAATGTTTGCCTTTTTATCTGCTATTTTTTGTATAAAAATAGTGCTGATTAAATCGGGGGCATGACGATTTGGATTTTAATACAGTCTTTGCTGATTATCTTGGAGAGAAAACCTAGTGTTTTTGGAAACTACCTTACCTACATATTTAGGACTTACATATACGAAAAGTTGAAGTCTACCCTAATGATACTGTATTGATGTGTATTTAGCTTTTAGGACGTATTTAAACCTTATTCTATTGCATTGATAAATGCACTATGCTTTATTTGTTATTTTTTTCCTCAGAGGAACTATGTCTTAATGCCTTGACCACGGCCTCGCTTTTGGAGTTGACCTGGAGTTTATCGTAGATCTTTTTGATGTGTGATCGGACGGTATCCATAGAAATAAAGAGTTTATCTGCGATCATTTTATAACTGTATCCATCCACTAGGAGATCCAGAACCTCTTTCTCACGGGCGGATAGATTGAAACTGGATGTTCTGGTGGCCTTTCCATCCGCAAGCATATGCAGTACCTGTGTGGCAATAGAGGAAGTCATGGGTGCACCTCCACTTAAAGCATCTTCGATATATTCAAGAATTTTTGCAGGTGGTGTTTTTTTTAAAATATAACCATTGGCACCGGCCTTTATAGCTTCGAAAACATTGACATTGTCGTCAAATACGGTAAGCATGATGATTTTGCCCTTGAACCCAGACCCCCTTAATAGTTTTAATCCAGAGATCCCATTTATAAAAGGCATGTCGATATCCATTAGAACCAGATCGGGTGCGTGCTTTTTGATATCTTCAAGCGCATTGGCGCAATGGCCATAGGCAGCCTGTACCCGATATTTTGGATCACTGTTGATCAGGATGGACAACACCTCTCTCAATTGGCTGTTATCTTCGTATATAAGGATCTTTGTCATAATCTACACTACAATTTTATGAAAAATTTACAATGGGATCAATCGCATATTGATGTGAATTGCTTTTCCTTAGATTTTCATGATTATTGAAATGCTGGTTCCTGCACCTATGGATGAGGAAATCTTAAGTTCAGCTCCTAAGGCTTTGCTTCGTTGGTTCATATTGAACAACCCATTGCCGGATTGTTGCTGGGTGCAGTCGAAACCTTTGCCATTATCTTTGATGACCATTTCGATATGCGATGCACCCGCTCTGATGCGGATATCCACTAGCGTGGCTTCAGCGTATTTGGAAATGTTATTTAGTGCTTCTTTATAGATCAGGAATAGATTGCGGCGTTGTTCCATAGCTAATTTTATATTCCGTATACTGTCGTCTGCGCTAAAAATACACTGTATTTTCAACGGATCTAAAATCAGGGCAGCATGTTCGCGCATACGTGCCACAATTTTCTGCAGGAGGTCATTATCTGGTTTTATGCTCCAGACAATATCATCCATCGCCTGCATCATCTGTGAACTGTTTGTGCCAATCCTGTCAAGATAGGACTGGACGATATGCTGTTGGTCCGAAAGGTCTTTTTTTGCTACTTCGCTCAGAATATGGATGGAGGTGAGTGTAGAACCGACATCATCATGTAAGTCGCGGGCGACCTTTTCGCGTAGCCGGTGTACTTCCAGCAGCCTTTTTAACCGATAACGGTGTAAAATGAAAATTCCGAGTAAAATAAAGAGAATGATTAGAACGAAAAACCACCAGGTCTGATAGAATGCTGGTCTTATCGTGATCGGCAACCGGGTTATTGCTGAAAATTTACCTTCCTGATTTTCCGAACGTATCATAAAGACGTATTCTCCAGGTGATAATGCAGCAACTCTAACGCCTAATCGAGGATCGCTTAGTATCCAGGAATCTTCTGATCCCTCAAGCCGATAATAATATTTGAAATTGTCACGATCATTATAGGAGAGTGTAGAATAAAAAATGGAAAAATAATTTTGCCAGTTCTCCAATGTGACACCTCCGGCCTTGTTCAATGAATCTACAGATAAATAATTGTCAAAAAGTTTAAAATCGGTAATATGCAGTTTTTTAGGTGCCGCATTATTATTGTTCAATTTTGAAGGGTCGAAGATAAGGATAACCTTGTCGCTGCTAAATGCTATTTTTCCACTTTCAAGCTTGATGCCTCGCATGGGCAGATTAACGATATTTGACGTGTTGATTAGACCATGCTGCTTATTGAAGGAATGGAATTCTTTTTTGTTGGGGTCAAAACGGCAAATACCAGCGGTAGTGCTCATCCAGAGTAGACCTTCATTATCGGTGACCAAGGCCGTGATCATATTCTGTGGCAATCCATTGTTAATATTATATTGCATAATATGACCGTTAGAAAGGTTTAAGATATCTAGACCAGAATATCCTGCTATCGCGAGGAACCTGTTCCCAATAAATTCAATATCCTGAATTTTTGAAGTGCTAAGACCATGGTTTCCGGCTTTGTAGTTTTTTAGAATTTTTCCGGAACCACCATCCAGTTCAAATACGCCCGAGCCACGCGTACCTATCCATATCTTATTACCTTCACCGGGCCGAATGCAGGAAATGGCAGATTTTAAATCAGTGAGTAAAGCGAGTCCACTGCTACTTGTCCTAATTATTTTGCCATTATCTGTTCCAAACCATACCTGACCACCGCTGTCCATGGTAATATGCCGGATGGATTGTCCTTCAAAAACTTTAGGTACTAGAAACTGGGATTTTTTGGTTTTTGTATTAAAAAGGATCAATCTCCCATCTTTACATCCGATCCAGGTATTTCCCCGCTTTGGATCGTATGTCATCGCCCAGATATGCCTGAAATTAACATCCTGTTGTGGTACACCTTTGAATAAGAGTGTACTTAGCTCAGGCTCATGGCTTATGTGTAGTGCGCTGTCATATTTAAATGTTGTTAATTTTTCACCCCAGGAGCTGACCAGAATGCGATTAGAACCGAAGGAAGTTAAATCGGTGATAGCAGCTTTATGGAATATGGTGGAAGTAACGATGTTTCGCACATGATCTCCTATGATGGACATGATGTACAGCCCGTTGTCTGTCGCGACCCACAGGTTGTTGTCGCGGTCTCTAAAAACCTGTGAAACTGTCGTTATCTGTATCCCATAGTCCATGTTTTTTCGATCATAGAATTGGGTAAACTCCTTTTTTTCTTCGTCGAAAAGATTGAAAAGATCTACACCGTAGCTCCATACGATATGGTCGTATTCAAAGCAATCATAAAAATCGTGATAGTTACTGTCACTATTGGGGGCAGATTGTATAATTTTCTTTTGTTGAAAATTAGCATCGGTAAGATAAATCAGCCCGTTCGAGTGGCGTAATTTGGTGTGAATAAAAAAACGGGATTTGGAATCGATGAAAAAGCGGTTTATGTTTTTAAATGACCTGAGGTTGTTATCTGTAAAAAAAGACCTTTTCTTTTGGTCAAAATATCCCATTCCTTGCTTGCCCGATATCCAGACAATGCCCTTTTGGTCATATTGTAGCCAGGTTGGTTCCCAGTCTGCGGGAAAATCAATGATATTTTTGTTGGATTCAAATTTATTTTTCGATTCGTTCAAAGTCAAAATATCCACTCCATGAAGAATCAGAAAGATGTGCTGACCCTGTTGGACGAGGCGAATCTGATAGTTCTGAAAATCTTTGCTGTATTTGTCTACAGCGATTTCCTGTGTCTTGTTCGTGTGGGAATTTAGTAGAAAAAATTTATGCTCCATTCGCACCAGAAGGGATTTCGACTTTGTTGCAATAAGCAATTGGTCAACAGGCAATCCCGGAAGGCCCAAACTCAGGAGCCGGCGGAAACGCATGCCATCATAACGTTGCAATCCATTTTTGGTTCCAACCCAAATGAATCCATCCTCCGTTTGCGTGACGCAGCTCACAAAGTTAGACGCTAAGCCTTCGGTTATGCGGTTGAACGAGATCTCCTTTGCTGTCAACAGCAATGGGAATAAGGTCAATACAGCCATTAGGTATAGGATAAACCTTTTGCTTTTCATTATGGGCGATTATTTTTATAAAAATGCAATAAATCTATGGTTTAATAAAATCGGGGCGCTCTGTAGCAACCATTTATTTCAAAATCATCCAAATAGGTGATCTGTTTTGCTAGTGAAATTTTTCATCTTCCTATAGATCAGAGGCGGAATGACCCTACCAGAAGATATTATGAATGGTTTGCAGCGCGTATTATTCGGCCCGTCGTTTGAGATCCTCGGCTCCCCCGGTTTTTCGGTTTTGTATAGATTTTCCACCTCCAAAACTATAGCTATAGGACAGCATCACTACCTTCGTATCTCTTTTTGAGCTAAAATTTTCCCTGTAATTATTATAAACCGTCAGTCCCTTGTAATAGTTGGTCCAGAAGATGTCTGTAAAAGATACTTTCAATGTACTGTTATTTCGGAATTTTTTCTGGGCACCGATATTGACCGACCAGAGCGGTGAGATACGAACGAAAGCGTAGACTTCGGCCGACTTATAATTTGCAGCAAGCTCTGCCGAATAATTATTGCCTAATCTAAAGTTATTTACTGTATTTATGTCAATATTAAAGTTTCCCTTGTTATTGATCTGTGTTTCTGAGATATTCCCCGTATAAGAGCCGTAATATAAATTGAGGTTTGTATTCAGATCCCACCAAGTTAATACTTTAAAAGGAGCAACGAGGTATAGTCCATAATATGAAGCTGATCTGAGGTTCTCGTCTGTCTGCACCGAAATGTTCTCCCCATCTTCGACTATAGGTTTTACGACCGATGTGATATTATCTGAGGTTTTGCTATAGCTTATTGTGGCCAGGTATTTACTTTTTAGGCTATAAGTCAGTTCGTAATTCAAGGACGTCTGCGCATTCAAATCGGGATTTCCTGTTTTATAGGTTGTGGCGTTGATATAAAATTTAAACGGATTGAGCTGTATATAGCTGGGACGTGAAATTCTCCTGCTAAAGTTTACCTCCAGATTGTTTTCCGAACTAAGATCAAATGTTATTGATGCACTGGGGAACAGCTGTGTATATATTCTTTTATTGACTAGATTCATCGTGACTTGTGTTCCGGTGACATTGCTGTGTTCAGCCCTCAATCCGACAACGGCTTTCATATTTTTCCATTTTTTTGAGAGATTGCCATAGACAGCATGGATGTATTCCTTATAAATATAATGATTAGACTTATTCACATCGAGTTGCGGATTATCGGTACTGTAATCATAGAATACCATGTCGTTATCGGATTTGACAAAACTGGTTTTAATTCCGGTTTCAAATTTCCAATGCTGTTTAAATACTTTTATCGCGTCACTCTTTAAGGAAAAAATGTTTAGGCCGCCGTCTATATCTCCTTGTAGGAGGTAAGGGGCGGGCATGGTTTGGCCCGGCAGGGTTGTTTGGGTGTTAAAGTTTTGGTCAGACTTATTGAAATAGTGGATAAAATCGAGGTCGGTACTTACTTCAGAACCGATCGAGTCTATGGAATATTTGTGGTTTAAGTTAATGCTGCCGTTTCGCCATCTATTTTTTGCGTTGCTTTGGGTTTCTATTTCTTTTGTAAGCACAGATTCACTATTCAGTATAGTCGTTTTACTATTACTGTTGGGAGTCATAATATTACTATTGAAACCGACGGAGATACCGAAGAGATTTTTATCGTTAAGATTATAGTCCAACCCCAGTTTTCCGCTATGATTATGGGAACCTGTTTTTATGAAATTATCCTGAAGATATGCTTTTACGAAATTTTCTTGATTATAAAAGTTTCGGTTCAAGATCAGATCATTTGACATTTCACGATAAGCGAAATTATAGTTGGCAAACAGATTCACATGGTTACTCCTGTGGTTGATATGTAGACTATTGCTGTTTTTGATGTATCTTCCTGTGCCTATTGCCGTAGTTAATGTCCCATTTGTCCCTTTCTTTGTTCCTTTTTTCAGTTTGATATTGATTATAGCTGTACCTGCGGCGTCATATTTTGAGGACGGGTTAGTGATAAATTCAATTTTTTCGATACTGGAGGCTGGGATCCCCCGCAGATAGTCTGCAAGGGCATCGGCTGTTAGTGGTGTGTTTTTCCCATCGATCTGTATAAGTAAATTCCCTTTTCCCCTCAAGCTTATGTTGTCATTGGCGTCAACATTGACCCCAGGTGCTTTTTCTAATACTTCAAAGGCTGAACCACCGATATTTTGAAGACTATTTTCTACATTTAAAATTATTTTTCCTTCCTGTCGCTCTATGTAAGGGCGGACTTTGTTGACAACGACAGTCTCCAATATTTTATCATTTATCATGATTGTGGGAAGTAGTAGCGATTGATCCCGAACCTGAAAAACTTGTGAATTATAGATATCCGCACGGTTTCGACTAATTTTTAAATAATAGGATCCACTGGCTAACCCGTCGAATTTAAATTCTCCGCTAGTATTAACTAACTCGGTTTTTAACAGCTTGCTTTCGAGATTGAATAGATTTACTTCCAAATCAGTGCTGTTCGAGGTAAGCACTTTTCCTGAAAGCACATAATGCACCGTTTGCGGCTGCCCAACGAGTCTAGCGATTTGAAACATGAATATTATCAATAATAGGAAGATGTTTTTTTTCATCGAATCAGTGATTTTAGTGGTCTTTAATAGGGACTGTTTTTATCTACAAAAGTAGTTCGCATTTTTTTTGTGAACTATCACATGTTTGTGGGATTATTTAAATCATTCTTTCAAAGAATCGGGGCTATGGGAAACCCCGATCTTCTTTTTTAACATGGAAATATCCTCGCGACATGTCCTCACATATGAAACTACTATTACTAACTAGTCAATTTTGAGATATTATATGGCTTTTATTTGTCCTGACAATTAGCCTATAAAGATGTTGCAAATTAGAAATAATAGTAAGCCGGATAAATCACATGTTAATGTGATTCGATGATGTCCTATCCATACCCTGATCCCAAGACCCTTCATAATATATATCCAAAATTGGGTAGTAGCTGAGGCTGATGCATAGGCAGTATTGCCTATTAAGATAGTGGATTCTGCTTATTTGTTCGCCACCAGTGCTGTGATAATTTTGAATAATCAAATAGACGATGTGTAAAACCCAACGAATCACCCAAAGATGTGATTTATTGCTGGGTTATAAGAGGTTAATTTTGAAAAAGAAATTTATCATAACAAGATATATTATAACACTAGGTTGAAATTAAATAAGAAAAGAAATGAATGCTAAAGTATCGAAAAAGAAATCAGATGGAATAAAAGGGCTGTTGCTCACCCTTTGTCTACTGTGTGTAAGTGCATTGTGCTGCTGCACATTCTATGGCTGTAAAAAATCAGAAAATGCATCCGAATTGCCTGAAGGTGAATTTGGAAATCATCCCAGATCTACTGTGCCGGATGAGCTGGTGGGGTATTGGATTGCTGGTGTAAGTTCGATCAGTAATTTTTGGGGATACGATGGGGTGTACAAAGGCCCTGCTAATGAAATTGCGGTTGGATACATGTTTTACAAAGATGGCCGGGCCAAGGAATACTTTTACTATACCAGCACATCCACTTATTGCCGTACCCAAGTGCTGGGTTATAAAGAAGGTACTGTAAAAATAGATCCGGCTAATAAAATGTTGGAAATGTTCTACGCAAGCGGTAATTACAGAGGGTATAATAGCTGCGGAACAAGCAATTCTCCCGGATTTGGTGAAACAAAGAAGTATACAGCTGCAGAACTATATCCAGAAAAAAAGAGAACGTTGAATAACTGGACAATCAAAGAGATTGACGGAAAAAAAGTACTTGAAGTTCCACTGGGTGGGGGTGAAGTACAACGCTATGTGAAATCAACTGAACCACAAAAATAATCACTTATAAAAATAGCATAACCATGAAAGGGATAATTAGCACATTGTTTTTTGTAGGCATAATAAGTATTGCAGCCAACGCTGCATCTAAGCCAAGTCCTATGCGGGGTTGGAAAGTTTCCAAAGTTTTAGATGCCTACGTGAAATCTGTCAGTGCGGGGGAATCACAATTGGTCGAGCACCTTTTTACGGATGATCTTGAGTATTACGTGAATGATAGGGCAGAACGACATTCCAAAAAGGAAATTATAAAATTTCTAAAATCAATCAAAGGGCATACCTATGACTGTGAGACAGCCTATAGTGTTCTTGACGAAACCACAACAAACTGCTTAGCTAAAATGACGATGCGGTTCCAAACCTTTACGCGTACGGACTATATCTATCTGAGTTCGACTGACGAAGGATGGAAGGTCTGTAAAATATTGGTTGGGAACGGGTAAAAACAAGCATACACTCTTCGGTCATACATTCTTACCGTATGATAATTTTAAATAAAGTATAAAAATGAATAATACAATGAAACATCAATTCCATTCAAAACAGGGAACTCTGGTCCTGTTATCATTTATAGGCTTGTCCATGTTTTCATGTTCTGACAAGTGTTCGACTTGCGCAGTGGAGCCAGAAAAAATTGAAAAAAAACTAAGTAAAATTGAGATCGACTCGGATAATTATAGTGAATTTAAGTATGCAAATGGCGTATTGGCCGAATTGATCGAGGTAGAAGGGGAAGGGCGGTCAAGATCCAAGATTACCTATGACAATAATAAGAAGCCTATAGCGGTTGAAAATGAGGACGGGAAGATTAAGTTCGTGTATACTGGAAACCTTTTAACGAAGGAGGAGATATCTTATACAGATTCTGAAATGTTCTCCTACAACCAATACGTTTATCAAGGCGAACAGATCAAAGAAATTACCGGTTACGGACTTGTCGAACAGGATGAACCTTATTATAGAAAAAAGTTATTTTATAATCAGAGCGGCGATGTGGAACGTGTGGAGGTTTATAATTTGACAGAAAATAATACACTCGTACCATCGGTAAAAATCAGTTATGAATACGATAATAAAGTCAATCCATATGTGACTACAGTAGGCTCATATCTTGCCCTGTTTACAAATAGCTACAGTAAGCATAATGTTATCAAAGAGGTCACGACCAATGCAGGGGGGGCTCTAAATCAGACAATCACGACAACATATACCTATGACAATGCCGGTTATCCACTTACTGCAATGGAGAAAAAAGTAGAGAATGGTGGCAATCCGGTAGTGATCAATAGAAAATTCGTTTACCAACCCTAAAAAAACTTATTCAGTGGTAATTGAACACAAATAACAGCAGTTTAATCACCAACAATTTTATCCTAACGTATAGCCATGAAAAAGATATTTTTTACTTCAGTTATGCTTCTGCTTGGCGGAAGTGCAATCGCCCAGGGCTTTCTTAATAAGCTTAAACAAAAGGCTGAAAATATGGCCACCAAAACATTGGAGAATGTAATTGATGGCAAGACCAATACCGGTAAGAAGACATCTGTTGAGTCCAATGCTTCTGGTGACGATAACGGACATCAGGAGAATGAGCCAGTTGGAAAAAAAACGGCATTAAGCAGCACAACTACTTACGATTTTATTCCGGGAAGTAAGGTCTTATTAGCGGATGATTTCTCCCAAGACGCGCAGGGACAGTTTCCATTGAAATGGTATACCCGCAGTAAGGGAGAGGTTGTCACCCTCAACAATGCCAAAGGTAAATGGCTCCGGCTTTATCCCGGAGCTTTTGTAAGTCCTGTAGTCAATATTGGCGAAAATGCAACCATAGAATTTGACCTGATTATGGATTGGCCTCTCGCTGGAGGCTACATGGTGCCTGCTTTTAATTTCGCTTTCTATGATCGGGGCAACAAAGGTGAGATCATGTCCTATGATTACCGCCTAAAAAATTGTCTCAAAGTAGGTATTGCTCCTTATCGTTCAGAAGCGGCGGTACAATTGACCTCCTATGAGAATGTCGCAAAGAAACTGGAAACAGATAAATATCGGGTGGCCAATTTTGACAGGAAAGTTGGAAATGTGATTCATGTAGCGATCAGTATTCAGAAAGAACGTATCCGTATCTGGTTAGATAAGGAGAAGGTCTTTGATCTGCCCAATGCAGTGCCGTTGAACAGCAACTTTAACCAGCTCAAGTTGGATATGGGCAGCTCCAATTATACCAACGATCAACTGGGATTCTATGTATCAAACTTCAAAATTGCTGAAGGGAGTGGGGATACGCGCTCCAAACTGCTGAGCGGAGGAAAGCTTGAAACCAGTGGTATTTTGTTTGCCACGAATTCCGCCGAAATAAAGTCTGATAGTGAGGGGACCATCAAGGAGGTGGCGACAGTACTTCGCGAGAACCAGGAAATGAAGATTCGTATCATAGGCCATACGGATGCGGTGGGAAATGCAAGCGCGAATTTGATCTTATCTAAAAAGCGTGCTGACGCTGTCCGCGATATCTTGATCAATGATTATCAGGTAAAAATTACGCAGATAGAAACCGATGGGAAAGGGGATACCGCACCTGTAGCTGATGAATCCAGTGAGCAGAATAAAGCAAAAAATAGAAGAGTTGAATTTATCAAAATTTAATAAGGACCGCTATTAGATAGCCATCGGGACTGTTTTTGAATCATGGTTTATTTAAGATCAAAATCGGTGGCTATACGCAAGCTAAATAAAATCAACAATCGTATGAATAAAAATTTACTTAGTTTTTTGGTAGGTAGCATGATGATGTCGTCTGTTGCTTTTGCGCAGGACAGGAAAGTGAGCGGTCGTGTAACTGCTGCTGACGGGAAGCCATTGGCAGGCGTAACAATTGCTGTACAGGGATCCAATACGACTGCTCAAACCGATCAAAATGGCAATTATACATTATCTGTACCTGTAGGAAAGGTACTTGTTTTTCGCTCGCTTGGATTTGCGGAGCAGACCCTTATTGTAAAAGACGGGCAGTCCGGTTTTAATATTACACTGGAGGACAGCAACAAGGCGCTGGAAGAAGTCGTGGTCACCGCCATGGGTATGTCGAAGCAGAGTAAAGCGCTTGGTTATGCAGCTACTACAGTTAAGGCCAATGATATCGTTGCAGCAAATAATATGAATGCAATGACAGGCCTACAGGGTAAGGTTGCCGGTGTCAGTATTTCAAATTCTGGGACAACGGGCGGATCGACAAAAGTAATTATTCGTGGCGTATCTTCTTTTTCAGCAAATAATCCTTTGTATGTCGTTGATGGCGTTCCCATTAATAATAGTTTTCAGGCAAAGGTTGAATCCAATAGTGGTTATCAGGCAAAAATTGAATCCACAAGGTCTATTGACCTGGGAAATGCCGCAAACGATATAAATCCCGATGACATTGAGTCAATGACAATTTTAAAAGGAGCTTCGGCAACGGCTTTATATGGTTCCCGTGCCGCACACGGTGTCATTATGATCACGACCAAAAAAGGAAAGTTGGGGCAGCATCTTTCAGTTACCTATAATGGAGCCATAAATGTGAGCAATGTACTGATGGTTCCCCAGACACAGCATTTATTTGGGCAGGGCTGGCCAGATTTTGATGCTGCAGAGAACGGTTCATGGGGACCAAAACTAGATGGGATCGAAAGGCCTTGGGGCTCTGCCATTAATGGAGTCCGTCAGACAAAGTCTTTTTCATATGTTAAAGATAACATAAAAAAATTCTACGTTTCGGGGCTGGATGCCACTAATACATTGTCAATATCAGGTGGTGGAGTGCGATCTTCCTACCTATTTTCCTACGGTAACTTTTATCAGCACGGCGTATTGCCGGGGCATCCGGATAAATTGAAACGCAATAACTTTTCTTTTCGTGGGAATACCAACCTCGACAGATTCACCTTTAATTACGGTGTAAACTATGTACGACGTGATTTAAATGCAATTTTCCAAGGGCAAGGATCGGCTGACGGGGGAAAGACAACTTTTCAGGAACTGATACAGACCCCAGTTGATATTGATATTTTGTCTATGGCGGATTATAACAATCCCTATTATAATTATGATAATTACTTTACACCGTATTCGTCAAACCCTTATAAAGCCCTGCTGGATAACGGGACCAAACTTCAGGAAGACCGTGTCTATGGAAATATAGATTTTTCCTATAAGATATTACCTTGGTTAACTGCTGTAGGTAAGCTAGGCGGTGATTTTGGAAGTATCAATACAAAGGATTTTTCTCAACGAATCACGTATACCCCCGGTTCTACATCGGCTGTGCATAAGAAGGCTATTACCACAGGTAGATATGGCGAAAATTATCGGAAGGCAAATCAAATTGATGCAACATTTATGTTCAAGACGGATAAGTCGTTCAATGAAGCGCTTAACCTGTCAGCGAATGTAGGGTATAACTTTAACCAGCAAGGGTTCAGTTATCTCGATTCCTACATTAGTGGTTTGAACATACCGGGATGGTACAGCTTAAAAAATACAAGCGGAACACCAGTTGTGGACAATATTTTCCTGAGACAGCGTCTGATGGGGTTATTTGCAGATGCTACATTGAGTTATAGAAATTACTGGTTTTTAAATGCGTCTTTCCGCTCGGATTGGTCGTCCACGCTCCCAATCAAACACAACAATTATAAATATGGCGGAATTAACACTGCATTGATTTTGACTGATGCTTTTGGGGAACTGAAGTCCGATCTGTTCAATTTTATAAAAGTTAGAACCGCCTGGGGCAAAACAGGGAACGATGCTTCTCCGTATCGTGTTCAAAATACCTATGCGAGCTCCCGTTTAGGTTTAGGATTCGGGGATATCGTATTGCCTTTAAAGGGTACCGCTGGATTACAGCATGGTAAATTGTTGGGTAATGATAATCTCAAACCTGAGATCACCACAGAATTTGAGTTCGGGACGGAGATGAAATTATTGAATAACAGAATTGGGCTGGATGTTTCTTATTATAATAGAAAAACAGTTGATCAGATCTATTCTTCGGCACTACCGCCGGAATCTGGTTTTACGACACGAACTCAAAATATTGGTGATATCCGAAATACAGGTGTTGAAATCGGATTAAATGCTACTCCGCTAAGAATGAAAGATTTTCAATGGGATCTGGGAATAAATTTTACGAAGAATAACAGTAAAGTTGTGAAATTATGGGATGATGTTAAGGAATTTAATATATACTCAGCCTATATGGTGGATTTTGTCGCCCTGATTGGCCAACCGCTTGGTGTATTTAAGGTTCCTGAAGTGATGACAGTCAAGAATGGTGAACATGCCGGTAAAGTAGTTGTGAACGGAACGAATGGGATCCCGTTGACTGAGCCCAATTCCAAACGTACTATAGGGAATTATGAGCCCGATTTTATCGTAGGTTTCAATACCAAATTTACATACAAGGACTGGAGCTTGGCCGGTGTACTGGATTGGCGCAAGGGAGGTTTTTTCTATTCTTACACAGCGCAGCTGAATTACTTTGTAGGAAATGCAACAGAAACTATGTACAACGAGCGCCAACCTTGGCTAATCCCAAATTCTGTTAAACAAGTGGGGGATCAGTATGTGGAAAATGATGTTCAGATCTCGGTGAACAACATTAATAATTATTGGAATCCGAGCAGCACCAATTTTATATATGATCGTGCTGTATTGAAACGCGACTTTGTTAAACTAAGGGAGCTTGTACTCACCTATTCATTGCCAAAGAGCACCCTTGGATCGAAAATCAAGGGAGTTGATTTCAGCCTGGTCGGTCGGAA
This sequence comes from Sphingobacterium sp. NGMCC 1.201703, assembly GCF_047784615.1. NCBI lineage: Bacteria > Pseudomonadati > Bacteroidota > Sphingobacteriia > Sphingobacteriales > Sphingobacteriaceae > Sphingobacterium > Sphingobacterium sp. NGMCC 1.201703. Next base: position 720,108 of record NZ_JBLOHD010000002.1, on the reverse strand, counting down.
TTTATTCCTCTGGACACCGAAAAATAACAATTTCGTAGATCCGGAATCAACAAATTATGGAAACGATATTATTTCCAATTTTGGTGAGTTTGCTGCTGGTCCAACATTTCGTAGTTATGGAGGTAGTGTTCGCGTACGGTTCTAATTATTTTTTGACACGACCAAATGATCCGCGATTGGCAGGTATAGAGGTAAGGGCAAATAATCGCGGTATAACAGAAGGCCTTTAAAAGACAAATTATTTATGAAAACAATAAAAACATTTGGATACATATTGATAGCGGGTGCATTAATTTTTAATTCGTGCGATAAGGCTTTGGATATCAACAAAGATCCTTATTTACCATCAGAAACCGATGCAGCTCCGGATCTTTTATTTCCGTCAGGCGTTGCATATAGTGCGGCGAAAATAGGCGGTGATCTGGAACTTATAGGTGGTTTTTGGGCACAGCATTATACGCAGAATAACACGTCCAATCAATACAAAAATATTGACTCCTATGCATTGACAATATCTTCTTATAACGGAATCTGGGCGAACCTTTTTGGGGGTGGAATGAAAGATCTGTATATCGCCAAAGAGAAAGCGCAAGCGGCAGGACTCTGGAATTATTATCTCGCGTCATCTGTAATGCTCGCTTTTGACTACCATGTTCTGGTAGATCTGTATGGCGATTTACCGATTAAAGAGGGCTTGCAGGGGGATAAAGGTGGCTATAATCCGAAATGGGATGAGGGGAAAGCTGTCAATGGATTGATATTGAGTCAATTGGACGATGTCTTAACAAAGGTTACCGAGGCCAAGGCACTTCCCAGTATGGGGAATCAGGACCTTGTGTTCTCAGGAGATATCGATAAATGGCGCAAGTTTGCGAAATCATTGAAGCTGAAAGTTTTAATGCGCGATTTTACAACAAACGCTTTGGCGATAAAGTCCCTACTGGAAGAAGGTGACTTGTTGCTCGCGGATGCACGGGTAGATGCATTTGAAGATATCAAAGATAAATCAAACCCACTTTTTGAATCCGATCGACGGGCCCTGAGTACAGGGGCGAATATCCGCGCAAGCAAAACATTATTATCTTATTTGCTGGAAAATAACGATCCCAGGATCGCGGATTTCTATGAAACCAATGATATAAACGGCCAATATACTGCATACGCGCAAGGAAATTATAATGCCACCAGTACTGAATATCCGGTGGGAAGTACCTCAAGGGCCAAATTAGCTGCAACCGATCCCGTATATTTTATGTCCCATGCGGAGGTAGAATTTTTACAGGCGGAGGCCTGGGCACGCTTAAATACTGTAAGCAAAGCACAAAGTCATTATGAATCAGCTGTGAAATTGGCATTCTCCAGATGGGGCAAGGATGCGACAGCCTTTCTAGGAACTGATGGGGCCTACGCGTTTAAACCAGGGGTAGCTGAATTGATGGTGGAGCAGATTATTACCCAAAAATGGATCGCATCAGCACGATGTCAGGCATGGGACGCCTTCTATGACCAAAATAGAACCGGATATCCAGTTGTCAGTACCGTACCGGCTGATGAGCAGAGTTATGTTCCCGGTCAATACACACCTTCATTAAATACTTCATTGGTTGGTAATGAGCTTCCAAGAAGACTACCTTATCCAAAGGTATCTTCGGATAATAATCCAAACACGCCCAAAGCGGTTTCCATTGATACAAAGATGTGGTGGCATAAAAAATAAGTTTAGATTTTCAATAAATAAAGAAATGAAAAATAGCTTTAAATACTTTTTCGTATGTCTTGTGTTAAGCTGTGTTGCTTGCAAAAAGGAGCAGCCCGCTGTGGCGTATTCTCCTATTTTCCCAGTCTCCGGAGAATGGCATACACGCGTATTCCATGAAGATGGTTCTTCGGCGAGTACAAACCTATTTACATTGAGCACGTACAACACTTCAGACAATCTGGCGAATGCGGCCTGGTTTAAGCTAAGTAACGCGGCCCAGCCCTTTGGCCTGTTGGCAAAAGTCAATATAGACCTGCAAAATAGAACTTTTGTGGCAGGTGAATATAAAAATACCCTGGCTGTACCAGCTGCTAATACCGCTGTTACGCTACTTGAGGGGAAGATTTTGTTAAACGCCTCTACACAGCCAAGTAAAACCGTTGCCGACAGTATTTATGTCAGGTATAAAACCGCTGTCAATGGTAAAATCTATATCGTAAAGGGGCACCGGAGGACACAATGGCCGGAGGATCAAAAATAGTATTTATAGGTAATAATGCCTATGAATTTAAGTGATTCAGCTCATGTTTATAGCCAGTAAATGCATCTAATTTTGCTACTGTTGATTATTAAATATTAAAGAAATGAACGTAAAATTTAACTGTTTATATATTTTTCTGATAGGAGTCACTTTTGGTGTGGCACTATTGGGCACATCCTGTAAAAGAGATCCTATTAAGCCTGAGGAAGAACCTGAGACAGAAATTGCGATCACACCCTTGGCGCGTCCGATTGGGGCTATCAAAGGGCAAGCTTCGCGTAAAACCATTGGTCCAGCCGGTGGTGTGCTGTCTTCAGCTGATGGACAATTAAAAATTTCTGTTCCTGCTGGTGCACTCACGGAGGAAAAGTTAATTTCAATACAGCCAATTGTACAGACCAATATCGCGGGTATCGGTTTATCTTACCGCCTGACACCGCACGATGTCACATTTAAGAAGGCGGTAACACTTACCTTCGACTGGAAGACGATAACCGATCAGGTCGGACTGCCACAAACCCTGGGATTTGCCTATCAGCAGCAAGATCAGGTTTGGAAATATGTCGGTGCAAGTAAAACGGATACGGTTCAGAAAACAATCAGTTATGAAACCTCCCATTTTAGTGATTGGTCGTTAATGAATAGGCTTTCATTGGAGCCATATGAAGCTTCTATCGAACCCGGACAGACCCAGGCGGTACGTGCCCTTATCTATACCCAGACAAAATGGGATGATCTTTTGACACCCCTGACCGGCACTGGTCAGGGGACCGAGCCGGGGTATCCTGTTGGAACACCCGCAGCCTTACCTAGCAAATTTATAGATTCTTGGGAGCTTGCGGGACCGGGTAAAATCGTTAAAGCAGATGCCAGTACCGTAACCTATCAGGCACCCGCTAGCGTTAATGGAAGTGCAACAGCCGTGGTAAGCCTCAAATTAAAGGCACCTCGCGCCGGAACTTATCTATTACTGTCCAATATCCAGATTTCAGGTAACGGCTGGATAGAGCTCAGTATTGCTGGTGGGGCACCTGTAAAGTTCCCGGCTTCTTCGGCTGCGAAATCGGGAAATAGCTACTTATTGTCAAATCCTGAAAATGAGGGTGGAGGATACTTTTTACTGCGATGGAATGGTGGTGTAGGCGACTATAAGTATGAAGTGTCCAATGGAGGCAATCATTTTCATTTTCAGACATCAAAAACAACCTACATGAGTAGATATTTTGATGAGATTATTAAAGATATAGTACCTAGTGGTGGACAAATTCAGATTACCAAAATAGATAAAGGTTGGGTTGAAGGGATATTTCGTGTGACGAATGCCGGTTATGGCCCGATGCTATTAGATATAACCTCAGCAAGTGGACGGTTCAGAGCAAAAATTTACGATTCGGCTAAAGCTAACAAGTCATAATTGAATGAAGAAAAAGTAGTTTTGCGAATGATATGAAGAAGCCGGCAGTCAATTAGAAAAGTCATCGTGTTGAACAATAAAGAACGAATAACTGATAATAGTTATGTTAGCATCGGTGTCCATCTGTTCGTTATATATTTGAACTAAAAGGTAAGCGCTGAAAGGTGCTTGGAGATCTGATAAGAATTTGTTTCATATGTTTATTTATGGCCCCGAGTCCCCAGTGGACGTGGGGCTTTTTTGTTTTTGCATTGGTGCGTCATATTATTGCTAGCCTTGTGAGAAAGTAGTGAAATGGAATATTAAAAAAAGCCAAACCCTATCTAAAGGTTTGGCTTTTTCTCTATTTTACCAATATATCCTTTTTATTTCTCGCTGATTTCTTTAAGAATTTGTAGAGCTTTTGGCCAGGCTTCGTCAAAATAATCAAGATACTCCTCATTGGTGTCCACGTCGACCTTTAATAATGTTTTGCCATCGAGATCGGTGAATGTGTAATTCTCCAGTGAGCCCGCCCAGGCCTCAACAGCTGGTCCCTCGGTGATTTCTTGACCTTTATCTAGAATTCCATAATGACGAATGGATATGTATTTATTTGGAATATTTTCGGCGATCTCAGCCACCATACCTTCTTTTTCACCGTCTTTATTGATACCTGTAAAATAAATCTTGGAACCCTTTTCCCAGCTACCTTCAAAGTCAGATGTTGGGTTGAAGGCGGTGGTCCATTTTTTGTACGTTTCTTTACCAAGCATTGTTTTAAACACATGATCGACAGGGGAGTCGATCGTGATCTGATAATTCATTTTCTTCATCTTCTTATTGTTTTGGAAAATTAGGATCTGCTTTTACTTCTTCAATCTGTTTGGTATGTCGGGCACAATGTGCAGCAATAAACATTAAGCCTTGATAACCATCTACAACGCCTGTCGGATAATCGTTAATATGGTTGCGGAGATCTTTGGCATCTGCTTTTTTTATGTAATCAATGACCGGTTGTCTTGCAGTCCGAAAATCAGTTAAAGCTGTCTTCGAGTCTTTGTAAATACCTGTCGGTTGGAGTTCTTTGGGAGCCTGAAACTTATGACTTCGATCAGTAATTGTCGTTTTTAGATTGTCATCAGTCATTTGTACCTCGCTTTTTCTCTCAGGTTGCGGAGCTTTTGTCAAAGATGCTTTTGCCATATCAAATATCATACGTTCAGAGAGTATAATATGTTCCAGGCATTGGCTGATGGACCATTTATCTGGGGCTGCTTTAAATTGTAGCTGAGCTTCGCTAAGACCTGAGACTTGTTTTTCGAGTTCTTTGGTTGTCTGGTCGAAGTATTGCAATAAGGAATCGGTACCTTCTGCCCCTATTGTAAGTGGGGCTTGCTCAATAACTTCGGTGTAATTGTTCTGACCTACACTTTGTTGAGGTACTGGGGTTGACGAAAGGAGTACTGCGCTGAGACCCGCAATCGCTATCATGTTCATAATCTGGTTCATATTTATAATTTTTTAAATTGTTAAACGTCACTTTCTCATTACAATTATAATGCATTTTTGTTTTTTTATTCTTTTCATAAGGCAAGAAAATAACTTCATGAGCGGAGTGTAATTAAAAATTACGTTTTTTGAAATAACGAACCCAAAACTACCTGCGAAATGTTAAATTTAACCTGTAGCAGGAATATGCTGGTTGATATATGCATTGAATATCAGCTTGCTTGCAGAGATTGCTAAATAACAGTATTCATTTTATATATTTTCAATTTTCAAACATTTTAGTAAAATGTTTGAAAATTGAAAATATATAACTAACTTTAATTCAGATGAACAAAAAGGAACAGGTTAAGGAGCGGATTGGTCAGGCCGCAATGGAGTGTTTTGAGCGATATGGTTTAGAGAAGACGACATTGGACGATATTGCGAAAGCCGTAGGATTGAACAAAACTTCGCTTTATTATTATTATAAGAACAAGGAAGATATTTTTATAGAAGTTGCGATCCGCGAGGGTGAGTCTTTTATAAATACATTGCAACAAAGTACCTTAAAGAAAAAAGGAGTGGAGAATCAGATCGGGTTCTATTTAGAATCGCGATTGAATTATTATACGAATGTGCTTAATATGAATAGGGTGTCGGTAGAATCGCTTGACAAGATTTTACCTCGCTTTTTTGAACTATATGATGCGATGATGGTGCAGGAAAAGGATTTTCTGACAAAGCTTTTGCTGCAGGCCATCGCTCGGGAGCAGCTGGATATGGAAGATCCGGAAAATACGGCTTCTGTACTAATCAATTTTGCGAATGCATTAAAACATAGTACGGAGCAACAAGCAATCCTAAAGAAGCAAGTTGAGATCGACTATGCGCAAAGCCTTCGGGATACTAAATTTTTGGTTTCCTTGATTTTCAAGGGGATCAGAAAGCAAGGATGATAACCTGTCTCAGGGAATCATGGATGGGGTAAAGTGAGGCATTGAAGCGAATATTATACGCTAACCAATATAAACTATGAAAAAAATTACCTTATTAATCCAGATTCTCTGTGTCTGCGCCCCCTTTTCTTTGTTTGCGCAACAGACGATAAACGGACGTGTTAGTAATAGCCTGACCGGGGAGGCCGCCTATGCAATTTCTATACGTATAAAAGATAGTAAGGATGGTACCTTTTCGGATGATCGAGGTCGTTTTCAATTGAAAACGAATAAACCTTTGCCCCTAATCCTTTCTATTTCAGCGATCGGATTTGAACCCCGTGAGGTCCTTGTTGAAAGTGCAGCCTCTCCCTTAGAAATTCCGCTGAATGTTTCGCCGATACTGGGGCAGGAGGTGGTGGTGTCCGCTAGCCGAACAGTCCAGACCAAACTTTCTTCCCCTGTGACTATCGAGCAGATCAGCAACAAAGATATCCGTAATTCTGCCCAAATAAGTTATATGGATATGCTTCAGGGTCTGCGGGGAGTCGATGTTACTGTGTCCAGTATTGGTTTCACCAGTGTGACGACACGCGGGTTCAATACAAGCGGGAATACAAATTTTACACAGATTGTCGATGGTATGGACAATCAGGCTCCGGGATTGAATTTTCCACTGGGCTCAGTTATTGGTTTGACCCAGCTTGATGTTGATAATATTGAGCTTTTATCAGGAGCTTCTTCTGCCTTATATGGCTCCCGGGGACTCAACGGAACCATGATTGCAACTGGGAAAAATCCATTCAAATATCAGGGATTAAGTGTATTGGTGACGCAGGGGGTAAATCATATAAACGCTAAAAAGAACAATGATCCTGTTCCCGCATCGCCCTATTATGATTGGACAATTCGCTATGCCAAACAACTGAGCAATAAGATAGCTTTTAAGGTCAATGGTCAATATACCCAGGCAAAAGATTGGGTGGCCAATGATGAGACAAATAAAAATGGCTTGGGTACAGCGCTAACGGATCCCAATTATAATGGTGTCAATATGTACGGCGGAGCGACTTCGGTAGATATCAACCCTTTCCTGGAAGCTGCACTTGCTGAAAATCCAGATTTGGCGCCAATTGTTGAACCCTTGCTTGCCCATTCAAACTATGTTTCCCGGACAGGCTATGCTGAGTATGGGTATCTCGATAATAGGGCGAAGCTTTTTAAGGTAAATGGCGAATTTCGCTATAAGATTTCATCGGATATCGAAGCGATCGCTTCGGCGACTTTTGGCACTGGAAACATCGTGTACACCAATGATACCCGTTATCAGTTAAAAGGATTTAAAGTGGGCCAATATCGTTTGGAGGTACGAAATGACAAATGGTTCCTCCGGGCTTATACCACCCAGGAAAATTCAGGAAAAACACTCGTAGCAGGACCGACGGCCCAATACATCAATGAGTCCTGGAAAACAAGTTACGATGGTAATGTCGGGGGCTGGTATCCGGAGTTTACAGCTGGTCTTCTTAATGCACTTGCCACTGGCACATCGCTTACAGATGCCCATCTCCAAGGACGTACTTTAGCTGACCAGGGCCGGGCAGAACTTGGTAGCGCATTATTCAATAGACTTAAAGATAGCATTAGCAATACGCCAATTTCAGAAGGTGGGACATTGTTTCTTGACCGCAGTAAGTTATATAATGCTGAGGCGCAATATAATTTCTCAGATCATATCAAATTTATGCAGGTCATTGCCGGTGTCAATTGGCGCCTGTATAGTCTCAATTCTAAAAATACACTTTTCCCAGATAAGGATAAACCTATTCATGTCAATGAATACAGTGCTTATCTTCAAATGGCAAAGAGAGTCATGGATGAACGATTAAATATCGCGACTTCTTTTCGGTATGATAAGAATACATTATTCGCTCAACCACGGCTTACATCACGAGCATCATTGGTCTATGAGATGCAAAGACAGAATTATTTGCGTTTCTCTTATCAGAATGCATATAGTTTTCCTTCTAATATTCAGGCGCTCCAAAATACATTGAATGGGTATAATAGTTTTTCCTCCGGAGGATCTTCGCTATTATTGATTGATAACTATCAATTTGACCGCTATCCACCCTATACGTTAGAAAGTGTGCAAAAATTTCAGGTTACAAATGATCCGAAAGTACTTCAGCAATTTAAGTTTGATGATATCAAACCACAGTCAGTCAATGCTTTTGAATTAGGATACGCAGCGATGTTTGGTAAGCGCGTCATGGTTGATGTGCTCGGCTATTTTTCAACATGGAAGAATTTTATCGGTTATGCCAATGTTGCCAATACGCCAGGCACCGAAGATATCAACGCTTTTAAGGATCATGCTACCTATGTTCAATATAATGTCGCTTTTAATGGTGGAGAAACAGTAAATACATACGGGTATGCTGCCAGTGTGAGCGTAGATCTGGGCAAGAATTTTATGACCAAGGCAAACTATTACTCGGACTATCTTAAAAATAAAAACAATAGCCAGATCAATAACTTTAATACACCTAATTATCACTTTAACTTTGAATTTGGAAATAGTGGTTTTGGTAAAAAGCAAGTCTGGTCGTTTAGCACATCACTTCGGTATAAGCCCGGCTATTACTATGTTGTGTCAGGGGGGCTTGCGGCCGGGCAGGTGCCTAGCTCGACTGTGATTGATGCACAGGTGAGCTATAAGCTTATTAAAGCGCGTTCTGGCATTCGTATTGGTGGAACGAATATTACGAACAAATATTATTCTACCGGTATTGCCAACCCTCGCATTGGTGCGGTGTATTATGTCACTTATGCTTATAATATTTTTTAACCAAAATAAATCATAAAAAGATAAATCATGAAAAGAAATGTAGCAAACAGATTCATAATGCTGTTCATTGGGCTCACCTTATGGAGCTGTAAGAATCAGCAAAGTACGGACTATAATGTATTGACTTTTGGTCCGGGGCAGGAGGAAGCGATTGAAGAGGCTTTTCTGTCGATTAAAGATAGTACCAATATACACTTGAAAGCAGGTAAATATCGTTTTGAAAACCTGAGTATCGCCCAGGTAAATCATATTAAAATCGACGGCGAGGGGCATGATAAAACAATTGTTGATTTTTCGGGGCAGACACAGGGGGGAGAAGGGATCCGTATCACTGATGTCAAAGGGCTAACCATCGGAAATATGACGATCCGGGATTCAAAAGGTGATTTATTGAAGATAAACAATAGTCAGGACATCATTATTGCAGATCTACATAGTATATGGAGTTCAGCCGATTCTACCAGCGGTGGATATGGAATTTATCCCGTACTCTGTAAGAATGTGCTGATTGAGAATTGTTATGCCGAGGGAGCTTCTGATGCCGGTATCTACGTAGGACAGACCAAAGGAGTGGTGGTAAGAAAATGTAAAGCATTCAAAAATGTGGCTGGCTGTGAAATTGAAAATACAACAGATGCTGAGGTATATGACAATGAGTTTTATGGCAATACAGCAGGTTTTTTGATTTTCGATCTACCTGATCTATCGCAGCGAGGTGGTCATGTGAAAGCTTATCGTAACAAGATCTATGATAACAATTTCAAGAATTTTGCGAAAGGAGGAAGTTTTGGAACTTTTTGGGGAGTAGGAAACGCCTCTCCCGGAAGTGGAATTATTATCCTTTCCACCTCAAATATTGAAATATATGACAATACAATTGAAAAAAATAATACTTCGGCGATTACTATAGCTTCTGGTTTTGCTGTAGATGAAAAAGCTGCTGAACGTATCAATGCTAACTACTCCCCAATACCGACCCATATTAAGATCCATGGCAACACCATAGAGATGGACGACAAGTTCCCGAAACCGGCTTATGAACATCGTATTGGCCAATTAATTATTGCTACTGAAGCACAGCTGAATGCCGTTGAACCTGATCGCAAAGTAAAAAGAATCCCTGCGATCCTGTACGATGGAATCACCAGTAACATGATGACCAATGGTACTTCCTTAAATCCAGATTCTATTTGTATTGACCAGCCCGGTGAAAATATGTTTGTTTCGGCAGATTTTAAACATGCGGGGCAAGCAGATAAATGGAAACCATCAAGTAATGTGAAACCATTTCAATGTAAATAACCGTGAAAAATATAAAATTGACCATTGGTGTTATCATCGTTTTGACTGTATTCTCCCTAACTTTGCAACAAAGCTGCCGACAGGGGAAAAACAAATCAGAACAAACTAATACATCTTTCGTATTTAAGGAAAAACTGTCTGATTATGGTTTTTTTAAGGGAAGCCTAAGTAGTCTAATGCCGCGAGAGGGGGTGCTTCCGTACGAGCTAAGTACGCCTTTGTTTTCAGACTATACGGTTAAAGATCGTTTTATTGTTCTTCCACAGGGAAAATCAATTGAATATACTGAACAGGGACCTTTGGATTTTCCTGATTCAACCATAATTGTTAAAAATTTCTCCTATATCAATGTTCAGGGACAAAAGGTCGTCATCGAAACCCGCTTGTTGGTCAAAGATCCAATAGATCACAAATGGAAAGTCATGAATTACCTTTGGAATGCGGAGCAAACGGATGCGGTTAAACATATTAGAGGATCGAAACTAGCGATTACTTTGGTCGATAACTCCGGTATTAAACATACAACAAATTATATGGTGCCGAATACGAATGATTGTAAACGTTGTCATAATAATGCATCGAAACTAATGCCAATAGGTCCTAAAGCGCGTAACCTGAATTTTGTGCGTGCGGGCGATTCTGTCAACCAATTGACCCACTGGAGTTCGCTGGGATTGTTGAAAAATATGCCAGACTTAAAGAATATTTCACTACTGCCCGTATGGACCGATACAGAAAAATACAGTATCGAAGAACGTGCCAGAGCTTATTTGGACATCAATTGCGCACACTGTCATACCAAAGGTGGGGACGCATTTAATACAGGGTTATTTCTCAATTATGAGGAGAACGCATCTGCACATCTCGGTGTAGATAAAGCGCCCGTATCTGCCGGAGGAGGGGCTGGTGGTTTAAACTTTGATATCATACCCGGTGACTCAAAGCATTCGATCCTGCTTTATCGGATGAATAGTACCGAACCGGGAACGGCAATGCCCGAATTGGCCCGAAGTATTATCCATAAGGAAGGTGTGGATTTGATCCGCCAATGGATAGATAATATGCCCAGGAAAAAATAAAAATATCATCACCTTTCAATTTATATTAATTAGAACAACATGATTGAGCAAATAGATTCAATATTTCAGCAACAGCAACTCTTTCAAATCGAATTACGACAGAGTGATGCCCAGCAACGGATAAAAAAGCTGCGTAAATTACGTTGTGCGATTGAAAGTAACGAAGATTTAATTTATGAGGCATTGGCGAAAGATTTGCGTAAATCAAGAAATGAGGCGGCAATAAGTGAAGTATTATTTATCTATGGTGAAATCGATTTTGCTATTCGCCATTTGCAAAAATGGATGCGGCCCAAACGCGTAGGGAGATCGGTGACAAACTTGCTGGCAAAAAGTTCAATCGTCTATCAACCCAAAGGAGTGGTTCTGATTATATCGCCATGGAATTACCCCTTTCAGCTTACGATGAGTCCCTTGGTATCTGCGATTGCCGCGGGTAATTGCATCGTACTGAAACCTTCTGAACATAGTCCATACACAGCAACAGTGATTCAGAAGATGATATCCGAATCATTTGATGTGGAAGAGATAGTCTGTATAACGGGTGAAAAATCTACAGCGGAAACTCTTTTGAAGCTTCCTTTTGATCATATTTTCTTTACTGGTAGTTCTTCCGTTGGTAAACAGATTATGAAATCAGCCTCCGACCATTTGAGTTCAGTAACCTTGGAGCTCGGAGGGAAATCACCGGTCATTTTGGATGAAACCGTCCATCTCGAAAAGGCTGCAAATAAAGTGGCCTGGGGAAAATTGATCAATGCTGGTCAGACTTGTATAGCTCCAGATTATGTTCTTATTCCGGAAAAGCGACGTGACGAATTTGTGGGACATTATTTAAATGCGGTCAAAAAAATGTTTTTTTCGAAGGATGATAAAATAGATCCTACTGTCTACGCAAAAATTATCAACCAGAGGCATGCTGATCGTCTTATTGCTTTGATCAATAAGTCGGTTCAAGGAGGAGCCCGATTAGTTGAAGGCGGTGTACTGTCTGAGGATTTAACATTGAGTCCGACATTGTTATTAGATGTTTCATTGGATAATGCGATCATGGGAGAGGAAATTTTTGGACCTATCCTTCCAGTGATAACGTATGGGAAATTGGAAGATGCAATTGCTATCGTAAATCGAAGTGAAAAGCCACTTGCATTGTACGTATTTAGCGAAAACAAACATCATATTCAACGGGTTGTCCAGCAAGTAGCATCGGGCGGCGTTTGTATCAATGATGTACTTATCCATGTTTCCAATCCTCACTTGCCATTTGGCGGTGTTAATGGTAGCGGGCAGGGAAGTTGCCACGGTTTTTTTGGCTTCAAAGCATTTTCACATGAACGCGCTGTGATGCGTCAATCCAGATACGCATTTTCTACAATGATTTATCCACCATATCAAGGGAAAAAAATGATATTTAAATTGCTGAAAAAATGGATTTAGGAAGCTTATTTTTTATACTTGTATATGAATAAAATCAAAAGCATCGTTGTGTTTTGTGCTTCCAGTTTGGGCAATTCAAGCATATATGAAGATCAGGCGAAATCTGTCGGTTATACGTTTGCTCAGCGAAACATTCAGCTGGTATACGGAGGTGGTCGCGCCGGATTAATGGGCGTGGTTGCAAATGCCGCCTTAGAAAAAGGTGGTGAGGTCGTTGGCGTAATTCCCCACTTTCTAAACTCAAAAGAAAGAGAGCATCGCGGCGTAACAAAATTAATTACGGTAGATAGTATGCATGACCGTAAACGGATCATGAATGATCATGCCGAAGGAATAATAGCTTTGCCTGGAGGATTCGGAACCCTTGAGGAACTTTTTGAAATGACTACCTGGGGGCAACTCGGTCTACATCTTAAGCCAGTGGGAATATTAAATATTAATGGGTTTTATGATCATATGATCAAATTTATGGATCATATGGTTGTTGAGGGACTATTAAAACAGGAGAATAGAGAAATGCTGTTGGTAAGCGATTCAATTGAAGATCTATTAGATAAGATGGAAAATTATGCGGCGCCGGAGGTAACGAAATGGATTGACAAAAATGAGATCTGAGCGGATCTTATTGTTTTAATGGCTACTTAATTTCTAAGACAATCTTAATATTACTCTTATGGTTTATTAAGATTGTTCTTATTGAGTTTTAATGTTGTTTTTGGATTTTTGTAGCAAAAATCTTTAGCTAAGTATGTTACAATTCAAAGGCCTTGTTACACCTTTATTAATTGCTGCTCCTTTTTGTCTTAATGCACAGACTATTTCATCTGACACCTTAAAGTTGTTGAAAATTGATGAAATAGAAATTACCTCTAAGTATTACAAGCGGTATAATCCCAAACAATTGTCTGAAGCATTGCGCTTAGAAACCTCTTTATTGAAAGCCCCACAGCATATTCAGGTCATTAATAGCGAGATTTTTCGGGATCAGGCAGTATTAAACCTAAATGAAAGTGCTACGCGTAACGTAAGTGGAACTTTTAGAGAAGAATTACACAATGGTATATCCCCCGATATATATTCGCGTGGCGGCTATATCAGTGCACAACGTAATGGCGTGGATATGCGTCCATTGGGCAAGGGGCCGATAGCCGATGATTTGGCGATTATTGAAAGGGTGGAATTTGTAAAAGGCCCAAGTGGCTTTATGCATGCTATTAGCGATCCATCTGGTTCTTATAACATCATCACGAAAAAACCGACGGGAGAAACTAAAAGAAGTTTCGATTTGCTAACCGGAAGTTTTGGCTTATTGCACGCCGCGGTAGATTTGGATGGACAACTTGATAAGAGCAATAAAATCCAATATCGTTTGAATGTCATGGGCATGCGCAGTAATGGATTTCTTAAATATGATCGAAATAACCGATTATTATTCGCACCCGCATTAAAATATCAATTTAGCGAGCGCACAACAATAACGGCCGAATACATCTATCAACAATTGAATTATCTTCTCCTCAGTGAAGCACAGATGTCCCCTTACGGTTATGGCACACTTCCGAAAGATTTTACCATTACCGACCCTAGTATACGACCTTTTGTAGGTAACGACCATAATGCATTTCTGACTTTTCAACATCGATTTAAGAGCGATTGGCAATTGACAACGAAATTAGCGTATATCCATAGCGGCTATAACGGTACATTGTTCTGGGTGAATGGTGCGAATGCTCAAAATAAGGATATTTTGGATAGAAATCTAGTTTACGATTCGAATAAGTACGGTATCTTTTCTACGCAGGCATACCTGAATGGATATTTTAAAACTGGAAATGTCGGCCACCGTATCATCACTGGAATTGATGTCAATAATAAATCATCCCGAAGTTGGGATACATGGGGCACAGCGACAACAGTCTATCCGCTGTCCATCACGAATCCACAGTATTCGGAAACAATACTTAATACAGGTATAGGTGGCGATTTTGTTTCGGAGAATGATTTTACTTCCGAGGGAAGTAAAATACATCGACAACTTTTCTATGTTTCGGCTTATGCAATGGATGAATTACTTTTTCTGGACGAAAAACTACGGATTTCTCTCGGTTTACGTGTCACTGCATCGAATGGCAAAACAAATGATTATGGTGCAAAGAGTAACTCAGAAGATGTTGTTTTAACCCCACGATTGGGAATCAATTATGCCTTGGATCAAAATACTTCGCTCTACTTCTTACATGACCAGAGTTATTTGCCACAAGCAGGGATTTCCGTGGATGGTACAGCATTAAAACCATTAAAAGGAGTTAACTACGAATTAGGGATTAAACGTGATTGGATGGAAGGAAAATGGAATACAAGTGTTTCTGTCTACCATATCGAAAGAAATCGTTTGATCACACCTGACCCAGTATCCAATCTGATCTATCAGACTGGGGAAAGTAAATCGAGAGGAGTTGAGTTTGACCTTAAGGGAAGACTGGCGAAAGGCCTGAATGCGGTGATTAACTATGCTTACACGGATTCTAAAATCTCTGCTGACGAAATGAAACCCGAAAATATAGATATGGCCACACCTAATCGGGTAAAGCATATCCACAATAC
The DNA here is from genome assembly GCF_047784615.1 of Sphingobacterium sp. NGMCC 1.201703. NCBI lineage: Bacteria > Pseudomonadati > Bacteroidota > Sphingobacteriia > Sphingobacteriales > Sphingobacteriaceae > Sphingobacterium > Sphingobacterium sp. NGMCC 1.201703. The sequence continues at coordinate 704,776 of NZ_JBLOHD010000002.1, read as the reverse complement.
CTGGTTGAATTATCTATTGCCTATCGAACGTGTAAAAGGTTTGACGGTATCCTTGGGATACCAGTTGCTCGCCGGCCGAGCTGAGCGTTTTACATCAACGAATCCTATAGCCCTAAAAGATATCTTTCGATTGGATGCCGGAGCAGGATGGAGCAATGATAAGTATCGTATTAATCTAATCGTCAATAATCTATTGAACGAAAAAATGTATTCTACAGCTTGGCGTAATGGTAGTGGAAATATGTACTATTGGGTACAAATGGCACCTATACATGCAAGGCTCTCATTGGGAATAAATCTGTAAAAAAACGATGAAAATAAATTTTATAAAAAAGCTTATAGTGGTCCTATTTCCTATTTGGATAGGCTGTAGTGGCGAAAATCAAAAAGTAAAAGCGAATGGAGCCGCCTTTGAGGTAACCGATGCGCAAGGGCATCTTATTGCGTTAGAGAAACCTGCAGAACGTATCGTATGCTTATACGAACCCGGATTGGACGCGCTATATATGCTGCAGGCTGAGCATAGAATTGTTGGGCTATTTAATGATGTTTATTCCAGTGATGAACTATTTCCCTTCTTTTCGAAAATGGATGCACGAATCTTGGAACGGAAATTACCAGTAGTAGGGACAAATAATCAGGGAAGCGTTGAACAGATTGTCGGACTCAGTCCAGATTTAGTAATCGTACATGCTGGTCAGGTGGATCTGATAGAGGGCTTGCGGAATGCTGGAATGAAGGTGTATGCAACGAAAGCCGAATTGAAAGCGGAGGTGTTTAAAACAGTGGAGGATATTGCCACACTTACAGCGAGTACAGAAAGAGGTATGGAGTTGATTTCCTATGTAAAGCAGAAAGCAGAACTCATCAAAAAAACTTCCGATACGATAGCAAAGAAAAGACGGGTATATTTTACCTGGGCGTATGGACGTGTTTTTTCGACAACAGGTACGAAGAGCATGATGCACGCTTGCCTGGAAATGGCCGGCGTTGAAAATGTCTGTCCTTTTGAGTTGGATCAACCGAATATTAACGCGGAAACATTGATCGGTTGGAACCCTGATATGATTGTCATGTGGAACGATAGTCCACAATTATTTTATAAACGAAAAGAGTTTGCGGATATTCCTGCGATAAAGGAGAAGCAGATTTTTAATCTGTTGCCAATGTTTGCCTACAATCCACATACGTTGAAGGCGCTTTGTACAGCAACGGCAATACATCATTGGGCGTATGGTGATAAGCAATTAGATCAGAAGGGGCAGGTTGAAGAAATTATTACCCATCTTTATGGAAAGCAAAAAGCTGATAAAATTATAGATTTATTATGATAATTGACAGAATTACATCGTATTGGGACAAACAAAGTAAGATTTGGCGTGAAGAGAAAGAGGAGGCTTGGTCCAAACCCGAAACAGCAAATTGGTTGGAGTTTTTCGAAGAATTATTGCTTGACCCAAAGTTGGGTGGAAAGAATATTTTGGAGATAGGGACTGCTTCAGGATACTTTGGTAATATTATGACCAAGGCAGGCTTTGAGGTGACCGCTATTGATCTCTCTCCAAACATGATCAATGAAGCAAAACAGGTTTCTGATGCATTGAATCTAACAGTGGATTATCACGTAATGGATGCTCAAAATTTAGCATTTGATGATGATAAATTTGATCTTGTTTTTACACGTCTTATGACCTGGACGATACCGGATTTATTTAAATGTTATCGTGAAATATTTCGGGTATTGAAGCCCGGAGGAAGGTTTATAAATTTTGACGGTGATTTCGGAGCGACAGTTTTCAGTCAAGAGGGGCATGAAAGATATCCTAAAGAAATTATGGAAGAAGCAAATGACATCAAATCCAATTTGGATATAAGCAAATATAGCCGACCAGAAAGAGATTTATATCTATTGGATAAGGTGGGCTTCATTGATTTAAAAAATGATAATGAAGTTCACAATAAAATCTATTCGAAACCTGAGGAAGAAGATGGATTATTCATGCTAAGTGCTATAAAGCCAATGCCCTAGGCCTTCCTGTTACCATCTGTTTATCTTATTTTAAATAAAAAACTACCTATGAGGCTGTAAATTTTTAGGATTGCGGCCTCATGCGTTTTAAAAAAAATGATTTTTTTTTCAATAGTTCGGATTTGATCAATATTTTCTCGGAAATCATCAATAAATACATGAAAAATGAACGCTAAATTTGAAATGGTTAATTCATTGGTTGAATGGAGGATATCATATATTCCTCTTAGCTAGCCGGTAGCATAGGTACCCTTATTTTAACCGGTAGGGTAACCTATGACGGCTAGTTCTTACCAATGTTGAAAGGCAATTCCTTTCAACAAAAGGAGGCTTGATCTTCGGATCAAGCCTTTATTAATTTATGCTGATGATTGACCGATCGAAACTTTTCAAAGTTTATTTGCACGGGCAGTTATTTCAGCAATATCAAGTACTTCAATTTCGGACTCTTTCTCTTTTATTTTGACCCCATCTTTTAACATCGTCATACAGAAGGGACATGCAGCGGCAACAACTTGGGGCTGTGCGGCTATAACCTCTTCAATACGTTCGATATTAATATCTTTCTTCCCTTGTTCAGGTTCTTTGAACATCTGGCCACCGCCGGCACCACAGCACAGCCCATTGCTTTTGCAACGTTTCAATTCGACAAGTTGCGCATCCAGACTTTCAAGTACTTTTCGGGGTGCTTCGTAAACTTCATTTGCCCGCCCCAGATAGCAAGGATCATGATAGGTTATTTTTTTACCCTTAAATATCGTATTGTCGGCCGGTTTCAACTTACCCTCGTCAATGAGGCTCTGGATCAACTGTGTGTGATGGATAACTTCATAGTTACCCCCCAAAGCAGGGTATTCATTTTTAAGTGTATTAAAGCAGTGTGGACAAGCAGTGACAATTTTTTTGATTTCATAACCATTCAATATTTCGATATTCATCATAGCTTGCATCTGAAATAGAAATTCATTCCCACTTCTTTTTGCGGGATCTCCGGTGCAGCTTTCTTCTGTTCCAAGAATTGCATAGTTGAGCCCAACATGCTGGAGAATCCGACAAATATCACGTGTTATTTTTTGAGCGCGCTCATCAAAACTACCAGCACATCCCACCCAAAATAATATATCGGGAGCTTCTCCCTTAGCTAACAGTTCAGCGACTGTTGGAACTTTTAATTCATTTTCCATCATTAAACTATTGTTGTTGAGTCCAATTCGCACGATCCATTTGTGCATACTTCCATGGAGCACCATTATTCTCAATGTTGCCAAACATATTGTTGATACTTGCGGGGGCCTGAGATTCCTCCATAACCGCAAATCGACGAAGTTCTACGATAATGTCCAAAGGGTTAATATTGACAGGGCATTGCTCGACACAGGCATTACAACTTGTACAAGCCCACAATTCTTCGCGGCTGATATAATTGTCGATCAGCGACTTTCCATCTTCCACAAAGCTTCCATTTACCTTAATGTTGTTACCTACTTCAGTTAATCGATCCCTTGTATCCATCATTATTTTTCGCGGGGATAGCAGCTTTCCCGTAATATTGGCCGGGCAGGAGGAAGTACAGCGACCACATTCTGTACAGGTATAGGCATCCAGAAGGCTTTTCCATGTTAGATCCTGCACATCTTTGGCGCCAAAGCGAGCTACGGTATCTGAAGATGGAGGCGTAAAACTTGGATCAAGCATCGCTTTTACTTCGTTGGTGACAGCGGGCATATTGGATAATTTCCCCTTCGCATCCAAGCTTGAAAAATAAGTGTTTGGAAAAGCCAGAACGATATGCAAGTGTTTCGAATAGGGCAGATAGTTTAAAAAAGCTAATACACCTAATATGTGAAACCACCAGCAAAACCTTTCGATGATATACAGTGTACTAGTAGACGTCGGAAGATAGGGTAATAAATAATGACTTACCGGAAAGGAACCCACAGAACTAAAATGTTCATACCCGTAAAGCTGTAATTTGAGGTCCGTCGCATTCATTAACAGAAAGGCCGACATCAGCAGAATTTCCGTAATCAAAATAATATTAGCGTCTGTTTTGGGCCAGTTGTTCAGTTCTCTACTATTTAGACGATTTACTTTGACAATATTTCTGCGAATAAGGAAGACCAGGCAGGACACGAGTACAGCAAGTGCCAGCCATTCAAATGAACCGATCAAAAAGTTATAGAAACCGCCCAAGAAGGAAAAGATCCGATGCGTTCCGAATAAACCGTCAATAATGATTTCCAGCATTTCGATATTGATAATAACGAAACCCAGATAAACAAATAAGTGTAGGATGGCGGGAGTAATCCGCTTAAACATCTTTTTTTGTCCAAAAGCAACCAAAATCATCGTTTTCCAGCGCTCTGGAGCTCGGTCCGAACGATCTAAATCTCGTCCTAATTTTATATTACTGTAGATCTGTTGCACATTTTTACCAAAGAAAAATAATGCTCCTAAAAAACAAACCGCAAATATTAGCTGACCTATCATATGCTCGAATATTGGTTACAAAAACAAATATACTATAATATTTTATTATGCTAACATAATAAAAATAAATCAAAAAAATAAGCTTATAAAGGTAATTTTCTGAAAAAATATCCCTATTCTTATAAGCACCAACAGCCATGAAAATCAACTGAGGATTCTTTCTGACCAATAGAGAACAGATACTTTCAGAAAAAATAAAGAATAGGAAGAAGGGGTTGGAAAAGTAAGCCCCCGAGAAAGTTGCAATGATTTTCTGGGGGCAAAGATTGTTCGGCTAATGATTTATTCTATACCGGCAAATGCTTGCTTAAGGATTTTTTCAACGGTTTTTTCAATACGGATTTTTCCCTCTTCTGTATTGATGTCAATACCGCAGAAAGTGCTGCCTGTAGATTTGGCCTGTAGTGCTAAGTAATAAATTCCGCTTACTAGTATGGCGAGTGTCGCCCTTATGTCCGTTTCTGAATGCTCAAATTTTGGATCAACGTGTTTAAATAATTCTTCACCAAGAACTTCGCGTCTATCGGCTATATTTTTTAATGCTTTAGTTTTCTCACCCAGTCCCCAATGGATGATTTTCTGTTTGGTTTTATCCTTTAAAAAAGTATTCAATTGGGATTTAAGTAATTCGTTTACCAGAGCGACATCAATATCATTTGGATTCGATATCATTTGCTCCAAAACACCTTTATCGCCAATCTGCCAAAAATCTTTTTGTGTTAAGTAAGCCTCTACTAATTGATCGAGGCCTCCAAAATAATTCCAGATGAGTGCTTTATTTAGGCCGCACTCCAGTGCGATATTCGGGCCGTTCAGCGCATGGTAGCCTTTCTTTTGGATGACTTTTCCCACTGCGGCGATCATCCGCGCTTTGGTACGTTCCTTGTCTCGGATGGGACCCGATGTTACTTTTCTTTCTTTCTTTGGACGATCCTCAGTTACGTTCTTTTTCATTAGAATAATTTTGTTTATTCATTACCAATTTATTTACAAAGGCATTATATTGCCTTTGGCGGTGTTACTAAGAATGAAGCTATCATAGACTCAATCGTATAAGTCTTGAGCTAATTTAAGCCCGTGATAATTTCATACGAATAAAACCATTTTTAGCAACGAAGCTTCCATGAGTTATCCTATTCGTTCGTTAATAAACAAATTTGGACTCATGATGTTTCATTAGGGTAGATGTATATTTTTTCTACAATATCTAAATTTTAGCTGGGAAAAGCAAGAAAATCGTATAACAGATTTTAATTCCTTTTAATAAACTATTTTAGTCGACACGCAGATTGCCATTTAACAAGTTTGCGGTAAATTGTTTTACTTTGGAATTAGCGGGACATGGGCAATAAAAAAGGGACTATTCTTACGAATAATCCCTTTTTTTATGACGTATGTGATACGTTATTATTTTTTTGCTGGTGCAGTAGGCGCAGCTGTTGCCGAAATACCTAATTTAGATTTTACAGCAGCGGTTAAATCCTCACCACCTTGGAAATAAGGAATATTCGTGCTTGAGATATCAAATACATAAGCCATTCCTTTTTCTTTTGCTACAGCGTTGACTGCATCAGCTACTTTTCTTTGGATAGGTGTAATCAATTCATCTTCTTTTTTTCCCAATTCTTCTTGAGCAGTTTGTTGTGATGATTGAATACGAGTTTGCATATCTTGGATTTCTTGTCCTAATTTATTCAATTCAGGATCTAGCGTATCTTTGTTAGCTTCGCTTCTGGTACGTAATTTATCGGTTCCTTCTTTTTGTTTGGTCTGTAAAATAGTGACCATGCCTTGAATTTCTTTGGTTTTACTCTCACTCAAAGTTTTCAATTGAGCTTCCGCTGTTTTATAATCTGGAGTTGATTGAATAATGTCAGCAAAATTGATGTGACCGATCTTTTGCTGTGCATTAGCGAATTGAGTTGAGAAAAATACTGCCACTATAGCAACCGCACCTTTTAATAAGTTTTTCATGCTTTTCATTTTAATCTAATACGCCATCTCTATGGCAATCTTTTTAGTTTTCTAATTAATTACTACTTTTTTTACTTGTGTCCACAATGATAACAAACTCCAGCTTAGTTTGCAAGACTAGGATTAGGTTTATAGCCTAATTTTGTAATGACATCATTACTTTTGTTCAATTTTGAATTTGCATAAAGGAAAGTGGATTCTTTGCCTTTGTCCACGATGAAATCAAAATTCTGTGCCGAAGCAACATCTTGTATCGCTTTTGCTACGCGGTCCTGAATAGGTTTAATTAATTGAACCCGCCTTTTGAAAAGTTCGCCTTCAAATCCGAATTTCTGTTTTTGATAATCTTTCACCTCTTTTTCTCTCGTAACGATTTCATCTTCGCGACGACGACGCATGTCCTCATTTAACAAGGCCTGATCTTTTTGATAAGCCTGATATAATTTTTCTATTTCGGCATATTTTTGATCTACCTCTTCCTGCCATTGTTTGGAAAGGTCATCCAGTTGTTTTTGGGCAGTGGTATATTCGGGAATGTGTTTTAGGATATATTCTGAATCTACATATGCAAGCTGTTGCGCAAATGTCGCTGTAGCACTAACGACTACAAAAGCTATAACTAACAATATTTTTTTCATATTTCCTGTAAGTTTTATAGACTATAATTTAATATTTAACATTCATTTACCTTATGACAATGGCCGAGCCCAAAAGTTTAATCTGAGAAGCCGTCTTAAATAAATTTACCGCTCAAAAATAACAAAAAAGATGCAATCTAACAGATATTTCTCGGGTTTAACACTATTTAACTTGTTGGCCGAGTCCTGTTATACATTTCCAAAGAGCCCATTACGGCTAACCTTTGTTGTTAAAAGCAAACTTCCTTCAAGATAAGAAGATTTAAGCGATATGCAGCGTTCAACTAAATAAATTTAAATGCTATACATAAAAAAAGCTATCGCAGTTTCTGCGATAGCTTTTTACTCCGATGTGGATATATCTTGGTGGCCAGATCAACCTCGGTTAAAATCCGCCCATATTTTGCATAATACTAAAGGTAAAGTTTTGTTTCCAAGTACTGCTCGGTAATCCTGGAATAGGATCGAATGCGTGACCGTAGTCGATCCCCAACATACCAAAGATAGGTAAGAAGATACGTGCACCAACACCTGCCGAACGACGGACCTTAAATGGATTGTATTCCGTGAATTTGTTCCATGTGTTACCAGCTTCCGCAAAAGCCAGTACATACACCGTAGCCTGGTCATTTAACATAACCGGATGACGTAATTCCATTTGATACTTGGTATAGATTGGGCTCCCTGAATTCCGCGCTACGTTAACATTTTGTGTACCTTCTGGAATAATTACACCATTTGCATAACCACGCATTGCAATAATCTCAGATCCTTGAAGGTAATCAAACCCTTGCATACCATCACCACCGACTTTGAACCTTTCGAATGTAGACGTTTCAGTTTTATTAGAATATTTCCCTAAGAAACCAAATTGTGCCTGAGCTTTGAAAACTAATTTTCCGACAATTTTTGCATACCATTGCGAATCGAATTTCCACTTATGGTATTCCGTCCAGCGATAACGTTCCTGAGGAGTACCATTTTTATAATCAATATTATTGAATAGGGAATAAGGAGGCGTCAATTGTACCGAGAACTTGATGTTCGAACCCGAAGTTGGGTAGATCGGAGCATCGATCGAGTTACGGCTAAATTCTTGTGTTAAATTGATATTGTATGCTGTACCGTTATCAAACAAGAAATAGTTGCCATAATTCTGAAGTTTATACCGTTGGAAAGACAATGAAGTATTGGCTTGGAACCAGTTGTCTGGCCACTGTAGGCGTTTACCTAAAGTTGCTGTAATACCCGTCATCCAAATACGGTTCAATTCTGAATCTTTTACGATTTGCTCCCCGGTATAATAGTTGAATCCACCATAGGATGAACTGGAGGTATAAGCACTCAAACCAAAATATATCGGTTTTTTTCCACCTAGCCAAGGTTCCGAGAAGGAGAAGCTATAGGATTGGTAACGTTTACCTGAAGTCTGACCACGCACACTTAATTTTTGGCCATCACCACGAGGAAGAGGTTTCCATGAACTCTTATCAAAGAAGTTACTTGTAGAAAAGTTATTGAAAGTTAAACCTAATGTACCTATGATCTGTCCGGCTCCATAACCTCCTGAAAGCTCTACCTGATCGGATGGTTTCTCCGTTACATTATAAACGATATCCACCGTACCTTCCGCATAATTCAAATTGCTCGGAACTGGATTTGTTTTTTGCTCATCAAAATTCCCTAATTGGGCAATCTCACGAACGCTCCGCATAATTTGCTCTTTTGAGAATTTTTGTCCCGGTTTTGTATAGATCGAACGTAATACCACTCGGTCATTTGTAACATCATTACCTTTTACGATAACGTTGTTAATGGTATATTGCGCGCCTTCATATACACGTAAATTTAAGTCGATGGTATCGTTATATACACGTGTTTGCTCAGGGTCTACGGAGAAGGTCAAATAACCATCATTCATATAGATAGATGAGATGTCATCTGAATTTTTGCCTCCACCTAGTAATTTTGCGTTCAGTTTTTCCTCTGAGAAGACATCACCACGTTTGATTCCTAAAATTTTATTTAATAAGGTATCTGAATATTTTGCATTTCCTGTCCACACAATATTACCTACATAATATTTTGGACCTTCATAAATATCAAATTTGACCAATACATTTTTCTCACCATCGCGAATGATCGTATCTTTTAAGATCTCCGCATCGCGATAACCCTTAGCGGCCATTTTTTTGATCAGGTTTTCTTTTCCCTCTTTGTATTTCTCTTCTTTGAATTTACCCGGACCAAATATGCGGTACCACATTTTTTGTTTAATTGGCTTTGCCATTTTCCGCAAATCTTTTTGTGAAAAATGTTCATTGCCTGTGAAGGTCATCTCTTTGACTCTTACCTTGTGTTTTTTATCTACGTCAGCAATTAAGATCTCATTATTCGCCTGAGCCGAATCCTTAACTGTTTTTAGTGTAATTTCTGGATATAAATAAGCTTTTTCTTTTAGAAAACGTTGAATCGTTGCCCGGGTCGTATTCATCAAGTTTTCGTTGACAATCTTACCGGTATTACTATTTAAACGCTTGCGGACTTCCTCAGTTTGACTTTTGCTCAGTCCGTTAATATCAATACGTGTCAAACGGGGGCGTTCTACTACACGAATGGTTAAGAAGATATTTTCACCTTCAATTTTTTCTGCCCATAATTCGACAGCGTCAAAGAGGCCTTGAGCCATCATGTCTTTTACTACTTTCGCAGTCGCTTCACTTGGTACTTCCAGATATTGACCTACAGACAATTTAGATATTGTAATTAATACGTTCTTATCCAAAAATTGTGTTCCGGTTACATCAACAGCACTAATTACATAGTTTTTAGGGTTGAGATAACTGATTTTTTCGGGATCATTTAAGTTGAACGCACCATTTTGCTGTCCGTAGACAAGTTGCATTGATGAGAGACCAAAAAATAGTATTACGGGTAGTATACGCTTCATTTATCTTGAATTATTGGCGCTAAAGTACACCAATCAGTTGTTAATTTTTGTTAATTAAGAAAATTTAACCAGCTTGTTTTTTATTCAAATCAGTTGACAAATTTAATAAAATCATTTATAACTGCTCACTTGTTTTTCCAAACCTTCTTTCACGCTGTTGATAATCGACAATGGATTTAAATAAATCTTCCTTTGTAAACTCTGGCCACATCTTATCTAAAAAACATAATTCAGAATAAGCAATTTGCCAAAGAAGGAAATTACTGATCCGGAGTTCTCCACTGGTTCTTATCAATAGATCTGGATCTGGTAATCCCCGGGTGTAGAGATTGGCAGAGAAAATGTCATCATTGATTTCCTCGATGCTCAATTCTCCCGCTTGAACTTTTTTAGCTAGATTTCGGGTAGTTTCAACAATTTCCTGGCGGGAACTATAGCTTAAGGCCAGCGTGAGTGTACAGTGCGTGTTATCTTTGGTGGCCTCAATCGTTTCCTGAAGTTTCTTTTGCGCGTTGGAAGGAAGTTTGCTGATATCTCCAATTGCGTTTAATCTGACACCATTTTCCTGGAATGTCTTGATTTCTTTTTTTAAGGAGGAGACCAACAGTTCCATTAAAGCGATTACTTCCAGTTTTGGTCGATTCCAATTTTCCGCTGAGAAAGCATAGAGCGTTAGAAATTTTATGTTGGCCTGAACACATCCTTCTAAAGCCTCTCTCACTGCTTTTACCCCATTTTGATGTCCAAATACACGGAGTTTACCTTTTTGTTTTGCCCAACGACCGTTACCATCCATGATGATAGCAATATGTTGGGGTAATTTAATGTTATCAATTTGATCTAAAAAGCTCATTGTTGCTATATTCAATAAAATTAACACCTTTTAGCCTTTTACAGCGTATTTGTGTGTTAAAACCAGATACTGGCTTTCTGTATATTACCTTCAAACGATGTTTTACCTCCCAAGGTTAAACCGTTTGATCATTATTTTTGGCACCTTATTTTAGGTGCTTTGTGTCTCTTATGCTGTATTATTCCTTCCAAATATCGATTTTTAATTGATAATTCAGAAGCATAATATCATAAAGATTAGTAGTTTCTGACATCTATTCCCCAAAGTAGTTTTTCTCTCAATGTGCTAAAAAAACTCTCCTGCGGAAGACGGATTAGATTGATCGTAAATGGAGCTTGTTTGATTGTCAATTTAACGGAAGTATCGATAGACTCATTTTTTGAGTCACAACTGAGTATGTATTGATTGCTTCGGCTCTCGATTTCCAGCTCAAGGGTGAATTGATTTGAAATAACGATCGGTCTGACGTTAAGGTTATGTGGTGAGATCGGCGTGATTACAAAATTCCCGCTTTCAGGCATAATGATTGGTCCTCCGCAGCTCAACGAATAAGCTGTTGAACCGGTAGGAGTAGCGATAATCAACCCGTCCGCCCAATAGGAATTGAGTAGTTCGCCGTTAATCCGTGCATTGACTGTGATCATTGCAGAGCTATCGTAACGAAATACCGTAATATCGTTAAGGGCATAATGATTACCCTGAAATAGATTGATCTGTTCAGATTCTACCGAAAGAAGTACACGTTTTTGAATATCGTAACGATTGTTTAAGATATCTTCTATTGCATGTTCAAAGTCATTCTTATTGATGGAGGCCAAAAAGCCCAAACGTCCAAAATTAATACCTGCGATGGGAATACCCGAGTCTCTAATGAGTGATACCGCTGATAGCATAGTGCCATCGCCTCCTAAACTTAGCATGAGATCAACGTTGTCTTTAATTTCCTCATATACATGGTAGGTGGGAAAACTAAATCCACATTCAAACTGCGTTGTCAAGAACTTATAAAAAGGATCATAAACCCATATATCGACGTTTTTACCAACGAGATATTTAAATAAGTGCTTCACATGTGCTATAACGGAGGGTTGAAACTCTCGTCCATATATCGCAATTCTCATATTTTTTTGAATTTATGGGGCAAAGATGAGAAAAAAACTAATCTTAATTTATTAAATGTTGATGTAATTCATCAGTTGCTGATAACGATCGGCAGTGTCATCAAATGCGGCAACAGTATTGTGTGTCTCCATAACGATATAATTATGCCTTAAGAATGAATTGAGCAGCGCGTTGATATTGGACTTGTCTACTTTCAGTGTCACTTCAATGGAATCGCTTTCGAGATTTATTTTTGTGGCGCAATTGAGAATTCTACAGTTGTCACTTTCTACCAAATGCGAAATCTGGGATAAAGAAAAATCATGTAACCCTATTGACAAGACAATGATAGCCCCGGATTCATTCTGAGATTGGATCAATGAAATTGCCTTTAAAATATCTAATTGCGTAGAAACACCAATATATTTGTTATCTTGATCCAAAATTGGGACTAATGAACTGTTGTATACAGTTGTCATGACCAATGCATCATATGGATGCTGGTTAAATTTAAGCTGTATTGGTGCAGTGTTAATTTTAATGGAGGAAATAGAAGCTTCTTCATTATCGGCATCCAACAAAACAGACTCATTGACGAATCCAATATATTCATCCCCATTTAAAACAACCAATTCTTTACAAAGCATGTCTTGTAGTTTTTCTAAGGCCTGTTGTATTGAATCAGCTTTCTGGATGCTGAAATCTGCGTTTGAAAGAAATTGTCCTATTAACATACCCAAACTTAATAAAAAAAATGATGTGATAGGGAAAATTTTATAGATCAGAATCTTTGGCGGTGTCTGGACTTTTTTGTGTTTGATGAATAAATTAAAAGTAAGTAATTACATTATTGCAAATAAGTACAATTTTAATGTTTAAAATTGTACTTTTATTAGCATTCTGTTAGTATTTTTGTCCACAATTTAAGCTATGTTAAAAATGGAGGGTAGCTAGTTTTTTAGAAAAATAAGATTGATGGTTACGAGTGAGAATAAAAAATTTATTGATATACGCGAGGTTATTCGCAAAAAAAATGCAGGATTAGCAAAGTGGATTCCATCTTTTTTGTTGAATTATCTTAAGAGGACCATTCATGAAGATGAGATCAATGATATTATGACGCGTTTTGCAGATTTGCAGGGGCTGGATTTTGTCGATGCGTTAATCAATGATTTGGGAGTTACAGTAAATTTATATGGCGCCGAAAACATTCCGGATTCTGATCCGGTCATTTTTGCCTCCAATCATCCTTTGGGTGGTTTAGATGGGATTGCGTTTATGCATGCGATAGGAAAGCATCGACGGGATGTGAAATTTTTGGTGAATGATATCTTATTAAATATAGGAAATTTGAGGCCTTTATTTGTCGGTGTGAATAAATTGGGAGGACAGGGTAAACAAGCTATTTCGGCAATTGAGGAAGCCTATGGAGCCGATGATGCTTTGCTTGTATTTCCCGCCGGCCTGGTCTCCAGAAAGCAGAAAGATGGACGTATCGAGGACCTGGAATGGAAAAAAAGCTTTATCAGCAAAGCGAAGAAATATAAAAAAGATATCATTCCGGTACTTATTGACGGCAAAAACTCTAAGTTTTTTTATAATTTTGCAAGGCTTAGACAAAAAATAGGTCTTAAGGTAAACATTGAAATGTTATATTTACCTGATGAAATGTTTGCCCAGCGCGGGCACACTGTTAACATTATAGTAGGAAAGAGAATCCCTTATACAGCGTTTGATCAATCAAAGAACGAAAAGACTTGGGCTGAAGAAGTGAAAAGAAGAGTTTATGGATTAGCTCAAGAAAAATAGAATTTATGCAAGAAATTATACCTCCAGTTGATAGAGAACTATTGAAAGCCGAATTGAACAAGGACGTTTTCGTACGATATACCAACAATGGAAATAACGAGATATACTTAATCAACTATCATAACTCGCCCAATGTCATGCGCGAAATTGGACGGTTACGGGAGTTGACATTCCGTGGCGCAGGTGGAGGTACAGGGCTTTCGATCGATATCGATGAAAATGATACATCTGAGGATTGCTACGATCAACTGATCGCATGGAATCCCGAAGATGAAGAAGTTGTTGCCGGTTATCGTGTGATTAAATGTGCAGAGGCAGGAGAGACCAATGGTATTCCCAATTTATCTACCGCCCATTATTTTCAGTTCTCAGATCAGTTTACAAAAGATTATTTACCCTATACCATTGAATTAGGGCGATCTTTTGTTCAACCTCGATATCAACCTGCAATTGACAATAGAAAAGGAATTTTTTCCTTAGACAATCTGTGGGACGGTTTGGGGGCTTTGGTGATGCTCAATCCAGAAATCAAATACCTTTTTGGGAAAGTGACAATGTATCCACATTATAACAAGGATGCACGGGATATGTTGCTTTACTTTATGGACTACTATTTCCCGGATCATGATAAATTGGTTATTCCATTGCCTGATTTAGAAATTAAAAACGATTATGACCGTTTTATCGGTGTTTTTGATGGCTTAGATTATAAGGAAGGTTATAAAATATTAAATAGTCATGTAAGAGCATTGGGGGAAAATATCCCACCTTTAATCAATACATACATGAACCTGTCCCCGACGATGAAATCTTTCGGTACTGCTCGAAATGATGAGTTCGGTACGGTGGAAGAAAAAGGAATTTTGATTGTTATTGACGACGTTTATCCCGTGAAAAAGGAGCGGCATATGAATACTTTTGAGCGCGATAGAGAATATGGTCATCGTAAACCAAAACGGGTTTAAAATAATAAAGGGATTCAATATTGAATCCCTTTATTATTTTATTAAAGTATAGACTACAAATGCTAATATCGCCCCAATGATTGGACCAATGATGGGGATCCAGGCGTAAGACCAGTCCGAACTTCCTTTACCTTTAATTGGCCAAATCGCATGGAATAAGCGGGGACCGAGATCTCTGGCGGGATTAATTGCATAGCCGGTTGTGCCTCCTAGGGATAAACCAATAGCCCATACTAAAAAGGCGACCGGTATGGCACCTAAAGAGCCCATTCCAATAGGTTCAGTCTTTCCATTAATTGTGATATCCTGTCCTGTTATAAAAAAGATAACAAAAATTAAGACGAAAGTTCCAATGATTTCACTTGCCAGGTTTGTTGAAGTATTCCGGATATTTGGGATTGTAGCGAAAACACCTAGTTTGGTGGTGGGATCAGCTGTTGCATTAAAGTGGTCTCTGTGTATAACGTAAGTTAACAATGCGCCGCAAAATCCGCCTGCAACTTGAGCCAGAATATAGCCTGGTACTTCCGTCCAGGGTAAAGCCTTATTAAGTGCCATGGCAATTGTCACTGCTGGGTTGAGGTGGGCGCCCGTGTAAGGTCCCGCGAAGACCACTCCAACATACACGGCAAGGGCCCATGCAGTGGTAATGACAATCCAGCCACTATTTTCTCCTTTTGTTCCTTTTAAGATTACATTTGCAACAACACCGTTCCCCAGGAGCAGGAGCAGTGTCGTTCCGATAAATTCAGCTAAATAATGGTTCATATGTATTGATTAGTTTTCTGTCCAGAATTGCAATGCCTTAACGCCCTTAGTCCATTGTTTAATAATTTGTTTAGTCTGCTCTGCTTGTTCTTTTTCGGGTTCAAAAAGACGGTCTTGCGCCCAAAATTTAGCAAGCTCTTCTTCACTATTCCAAAAACCGACAGCCAGTCCAGCAAGGTAGGCAGCGCCTAATGCAGTTGTTTCAGTAATTTTAGGTCTGATCACATTGCTGTCCAGTACATTGGCTTGGATCTGCATTAACAGATTATTTGCTGTTGCTCCGCCATCTACACGCAGTTCTTTGATCGGGATTCCGCTGTCCGCTTCCATCGCCTGTAAAACATCTCTGGTCTGGAGTGAAATGGCCTCTAGGGAAGCCCGGGCAATATGTCCGTTTGTTGTCGCCCGTGTTAAGCCGAATATAGTGCCTTGTGCCCTGGCATTCCAATAAGGCGCGCCTAATCCGGCGAAAGTTGGGATAAATGTTACCCCGCCATTATCTTTTTCAGCGAGCGCTAACTGTTCAATATCTGCTGATTTGTAAATAATATTAAGATTGTCCCGCAGCCATTGGACTAATGCCCCCCCAATAAATATACTTCCCTCCAAGGCATATTCGGTTTTGCCATTGATCTTCCAGGCTACGGTAGTCAATAAGTTGTTTTTAGACATGATCGGCTTATCACCAATGTTCATTAGCATGAAACAGCCCGTACCGTATGTATTTTTTACCATTCCTTTTTCAGTACATTGTTGGCCAAAAAGGGCTGCCTGCTGATCTCCCGCGATTCCCGCGATTTTGACTTTGTGTGCGAAAATCGTCGTTCTGGACTCGCCATATATTTCGCTGCTTTCCTTAACTTTGGGTAGCATGGCAGCTGGGATGTCGAATAATTCAAGAAGCTCCGTATCCCAATCCATTGTATGTATATTGAATAAAAGTGTGCGGGAGGCATTGGTAACATCGGTAATGTGGACATCCCCGCGGGTTAGGTTCCACACCAACCAAGTGTCGATAGTGCCACAGATCAGCTCTCCATTTTTTGCTTTTTCTCTGGCTCCGTCCACATGATCAAGAATCCATTTTATTTTGGTTGCTGAAAAATAAGGATCTAGGATAAGACCTGTTTTTTCTTGGATCATTTCATGTTTGTTAGATTGGCGGAGTTCGTCACAGTAATCCGCTGTGCGCTTATCTTGCCATACAATGGCATTGTAGATTGGTCTGCCGCTTTCCTTTTCCCACACAACTACGGTTTCCCGTTGATTGGTTATGCCGATGGCCGCAATGTTTTTACCATTCAACCCAGCTTTGGTTGTAGCTTCGGCCGTTACACCTGCTTGCGTAGACCAGATTTCATGCGGGTCGTGTTCCACCCATCCAGGTTTTGGAAATATTTGCGTGAATTCTTTTTGAGCAATTGAAACGATATTTCTGTCCTTATCAAAAATAATGGCTCTGGAGCTTGTTGTGCCTTGATCCATCGCCAAGATGTATTGTTGTTCCATAATTGATTACTGCGGGTTATTTATATTAGTTTAAGATATAGTTTTTTGCGACTTTTTGAAAATTTTCTAGCTGACTTTTTTGCCAGGTTTCATCTTTGCCCAATTCCTGAGCAAGTATTTTAGCAACTTCGGGGGCGGCTGTAATCGCCGCTTTTGCATCAAGGAATAGGATGCGTACACGGCGTGAAAGTACGTCTTCCACGGTTTGGGCGAGTTCGTTGCGAACGGCCCAGACCACCTCTGCTTTTTTAAATTCCAGATGTTCGACTAATTTTTCACCCCATTGCGGATTTTCTTGCGCAAGCGCATATATCGCTTCTTGGTCGGAACCGTAAATATACATGTGGTTACTTCGGTCGCTTGTGGGAATAGCGCTATAGATTTTCTGAGTTGCCGATGTGCTTTCCTTTTTGGGAAGACAGCCAATTTTAATTGCTTTATCAACAGTGTCTTGTCCCATTCTTCGAAAGGTCGTCCATTTTCCCCCAGTTAGCGTCAGCAAATTTGATTCACTGACAATTACTTTATGGCTTCGGGAAATTTCTTTGGTCTTATTCGAGTTTCCTGTTGGCGCGGCCAAGGGTCTAAGACCGGCAAATACAGCAAGTGCATCCTGACGCGTTGGTTGTTTTGTAAGGTAACGGCCTGCTGTTTTTAAGATAAATTCAATTTCCTTTTCTAGCGCTATGGGTTCTAAGCTATGTTCGTCGATCGGTGTATCTGTAGTTCCAGCTATGACACGATTGTGCCATGGAACCAAAAAAAGGACGCGGCCATCATCTGTTTTCGGTATCATGATTGCGTCATCTCCAGGAAGGAACGATTTATCGAAAACAAGGTGCACACCTTGGCTGGGTCTGACCATTTGTTTTGCTTCGGGTTTGTCCATTTTGAGTATATCATCGACAAAAATTCCTGTTGCGTTGATAATGGTTTTACCTTGGATGGTGAAAACTTCTCCGGTGTCAGTATCCTCGGCAATAACACCATTGACCTTACCGTTATTGTTTTTGGTGAGATTGGTGACCCGCATATAATTAAGTGCTACACCGCCCATTTGGATGCAGGTCTGCGCTACATTTACAGCTAGTCTCGAATCGTCAAATTGTCCATCTTGGTAGACAACTCCACCGTATAAGCCCTTTTTTCTCACGGTACTGATTCGCCGTAACGTTTCTTCCTTGTTGATGTGTATGGATTTCCCTAAGCTCAGTTTGCCTGCAAGGAAATCGTATATCTTCATGCCAATTGTGTAGAAAGGGCCGTCAAACCAGCTATAATTAGGAATGATAAAAGATTGATTTTTGACTAAATGTGGGGCGTTTCGCTGTAGTAGACCTCTTTCGTGAAGTGCCTCTTTAACCAGCGCGATGTCTCCCTGAGCGAGGTAACGTACACCGCCATGCACCAGTTTGGTTGCCTTACTGGATGTGCCTTTGGCAAAATCAACCTGCTCCAATAATATTGTTTTGAATCCTCTGCTCAATGCATCCAATGCGACACCTAAACCGCTTGCTCCGCCACCTATGACGATAACATCCCATTCACTTGTGTCCTTTATTCTTTCTATTAATTTTGACCTTTTGAATTCTTCTTGTTTCATTTTGTTTCGTTTTTGGTTTTAGGGTGTTGTCCCTTTTCTGGGTCGATATAACCAATTGATACTAAGTTATAGTATATTTATGAGATTTTAAAGGAATTTTGTGAAAAATATTTGAAAACAATTTGTGTTTTCTTTTGTTTTCTTTTGTTTTGTTTGTTTATGTTTGTCTTGTTTCTAGATAAGGTATTCTAGTTTTTATTCTTTTAAAAACTAGAAAGATATTGTATGGTTTCTTTATTATGGCTGGTTATATGTCGTTGTGATGAATATTTTTTTTATATACTGTTTAACCATTATAGTGGGCTTATGTTTTGGTTTGGGGAAAATGATTTTGTATTTTTAAATCACATAAATAATTTGTTGGAGAATGAAAAGGATTAAATTATTGTTTTGGGGGATAGCTGTATTTTTGGGAAGCCAATTTGTGCATTCACGTGCGATCGCTCAGGAGGTTTCAAAAACACAGGGTGAACTGATCAAGCCTTACAACCCGGAGGCCGATGCGCAAAAAGATATTGATGGTTTGATACAGCTGGCTAAGAAGGAAAAAAAGAATATTATTATTCAGGCTGGAGGGAATTGGTGTGTATGGTGCCTGCGATTTAATGATTATATCCATAAAACAGCAAGTGTAGATAAATTGCTAAAAAGTCGTTTCCTTTATTATCACCTAAACTATTCGAAAGAAAATAAGAACGAAGCGGTTTTTCAAAAGTATGCACCTGAAGGAAGTAAATTAGGTTATCCGTTTTTTATTGTATTGGATAAGAACGGAAAGACGCTTCATGTACAGGAGAGTGGTAGTTTGGAGAAAGGGAAAAGTTACGACGAAGACAAAGTACTGAAATTTTTCAGTGCCTGGGTAGCGAAATAAAAGAGTACCGCAGCAGAATTTCTTAAGGAAAATTATCATAAAATAACGGAAAATATACAGTGAGCAGGCCCCTTATTTAGGGGTCTGCTTTATTTTGTGGCAAGCTGATAGATCGGAGAAGTTTCCTGCTAAAGATTTCGCGATTAGCTATGGGTTTGCGTTAGGGAATTTGGGAGGCAACTTCATAATTAGCCCTAGTTTATAGGGAATATTATTCGGAGTTTAGACATATTTTATTCGGTTTCATCCGAATGAGGTCCGAATGAGGTCCCTGTTAGGTCCGTATAAAGTCCCTGTTAATTGGCAACTTGTTATAAAGTTAAGTACTGTTAGTTTCGTTGATTGATAGGGGAGAGCTTAGAGTGCAGATGATTGGAAAAAGTAGGGTAGCGACCTAAAAGAATAGGTCTGGATCTTAAGATCCAGACCTATCTCTTATGGTTGATTCGCACTGAAAAGATGCGTTAAATTTAGAGTGCCATTTTTTAGATGGAGTATTTTATTGATAGCCCAATAGCTTCATGACTTGTTTGGAATTTTGTTCCTCTCCAAATACTTCGTAGTTGAACGTCTCATCTCTATTTCTACGAACCAAAACATGTTTTGGCGAAGGAAGTAAACAATGGTGAATTCCTCCGTAGCCACTCAATACGTCTTGATAAGCACCTGTATGGAAGAAACCTAGGTATTGTACTTTACGTGTTTTAGGCATAAAAACAGAGTTCATATGTGCTTCCTGATTGTAATAATCCTGGCCATCACAGGTGATTCCGCCCAAGTTGACGCGTTCGTACTCTGAATCCCAATTGTTGATCGGTAATAGAATGTACTTTTGGTTCAACGCCCAAACATCTGGTAGGTTGGTAATGAAAGATCCATCAATCATAAACCAGCGTTCGCGGTCATTTTGTTGTTTACGTCCCAGTACTTTATATAGGATGCCTGATGCTTCAGCGACGGTATATTTGCCAAATTCTGTAATAATATCCGGTTCCATCACTTCGTGGTGTGCGCAGATTTGTTTGATCCGGTTGACGATTTCGTTGACCATATATTCATAATCGAAATCGTGTACCAGTGAATCTTTAAAAGGCATTCCACCACCGATATCCAAGGTGTCTAGGTCAGGGTTTATCTTTTTAAATTTACAATAGAGGGTTACATATTTCTCCAGCTCATTCCAATAATATGGTGTGTCTGAAATCCCCGAATTGATAAAGAAGTGAAGCAGTTTTACTTTGAAGTTGGGGTTGTCAGCAATTTTGTTGTTGTAGAATTCTACAACATCTTCTTGACGAATGCCCAGTCTTGATGTATAAAATTGAGAATCAGGTTGTTCTTCCGAGGCGATGCGAATTCCCAGGGCACAGGGCTCGTCCAATTCAATTTCATCGTCGTATAGGTTGAATTCTTCTTTGTTGTCCAGTACGGGTATAATATTTTTATATCCATCATGGATCATATCCACAATATACTGCTTGTACTGGTAGGTTTTAAATCCATTACAGATGACTGTAATGTCTTTTGTTACGGTACCCTGTCTCTCCAATGAGTCAATCATCGGCATGTCAAATGCAGACGAAGTTTCAAGGTGGATGTCATTTTTCAAGGCTTCTTCTACGATATGCTTGAAATGAGAGGATTTGGTACAATAACAGTATTTGTAAGTTCCACGATAGTTGTGTTTCAGAATAGCGGTCTGAAACAGGATTTTCGCTTGTTGAATTTTTTTGCTGACGATAGGCAAATAAGTAAAACGTAACGGCGTACCGTACGTTTCTATCATTTCCATTAAATTCAAATCGTGGAAATACAATTCGTCGTCGATGATTTCGAATCCGTCTTGCGGAAAACCAACACTTAAGTCAAGAAATTCCTGATAGCTCTGCATTTTTTATTATTTTTGCAAAGATATACTTTAATGGTGAATACCTAAATAAGGAATGTTATTTATTTCCAGTTCACTATCAGGAAGTTGTAAAATTTACAAAATCATTAAATGGCAAATTCTATTCAAAGGCGACTTGTTGAAGTCACTGTACAGGCTGTTAAAACGCTTTATAATGCAGATATTTTAGAACATCAAATTGCTTTACAGGCGACCCGAAAGGAGTTTGAAGGGCAAATTACCATCGTAACTTTTCCGGTAACCCGCTTTTCGAAATCTTCACCGGAGCAAACAGGTAAAGAGATCGGTGCCTACTTGCAACAACATATTGCTGAAATTTCGGACTTCAATGTGATAAAGGGTTTTTTGAATATTGTACTTTCCGATGACTACTGGGTTTCCTTATTGAATGAAACGATTGTTGCCAAAGATTTTGGTGTCTTTCCGGCGAATGGAAAGAAATTGATGGTTGAATATTCTTCGCCCAACACAAATAAGCCACTGCATTTGGGTCATATCCGAAATAATCTATTAGGTTATTCTGTTGCTGAAATTCTGAAGGCCTATGGTTATGAAGTGATCAAGGCAAATCTAGTAAACGACCGCGGTATTCATATTTGTAAATCCATGCTGGCCTGGCAGAAATTCGGTGCCGGAGAAACGCCGGAGTCTACAGGAATGAAAGGTGATCACCTTGTGGGCAAATACTATGTAGTCTTCGATAAAGAGTATAAGAAAGAAATTGAAGCATTGAAAGCGGAAGGTCAGTCAGAAGATGAAGCAAAAAAGAATGCGCCACTGATGAAAGAAGCGCAGTCTATGCTTCAAAAGTGGGAAGCAGGAGACGAAGGGGTGATTAGCCTCTGGAAGACCATGAACAATTGGGTCTACGCTGGTTTTGAAAAAACCTACAAACAATTGGGCGTAAACTTTGATAAATATTATTACGAATCCGATACCTATCTGTTAGGTAAAGATATTATTCAGGAAGGGCTTGACAAAGGTGTTTTCTTTAAGAAAGAGGACAACTCCGTTTGGATAGATCTGACAGATGAAGGACTGGACCAAAAATTGGTGCTCCGTGGCGACGGTACCTCGGTTTATATTACACAGGATTTGGGTACCGCACAGCTTAAATATGATGAGTTCAAGATGAGTGAATCTATTTATGTAGTGGGTAACGAACAGGATTACCATTTCAAGGTATTATTTTTGATCCTCAAAAAATTAGGTAAGTCCTGGGCAGACGGACTATTCCACTTATCTTATGGGATGGTTGATTTACCTTCCGGTAAAATGAAATCCCGTGAAGGAACTGTCGTGGATGCTGATGATTTGATGGCTGAAATGCTTAAAACTGCGCAGGAACGTACGGAAGAACTTGGGAAAACCGAAGGTTTGACCGAAGAGGCGAAGGCTGAACTTTATAACACGATAGGGATGGGGGCGTTAAAATACTTTTTATTGAAAGTAGATCCGAAGAAACGCCTATTGTTTGATCCAAACGAATCGGTAGACTTCCAGGGACATACCGGACCTTTTATTCAATACACTCATGCGCGTATCAAGTCTGTTTTGAGTAAGGCTGGATTTGATAGCAATAGCCCTGTTTCGTTGCTGACGTCCATCTCGCCTTACGAACGTGATCTGATTCAGCAGTTGGGCGCATTTCCCGAAACGATTGAAGCATCTGCACAGGAATTTAGTCCAGCACAATTGGCAAATTATATTTACGAGGTTGCCAAATTATATAATAAATTTTATCACGAAGAGAGCATATTGAAAGCCGAAGCTGATGACGTAAAGAATTTTAGGTTGCATCTGTCCGCTGCTGCAGCTAAAGTTATCGCTAAGGGGATGGAGCTGTTGGGTATCTCTGTACCAGAAAGAATGTAACAATATGAGAAAGATTCGTGTAGGCCTTATAGGCTTTGGTATTTCGGGGCAGGTTTTTCATGCCCCCGTTATGCGTTCGATTGCGGCATTGGAACTTGTAAAGGTTACTGCGCGTAAAGCTGAACAACAGGCTTTATTGAAAGAGCGCTTTCCGCAAGCTGAAATCGCATTATCTGCAGATGAAATTTTTGCTGATGATACAATCGAGCTGGTCGTCGTTGCTACCTCTAACGATATGCACTATCCCCTCGCAAAAAGAGCTTTGGAAGCGGGAAAACATGTTGTTGTAGAGAAACCTTTTACAAATACAGTCGAACAAGCTGACGAGTTAATTGCGCTCGCAAAGGAAAAGAACCTGGTGCTTGCTCCTTATCATAATCTGAGATTTACTTCGGATTTCCGTACACTTGTGAAAATCATAAAAGGTGGACGACTGGGGAGGATCGTAAATTTGGAAACGAGATTTGACCGCTTCCGGAATTATTTGCGGCCAAATGCATGGCGTGAGGAAAATATACCCGGATCGGGTATATTTTATGATTTAGGATCGCACCTTATCGACCAGGCTTTACAGTTATTCGGAAGGCCAGACGCGGTATTTGCAGACCTTGCCATACAACGTGATCATGCAAAAACCATCGATAATTTTGAATGTATTCTGTACTATGACAACCTGAGAGTCTCTCTGAAAGGATCAATGCTTGCGAAAGAACCGACCTCACGGTATCGTGTTTTTGGTATGAATGGCAATTTTGTAAAAAATGGCGTTGACCCCCAAGAAGCCTTACTGCGGGACGGTAAGTTTCCGGATGAAGACCCTAGTTGGGGAATGGAGGATCCAAGTATTTATGGTAAACTGAACATTGTTGAAAATGGCCAGGACATAGAGGAAATCATTGTGTCGGAACGTGGATCTTATCCTGACTTTTATCAAAATGTTGCGGATACTATTTTAGGCCACGCGACCTTACTAACTTCGGCAGACCAGGCACGGGACGTGATTCGTATTATCGAACTTGGTTACCAGAGCCAACAAGAGCGGCGCGTTGTTCCGGTTGATGGTCAATTGATTGCTTATTAATATCAGACAGTGAAGACATACGATGCGATTATCATTGGCGCCGGTGCCTGCGGTCTTATGTGCGCAGCGCAGGCAGGACTGCAGGGCAAGAAAACACTGTTATTGGAGCGTAATGATAAAGTTGGTGCAAAAATCTTGATTTCAGGAGGTGGAAGATGTAATTATACAAATACCGGGACCACTATCGCTAATTTTATCTCTGAAAATCCCGATTTCTTACATGGTATTTTTAAGCAATGGACGGTCGACGATACCATCGATTTTTTCGAAGCATACGGTATTAAAGGACAGGAGAAAACCTTAGGGCAGTTATTTCCGGAGACCAATAAGGCGAAAGATATCGTTGCAATATTCTCAAAAATTCTTTATGAAACCGGACAGGATATTGCGCTTAATATACTTGTGAATTCGGTGGAAAAGAGTGCTAATGGATTTATCGTAAAGGCAGAGCATTCGAAAGGGGAATATCAGTATGAAACTAAAAAGCTGGTTATTGCCTCAGGCGGGCTGCCGGTTCAAAAGCTAGGCGCATCTGATTTTGCTTTACGTGTCGCAAAACAGTTTGAGCTAGAAATTGTGAAGACTGCCCCGGCACTAGTGCCTTTAACAATTACAGGTAAAGATGCTGATTGGTACAGCTCTCTCGCTGGTAATTCAGTGTTTTCAAAAGTGTCCACAGCAAACATCGCTTTTGAAGAGAATATATTATTTACACATTGGGGGTTGAGCGGCCCGGCAATACTCCAGATATCAAGTTATTGGAGTCCTGGGCAGGAGATCACGATAGATCTACTTCCAAAATTTAATCTTGAACAGTTGATCAAGGAAGAGCGGCAGCAGGGCGGAAAGCGAATGGTATCCCAATTGCTGAATGATTATTTTAGCAGGAAGTTGGTGGATGCGTTGGGTAAATTCTTGGCATTGGACCTCAAAATAGCATCCCTGAGCAAAGCAGACGCTAAGTTGATCGTAGATACAATTCATCACTTTAAGGTCAGACCTGCGGGTGATAAGGGCTACGATAAAGCGGAGGTGATGCGGGGCGGCGTTTCGACGAAAGAATTGCACGGTAGGACATTAGAATCCAAGAAAATACCAGGTCTTTATTTCGGAGGTGAGGCTGTTGATGTGACGGGTTGGCTTGGTGGTTATAATTTCCAATGGGCTTGGGCTAGTGGTTATGCAATTGCGCAAGCCATTTAGAATGCGTTCGCCCAGATCATTCCTTTGTTCTATTGTGAATGCCCGATCCAGATTTTTGCCGAGAGAAGATTGAAAAAAATGTAATTCTATAAGGTATCGTTACTTTTTTTCGATTGATCGAGATATAGCTGAGATGCTGCTGTTAACCGCTGTTTTATCCGGTTCTGCAAATTGCGCGGGGCAATTACCTTGATCGCTTCACCGAAGCCTAATATTTCCCTTTCCAACTCAAAATTAAGGACTACATCAATGCGGACCAAAATTGATCCATCTTCCTTTTTGTCTAAAATCTGCTGTGAAGAATGTAATGGCTTTGTTTCGACATAAGGTGCATTCCTTGCATTGATTTCCAGGATAACACGTTGGCCACGGTCTTTCTGTGTTTTCGTCACCCCAATAGTATCGGCAAAATATCTTTCAAAATCTATTCCCGAATAGGTTATATATGAATTTTTGCCCATTTCTTCGATTGTATCAATTCGATCTAAGGCAAGCGTCATCAAGCCCTCATTTTTTCTGTGATGGCCGATGAGAAACCAACGATTGCGATATTCTTTTAAGAGGTAGGGGGAGAATATCAGATCTTGTTTTTGCTGCGCTTTAAAGGATTGATAGCCTATAAGAAGCGGTGTTTTTTCGCGAATGGCCTGATGGAGCTGACTAATAAATGATAAGCCCTTCAAAAGATTATTGTTTTCCATTTGGATAATGGAGGGTTGATTGTCTTTTTTAGTATGGATGCTATCTTCGAGGCGTGCGACAATATCGCTCATTTCATCAAAGCTTGAAAAGCCACTAACATGTTTTAAGACCTCTACAGCTTCCTTCATTTTTTGCATATCGCCAACCGAAATAGGAGAGTTGCTTATACTATAGTTTGGGTCTTCGTAGGTATAAAACTTACGATGTGTAACGACGATTGGTGCATTATATCCCAGTTTATTGCTTCTCATCAACTGGATATCACCTTGCACAGTACGTTTACTTATGCCATTTTTGATACCTTCAAATTCATAAAGAGCATCGGAAACTTTTTCCATGAGGTCTTCCAAAGTCCATTTACGATGTCTTAAGCGCAGACAATTATCTATTGTTTTATAACGGATCAGTGCAAGTTTGTTTAATGCCATAAGTTGTTGGTACAAGTTTAGATGAAAATACGAAACTTTATGTTATCTACGCAGGAGTATTGCGTAATTTTTGTTGTGCCTGAGGTCTTAAGCGCAGCTTCGTGGAAATTATAAAGAAATAGGCTGTTTATCCAACTAAAATCGCTACTTTTGCGCAGAAGCAAACTGGTTCTATCGCTGCTCTTTAGGGAGGAGAGGAAAGTCCGGGCAACATAGAGCGACACGCTTCCTAACGGGAAGGATGCTATGTAAATAGCAGACAGAAAGTGCCACAGAAAATATACCGCTTTTCGGAGTAAGGGTGAAAACGTAAGGTAAGAGCTTACGGTCTTGTATGGTAACATACACTACGGTAAACCTCGTGTGTTGAAAGACCAAATAGGTTGCGAAACCCGAAGGCTGCTCGTCTTCTTTCAATTTATTGGAATTCGCAATGGGTAGGTTGATTGAGTTTGTCAGCGATGGCAAATCTAGATAAATGATAGAAATTCCACTTCGGTGGTCTACAGAACCCGGCTTACAAGGTTTGCTTCTTTTTCGCTAATTGCTAAAAAAACCTTATATTGATATCCATAATTGAAAATAGCATAACGCTGAATTTATGAGTACAATTTTAATCATTGACGATGAGCGCGCCATCAGAAGTTCTTTGCGTGATATCTTGGAATATGAAGATTATACGATTTTAGATGTTGACAATGGTCGCGATGGATTGGATATTTTAAAAAAGGAGAAGGTCAACTTGGTTCTGTGTGACATCAAGATGAACAACATGGACGGAATGGAAGTGTTATCTGAAGCACATCAGAGCAGTCCAGATATTCCTTTTATCATGATCTCTGGCCATGGAACGATTGAAACGGCCGTTGAAGCAGCAAAAAAAGGAGCTTTTGACTTTCTAGAAAAGCCGTTGGACCTAAACAGGTTACTTATTACGGTTCGGAATGCCTTGGATAAAAGTTCTCTTGTCACCGAGACCAAAGTTTTAAAACGCAAGGTCAGTAGTTCAAAAACCAAAGATATATTAGGAGAATCGGGAGCAATAAAACGTATTAAAGAAACGATCGATCGCGTTGCTCCAACAGAAGCAAGAGTATTGATTACCGGAGCGAATGGTTCGGGTAAAGAACTGGTGGCCCGTTGGCTGCATGAAAAATCAAATCGTTCACAAGCTCCTTTGATTGAAGTAAACTGTGCCGCTATTCCTTCTGAGCTGATCGAATCGGAATTATTTGGACACGAAAAGGGCTCTTTTACTTCGGCGATAAAACAGCGTATCGGTAAATTTGAACAGGCAAGTGGCGGGACACTGTTTTTGGACGAGATAGGTGATATGAGCCTTTCTGCTCAGGCCAAAGTGCTACGTGCTTTACAGGAGCATAAAATCACCCGGGTTGGCGGAGATAAAGAAATCGATGTCAATGTACGTGTTGTAGCTGCCACCAATAAAGATCTGCTTAAGGAAATTGAAGACGGCAATTTTAGAATGGACTTATACCATCGTCTCTCGGTGATTTTAATCCATGTGCCCGCATTAATAGATCGTGTCGATGATATTCCTTTACTTTCAACAAACTTTTGTGAGGAAATCTGTATGGAATATGGTATTCCTGTTAAAGAAATCACAAATGCTGCAATGAAAGAATTAAGTCATCTGCCTTGGACCGGAAATATACGTGAATTGCGTAACATGATCGAACGGTTGATTATTTTGAGTGATAAATCGATTACCGATAAGGATGTTATTGCATTTGCTAATCCTTCGCGTGAACCTGTCAATGGAATTGCCCATGAGAGAGGCACGGTAAATTACGGACTGGATATGGATTCGTTTGATTCATTTCAGGATTATAAAGATCATGCAGAAAAAGAATTTATAAAATATAAATTGGAAAAAAATAACTGGAATGTTTCCAAAACTGCGGATGACCTGGATATACAACGGAGTCATCTCTATAGTAAGATCGAAAAATTTGGTCTCAAAAGAGATTAACAAAAAATAAGGGCTTCCCAAAGAAGCCCTTATTTTTTGTATACATTTTTGCTATAATTCCGCTGTATTAAATTGAAGAAACAAAGTTAAATAGGGCCTTGTGTCAATTTATCGATCATTTTCTGATGAGCTTCTTTTAGTGCAATATAGCTTTTATATTCGCGACCGAAATTTCAGTATAGTTTCTGATATAGATATCGCTCAGGG
This sequence comes from Sphingobacterium sp. NGMCC 1.201703, assembly GCF_047784615.1. NCBI lineage: Bacteria > Pseudomonadati > Bacteroidota > Sphingobacteriia > Sphingobacteriales > Sphingobacteriaceae > Sphingobacterium > Sphingobacterium sp. NGMCC 1.201703. The sequence continues at coordinate 675,815 of NZ_JBLOHD010000002.1, read as the reverse complement.
GAAGATCCTCTCTTTTATGGGTAGATAGTACGGCAACAACCTTCATGCCTGCATTTTTAGCTGCTGTAATCCCAGAGAAAGAATCTTCAAATACAATGCATCTTTCAATCGGCATGGCCAGATTCTCCGCTGATTTCAAGTAAACTTCAGGATGCGGTTTGTGCAATTTGACATCTTCACTGCTCAAGGTTGAAGAGAAGAGATCTCGGATCTCTAATTCATCCAAAATTAAGTCCATATTTTCTTTTGGGGCGGAAGTTGCTACCGCAAGTTTGAAGCCCTTGTCTTTTAAGTCCTTCAGAAACTCAATTAAGCCCTTGATCGGCGCAACATGTTCCTTATAGATTACCCTGAACAGTTGCTCTTTTTCAAACTCAAGCGTACGCAATTCCTCAGGTGAGATTGGACGTTTAAAAAAATGTTGCATAATATAGCTGTTGTGTTTGCCATACATATGCTGTTCAAATTCTTCTTCAGTAGCTTGATGGACGTTATGGTTTTTAAAAAAAGCTCTGAATGCTTCAGCGTGAAAGGGATTTGTATGGCTTATTACTCCGTCCATATCAAAAATAGCTGCATATTCTGTCATTCAGCTAATATACAATAATTGCTTTATCCGGTTGTTTGACAATCTTCATATTCTGGTAAATATTTTAGGAAGATATTACAATAGGCTCAGATTATAACGTCCTCTATCGGAACTGCTCACTTCTTTATGAAACTGAAAGAAATCCTCATAGTTGCTTGCCGGATAATTCCCTTCAAAGAGCTCCAATTTTCTATAGGTGAAAAGTTTATTTCCTTTTATCTCCGATTTCAATTCATATTTTCCAAATGGTTTTTCAATTACTTTCTGCTCTGGGGTTATTTTTTTTACGATGTTTTCCGGCAGTGTGATGTTTATGCTGTCAATATCGACAAATCCCCTTTCAATAAAAATATCTTCCGTACGGTTCTTATTCTCGGATATGCTGGATTGTGTGTTGAATATATTTGGCTGAATCAGCATCTTATTTCCATTTTTTACAGCATAGTTTTTAATGGAAATGGAGATGTTCTCTTCAATGAATGGATTGTGTTCTTTGTGTTCTGTATATTTAACCTGTTCAAAATTGATGTTATCGATATTATAGTACTCTGTCAGCAGCTTTGTTTTTTCGTTATTGCTCGCCAAAAGAATTTCCATATGATTCTCATATTGCGTTCCATAAAACTTTGTGTTTAACGATCCTTTTATGCTGCCATCATCGGAGAGACTGAGATCGGCATTACGAACCTGAAGATTGGTTGAATTGGTATATTTTGGTGTATGCATAATTACACCGCCATTTTCGGTACAAGCAATCACATCTCTGTCATCCGTAAAATTGCTCAGGAATCCAAAAGGAAGGTTTTGGCTGGTACACTCTAGCCAGGTTGTGTCATTTTTGAATGGTAGGCATAGAATCGCATGATTGCCATCCTGCACATTTGCAAATGTCTTATGAAAATTTTCCTTACGCTTACCCGCTTCGACCATACAATAGTAAGAAGGTATACCTACAGCAGATAACATGCTTGCCATATAATTGACCAGGGCTTTGCAATCACCATAACCTAAACGGTCAACCTCAGATGCCGGAAAAGGTTCCAGTCCACCAATTCCAATTTGGATACTGATATATCGCGTGTTTTTTTGCAGATAATCGTAAAGGATCTTGGCTTTGTCCCGATCCGATGCGGCATTTTTTGTAAGTGATATGAATTTCTGTTTTGAGGCTTCAGTAAGATCTTGCTTTTTGCTCAACAATTTGGTTGTAAACCAGTCACCATACTCTTTCCAATCGTTAAAGTTGCCTTCTTTTCCATAATAAACAAAGTTTTCGGGAACGATTAATAAACTTGTTCTCTTCAGGTTAGGATTGGGGCTATAAGATTCCTCTTTTTTAGCTGGAATTTGTTCTGCACTCCAGGTTTTACTGACTGTTTTATCGGTTTTCTCTTCTTTAATATTGCCTTTATAGTTTTTTGACTCAATTCGGAATTCACTGCCTATTGGACTTATGAATTGATAGCTGCTTTTTTCAACGGATACATTGTTTGAAACTTCAGGAGTCCATGAGGGAATGATTAAGTTTTGTTTATGCCTTACTTCATATTGATACTCGACGGTATAGGGGTAACTATGATAATCCGGGATATAGACCTTCATTCTTGAGTCAGCGAACATTGTACTATTGTCAACAGCACTTACATCTTTAAAATCCTTGGTTGCTATTTTTTTCTGCAATATCCCCATCTCATTATAGATAGCTCCCTTGATGTTTTTGATCTCATTTGATTTATTATAATGTATTGGAAGGGCGGCATAGTAATCCCCATTTTTATTATAAACAGTAATGACACGCGTGACAGTTTCCGTGACTTGCTCAGGCGATTTTACTTCCACAACAGTTTTGTCATTTCGGACTGTTGCTACTGCCCGACTTTTTAGCACACCCGGAATCTGGGCAATATCGTAGTTTTCCTGAGCAATTGAAGCAATTGGTATAAGGAAATAGGCTAAATTGGCAAATAACGTTTTCATTTTTTTGTGGTTAATCTAATGTCTAATTTCTGCTGTTGTATAATACGAGAATAGAGCTCTTTTAAAGAGAAGTATTCGTCTACCGTAAATATTGGTTTATTAAAACTAAGGCTCCCCATAACCTCTAGTTTGGTGCCAGCTAGCTGTGTGATGTATTTATATCTTGCAGCAGATTCGGGAAGAGCCAAAGATATATTTTGTGGTTTATCGGTTACTTCGTATTGTTCTGGGATTTCTAATTGAATATTGTATTGAAGTTTAGATTTAAATCCCATATCTACAGGATAAGTGCGGTCCTGAATTTTGAAGGGATTGTACGATATGCGATCGATGACATTTGGAGCAAGTGATAAAAGGTTGCTTTCGGGTTGTTTATTCACCTCCAGTGTAATTTCAAACGTTTCGCTCAGTGGCTGATCAAGTTCGTCAAGATGTTCAATTTTGGCATTCGTAAAACTAACGTTGGGCATTTCCTCATCTAGTTTTTCCCAATATTCTTCGAGCGAATTGAATTTAGCGATATGCTGTCTTTTTAAGAGCGCTTTATTACCTTGACTGCTGATGGTGAGTGTGCCCTTAATTTGACCTTGTTCATTCAGTACTCCCGTCAACGTATAATATTGTTCGGAGATCTCCTCGGAGGCTAAGGGGAACCAATCTGAACTCTTTTTGGAGTATATGATTCTGCCACGCTCATTGAGACATTGCAAAGGTAATGAGCCAAAGGGAAGATAGCTATTTGATGCGTCCAATTTATATTTTATTCCGTCAATGTCCACACAGGCGATTACATAATCAAAGTCAGATAATACAGGAAATAGCGAATTGGGATTACCATTTCGTCTTGTCGATAAAATAATTGGATAGGCATCTAAATCCGCTGCTTGTAGGGCTGTGATCAGCGATAAATTGATATCACCAATATTACCAGTTCTTTTTTCTAGCGCTTTTTCGATCCCATTTTCGGAATATTTTCCAAGATAGTTATTCCATTTTATCTGTTTCTTGATGTAGTCATAGATTTTAATGGCCTTTACCAATTTTGAGTCGTCTGGAGATAAAAGCGTTGATAGCGTAGTTTTGAATAGATCTGTTTTTTTGAATTGCCCACCAAAGGTCTTCTCATTCATTAATTCTGTGTCAACATCTTTCCATGTTTTACTAAATGTTTTTTTGACACCAGTGCTTGGATAGAATATGGATTCGAGTTCGTAATATATGGCAGATTTAAAATTTTTTGGGGAAGTCATAAAGTCTTCTTCAACAAAAGCCGGAATATTGGACATCGTATAGGTGAGCTTTGAACAATCCATTCTTACTCCATCCAAAAAAAGATATTCCTTTAAAACTTCTCCCTTTTTTTGGTCATCAAGTCTATAAGGACCACGCAATACCACATTATAGGTAAAAGATGCTGGTATGATTGCGATATATTGGCTTTGTAATTTGGGGATATCATCCTGAAATTCCCATGTCTTAAAATTAAATAGATCCTGTTCGAGTGTCCGATAAGAAACTTCTATGATGGATCCTTCTTTAATATTGGGAAGTGTGAATTTGTTCAGATCGAGGTAAGTGGAGTAATTTTCTTTAAAAACCTTTTTACTTTCAAGTTCTGCTCGAATAATCTGTCCGTTTTCCAAGTTGTAGGTAACAGCCTTCAATTCATCCAGGTGGTCACGGACATAACTTCCTCTTTTGTAGGACGGTATTTCGAAATTAGCTTTCTTAAATCCTTCTTTATTATTTATACGAATGAGGACATGGTATTCATGCATCAATTTGATCCGATGATCATAATCATCGACGAACACGGAACTTTGTCCAAATTCTTTTAAAACAATAGCGTTGGCATTGCTATCCAGTGGCGTAGTCGAGAAATCCGAGATACTTACTTTACCAAAATCGAAATTCTGTCCAAAGATCTTTGAACAAAAACAAAATATTAAAAACAGCGTTAAAAAATGGCGCATAACTTAGGCGTAATTTGTATACGAATATAAGTTTTTAGCCAAAATTAAACGATAGCTCTAAAAAATATTATTTATCTATTTGTAATAAATTGTCAATGACATCGGTAATATTATCAATATCCTCGCCATCTTCTAGCATAGAAAATGCGAGGTAGGTTGCGTAGATTTCAGGACTAAATTTAACATGTTTATCTGAAATGAACTTATCAATCTGTTGTTCATTGCATTCGAAATGGATGCTTTGCAATTCATTGAACAAGTTTGTTGAAATGGTCTGGTGATTTTCTCCACAGGCAAATCCGGCAATAATATGGAATAGAAATTTATCGGTTATTTCGTCATCTTCCTTTTTGAACATAGCACGAATATGCTTATAATCGAATTTAGTTTTTGCACTATTGACGATAGTGTCCCAAATCTGATACTCCGCTTTTGTCTCCATAGCTCGCTTTAAATTTATATTGGTATAAGCAATATACTAAAAATAATTCTATTTTAAGCAAGAATGGAGACAAGATTTCTTAGAAAGAGATAGGAAGTTGTAGAACTTTTCCTTCGTTCGGTCTGATCTGGATTAAGGCTGTAGGAGTTTGAAAATCAGTTCGCCCAATATGCAGCCCAATAGAATTCCAAAAAGAACAGATAGACATACTTTTAACCATTTGGGGCTTGTTTTAAGTGCTACTTTCATGGCGCAAAAATGCGTTAAAAATATCCTTTTGGAAAGAAATTCGGTTTGGAAAAAGCCAACTGTAGTGATCTGATGACAGCTGGTTTTAGGCTTTGTGGTATGATAATTGAAAATTAATATTTGAATTCGATTTTTTTAGTAATTTAAGTCGGAAAAAGAATGTTTTGAAAAAGCCTGATTTATAATTATGATGACACGAATAGTATTGACAGTATTTCTATTTACAATAGCAAAGATTGGATTGGGACAGCAGCTGAATATTGATAAGATCAGGAAAGACTATGCTGAGGCCGTTAAGGATGAGGATTTGTGCGAACGTAATTTTGAGGTGCTTGATGAGGGGGCCAAATCTACTACAGAGAAGGTCTATCGTGCAGCTTATGAGATATTGATAGCGAAACACATGGGCAACCCGTTTAGGAAAGTTGGCCAATTTAAAGAGGGTAAGAAGCATTTGGAGGAATTGATCAAAGACAATCCCAATCACATTGAAGCCAGATTCATTCGTTGGAGCGTACAGGTCCATGCTCCATCTTTTTTGGGCTATAAAGACAATATTATAGAAGATAAAAATTTCTTGGTCAAGAATCTTCGTAAGCTCCCGAATGAGGAAGCGAAATCCATTATTTACAATTATCTGAAAGGAGCCAATCCTTATTTGAAAGGTGAGCAAATATTCACTACAGCGGAGCTAAAGGAGCTAGGACAATAGACGTTAAAGGATGTTAATTCAGTAGCGTACTTTTTTTTTGGCTAAGATATTGCTTTATCTTAGTTCAACGAATTAATTCAACATCTACAAAATTAGAATGCTATGAAGAATATAGGTTTTCCGATATCCATACTGACCGCAAGTTTACTTGTTACGGGATGTGGTGTCAGTAAAAAGACATACCTAGGTTTGCAGACAGAATATAAAAATTTGCAGACACAATATCAGGATAGTCAACTTCAATTGACTGAAAGTCGGACAAGAATTAAGAGTTTGGAAGATCAGTTAGCTTCAGAACGGCAAAATAATGCTGATCTTAAAGCTGCTTATGCTGCGTTGCAGGGTTCTTTGGATAAGAGTATCAATCAAAACTCACAGGGAAATGTCAATATTTCCAAGCTTGTTGATGAAATCAATGCTTCAAATAAATACATTAAACACCTTGTTGAGACCAAGAACAAGTCTGACTCGTTGAATTTGGTATTGACAAATAATCTGACCCGCTCACTGAGTCGTGAGGAATTACAGGAGGTTGATGTGCAGGTGTTAAAAGGTGTCGTTTATATTTCACTTGCAGATAATATGCTATACAAGTCTGGAAGTTATGAAATCAGTGATCGTGCTGATATGACTTTAAGCAAAATAGCGAAGATTATTCAAGATTATAGAGATTATGAAGTATTGATTGAAGGTAATACCGATACTGATCCGATTTCAAAACCCAACATCCGGAATAATTGGGATTTAAGTACATTGAGAGCTTCTTCGGTGGTCCAGGCTTTACAGACGAAGTACGGAGTGGATCCGAAGCGATTGACAGCAGGGGGTAGAGGTGAGTATAATCCTGTCGCCGATAATTCCACAGCTCTCGGAAAACAGCGCAATCGGAGAACACAGATTATTATTACACCAAAACTGGATCAATTCATGGAATTGATCGACAAGGCTCCGGAACCAACTGAAGTGACACCGGTACAATAAAGTAAATAATAGCAATGTCTGTCGTAATAACGACATTGCGAGCAGTTAAAAAAAGAAAATCCTTTCCAGCTTTGGAAAGGATTTTCTTTTATCCGAAAAATTTACTTGGATCAAAACCATGTTCTTTTAGGACATCGTCCGGAACACCGTTCCATACACCGGGTTTGTTGCCGGCATATCCGATATCTTTGATTCCTATTTCGCTGGTATAAAAACCGGAGGAGGTCAGATTGCGCATTAAGGAGAAAAATGCCGCTCCCTGTTGCATTTCAGGCTTTGCTAGTTCAGGATAAGCAATTTCATCAATGAGTGCGAGCTGTTCCTTTGAGTCACATTTTATAAACACGTTGCCGTATCGTCTTTTGGTTTGGAGATCGAGCCATCGCAACCCACCACGCATAGGGATTTTGTTGTCAGGTAAATCCTTTACAATAAACTCGATAAAATCTGGGACTCCCGCCTCAGAGGCACTGCCTGATTTGCTGTCCTTCGGAATAATGATGTCGGCTAAAACTGTAATTGTTGCCATTTCATGTTCATCAAAAAACTTTTCTTCTTTTAAGCGAGCTGTCCGTTCATATTCAAAATCCTGGACGCCCGGGAGTTTATCACCAGTTGCGGCTGTCGTATTTTTGGTGTCTTTTGAATTACAAGCTGCGGTTAAAAGACCTGATCCGGCAGCAATAAAGCCCAGTGCTTTTAGAGATTCTCTTCTGTTCATGCTTTAACCATTTAATTTTTTCTTTTCCTGTAATATATATTCTGCGGTACGCATCGATAAAGCCAGAATTGTCCATGTAAGGTTCTTGTCACCTTGTTGTACAAAAGGTCCAGCATCGACCACATAGAGGTTTTTACAATCATGCGCTTGTCCCCATTTGTTTAATACCGAAGTTTTTGGATCGTTCCCCATTCTTGTTGTACCACCCTCGTGAATAATTTTTCCGGGAGCTTCTAAGCCATATAAGGTATCAGCTCCAGGGATCTTCGATGTGATGACAGCCCCCATTTCATGCATAATAGCTTGAAAAGTTTCTTGCATATGTTTGGCCTGAGCGATTTCTTCATTGGCCCATTTGTAATTGAAGCGAAGGACAGGGATTCCGAATTTATCCACTTGGTTGGGATCAATTTCACAATAGTTATCTTTTCTTGCCAGGGCGGTGCCACGTCCGGCCATGCCCACATTGGCACCATAGTAACTACGATAATCTTCTTTAAGTGCGGTGCCATAGCCACCTTTTGCTTTTGTTTTTCCGTCAGCGCTTTTACCAGCGTCATTTACCTTTGGTACCCAATTTAGGAATCCATAAGAAGGCATATGCAGACCGCCGCCATATTCAATATGGTAGCCTCTTGGGAAGTTCAATTTAGCATTGTCTTCCCACCAGGGCGAATAGATATGCACACTTCCGACACCATCTTCATTATACCTTTTACGATCAAGTAATTGAGGTAAATAACCAGAGAGGCTGGCACCAGTGGAGTCGTGGAGATATCTGCCGACTAAACCGCTGCTGTTGCCGACACCACCCGGATGCGCTTTAGATTTTGAGTTTAACATAATCCGGGCACTTTCACAGGCGCTGGCTCCTAGAATTACAGTTTTGCCTTTTACGGTATATTCCTGTAAATCTTTGGTGTCAACATAGGAAACACCGGTAGCTAATCCTTCGTCATTGGTCAGCACTTCCCGTACCATTGCATTGTCGATGACCTTTAGATTCCCTGTTTTCATCGCCGGAATTACCAGGCAGGATGAAGAGGAGAAATCACCATATACCTTACATGCACGGCCGCATTGGCCACAGTAGAAGCAAGTACCGCGGTCTTTTATGTCTTTCGATACTTCGGTCAGGACTGCGCCCCTTCCCGGAATAACAGGTACACCAGCTTTCTTTGCTCCTTTTGCAATATATAGTTCATTAAGACGCGGCTTGGGAGGTTTCATAAAAATACCGTCAGGTTCGTTATGTATACCCTCAACGGTACCATAAATACCAATCATACGGTCGACACGATCATAAAATGGCTTGACTTCATCATAGGTGATGGGCCATTCGTCGGTCATGCCATCTTTTGGTTTGAAATCATCGGGACCCATGCGTAATGAAATACGACCCCAGTGATTTGTTCTACCACCAAGCATCCTTGCTCTGAACCATTCGAATTCGGTTCCACTAACTTTGCTGTAAGGCTCTCCTTCGAGTTGCCAGCCACCAAAGGCTGCGTCAAAATCGCCAAAAGGTCGTGTAGTGCCAGCTCCTCTGCGGGGAGATTCCCAAGGCCAGCGTAGTTGTAACGAATCTTTTGCGGGATCGTAAAATGGGCCAGCCTCCAGCATCAATACTTTAAGGCCCGCGTGGGCCAGGATATATCCGGCCATACCTCCACCTGCACCTGAGCCTACGACGATAGCGTCAAACAATTCGGGATTCTCTTTAATTTGATAATTTGACATAATTAAATTGAGTAATTAATTGAAAAGCCTGCGAGATACATGTTTTTTGAGATCTATATCTGTGGGAAGGTTCAACTAATCGATGGTTATTGTTTCATGTTTAAAATCATCGTGAATATATTGATAAAATTTTATTTTTTTTCAATTTAATTTATCGTTTTAGCATTATTCTAAATAAAGAATACGAGATTGTTACAAAATAGGCCTGTCGATTGCAATGAAAGTGGTTCGATTGCACATATCCAGATCGGACTAGTACCAATATCATTAAACGTAGAGATGTCCACGTTAGTTTATTTTATCTAATTTTTTAAGCTAATAGCCCTGTCGATACCAATATCGTTTTGAAACATTTCGTCATGGGAAATGACAAGGAGTGTGCCTTTATAATGCTGAATCGCCCGGGTAAGGATACGAATGTTCTGAATATCCAGGTTATTTGTAGGTTCATCCAGAACGATGAGATCCGGAGCTTGTTGTCTAATCGTCAGGCAACAGAGGATCAGACGCATTTTTTCACCACCACTTAAAAGCCTGCAGGGCTTGTCCCAATCATCCTTTCCAAATAAAAAACGATTGAGTCTTATTTTGATATCATGTTCAGCTAAGGATTCACTGTTATAGGATTGCGCCTGTTCATATACACTCAAGTGGAGGTCAATAAGTGAGTACTCCTGATCGAGATAGATTGCGTTAAATCGCTGTCGTTCAATCTGGCCCTGACTGGGACTAAGATGTCCTAACAGGATTTTGATCAATGTGGTTTTACCAGAACCATTTTTGCCCTGCAAAATAATGCGCTCTCCGCTGAATAGCTGCAGGTCAATGTTTTCCGGCCAAAGTTCGGTGGTATTGTAGCTGAAATTGATTTTGGTCGCTTTGATCATGCTTTTTCCGCGTGGGAAACTACTGTTTCCTAAATCAATTTTCATTTCATCTAAGCTTGCTTTTGTGCTCCGGAGGTCCTGTAGATTGGATCTCATGTCTCCGATTTTGTCCTGGTGAACGCTTTTGATTTTGGCCGTGCTTTTTTCCGCATTATTGCGAAGCGTATTCATCATAATACGGGCCACGCCTGCTTTTTCCTGTTTTTTCTGACCGCGATTGTTCAATCTATTTTGGCGTTCAATCGTTTCTCTTTCTTTCTCTTTAGCTGTTTTGATCGCCTTTTCCTGATAGTGTATGTCCTGTTCCAAGGCATTGCGCTCTATTTCCTTTTGTGATTCGTAAAAAGCATAGTTTCCTCCATATCGTTTTATGCCCCTCGGTGTCATTTCTAAAGTGTCCTCGAGCAGATTGAGCAGCGTGCGGTCGTGGCTAACAATCACAACAGTCTGTTTTGAAGCCTGCAGCCATTGATAAAGTAGATTTTTACTGTCCATATCCAGATGATTGCTCGGTTCATCCAACAGGATAAGCTCGCATCCGTGAATTTGGATTCCTGCCAATAATACTTTTGCCTTTTGGCCCCCACTGAGATCAGACATTTTCCCTGTCAAATGAATTTCGGGCAGATTCCAATACCTAAAAGCTTCCTGGCATCGTTCTTCCAACGTCCAGTCGTCTTGAAGGATATTAAAATTTCCTTCTGTAGCATCGCCCTCTAAAATGGCATAAAAAGCGTCCAGTTTTTTGTCAATGCCTAAAGCCTCTGCAATGGTTAGATCATCGTACTGTCCTGTAATCTGTGGAACATAAAAAGGGCGGGTATCACGATGTATACTCCCTGTTGCGGGTGCTAGCTCACCAGCAATAAGACGCAATAATGTTGATTTACCAACACCGTTGTTGCCAATTAATGCGATTTTCTCTTGTGAGTTGATTGTTAGACTTATGTTTTCAAACAATAAATCTTTATTCGGATGTATATAGGATATCTGTTGTAATGAAATCATGCCAAAATTCTTTATAATGTTAAAAACAAACCATCGCGATAATTATTTATCGGCGGTATTTATTACGTTCTAAAGAATCTTGATCTTACATACAGTTTTGTGGATGAGCTACAAATATAGCAGTTTATTTCTAATCTCAAAAAAGCTATTTTTTAGGTATAGTCAAATCCTTCATGTTTTCAATATAAAATAGATAAACGGTCAAGTAACTTTTTAACGCTAAATTTTTGCGGTTTGCATTGAACAAATCGTAATTTTGGAAAACATGGTAAATAAAATACTTCTTATAGATGACGAAGAGAAGCTTCGTAAACTGCTTGCTAAGATCATCAGCTTGGAGGGCTTTGAGGTCATCGAAGCTGATGACATCCGGTCTGGTTTGAAAAAGCTTGATATGTTTGATATTGATGTGGTACTATGCGATGTTAAGTTGCCTGATGGTAATGGGGTAGAGACAGCGAAGTTGATTAAAGAGCGTCATCCAGTTGTTGAGATCATCTTATTGACTGCTTATGGTAACATTCCGGACGGAGTTCAGGCGATCAAAAACGGTGCTTTTGAATATATCACCAAAGGTGATGATAACAATAAGATTATACCTTTGCTCTATAAAGCCTGTGAGAAGGTGGCGCTGGCGCGCCGGGTACAACAGTTGGAGAAACAATTAGGCAATAGGCTTTCATTTGACAAAATTATAGGTAGTTCTGTTTCGATTAAATCGGCCATTGCACTTGCGCAAAAGGTATCTGTAACAAGCACGACCGTTCTATTAACAGGGGAGACGGGGACGGGTAAGGAAGTATTTGCACAAGCAATCCACCAGGCTAGTCCTCGAAAGGAGCGCAGTTTCGTCGCTATTAATTGTGCGGCTTTCACAAAAGATCTGCTGGAAAATGAACTATTCGGACATAAGGCCGGAGCATTTACAGGAGCAACAAAAGATCAACGTGGTCTGTTTGAAGAGGCTCATCTGGGCACTATTTTTTTGGATGAGATCGGGGAGATGGCGATCGAACTCCAGTCCAAAATCTTGCGTGTACTGGAGACCGGCGAATTTTTAAAAGTTGGTGATTCCAAGCCGACGAAAGTAGATGTCCGTATTATCGCTGCAACCAATAGAGATCTTGAAGCTGAAATAGATTCCGAACATTTTAGAAGTGATTTATTCTATAGATTATCGGTCTTTACAATTCAATTGCCACCCTTGCGTCAACGTGTTCAGGATATTCGATTGTTGGCTCAGTATTATGCTGATTTTTTTGCGGTAAAGTCGAATCTCAAACCATTAAAAATGACAGCTGAGTTTGTCGCTGCTCTCGAACGAAATCCATGGCGCGGCAATATCCGTGAATTAAAAAATGTAATCGAACGCAGTGTCATCTTAAGCGACGACGGTCAGCTTGATTTAGGAAGCCTCCCTTTTGGAATGAACGGTTTAAAGACGGAGCAAACCTTGGCCTCCAGTTTTTCCATGGCGCACATGGAACGTCAACATATTCAGCGTGTGCTGCAGCATACCAATGGGAATAAAGCTGAAGCAGCACGATTGCTGGAGATTGGTATAGCGACATTATACCGTAAACTCGAGGAATATAAAATATAAACTTAAAATAAGGTTAAACCAAAATATCCCTGGGATTCTTTTTGCAATAGATCCTACGGCATGTTCGCCAGGGGCCGTAGGATCGGCAAACCGCTAAAGTTTTATTTCATTATCATCAATAAGTTTAGCATCCCGTGTATTTTTCTGAACAGCTATCGCAGAGAATAGGCTTAAAGAAAAGGACATCGCATAGAATCCTTTTTCGCTAAGTAGCAGATCAGCGTTCCACAAGCCGATAACCAATAAAACTATCGCGGCAATTGTTGCAAACCAGCTTAGTCCATAGTAAAGTTCGGTTACAGCAAGTCCTTCAGCCTTATCTCGGACGCTTTTCTGAACAGAGATAACGGCGAATAAGGCAAACAATAGAATGGTAAAGTAATAGCCCTTTTCATTCAGAGCCATCGTTGCGTTCCATAAACCGATACAGTAACCTATAGTACCTACCAGTAAAGCAGTCCACGATGCGCCAATAAAAGCTCCTGTTGGTTTAAAAGGATTTCTTGTGTTTGAATCCTTTTTTGAAATTTTTTCTTCAATCATGTTTTTTAGCGGTTCCATAATTTTAATTTTTTTATAGTTGTTGTTATTTGTTGATTCAAATATCAAGAGCATTCCTTAGTATATAAAATCAATATATAGAAAATACTGATGATATATTTTTATTTATTAAATTTGATATCCCTTTAAATTTTATACTATGGATTCGATTGTAGAGCTTATTGGTCTTTTGGATAATAATGATATTAAAGATTTTGGCCGATTTTTAAAGAAGAAGAATAAACGCAATGATGTCAAGAATATCAAATTATTAGAAATATTAAAAACTGATGATATAAATGGATTAAAAAAACTCTATGCGTCTTCAAAAAATAAAGATGCTTACCACGCTCTAAGAAAAAGATTACATGATAGTCTATTATTGTTTATTTCCAATAAGACATTTGAACGGGATAATAGTGAGGCTCATGAGGCACTGCGTTTACTTATAGTTGGGCGTTTTCTGCTAGAGAATGATTTGATGAAACTAGGCTTTAAATGCCTTCAGCGGGCGGAGCAAAAGGCTTTACTTTTGGAGCAGTTTAGCTTACTCAATGAAATTCTACAGGTTAGACTGCAATATGCCTATCTGGAGTCGAGCCCTGATCTGGCGCCGCTAATTGATCGTTTAATATCTAACCAACATAAAATACAGCAAGAGGCAAGATTTCAGATAGCCTATGCGTTGCTAAGAGTGGAGCTACAGGATATCCATCTCAAGGGCAAGATCGTTGATCTAAATAAGCTAGTGATGGATACAATCGGCAGGTATGACATTTCCTTACGGGAACTGTTGTCTTTTAAATCGCTTTATCAACTCTTGTATATCGCCAATGAATACGCGATGATTCATCAGAATTATGCACTGGTGGGGTCATTTTTGGTAACAAGCCACGAGTTTATAACAAAGCAAAAAGCGAATGCGCCCCATCACTTGTATTATTACTTACATATCCTCTATTATCTTGCTAATTTCAATTTACGGAATGGGTTATTTCAGGAAAGCTTAGCATATCTGGAACAGTTGATGGCTGACTGTGCTCCAGGGACTGTTCTTCGGACTCAGTTTCATTTACGTTATTATCTGCTAAAGGCTTTAAATTACCATTATATGGGTGAGGGTGCCAAAGCGCTTGATCTTTTACGTGTAGGAACACAACAATCAACATTGAAATCCAACGATACGGATATTGCGGACCTGCAATTATGTCTGGTTATGTTTTTGGCGCAATCTCAAGATAAACTAGCGTTGGCAGAATTAAGAAAAATGATCCGGACAGATGCTTGGTATGAGCGAAAAATGGGTATGTTATGGACAATCCGTAAGAGCTTGCTGGAGATTTTGATCCACATTCAATTTGGAGATATTGATTTGGCGTTTTCGCGTGTGAAGAGCTTTAAGCGCCGGTACAAAAAATACCTGGAAACGGTACGGGAAGGCCGGGTTGTAAATTTTTTAAGATTGGTTGAAAAGTATCTGCAAGATCCTGCTGTAATAAAAAATAAGACTTTTATTACCGCCATAGATACGATGGCTATAGATTTGGAAAATCAAGATCTATTTGTGCTGGCATTTATTGCATGGTTAAAATCCCTGATCACATCGGAAAGCCCTTACCAGGCCATGTTGCATTTAGTCGATCGATCGGTAAATAAAAAAGATCAATAATAGATACTCAGGATAATTTGTTTTTGAGAGGTATCGATAATACGTTGCAATCTTTCATAGAATTTGACGTTCACCATTGGGCAGCCCTGGCTTAAACATATTGGAGCAACCTGTTCATCATAAGGCATGTTGTCATATTTATGTAGAACGATATTTCTGTCATAGGCATTGCTATTGGAATCTTCAAGACCAAATAACCTGTAAGCCTTTCCGAAGCGACCATTATAGGATACCCCGATTGCATACAGGCCCAATGAGGTCGCATAGGAGCTGTCTTTATTGCTGAATTTTAGTTGCCCAGTTTGCCCAGTTTCCGAACCGGAACCATGCGCTACTAAACCCTGATCCAGCAGCTGATTATTTCGAAGATCGACAACGAAAAAGCGATTTCTACCAGAAGGTCTTTTCATATCAAGTAGAAATGCAAGCTCCTTATTGTAGTTTTTATTGTTTTTCACGAGATTTTTGACCCGATCGAAAGCATTGTTGTACCGTGCTGAATCGGATGCCGCCGTGTTTTCCGTACGATCTGTCTTAGAGATATTATTTTGAGAAACTTTAAAAGCAATCAGACAGATCCCGATTAGGATAATAAATGCGATGAACTTATTCATTGTAAAACAAAAGGTGATGAATATTTATTTTTGGTTGCCTATTGCTGTTATTCTATTGTTTTATTAAATCGCTCAAAAGAGTTCCAATATTTGTCTTTATAGATAGCGTAGTCTATATCAAGTTTATTTTGATATTGCCCTATTAATTGATCTATGGTTTGGGACGATTTTCTAAATTCCGTACAGGCCAGGTAAACTTCCCGAATGTTATCAGCCGTCTCCCGGCCGATATTGAGGTGACCTATATCTTGTGGAAGACTGCTCATTAAGTCATCTTCGAATTTATCCATTAAATCGTATGTAACCTGGTCGGGCATGCCGTTTGTTGCCGTACCGTTGTAATTGATCCGCAGTGTTACGATCCAGGGGTGTGATGCTTTTCCGTTCCAATCCAGCAGGGAAGTATTTATTATGGCTAAGATCGGTAAATCATTTTGTAGCATACCTTCGAAAGCGGTGTAGGAATCATTTTCAGCTTCATGTCTGACATCCGTGTATTTTTCGACAAATTCTTTTTCACGCCAGATTAGATAGTCTTTTAATTTAATCAGCGGAATGAGTTCACCTGCAGCCTGATTACTGGAAGTGACATTTAAATTGTCAATAGTGATGATCGAGTTTAGTTCGCCAATATAATTATCCAGGAATATTTCAACCCCATGGGCAATGTTTGCTTTATCTTCTTCGGTATACTTGGGGTGTACAATAACAATATCCACCTCATCTGGACGGTATTGGTGTTCAATGGGGTAAAAAGACATATCGTTGATGTCAAAGGAAAAACCGTACATTGTTATTTTAAATTTTTCCATGTCCTTGACTGCGGGCTTTAAAGCTGTAAATTTCCAGTTGGGAAGGGCAGGAGCTGCATTGATTAAAGTCTCTACGAACGCAATATTTTTTACAACACCATCAGGGGTAATGATAAGCTCTGCAGTATCGTCATTGCACATTCCAGTTAAAAAATAAAGATCCTTTCGGAGCGCATCGATTTTTGGGGAAAGCTTGCTGAAAAAATTCTGATCAATATGATCTCCATTTTTTACAATTTGAAAAAAGGTTTGTTCGTTTTTTTCAAACCAGTTCCAAAAATCCTGTATGCTATCTTTTCTATTTTCCTTCTTTCGAAAAATATTGTTCAAAAATCCCATAATTTGTATGTGTTCGATTGGTACCCTATATCAGGCCTGTTACAGCTTTGCTTCTAAAATTAATGATATAATTATGATCCAACAAGTAATTCACTGTCTAAAAATCATGTGACAAACAATTGGTCCAGGAGTTTGTTAAGGATAGTATTGGACATCATAAATTCATACGGAACATATGGGATACCCATAGCAAAGTAGGGGCACATTTGGTCGAAATCGTTGGGGTATGCTTGACTTAAATACAAATGGGTTGTAATGAGTTCATTTAAAGTAAGAAGAATAGAAACTTAATAAATAATTATTTACATATGAAATTTAGCAAATTAACATTCTGCCTTTTGGCAACATCAGCAGTACTTTCTTTTTCTGCATGTAAATCGGGATTATCTGATGATAAATTAGAGGAAAAGATAGAAAATGCACTTACGGGACGTAAAACTGTTGATGTTGAAGTCGAGAAAGGAAAAGTAATCCTAAGTGGTACTGTAACCTCGGAGGAAGAAAAGCAGCAGATAGAATCTATTGCAAAGACCGCTGGAGACAAAGATGTCAAATCCATTCAAAATGATCTTGTTGTGAGCGCACCTGTTGCAACACCGGCGCCTATTACGGTGTCGAATAATGACGCTGTACTTGGTGCGGCTGTAAATACGTTTATGAAAGATTTTCCGTCCGTTCAAGCGAATGTTAAAGATGGGGTTATTTCGGTAACAGGAACCTTGGAACAGGCGAAGATTGTTACATTGAAGCAAGGTTTGGATAATCTGAATCCAAAGAAAGTAGATTTAAGTGGTATT
The DNA here is from genome assembly GCF_047784615.1 of Sphingobacterium sp. NGMCC 1.201703. Taxonomy (NCBI): domain Bacteria; kingdom Pseudomonadati; phylum Bacteroidota; class Sphingobacteriia; order Sphingobacteriales; family Sphingobacteriaceae; genus Sphingobacterium; species Sphingobacterium sp. NGMCC 1.201703. Next base: position 658,162 of record NZ_JBLOHD010000002.1, on the reverse strand, counting down.
GTGGTTAAAAAATAAAAAAAGCATAAATTATGTCATTACAAGAAAAATATAAAGTTCTTTTGGATACTGCGCAATCTTCAGGGGTCAATGATCTGAATTACGCTGAAATGGATGGCGTACTTCAAATTAGAGGTACCGCACCTAGTGCAGATGTGAAAAATAAACTCTGGGAAATTTACGGAAATATCGATCCTAACTTCCAGACCGGTGATGTAGTCTTAAACGTAGACGTGGCCACTGAGGTTCCGGGTAGTCAGGTTAGGGTGATTACAGAGAATAGCAATTTAAATATCAGAAAGGGCCCAGGGACAGACCAGCCTATCGTGGGAAAAGCTGCAAAAGGTGAAATTATCACACTGATTAGCAAAGCAAATGATCAATGGTGGTTGGTGCGGACCACAGACAATGAAGAGGGCTATTGCTACGCTCAATATTTGGAGTCAGTCTAATTACGATCGGTTCCTGAACAACATAAAAGGGAGATCTACCTTAGGGTATTTCTCCCTTTTCTTTTTCTATAAGCTATTTTGTATGGCATTATATTCACTATTTGTATTTCGTTTGGTTCGATCTTCTGGTTTTGGAGCAATAATTGTATTATATGTATTGCAACAAACTTATTACAATATGTTGAAATTGATTTTTTTCTTATTTCCAGCTATTGCTCTATCGGGGCAAATAGTGGTAGCACAGGAGTATGTTCGTTTGGACAAAGACCGGTATCAGTTACATTTATCAGAATCTCCAAAAGATACCATTAGGATCGTTGAAAAAGGAAAAGTTACAAAATTGAAGCAGGGAAAATATATTCTGCAACAGAACCAATTTATGGGTGCCTCGAACGCTTTTATTGCCGTCAATAAAGAGGGGTTAGTGGATGGAAATTTTAAGATTGAAAAAGATGGAAAACGTGCTGTGGCTCAGGTGCGGCATGGTGTGATGGAGCAAATCGATGTGCTTATCGATGCAACGTTGGATCTGCAGTATATCATTACAGATACTTCGAGTGTACAGCGTGATTTTCGAAATGGCAAAATTAGCCAGGAGAAGATCGTGATTTATCAACCAAATTTAGGGAAGAAGAAAGTGTTAAAGACATTTTTTGATACCTACTATACCATTGAAAATGAATTTGACCATAGTAGGTCTGACTACAGCCGGGATAATAAATTACTTTATAAGGCAAAATTGGATTGTGTCGGTCAGGTCGTTGAATCCAAGTCGTTCAATAGAGATGGTCAGCTACTTAGACACACGTATAAGAAGGATAAAATCAATTATACGGAATTATATCAGCATAACAATCTAGTCGAGCGGCTGTACAAAATCAACGACGTGAACTACAGGGAATATTTTAAGAACCAATTATTATTGAAGAAAATCGTTGAGAAAAAGCGAAATGGCCGGATCGAGCGATATGTATATAGTGCCGAAGGTAGGCTACTGGAGAAAAGCAAGGATACTGTATCTAAAAAAGGAGATGAGAATCACGTCTAGTAGGATTTTTGATACAAATTTAATGGATATAGTTGGGTGTCCGATAAGAGTTGATTGAGGCCATCAGAGCAGCGTGAACAGGAGCGGATGGTTTGCTATATTATTTTGAGTTTTTTGGATTTTAGAAATATAGCCTTACCTTTGTTAAGGCAATGAAGAAAATGAACAATATATTACGTCTTCCATTTTTCTCAAATTATTATCTCCCGATAGTAGTTCGGGAACCTTATGCCTATTAAAATTTAGAAAATTTAATTATTTATATAGCTAAGCCCGAACATAACGTTCGGGCTTTTTTGTTTTTATAGCATTATGTTAACAGATTTAGAAGAAAACATTGAAATTATGTTGCCCAAGAATGGGCTGAGATCCAAATTGCAACAATCTAAAGAAACCGGGCACCCGCTGGTTATCAAACTCGGGTTTGATCCCACAGCTCCAGATCTTCATTTGGGGCATGCTGTGGTATTGAAAAAACTTAGGCAATTTCAGGAATTGGGTCATGAAATCGTGGTTTTGATTGGGAGTTTTACTGCGCGAATAGGTGATCCAACAGGCAAAAATAAAGCGCGCAAGCCTTTGAATCAGGAAAAAATAGCTAACAATACGGCTACCTATATTGCACAATTAGCTAAAATTATCGATGTGTCAAAGACAAAGGTCGTCTTTAATGGGGATTGGTTGGATAAATTAGATTTTGCAGAGGTTATTCAGCTTGTTTCAAAAGTGACGGTCGCGCAGCTGATGCAACGGCATGATTTTCACAGGCGCTATACAGATAATCAGCCGATTGCCATGCATGAACTTATCTATCCGATATTGCAGGGTTTTGATTCTGTACACATCAAAAGCGATATAGAAATGGGAGGGACAGACCAATTGTTTAATTGTGCAATGGGACGTCAAATTCAGGAATCTTTTAACCTCGATCCTCAGCTTGTCTTATGTATGCCATTGCTCAGAGGACTGGATGGCAAAGAGAAAATGAGCAAATCGCTGCACAATACCATTGGGTTGCTGGATGAACCGAATGAAATGTTTGGCAAGGCGATGTCTATTCCTGACAGCTTAATCCCAGATTATATTGACCTCACGACGGACTTTAGCCCGACAGAAAAGAAGGTACTAAAATCAAGAGTGGAATTAGGCGAAAATCCGATGGAAGTCAAAAAGCTTATTGCGCATAATCTCGTGGCCCAATACCATGATCTGGAGGCTGCCGCAGCTGCATTGGATTTTTTTGCTAAACAGTTCCAGCAGAAATCATTTGATGATAAAAAATTTGAAGAGATATCGTTACAGTATATTAATGCGCAATTGGGTACTGTTGCAAAGCTTGTTGACCTTTGTCACTTTTTAAAGAAAGATCTGAGTAAGTCCGCGATTCGCAGACTCATTGCTGAAGGGGCAGTACAAATTGACTCAAACAAATGTCTGGATGCTGATCTGTGTGTTGATCTGGGGATTGGTTTTAAAATTAAATTAGGAAAAAGAAGTTTTTTTAAAATTGTTTAGGAAGGTTTTAGTAGATATACCTTTAAGATGTTTTGTAAAAAAGCGTGGAAATGCAAGGTTGCTCTTTCGGAAACCACAATTATTTTCTACCTTCATACAAAGTCTCATACTTTACTTTGATACCGATTATAAATGGAAACATATAATAATGTTGTTTTGGAGCAGTTGCCAAAACATTTAAAGCGCTTTGTAGTCGCCCAGCAATATGAACGTTATACAGCTTTAGATCAAGCCCTGTGGCGCTATGTCATGCGTCAGAATTATTCCTTTTTAAAAGACGTCGCTTATTACCCATATATCCCGGGATTGAAGAAAGCGGGCTTATCCATTGCGCGTATACCAGATCTGCAACAAATGAATGATAGTCTGAAATTAATTGGCTGGGGAGCAGTAACAGTTGATGGATTTATACCACCGTCGGCTTTTATGGAATTTCAGGCACATCGGGTATTGGTCATAGCGGCAGATATCCGGCAATTGGAACATATCGAATATACGCCGGCTCCAGATATTATCCACGAATCGTCAGGACATGCGCCGATTATCGGTGAGCCAGACTATGCCGTTTATTTGCAGTATTTTGGGGAAATTGGAACAAAAGCACTATCCTCCCGTAAGGATTTTGAACTGTATGAAGCCATTCGCCACTTGTCCATTTTAAAAGAACATGCCGGTACGACCGAAGCGGAATTAGCGGAAGCTGAAAGCCATTTGAAAACCGTTCAGGACAATATGGGTGAGCCTTCGGAGATGGCCTTATTGAGCAGATTGCATTGGTGGACGGTGGAGTATGGGCTAATAGGCAGTTTGGAAGATCCGAAAATCTATGGGGCAGGCTTATTGTCTTCGATCGGTGAGAGCGCCAGCTGTATGCAAAAATCGGTGCCTAAACTTCCATATGATCTACATGCTGTGAACTATGCCTATGATATTACGAAGCCACAGCCACAGTTGTTCGTGACACCGGATTTTGAGCATTTAATGAAAGTTCTGAACCAGTTTGCAGATACTATGGCTTTTCGGGTCGGAGGCAAACAAAGTTTGGAAAAAGCGATTGACTGTCAAGCGGTATGTACATCCGTTTATAGCTCCGGATTACAAGTCTCAGGTGTTTTTAAAACAGCAAACTCAGATCAGGCTATTTCCTATTTACAAACTGTAGGCCCTACTGCGCTGGCATTTTCAGGAAAGCAATTAGAGGAGCATGGTACAAACTATCATCGGGAGGGCTTTGGTTCTCCAGTCGGTTTGTTGGAAAACAGTCCTAAAGATTTGGCTGATTTCTCGAATGAAGAATTGAGCGATTATGGCATTAGCCCAGGAAAACGATGTTCTTTGCGGTTTTCTTCGGGTATCGTGGTGGAAGGTGTTGTTGTGAAGGCCCTGCGTCAAGAGACCAAGGTCGTGTTGATTTCATTTGAGGATTGTGAAGTCTACCGAAATGATCGGATGGAAATTTATTTTAAACCGGAATGGGGAACTTACGACATGGCTGTTGGTGCTGAGATTGTGTCCGTCTTTGCCGGTGCAGCTGATAAAGACACTTATCCGTCTGTGGACGAAAAAACGGAGGAAACACCCAATTTATCGCATATACCAATTGAAGACTCGAAATTGGTCGCCATACATGCGTGTATCGGAAAACTACGTTCGGAATCTTTTGACAGGAAAAGTTGGAAGGATATCTTTGATCAGTTGTACACAGAGATCACAGATAACTGGCTCGCACTGGTAGAACTGTACGAGATCGCGTGGGCGCATCATGTATATGAGCTAACGCAAGAGGCTGAAAGTAAACTTAGCGCTATAATCGCAATACGGCCCAGCCTGAAAAAACTGATAGAAGACGGCATACGGGTCGCAAAAGAGGAGGCGTTAAATAATCACTGAGTGAAATGATTGATTCCTGTTGTATAAAAATTAGGTAAAACTTTTTATATTTGGAATGTTTAATTTATCCAGTTATTTCTGATGAATGAAAAGTATACTCCGGGAAAACATCTGCTGATGACATTGCAGGTGGAGGAGGTATCGTTATTGACTAATATAGAACCTTTTTTGGACTTTACAAAAAAGCAAATCAATATCCATAATTTACAAATTGTAGGTATTTCCACGCATTCTTTTGAGGGCGGTGGATTTACTGCTGCAATTTGTCTGATGGAATCACATATTTGTATCCATACATGGCCTGAGTTTGGACAATTGACATTAGATGTCTATCTCTGTAATTATCTGAAAGATAACAGTGAAAAAGTTTTGCTGTTGGGTAGTGTTTTTAAAAGCTATTTTAATGCAACGGTCATGAATGAAACTGTTGTTAATCGATAGGATATGGATGTAATTTGCAAAAAATGTGGCCATGTACACCAGTTCAAAATCGAGGTAACTGACTTTTCGGGCTTCGTTTGTGCCAACTGCCACAGTTATTTTAAAGGTTCAACACTTGAAACATTAACTTATGTAAAGGAATTTTCCGCTCCTTTAATGATGCAATGGGCTAGTTTGGGAGAACTGGTTCGCTTCAAGAAAAATAGCTACTGGATCATCACCAAGATACAGCGCTATTCAAAAAATGGCGAATATGGCAACGAGTTTGTGGGATTAAATGCGAATAGAGAAGACATCTACTTTAGCGATGGAGTAGATTATGCATGTGCTTTACATACCGTTGAACGGGAAAAGGTGATGCTTTTGCCGCAGAGTAATATCTGCAAGTTCAATAACGTAAAATACAACCTCGAGTATACGGAGGAGCAAACGGTGGTCTATGCGGAGGGATTTGTGTTCGAAGATCTGGAGTCGCCGTCAACAACCAATACCTATATTCAGGTCGTTAATGAGGATCGGTTTATTTCTCAGGAATTTATCGATAACGATGTGCAGTATTATCAAGGGATTTACCTAGATGATGAGGACTATTATCAAATCTTTGATATTTATAAAAGCTACACAGCTCAAAAAGAAATCGCGGGCACGAAACTCAGAAACATCGGAATTTTTGCTGTTTTACTTTTGGCCGTTTTATTCTGGTTTTTAAATTGGGGGCAGATTGGGAAGGATGAGTATAAGTTTGATGAAAAATTCTTCGCTAAAAAAACAAATTCAGAATTTGTCGGTGCTTCCTTTGAATTAAAAGGCGATAAACCTAAAAAACTGGTCCTGGAGGGAATATCGGAATCTAAGAACCATCCCATCCAGCTGATGATCAAACTAGTTAATGAAAAAACAAATGAGATTATAGAGACCGGTACAGCTGTCCACGATAATAATGACATTAATTATGCAAGTGGATTGACCGTTGATTTTTGTCGTATCCAACCGGGGGTCTATCACCTTGTTTTTGTGACCTCTTCATCGAATGGTTCCACTGATATGGCTGTTAATTTTGAACTTAATGAAGATTATAAATTGACGTACGGGGGTACCAGTTATGTTTTTTTGATTACTTGTCTAGTGGGACTCGTGGTCCTTGTGGGGATTTTCAGACATAATATGCTAGCAATTAAAAATAAGGATTTTGTAGCTCGGGGAGAGGGACTAAGTTACGTTGATATATTAAAATTTGATTGGCTGGGGGTAGCTTTAATTGCTTTTTTTGCTTTTTTCATTGCTGTTAGCTTATTTGTAAATTCCTCAACCAATTGTAGGACTACATTGCGGACAAGCACGTTGGAAGACCATACCTATACAGGATCAAGATCGCATTATTATCGATCTTTTTACGGTAGCGGTGGTAGTTATAGTGGATATGGTTCAGGTCATAAATAAAAATTGATATAAAAATGAATTACGAATTGTTTTATAAAGGAATTGCAGCATCATTGATTTATTCGCTTATTGGAATTGCTGTATTGTTATTGGCCTATTGGCTTATCGAGCGACTGACACCCGAGAAGTCCTGGCAGGAGATCGTAAAGAACAAGAATATGGCTTTGGCGATTGTTTTTGCTGCTTTTATATTAGGCATATCGATCATAATAGCTGCGGCAATACATGGGTAAAAAGAGCAATCTGCCCATTTTTCTCTTATTTGCGGTATTTATCATTGCTACTTGTGGGCTCATCTATGAGCTGGTTGCAGGAGCTTTGGCGAGCTATCTGTTGGGAGATTCAGTCAAGCAGTTTTCATTTATTATCGGTACCTACCTATTCTCAATGGGGGTGGGGTCATTTTTGGCAAAGTATATTACGAAAAACCTTTTTGATCGGTTTATAGACATTGAACTTTTGATCGGGATTATCGGTGGCTGTAGTTCAGTCGTTTTATTTTTACTGTTCCAGCAGGTTGAGCACTTTCAATTTGTACTCTATTTCTTTGTTTTTCTGACAGGCTGTCTTTGCGGCATGGAGATACCCTTACTGATGAATATTCTAAAAGACCGAGTCCAGTTTAGGGATTTGGTTTCCAATGTATTTGCCTTTGATTATATCGGTGCGCTGATTGCTTCGGTACTGTTTCCTATTCTGCTTATCCCCAAGTTGGGCGTAATGGGAACATCCCTGTTTTTCGGAATAATCAATATTCTGGTAGGCGTCTTTCTATCCTTCTATCTTGCGAAAAGGCTCAAAAATCCAAATTGGATAAAAGCCAAGTCTATCGCTTGCCTGACCCTGCTTTCGGTTGTCTTTTTTTATTCCGATAACTTGCTTCAATATTCCGAAAGTCAGTTATATGGGAATAATATTATCTATAAGCATTCTACACCCTATCAACGTATCGTTCTGACGGAGAGCAAGGGTGAATATCAATTGTTTCTGAACAATAATTTACAGTTCAACACCAAGGATGAATATCGGTATCATGAGGTGTTGGTGCATCCAGCGATGTCTATGGCGAAAGATGTTTCCAATGTTCTGGTATTTGGTGGTGGAGACGGATTAGCTGTCCGCGAGATCCTGAAATATCCCGGTGTAAAAAAAGTGACGTTGGTAGATCTGGATGAAGGGATGACCAAGTTATTCCAGACCAATGAATTATTGGTCAATCATAACAAAGGTTCGCTGAAAGATGCCCGGGTAAAAGTCATCAATCAGGACGCATTTATCTGGGCAAAATCGGCGAAGGAAAAGTACGATGTTATGATTATTGATTTTCCGGACCCATCAAACTATAGCCTTGGAAAGTTATATACGACGAGTTTTTACCAAAGTCTATCGCCGCTTATGACGCCCTATACCATGGTTTCGGTACAGACTACCTCGCCTTATTTTGCTCCCAAATCGTACTGGTGTATCCATGAGACGATCAGTACGGTTTTTCCAAATACAGTCGCTTATCATACCTATGTGCCTTCCTTTGGCGAATGGGGATTCTGTCTGTTTTCGGCCGATATGAGGCAGCAGTTTAAGCGTATTACCCGACGTGTGGACAAGCTACGGTATTACAATTATCATTTTGGAGAACTGACTGATTTTCCACCAGACATGCGTGCGGATCATGTAGAAATAAATCGTTTGGACAATCAGATTTTAGTGCGGTATTTTGATGAAGAATGGAGTAAGATTTAATCCCTCGCGACGCGGTTTCCTTAAGCTTGCATTCTTGGGGGCAATCGGAATGCAATTTGCTCAGGCCTGCAAGAAAAAAGCAAATCATATTTTTTTACGGCTGACAGGGACAGATCATATTTTGGGGCATCGCCTTCGGTTTCCCGATTTTCCCAAACCGACAACAGTTATTGAAATACCCATTCTGATTCTCGGCGGCGGTATAACTGGCTTGTCTGCGGCTTATCGTTTGCAACAGAACGGAAGGGGAGATTTTCTGCTATTGGATATGGAATCGGAAGTGGGGGGGAATGCGCGTCATGGCGAGAATGCTTATAGTCGTTATCCGCTGGGAGCACATTATCTTCCTATTCCAAATGCTTCCAATATTGAACTGCTGCGGTTTTTGGAGGAATCGAAAATTATCGTCGGCTGGACGAATGAAGGTGTTCCATTATTTGATGCGGAACAATTGTCCTTTGCTCCGCAGGAGCGACTTTTTATTCATAATATCTGGCAGGAAGGTATTGTTCCCAACTATGGATTATCGCCGCAGGAGACAGCCGAAGTAGATCGATTTATGGTTCAAATGGATCAGTTTAAGCGATTGAAAGGAGCTGATGGGAAGTATGTTTTTGATATTCCGATGCGCAGTGCTTCACAATCAGACCATCTTAAAAGGCTAGATGTTATGAGCATGCGATCATGGATGGAATCGGAAGGGTATAAGACCGAAGCGATCTATAGCTATGTGAACTACTGCTGCCGGGACGATTATGGAACAGGTATATTGGCTACTTCCGCTTTTGCCGGTATACATTATTTTGCGAGCCGCAAGCATGACTGGTCCACTTATCAGGATCTGGTGCTCACCTGGCAGGAAGGGAATGGACGGTTGGTCAGTCACTTGAAAAAATATGCGGATGGTAAGGTACTGAATCAGCATTTGGCTTATCAGATCGATGTCAGGGAAGATGCGGTGGAAGTGTTTGTATTCGACAGTAAAGGGAAAGTGTCAAAGACCATTAAAGCCCAGAAGGTGATCAATTGCTGCCCGCAGTTTGTCAACCAATATCTGCTGCCAAACCGTAAGTCATTGACGAAAGAATTTCATTATGCCCCCTGGATTGTGGCAACGATTGTATTGCACCGTTTCCCTTTTACGGATGGCGCGACACTTTCCTGGGAAAATATAATTTATAATGGAAAGGGATTGGGCTATGTTTATGATCAGCACCAAAGCCTGAACCAGCTGCAAAGCCCTTTTGTAATTACCTATTACCACAGTTTAGGAGATGGAGACCTCAATGTAAACCGGAAACAGCTGTACCACTGGACAGATCAGCAATGGAAAGATTTTATACTGGAAGATTTGGGAAAGGCTCATTATGGAATAGAAAATGAAGTCATCAGTATAGAAATTTTTCGACATGGACATGGTATGATCAGTCCTGTTAGTGGTTTTCTATCAAGCGAAGCGCGCACAGAACTGGCGAAACCTATCGCTGGCAAAGTCTATTTTGCGCATTCTGATTTAAGCGGCATATCTATTTTTGAAGAAGCCTTTTATCAGGGAATCACTGCAGCTGATCAGGTTATGACTAGTTCAAGCCCAAAAGAAGCATAGCTGTCGGTCTATGTTTCCGGATTTCTGTGTGTTTGTTATTTCTATGGGTTTGCTATAGCACTTGCGTTCCCGATATTTTAATCGCTGTACTCATATGTAGTATTTTGCGCCTGAAGCTCCTTATAGGCTTAATAGCACCTGCCATGCTTTTTCCAATTGTTCTGTATCCAACAATTGCGCCGCGTATTCATGTACTTTTTGTGTCAATTGTGGCGAACCTTGCTGAAAGTTTAGCCTGAGATAGTTTAAATATTTATCCTCTTGGGAATTCTGCTCTAAAACAGGTAAGGATTCTACATTGGCCAATAGTCCCAGGTGGTTTCCGGTAAGTACTTTGGAAAAGCGGATGCTTTCTGGCAATTGATCGACCCCAATACCCAGACTGCGAAGTGGTTTAGGAACAATAAAGAGGTTTTCATTGGTTACCCGGCAGTACCAGTCACCACCGAGACGGGCGACCAGATCTAGTTCCTCTTGTTTTATCGTATTGTTTTTGTGTAATAATTCTTTGTGCACATGCATATAGAGGACTTCTGCAATAACGAGATTTCCCGCTCCGGGTTCTTCGCTCAGGGCGATCACTTCCCTTACTCGGCACTCTAATTGAACTGGAGATTCTGCGACTCGAGGCGGACGAACATGTAAAGACGGAATCGGCGTAAACCCCGATTTATCAAATTCATTGATCTCCTTGCTGTACTCTGTGCTGGCCAGTGATTGTTGCTGTACCATCGCATAGTTTACGATATTGATGACGACCTCATTGACTTCCTGAATATTGTCCAGTGTATGTTTGGTACTTCCATCACGCATGCGACGCAAGGGCGAGAACACACATATTGGAGGCTGGTGTGACATCAGGTTGAAGTAGCTGAAAGGACTGAGGTTAACCTTGCCTGTCGCATCGATGGTACTCGCAAAACAGATGGGACGGGGGGCAATGGCATATTTGATTAAATTATCAACGATTGCTTTATCAGCTGATGGTTCAAAAGTGACTGTATCGAAAGAAGAATTCATTTGTTGAAAAGTTTTAATTATGGTATAATGCAACGGAGTTGGAAAGTGTTCCCAAACCTGTTACTTCCAGTTCGATCTGGTCGCCTACCTGCAACCATTGATCCTGATATGCCGGATTCTCCATACGCCCGGTACCGTTAAGTTCTAAAAAACAGCCCGTTCCAACTGTTCCAGAACCAATTACATCCCCCGGAAAGAGACGTACACCATAGGATACGCGTTCAATAATTTCGGCAAATGTCCAGTGCATCGTCGCAAAATTACCGGAAGAAACCTGTTCACCGTTCACGCGACAAGACATGTTGAGATTATAGCGATCGCCGATATGATCTCCCGTAGACTTAATTTTATAGGGTTCCAATTCATCCTTGGTGACCAACCATGGGCCGATTGCCGTAGCAAAATCCTTTCCTTTGGCTGGCCCCAAGCTTAATTTCATCTCATCCAGCTGGAGTTTTCGGGCACTGAAATCATTCATGATCATGTATCCGGCGATATAGTCATCAGCCTTGGCGGCGGGAATATTTATCCCTGTTTTATTGATCACGATGGCTACCTCAAGTTCAAAATCCAGTTGCTCAAGATGCAGCGGCATACATTGTACGGGGCCAGGGCCTTGTATGGCCTGATGATTTGAGAAATAAAAAACAGGGAATTCGTCAAATTCAGGAATCATATCCAGTCCACGGTTTCTTCTGGATGTCGCTACGTGTTGTCGAAAAGCATAAGCGTCACGTACCGATGTCGGATGGGGTACCGGGGCTATGAGTTGACTATCTTGTACGAGTTGATAGGGCTTGGATATCCGCCCTTCCTGCAGTGCCGAATGGTAGTACTTTAAATCGTTTATGGCTTCATCTCCACGGACTAAAAAATCAGCCATATTGGTTGGAAGGGAAGGAGCTATCGCCGAGCAGCTGTATACTCGGTCATTAATCATGATACCTAATTCGTGTTGGCCGTTATTTACGCACGTAACAATTCTCATAGCGGAATATTATATTGGTTATTCAAACTTTGAATGCGACACAAATATATCGTATAAGTTTCGAAAAAAATATTTCTTGACTTGAAAACAGAAAAATATTCTTACCTTTATTATAACATTATAAACTTACAAAAATGATCAATCGTGGAATACATCGCTTTGCGTCATCCATGCCCTATATTGCTTTCAATAGAGCAATTATAGCTGATATTGTTTTTGCCCAATACTAATCCCTTCGAACTTATTGCCAATCGATTCTATTTGGCAACTTGATATTCATTTATTTTTTATAACCGTTTTTTAAATCGTAGAATTATGCCATTTTATGTTAAACAAGGGCAAATTCCAGCACAGCGACATACTGTTTTTAGAAAGCCCGATCAAACACTCTATGCTGAAGAATTGGTCTCAACGCATGGCTTTTCCAGTCTTTATTCGCTCGTGTATCATTGCCACCCACCTACATTGGTCAAACAGATTCGTGAACCCTATGATGTTACACCGAAGATTGCCCGGGAAAAACATCTTAAACACACCAGTTTAAAAGGATTTCAGGTACAGCCCCAGAATGATTACCTAGAGAGCCGTACAGCTGTCCTGGTCAATCAGGATCTGCACATTTCCCTGGCTGCACCACGTCAGTCCATGACAGATTATTTTTATAAAAATAGTCAGGCCGATGAGATAATTTTCGTGCATCGTGGTACCGGGAAACTCAAGACAGGGTATGGAAGTATTCCTTTTCAGTATGGTGATTATCTGGTTGTTCCGCGAGGTACAATTTACCAGATGGAATTCGATGAGACAGACAACCGACTATTTATTGTTGAATCTTTTTCGCCGGTACGTACGCCAAAGCGGTATCGTAATGAATTTGGTCAAATGATGGAACATGCACCTTTTTTCGAACGGGATATCCGTGTACCACAGGATCTCGAGACTTTTGACCAGTTTGGTGATTTTGAGGTGAAGATCAAGAAACAGGGATTGATCTATCCGTATATTTACGGAAGTCATCCCTTTGATTTTATCGGCTGGGATGGTTACCATTTTCCCTGGGCATTTTCCATTCATGACTTTATGCCAATTACCGGAAAATTGCATCAGCCACCACCTGTTCATCAGACCTTTGAGACCGATACATTTGTATTGTGCAGTTTCTGCCCACGCTTGTATGACTATCATCCACAATCAATACCTGCACCTTATAACCACAGCAACGTTGATTCAGATGAAGTACTATATTATGTAGATGGTGATTTTATGAGCCGCAAATCCGTGGAGAAAGGACAGATCACATTACACCCTGGGGGCATTCCACACGGGCCGCACCCCGGTACGGTAGAAAAGAGTATAGGGCAAGTTAAAACGGAGGAGCTTGCGGTCATGATCGACCCTTTCCGCCCCCTGATGCTGACCGAAGAAGCACTAAAAATTGAAGATCCTGATTATTTTAAATCTTGGATGAGCTAAGTTGAATACGAATAACCTTTATATAAATTATGGCAAATACATTTGCAGAAAAGATTGCCCAAGCGCAAGATTTTCTACCTATTAATGGAACCGATTACATAGAGTTTTATGTGGGAAATGCGAAGCAGGCTGCACATTATTACAAAACAGCCTTTGGTTTTCAGTCGGAGGCATATGCGGGCCCAGAGACTGGTGTTAGAGACCGTGCCTCCTATGTCTTGAAACAAGATAAAATACGACTAGTGCTGACCACAGCGCTTAAATCAGAGCATCCTATCGCTGAGCATGTCAAAAAGCACGGTGACGGGGTTAAGATATTGGCTCTATGGGTTGATGATGCCCGAAAATCATTTGAGGAGACTACCAAAAGGGGGGCAAAGGTCTATCAGGAACCGCAGTTACTCAAGGATGAGCAAGGGGAGGTATGGACCGCAGGAATATACACGTATGGCGAAACGGTACATCTGTTTGTGGAACGAAAGAATTACAATGGAGTATTTATGCCTGGCTATGAAAAATGGGAAAGTGATTATAATCCAACGGAGACTGGGTTGCTCTATGTCGATCATTGTGTAGGCAATGTCGGTTGGAATAAAATGAATGAAACGGTTCAATGGTATCAGGATGTGATGGGCTTTGTTAATATCCTGTCCTTTGATGATAAGCAGATCAATACTGAATATTCGGCATTAATGAGCAAGGTGATGAGTAACGGCAACGGCTATGTCAAGTTTCCGATTAATGAACCTGCGGAAGGGAAAAAGAAATCTCAGATCGAAGAGTATCTTGAATTTTATGAAGGTGAGGGGGTGCAACATGCCGCATTGGCAACGAAGGATATCGTACGTACGGTGAGGGAGCTTAAATCCAGGGGGGTGGAATTTTTGGGAGCTCCTCCAGAGGCATATTACGACATGCTACCGGAAAGGGTAGGTGATATAGATGAAGAAATCCGAATTATCCAAGAACTGGGTATTTTGGTAGACCGCGATGATGAGGGATACCTCCTTCAGATTTTCACCAAACCAGTTGAAGATCGCCCTACCTTATTCTATGAGATTATTCAGCGAAAAGGCGCACAGAGTTTTGGTGCCGGTAATTTTAAAGCCCTTTTTGAAGCGATAGAACGTGAACAGGAACGTAGAGGTAACCTATAAGGATATGTTGGGTATGAAAGAATTATTGCGTGCATTTGAGCATAGAAGTCCGGAAATCGTATTCGAGTGGAAAGACAGTGAAACAGATGCGAAGGGCTGGGTGGTTATCAATTCGTTACGCGGTGGTGCAGCTGGTGGCGGCACACGAATGCGGGCAGGTCTGGATCGGCATGAAGTAGAGTCCCTAGCCAAAACTATGGAAGTGAAGTTCACCGTTTCAGGTCCTGCAATTGGCGGAGCCAAATCCGGTATTGATTTTGATCCACACGATTCTCGTAAAAATGAGGTTTTGGACCGCTGGTTTAAAGTAGTAACGCCCTTACTAAAAAATTACTATGGGACAGGCGGGGATCTTAATATTGACGAAATTCATGATGTCATTCCATTGACAGAAGAATACGGGCTATGGCATCCCCAAGAGGGAATATTGAATGGACATTTTAAGGTCAATGAGAGCAACCGTATCCATCAAATTGGACAGTTGCGCTATGGCGTGTCCAAAGTATTGGAAGATAATACCTACAGTCCCGATATAAAACGTAAATACAAGGTTGCTGACATGATAACAGGTTATGGCGTTTCGGAGTCCATCCGTCATTATTATAAACTGTTTGGAAGCGACTGTAGGGGAAAACGTGCGGTTATTCAGGGCTGGGGAAATGTTGCGGCGGCGGCGGCTTTCTATCTCGCTAAGTTGGGGGTGAAAATTGTTGGAATTATTGATCGGGCGGGTGGTTTGATCAATCAGGAGGGCTTCAGCGAGTCAGCTATTACACAGTTATTCTTAGACCGTAAAGGAAATGAGCTTAATTCACCGGATTTAATGTCTTTTGAGCAGATTCAAAAGGAAATCTGGGGAGTGAAGGCTGATATTTTCGTCCCTGCGGCGGCATCACGTCTAGTTTCGAAAGATCAGATACAACAGCTTATGGAAAATGGACTTGAAGTCATTTCTTCGGGAGCAAATGTACCTTTTGCTGATCAGGAAATATTTTATGGTCCGGTCATGGAGTTCGCAGACCAGCATGTGGCTGTGATACCCGATTTTATCGCTAATTGCGGTATGGCAAGGGTATTTGCCTATTTAATGCAGCGAAATATTGAAATGAGTGATGATGCCATTTTCTCAGACGTTTCAAAAGTGATTTTTGAAGCTTTGGAAAAAATCCGGAAATCTTCCGCTGATCACACACACATTTCTTCGAGAGCCTACGAAATTGCGCTTAAACAATTGATTTGATTCTTTATGTAAGTCGTTAAACGAAAAACACTTGAAGCGGGGAACTTCAAGTGTTTTAACTAACCAATTATTAACCTAAATTTATGAATGTTTAAAACAGTACAATACCTGTGCCAAAACTTATTTACCTAAGATGAATAAATTGTCATTTTTTTGTTAACTTATTATTTGCTTTTTAATTGAATAAACGAGGGGGACCTATAACTCTATGCCTTAATTTAGCATTCAATCGTGGAGGTGGCAGCTAGATTAAAGTCGAAAGTTTTGTTCAGGCTATCTATTACTTTTAACTTTTATAAATAACTGATAAACAGAAACTCCTGAAGCGGGGAGCAACAGGAGTTTTCCTAACCAATTATTAACCTAAATTTATGAAAAGTACAAGTATAACGTGAATGGAACAGAAAATGTTTCAACTATTTTTACTTTTTTAGATTTTTTAACATTTTTTTGTATTTCTATATCGATTTTCGGCAAAATATTCTAATATTCATTTTCTTTTCGTATTAGAAAAATAAAAAACCTGTTAGCGGGGACTAACAGGTTTTTTATAAACTAACTAATTATTAACCTAAATTTATGAAACTAGTAAGTAACTTTCAATAAGGATGCCAAGACATAAACGAAATGGTTTGTTTAACGATTTTTAACGCTTTCTAATCCAAAAACGGTAAAACATCATTTTGTTCGGTCTAGCGTATTTTATTTTTCAAACCTTTTGTCATCCGTAAGCGTTTACTTAAGCGGAGTGAGCTAAATAATCCGTGAAACTGTTTAATATAAACTACATGTCTTTATCCTATCTCTATCAAATCGAAAATCATAGAAGCCCTTTTTGGGCTTTTGCTATCCATGATGGCCATCATATCGATGCGGATTTAGAACCGTATTTGCATATTTCTCCCGAAGATCGCTTACGTGAGGAGGATCCTTATACAGCAATTTTGGCAGAACTGCCCTTTAATCGTTTTGTCTGTGGTACGTCAAGGTTCCAGTTGGATTTAAACAGGAATAAGAATGGCGCGATATACTTGACCCCAGAGCAATCCTGGGGAATTCAGGTCTGGCGTACAGATTTAACCCAACAAATAAAAGACCAACTGTATGAAACGTATGACATGTTGTATCAAAAAATAGCACAGCAGATACAACATACCATCGATCGCTATGGTTATTTTGTTGTTTTTGATATTCATAGTTATAATGCGCGTCGTGACGGGCCGACGACGATAATTGATAAAGTAAATAATCCGCAGATTAATATTGGGACAGCGCATAATCACATCAAATGGCGGGAATTGACTAGTGCATTTATGGCTATGCTCCGTACTGGGAAAGATGGGCAAACCTACGATGTACGTGAGAACGTTAAATTTAAGGGTGGCTTCCTCTCTTCTTATTTAAATGAACAATTTGGCGATTACGGCTGCGTTTTTTCAATAGAGTTTCGCAAGGATTTTATGAATGAATGGACAGGGGAGGTTTTTCCTCAAAAGTTACAGGAGTATAAGCAACTTTTAATGCAAACCATTGACAGCCTCGAATCCTATTTTGCCTATGAAAGATAATGCGAAGCAGCTAGCGGGTATTTTAAAAAAAATAAAGAATAAGGAAGTTTTTCATGTGCAGATACCCCCAAAAAATAAATTGGTGTTCAATCAGGTTGTGCCTTACTTATTTTTATACCGGCAGTTCTTTAGTCCGGATCCTATGCTGGCGGAATTGGTGAAATCCGAACCCGCATATTTTAGGGTGAAGGACCCGGAAATGAATATATCCGACTGGATTGCCCCGATAGTTAATCAGCTAGTGGAAGAATTTGGTGCCTGTCTGATCATAGAAGCCTGGACTGCTGCTCCGACACAAGAGGAAGATATTCAGATTCATATTGCCCGAAAAAATGTACAATCCATTGCACAGTATCTCGGCAAGCAATTGGAGACAGAGGAATCTATTACCAAAGTCGAAATTGTGACCGATACAAAAACCAACGCGAC
This sequence comes from Sphingobacterium sp. NGMCC 1.201703, assembly GCF_047784615.1. Classification (NCBI taxonomy): domain Bacteria; kingdom Pseudomonadati; phylum Bacteroidota; class Sphingobacteriia; order Sphingobacteriales; family Sphingobacteriaceae; genus Sphingobacterium; species Sphingobacterium sp. NGMCC 1.201703. The sequence continues at coordinate 640,158 of NZ_JBLOHD010000002.1, read as the reverse complement.
GCAAAGTCTCTCTCCTGCGAGCATACAATTGGATAAACTAAATAGCAATATCTTATATATGGGGTTGGAAATCAAACCAAAGTATCTGCTGGGGGTTAATCAACAGATACTTCCCATAGATCTGCGCCATTTTCGTGAGGCTATATCCCGAAGTTTATCCAAAACATTTTTTGAATTTATTCGTATCCACACGTTGTCCAAACCAACATCGTTTAAAATTAGTCACCCCAAAAAGATGTTACCACTGGCTTGGGAGATCGATCAGAAATTGGCGCGTGAAAGTCAGCGATTTGATTTTCTATTGCTGGTTACACCGACCAATTCATATGATGCCTGGCTACAATTCAAAAAAGGTAATTACCGTAAGGTTCCGGTTTTTCATTATAGACCCATGCCCATTGATCCCGATATCATAAAACGTAACCTCTATAATCTGCATATTGAAGATCTTTACGATCCTTCTATCGCTTATTTGTTTCGGGATAAACGCAAAGAACTTGATCAGATGATGAGCATGCTGAGTGAGCGGGGAAAAGAAGGTTTTTTACTGGGCAGCATGCAGGTATTTGGTACCGTAAATGAAAAATTGCTTGATAAAGCACAAGCCATCTTGACAATTACTGCAACGGATAGGGAGCATAAGACCAAGGAGGAGGATATTGTTTATGCGGAAGAGTTTGCGAAACTAGCGCAAGCTGAACTCGACTATTTAAAAAGTCAGGATTCAAATTTTGGTACCACGGTGCGGCTGCGGGATGATATCTATGGGGTGATGGTGAATCAGGGCGTGCTAAATATCAGTAAACAATATAGCCTGCCCCGACATCGGGTACAGGCATTGATCCAACATGAAGTTGGGACCCATATCGTCACTTATTATAATGGCAAACAACAGCCTTTTAGTCTTTTTAGACTTGGAGTACCTGGCTATGAGAAGCTTCAAGAAGGGCTGGCTGTACTGGCCGAATATCTTGTTGGCGGCTTGACGAATAATCGATTACGGATATTGGCTGGCCGGGTCGTTGCGGTATACCACATGCAACAGGGAAATACTTTTCTGGATACCTTCGCACTGCTGGTAGATAAATATCAGTTTTTGCCCGAAACAGCCTTCCAGATGACCATGCGTGTTTTTAGAAGTGGGGGACTGACAAAAGATGCCTTATACCTCAGTGGTTTAATCGAACTGATCAACTATATAAAAAGTGGCCGGGATCTTAGCTTATTGACTATGGGCAAGATCAGGGAGGACTATATCCCCATCGTTGAAGAATTAATGCTTAAGGGTGTATTGAATGCACCGGTGTTAACACCCAAATACTTGACCTCACCCTATAAAGATGTATTAACCAACCTCAAGAAAAGTAAAGGAATATTTCAGATGATCCAATAATTTAGCGATATTATATGAAGATAGCATTTGTTATTAATCAAACCCATAAGGAAACAGAACGTTTCACAACAACCCTTCTTGCCTTGAGGGCACATCAGCTAGGGCATGCGGTATATTACATCGGGCTGGCCGATTTTTATTATGAATCTGCCCATATTGCCGCCCATGTACGTGAGGTTCTCCCTACGCAACAGATTACCTCTGCAAAGCAGTTGATGGAGGCATTGAGAGCTACCACAAAGACAAAAATGGAATTGGAGAAGATGGATGTCATTTGGCTCCGATTCGATCCTGTTTTAGATATGGTGAATCGGCCATGGGCAGCTTCTTCTGCGCTGCAGTTCGCCTCCTTATTAAAAGAAAAAGGGGTACTGGTCATTAATGATCCCGATAGTTTGGGGCGGGCAAGTAACAAATTGTATCTTGAAGGTTTTGACGAATCTATCCGACCGAAAACAATTGTCACTAGAAATTATGCCGATGTGGTCGAGTTTTTTGAACAACAGAATAAATTGATTATTTTAAAACCCCTAAAAGGTTCGGGTGGAAAAAATGTGTTTTTAATCAATAAAGATAACCAGCAGAATCTCAAGCAAACAGTAGAAGCAATTGCCCGGGATGGCTATGTAATCGGACAGGAATATTTACCGGAGGCGAGCGGCGGTGACATCCGTTTTTTTCTCTTGAATGGTGAACCTATCTCCATTAATGGCAAACATGCTGCTGTTCACCGCGTGCAACAGGAGAACGAGATACGGAGCAACGTACATCAGGGAGCGAAAACGCAGGCAGCGGTGATATCATCGGAGTTACTGCTGATGGTCGATAAAATCAAAGACAAATTGATTCAGGATGGGATGTATTTTGTTGGTTTGGATATCGTGGGTGACCGCATTATGGAAATTAATGTTTTTAGTCCGGGAGCTTTATGTCAGACAGAAGAGATCGTAAAAGAAGACTTTTCCGCATTGATTATCAAGAATCTTGAAGAAAAAATACGATCTTCTAAACGTTAATCGTGTGAATAGTAAAACAGTTAGATGTAATTGGTTTTATAATAAGCGATAAACGGGCAAAGATCAATAATTGAGGGGGGCTGTATAAAATATATCCAGTCCTGAGAACAATGCTATTTTTGGCATTATTTGAAATCTTTTAGTAGTAAATAGGATTGTTATAATAGGACGCTGATAAAATGTGGGATTGACGAAAATTATGAGTTTGAGATGAATCAAGCCATTTAAATTCTTGTTAATTTTAAGAAAATATAAAAATACGATGTATATTATTGATTCGCCTTCCCATGATGCCTATTTCAATATTGCTTCTGAGGAATACCTGCTCACGAAATATCCGAAAGAACCCATTTTCTTATTGTACATAAATGATCCCTCAATTATTATAGGCAAATTTCAGAATACTTTGGCCGAAATTAACCTTGATTATGTAAATGATAATAAGATTAAGGTCGTGAGGAGAATGTCTGGAGGTGGAGCCGTATATCATGATTTGGGAAATCTTAACTTCTCTTTTCACACCCTATTGGGAAATCTCGATTTTATGGATTTTTCGACCTTCACACAACCCATTGTTTCTGTTTTGAACAAATTGAATATTCCGGCAAAATTGGAGGGAAGGAATGATCTGTTGGTGGATGGAAAAAAGTTTAGTGGAAATGCTAAGCTCGCAAAAAATGGTAAAATGGTTCAGCATGGTACTATTCTAATTGATTCACAGATGCAGATATTGAGCGATGCATTGAAGGTAAACCCGCTTAAATTTGTTGATAAAGCTGTCAAGTCCAACCGTGCTAGGGTGACAAATCTGATCGGTTATCTACCTCAAGGTTTTACAACGGTAAAATTTAAGCAACTATTGATCGCAGAGATGCAGCGTGAAAATCCTGATGCGGAGGTCATTCATTTCTCTGCAACTGATATCCAGCATATCGAACATCTGGCGAAGGAAAAATATGAAACCTGGGACTGGAATTTCGGTTTCTCCCCGAATTATAATTTTAAAAAGGCAATCAAGATCCCAGTTGGTTTTATAGAATTGCATTTGGATGTACATAAAGGTTCTATTGAGCATGCTAAGATTTTCGGGGATTTTTTTGCTTCTGAATCTATTCATGAACTGGAGCAACTATTGATTGGAAAAAAACATCAACTGGAAGAAATCAGAGCGCTGTTGGAAACCATAGATCTAACTTCGTATTTTGGAAAAGTTGATGTAGCTGAAATTTTGGAGCTATTTAAATAATAGCTATTGTATTATCCCATTGGGACTTAAATAAAAGATATTATGCCTTGGAATCCAGATATCTATAATAAGTTTAAAGACATCCGTTTCAAACCTTTTTTTGATCTATCCGAACTAATAGCTTCGGAAGCAACGATGAAAGCGGTAGATCTCGGATGTGGAACCGGAGAGCAAACCGCTATTTTAAGCGATAAATTTCCACAGGCTACATTTCTTGGAATAGATGCATCTCCAGAAATGTTATCGATGAGCCGTAAACTTGAACATGAACACCTGAAATTTGAAAATAGTAGTGTTGAAAAATTTCTGGAGACAGCGGGTTCCTGGGATTTGATATTCAGTAATGCGGCATTGCAATGGCTGGATGATCACCAACTGCTTTTTCCGCATCTCATTTCCAAATTGAGTAGTGGTGGGCAATTGGCCGTTCAGATGCCTTACCAGCCAGAAAATGTCTTAAATAAACTGCTATCTGAGCTGGCTGCTGAAGAACCTTACCGAAGCTATTTGGATGGTTGGAATAGGGCTTCATCGGTGCTAAGTATAGATGACTATGCAAAGATTTTGTTTCATTCGGGCTTGGAGGAATTGGACCTCTCGCTTCGTATATACCCAATTATAGCTGCCGAAGCGGAAGTACTTTATGACTTTATTTCCGGATCGGCATTGATCCCTTATATTGAGCGACTGGACGAAGATAAACGACCTGTTTTTATTGAGGCTTTTAAGACAGGTATTAAACAGCATTTTTCCAGATTCCCTGCAATATATCCGTTTAAACGTATTTTGTTGTATGGACGAAAGAGCTGAAATCGGGTGAGGGTTCGTGTTAAATGCTGATCAAATCGGACCAGATCGCTTTGGTCAGCGTTGCTAAATCATTGGGATTTAATATCATTTGAAGGCCTCGTTTTCCTGCGCTGACAGAAATTTCTGTTTCCAATTGAGCTGCTTCCTCGATAAATGTTGGAAATAGTTTTTTCATGCCAATAGGTGAGCAGCCCCCACGGATATAACCCGTTACAGCTAGCAGATCCTTCATGGGGAGCATTTCACAATTTTTATTACCTGATGCTTTAGCGATCTTTTTTAAGTCAAGTTGCGCATTCCCGGGAATTACAGCAACAATGTAAGGATCTATATTTCCTTTCAATACTAAAGTCTTATAAAGTGTTTCAGGTATTAGACCCAAGGACAAGGCAACATGCTCCGCGCTGACGTCATGATCATCCACCTCATACTCCCTTAATTCATAGTTTACTTTTGCCGTATCCAACAAGCGGACTGCATTGGTTTTATGCGACATAATAAGCTTTTTTAAGATCTACGATTGGAAAAATAGTTTGTAATCTCTGTCAAGGAGTATGTATTTAGACAATTTTTTGCTTCCAGACCACCTTTCTGTGCAACAAAGGTACCATACTGCATGTCCAACAGCCCTTCCGTGCGATGCGCATCAGGGTTAATGGATAACAATACACCCTTTTCCACGGCATAGCGATGCAATCTCCAATCTAAATCTAGCCTTAAAGGATTTGCATTAATTTCGATGACGACCTTATTCGCGGCGCAGGCATCAATTATCTTTTTGTAGTCTAATGGATAACCTGATCTGCTCAATAACAGACGACCTGTGGGGTGTCCCAAAATGGTTGTATATGGGTTTTCAATTGCTTTGATCAATCGAGCAGTTGCTTTCTCCTCATCCATCTTCAGGTTGGAGTGGACAGAGGCGACAACAAAGTCAAATTGTGCTAATACTTCATCGGGGTAGTCCAGTGATCCGTCGCTTAGAATATCGGATTCTATTCCTTTAAATATTTTAAAAGGGGCTAGTTTTTCGTTTAAGCTAGCAATTTCTTTCCACTGCTCTTCCAATCTTTCGATGGAAAGACCATTTGCATAAACTGCCGTTCTGGAGTGATCACATATTCCGAGATATTCGAGACCTAATGCATCTTTACAATGAAGAGCCATTTGCTCCAAGGTATGCACGCCATCACTATAAGTTGAGTGGTTGTGCAGTGTCCCTTTGAGATCTTTAAATTGGATTAATTGAGGTAAAGTATGGTTCTGCGCGCGTTCAATTTCGTCAAGACCCTCGCGCAATTCCGGTTCAATATAATCAAGCCTTAAGTTACGATAGATAGCTTCTTCACTAGAAAGTGAAGGCAAGTCTGGAAGAATATTGAATAAAAGATCCAAGTGTGCGGTCGATCCTGTGCTGAGAATAAGGTCCCGATAAAAATCATTGATATTCGTACTGAAAACCTTGAAGGTAAAACCTAGTTCATCGGTGATTTCCAGTGAATTTTCAGTTTTCTGTACCAAAGTATAACCGCCTAGGAATTTTTCTACGGCATCTATGCTTTCAGAAATGAGCAAGTCTACCGTACTCAGAACCTCGCATTTTCTTCTAAAATCTCCTGTAAAGGATAGGAGAGATGCAGGAAAATGTGTTTTTAAAACAGCATAGAATGCATCAGCTTGGGACAATACTTTCGCGTATAAGAACCAACCTTGATTGGAGATAGAAAATTCGATGGATTTCTTTATTTCTTCCTGCGTTTTTAATCCAAACCCCTTGGCTTCAACAAGGCGGTTTTCATTGCAGGCATAGAGTAGTTCACCTACACTCTCTATGGCCAAGTCTTGCCAGATTATCTGGACTTTTTTAGGCCCGAGACCTTTGATGGCCAACATTTCAACAACTCCTGATGGCGTATTCGCCAATAGGTCCTGGAGCTCCTTAAACGTTCCGGTTTGTGCGACCTCTTTCGCTTTTTCGGCGGTACTTTTTCCTATGCCCGGCTGTGCGCTCAATTCTTCAAGCGAGGCACCATCGATCCGAAAGGGCAATTTGTCCAATTTAAAAGATGCACTAGCCATAGCCTTTGTTCGGAATGGATTTTCGTTATGAAGTTCCATTAATTGGCTACACAATTTAAAAATTTTAGAGATCGCTTTATTGTCCATTATTGTCGGAGAGTTGTTAGGCTACAAATATCCTAAATTTTGAACCAAAATACCAACCAAGTTGATAATATAATGCCGTTAAATAATGTGAAAAAGCTGATTTTGGTCAAAATCATGCGCTGTTTTTTTAAATTAACAACAAAGTGACAAATGACGACTCACTTAACCGGTCATTTTGGCTAAGTTTGCCGTTTTTGGATATTAAAATCGATAAAGGATATGGAGTTTTTTGAACATATCCGATAAGAATTAAGGTGTTATGATAGCAGATATAAGTGACAAAGAGGTCAGTGGTCTTTATAAGACAGGTATTATTCAACAAACAGCCTATTGGTCTGCCGTGAAAAAGATGCAAGGGATAGAATCGAAAGCCTTTAATTTTAAATCCAAGCAATCCGATCTTTATATCGGCGTCCAAGACGATACCTATTTTGTTGGTGACCTATTAATCATCATTCAGGCGATAGATCGTGAACATAGTATAGCTTATGTACCATACGGTCCTGAAATAGAACCTTCGGAAGAAAATCAGGGCCTGTTTTTAGAGCAGCTTTCGGAAAGCTTACGCGCATGTTTACCTCCCAATTGTATTATGATACGTTATGATCTATCCTGGGAATCGCATTGGGCGAAGGAGGAAGATTGTTATGATCTTTATGGCAATTGGTTGGGTGTACCTGAAAAACGAATCCAGGAAATGCGTTTTAATTTTAATACAGAAAACTGGAATTTTCACAAAGCGAATACGGATATTCTTCCTTCGAATACAATTTTTATGAATCTTAGGAAGGAGGAGGATCTCCTGTTAGCCAATATGAAATCCAAGACACGTTATAATATCCATTTGGCTGAAAGGAAAGGTGTAAAGGTTCGTTCTCTGGGTTTAGAGAGTCTGGAGATCTGGTATGAGCTGTACCGGCAGACTGCGCTCCGGAATAATTTTTTCTTGCATGACATCAATTATTTCAAGATTGTGTTATCTGCAAAGGCAGCGGATACCTTGTCACCGGCAGATGTTTTTTTATTGGTCGCTGAAGTGGACAATAAACCTCTGGCGGCTATGTTTCTGGTTATTGCTGCAAACCGCGGGACTTATCTCTACGGTGCCTCTGCTTCCGAAAACCGTAATTATATGGCGACTTACGCTCTGCAATGGCGTGCGATGCAGGTGGCAAAGGAAAAAGGGTGTACGGAGTATGATTTCTTTGGTGTATCGCCTCAGGCTGATCCATCACATCCATTGTATGGACTTTATAGATTCAAGACTGGTTTTGGTGGCGACATCTATCATCGAATGGGTTGTTGGGATTATCCGTTAGACAATGAGAAATATCGCTATTACGCCTCCATGGAGTTTAAAAATCAAAGCTACCATTTGGGCTAAAGATTAAAATACTTCACCTAGTGTCAATCTTACTCCACGGTGATTGGTGCTAACACCATAGTCTATGCCGATGTTGGTGCCCGAGTTTTTGTTGAATTTAATTCGAGCACCTGCACCCGTCCCGATGTTCCAGTCTGCAAACATGGTGTTTTTTGGCCCATTTACGGTGGTGAGATTTATAAAAGCCACAAAGCCAAATAGCCCGTTCTCAGTAATATCACGGCGGTATTCTGATTCTAGGTAAAATAGCGATTTACCACGGAACCGACTTACCGGGAAGCCTCTTCCGGAACTGTTGTAAGGATCCCAGCCCAGATTGGGTAAATCGAGGTAAGGTGCTTTGCTATTGAAAACAGTCCAGAAAAAGCTACGCACAGCAATCATATTCTGCTTATTCGGATCCTGGGTCAAGCGATGGTATCTCCTGATTTCGAGGAATAAGGACTTCCAATTCTGATCACTTCCCATGAAAACCGGGTTAAGGCGGAATTGTAGATTGGCATAGTTGCCAGACCAGGTATTGATCGAGTTGGCCCGGGTGTCATAGATAAGGTTAAGACTGAGTCCCGAGGAAATAGTATGATCTTTCAACGCTGTACCATACGGGTAGGAGGTATATTCTTCAAGAGGAACCGCACTCGTGGATTTGATATTCATACGGTAATCCAGATCATAACCAATACCCATAAACAGTCCGCCGTGGATTCTTTTCAATGCGTGTTGATATAGTCTAAAATAAGTATAATCCAAATTGATCTGTTGGTCGCCGTGATATTCTTTGCCTATTCCCCAGGTTTCATGCGGGTATTTTAATAGCCTGATATCACCATCGATAACCCATGTATTATCTTTTAACCACACATAGGAGCGGATAGGTAAGCCGAATCGCTTTCCAAAATTGGTATAGGGAGTGAAAGTTACTTTAGACATATAGGTACTTTTGCGCTCGCCCAGGTAGAATCCTGCAGTCGTACTTGTAATTAATGCATGCCCCCCTCCAGGGACATTTGTCGAAAAAGGAAGGAATGAAAAGTAAACCTTTTTTCCAGTACTATCGACGGATTGTGGGGGCTTAACATGGAGTATCTCCTTGCCAATATCGATTAGATCCCTTTGCCTACTTGTGTCCGAAATATGCGTGGTTATTTCTATTTCATTGACTGGGCGTTGTGCATAGAGCTCAGATTGAAATATCCCCAATAAAAATGTCAAGGAAACAAGCTGATGTAAAAAAGGATGTCGTCTGTCGTAGTGTGCCATGAAAGCACGCAATCTAAGAGGAATTGCACAGAATTACAATATTGTAAAGAATATTTTATCTGTTATGTCGCGTTTTGTCTATAGGTTGAATAAGCCTGAATTTCATTCACCTAGAAAAAAATAGCGTTTACCGATTTTAATGTAATGTTAATCTAAATGTAATGGAATCAACATATTAGTTGTCTTAAATTTGAATCAGAAAATAAATAAGAAAAAGTTGCAACAAATTTAGCTTGTCTTCGACAATAGAATAAAGAAAATATACTAATACATTATAAAAGAAAAAAATATGAAAACTTTAGTAAAAACATTTGTAGCGGCAGCAATGATAGCGATCTCTACTTGCTCAATGGCTTCGGTTAAACCAGAAGAGCGTAATTTAATTACAGCAGATTTGGCGATTGATGAATATGTTGGTGCAATGACCGAAGGTCAGGTGGGGAATTTAAATAAGCTATTCACTTCTGATTTTAATCAGAAAATCTGTGGTAAACAAGATTTAAATCACAGTCGTTCGGAGATGATCGAGTTCTTGAAAAAACAAAAAGGAATAAAAATGAACTGCAAAACAACAACGCAGATCGTTGAAGAATTACCAGATTACGCTATTGCAAAAGTAACCATGCAATTTGATGGTTTCGCTAAGACCGATTTGATCACACTTGTGAAGGAAAATGGTGCATGGAAAGTTTCTAAATCAGTTAATTCTTACAAATAGGAATTACTGCAAATTGAAATGATGTTTCGGGAAAACGGATCAATGTATAAAAACAACAAAGAGGCTACTTGTGAAAAGTAGCCTCTTTTGTTTGTGGAGCATATCAGGATCGAACTGATCACCTCTTCACTGCCAGCGAAGCGCTCTAGCCAGATGAGCTAATGCCCCTTATTTTTTCTGTCGCTAAGATAGTACCTTTTTTGTAAAAACAAAATTGCTTTTTTATTTTTTTAAATATTATTATTTATTGCTTCTCAGTAAGTAGTTCCTCAGTACGTTTTATCTGCTGATTGTCCTTCCATGCGTCATGTCCCGGAATAACCATTTTTATCTGTGGATACTTCGCTAACAATCTTGCCAATGCAGGCTTCCAGGCTTTGACATCACCATCAGCAACAAATCCCAAGTCTTTGGCTTCCGAACTTTTGATGAAGCAACCCCCATCCAGAATTTGATAGTCTGGAAACCAGACAACGACATTATCCAACGAATGTCCTGCGCCAAAAAAGTTCAAAACGAAGGATTGACCACCGACTTTATAGGTCTTGTTGACTTTAACGAGATGCGTAGCTTGGGCTTTATGATTTGCTTTAAGCAGGTCATTGGTCATTTTTGTCGCATAGGTTGGAATTCCCATACGATTATAATATGCAAAGCCTCCCGCGCGATCCTCGTGCCAATGGGTAGCGTATACTGCAATGACAGGTAGCTGGTGCTTTTGTTTTATGCTGTCCAAAAGCGGGTGATATTGTGTCGAGTCCCAAGGCGTGTCAAATAGAATAACACCTTTCTTGGTGATTAGATAGACCGCATTAGCAGCGTATTTGGTGCCCTCAAAAGTATTATAAGTCGTATAAAGATATAGTTGTGAGTTGATCTTTTCAATGGATAATGGTTTTTCCTGTGCGCGCAAAGATGGCAATATACAGCAAGAAAGACCGAGAAGTAGCGTGGCTACTTTGGCGGAGAAGAGCGAAATAGTATTTTTGAACATAAGTAAATAAACGATTGTTCTGAACGAATATTGTTTTGTTGGACCAGTAAAATTCCTTTTTTTCTAGCTACAATGATGTAATGAAATCTTCTCGATGTGGTGTAAAGGAATCTATCAATTCACCTTCTTCAAGACATTCACAGCCGTGGATTAAATTTGGGTAAATAATACAGGAATCACCTACAGTTAAGATTTCATCTATGCCATCGATGTGGTACCTAAATTTTCCGGCGTTGACATAAGATATTTGTGTATGTGGGTGTTGATGTAGGGCACCGATTGCACCTTTTTGAAAACGTACTTTCATTAACATCAATTCATCGTTATAGACTAATATTTTACGTTGTACACCATCGCCTAGATCTGTCCAGCTCTGCGTTTTATCGTGTTGGAATATCGCACTCATTTTAACCGCTTTTATTTTGAAAAATTAATCAACAAATCTTTATCGTCAATGATAGGAAATAATTATGACTTTTGTACCTCAGCTTTAAAAGTTCTTGATAAGTGTACCTTGTTGATGAGAGAATACCCCGATTTTCTCAGGAAAATAAAGAACATGGATAAAAACTGATCGGTAAAGTACTTGAAAAAACTGTTACTTTGTGTCTGATTAAAGCGAATGTACTGATATGAATTATTTCGACGAACTTATTACGCTATTAGGTGAAGAACAGCAATATGATAAGATGCAGCATGAAGCATTATTATTGAAAAGCAGTTTAAATGAACGAAGAATGCAGGGGGTGACCTGGTTTCCGATTCAGATCACGGATAGCGAACTGGGGCGGGGTGATTATCTGTCAGTTAGTTTAAAAAAAACCAATCACCTTGATGTAGATCATCGGTTTCGTTTTGGGATGCCTGTTTCTCTATTTTCAAACCACGACCCAAATGCGGACAGAATAGACGGCATTATATCTTCGGTTAATAAGGAAAGTATGCGGATTTCATTTCGTGTAGATGAGCTGCCGGATTGGAGTCGAAGGGGAAAACTTGGTGTGGACTTGTTATTTGATGAGCACTCATACCGTGAAATGGAGCATGCATTGCGACAGGCAAAGGAGCTCGCAGCTGATCCACGAAAAGGTAAATTGATCAGAAAGCTTATTGGTGGAGAACAATTACATATTAGAGAAAAAGACGCACATTTTGAGCATACTGATCTTAATTTCGGTCAGAATAAGGCCGTTCAGCAGGTTTTGGATACAACAGATATTGCACTTTTACATGGGCCTCCAGGGACAGGGAAAACGACAACGCTGATCAAGGCAATAGCCGCATTACTCAAGAATAATCAAAAACAGATACTGGTTGTAGCACCTAGCAATACGGCGGTTGACCTACTGACAGAGCGTTTAGATGCTGCTGGAATATCTGTCACTAGGATAGGTAATCCGGTTAAAGTATCTGAACATCTGCAGGAGTTAACCCTTGACAGCAGAATAGATCGTCATAGCGCGAATAAGGATATAAAGTCCTTGCAAAAGCAAGTTAGAACTTATACGGATATGGCCCAAAAATATAAACGCAATTTTGGCAAGGCCGAGCGGGAACAAAGAAAAGCATTGTTCGACGAAGCTTACAGAATCCGGAAAGATGTTGATAAGATTCAGGATTTTATCGTAGCGGATATTCTCGATCGCTCTCAGGTAATAACCGCGACGCTCGTAGGGGCAAATCAAGATGTTATACGAAACCGGAGATATGAGACGGTTGTTATTGACGAAGCTGCTCAGGCACTGGAGCCTGCCTGCTGGATTCCGATATTAAAGGCAGACAAATTGGTGTTGGCTGGAGATCATTGCCAACTCTCACCAACAGTGAAATCAAATAAAGGTATAGGCAATAAGCTGAGCCATACACTGTTTGAAAAACTAATCAATCTTTATCCCGAAGCGATTTCGTTGCTCGATATCCAATATCGAATGAACGAGCAGATCATGAATTATCCGTCCTCAGCTCTGTATGGAGGTCTCTTGAAAGCGGATTGTTCGGTTGCGCATTGGACAATAGCAAACGATTCGGAACCGATTGTATATATTGATACGGCTGGGGCAGGTTTTGAGGAAACCGAAAGCGATGGTGCCATCTATAATCTTGGGGAGGCCAGTTTTCTGAAATCTCATTTAAAGGCAGCCATCGCAACTTGGGTAGGGTCTTCTCCAAGCGAACAATGGCCAAATATTGGGATAATAGCACCTTACCGGAAGCAAGTGTCTGTATTAAAGGAAATGTTGGAGCAGGATGAAGAATTACGGCCGTATGCTGCTATTATTAAAGTACAGACCATTGATAGTTTTCAAGGGCAGGAGAAAGATATTATTTATATCAGTTTGACGCGAAGTAATAACGAACAACAGATTGGGTTTTTATCCGATGTGAGACGGATGAATGTCGCCATGACAAGGGCCAAAAAGAAGTTGGTCGTCATTGGCGATAGTGCGACGATAGGGATTCATTCGTTCTACCAGAAATTTATTGATTACGCAGAAAATCTTGGCCACTACCATAGTGTTTGGGAATGGGATATTGCAGAGATGTAATAGAAAAAGGGACTGCGATGAAATTTTTTCGCAGCCCCAGTCAATTTTTATAAAGAGATGAAATCCATCCAATCAGCCTTTTCGTCATAGTGCATAAGCGGTTCGGCATTATTGTTATTGGAGAGTTGACCGACCAACATGTACAGATCCATACTAATATGCTGACGGGCAATTTCAGTCATTTTATCATTAAAACCAGCGTTATTGATTTGCAGGACATATTGGAAGCAAACAACACGTGCAATTATTTTTCCTAAAGTCACCATCTCGCGCTGTTTAGGTTGAAGCGGGAAGTCGAAATTCAAAATAGAAGAGAAAAATGGAGCCGCAAGTCCGGTTGCCGGATTTATTTTCAGGAATGAAAGCAGATTGCTTTCTTTGCTTTTGCGCATCAGTTTAGCGATTGCCTCCGCTACTTGCGAATAGAGCATCTCGTTTGACCCTTCAAAAATTTGGAAAGGTCTGCTATCTACTAAGCCACGACCTGCAACATGATCCAATCTATAACCATTTGCTCCAGATAATTGTACACAGATCTGTGCAGATTCATGCATCAGGTCGGTCACGAGTGCCTTGACACTATTGGCATCCACGCTGTGGCCAGAAAGATCATTTTGAATTGAACTGATCGAACTACTGTATGCACACATCGCTGAACATATCGTAAAAGCAGCCTGCAAGCGAGACAACTGAAACTTAACCGAATCCAGTTCGTTCAATGGAATTCCACTAACACGTCTTTCCGTGCAATGCTTCATGGCTTCATCCAGCATTCGTTTTATGAATCCCATTCCCATTCCAGGAAACTGAAGTCTGCTCCGGTGTAAAGTATCCAACATCAGTTTTATACCAGTGCTTTCTGGTGTTAACCTATTGTCGACGGGTACTTCGATGTTTATTTTATTGATACCATAAGGAATAGCATACAATCCTAAGCTATTGTATTTTTTTGTTACTTCAATCTTTTGTTCTTCGATGGAATTGTCGGTAACAAAGAAATCTATATCACGTACAAGTTCACCATTCTCATTTTTCTTTCGGGCAGTAACAAGCCAAAAGTCAGCAGCACCTGTTAAACCTTGCCAATGTTTTTCTCCGTTAAGGCGGTATTTATCTCCATCCTGTTGGTAGGAGGTACGCATATTGAGGGCATCACTACCATAGGCTTGCTCAGTAATCATCAGCCCACCCATGGCTTTATTTTCTAGAAATTGATGGAAAACTTTTTCCTGAAGTAAGGTATTACCGTATTTAGCAAAAGGCTCCAAGAATAAAGCGATATTGATCCCGAAGATCAAAGACAGTGAAAGTGATTCATAAGACGCCGCCGCAAGCACTCCTAAACATTCTTTTACATGTAGGCCACGGCCTCCGTGATACTCGGGAATAGCAACAGACAATGGTCTCATTGCCATGATTTCGCTTAAAAACTGAGGTGGTAAACCACGTGATAAGCTTAGGTTATTATAGTCGTATTCCGTATGGAATAAGGTTGATAATCTTTCTTTAAAGTTTCCGATAAATAAATCGAAATTTTGGGCTTTGTTCGTGTGATCTAAAACGTTGGACATCGCTATATTAATTAAATGATGAAACATTTGCAATAGAAGATGTTTACGATAAAGCTTCAAAAAATAGCTGTGAATTTTGCTTACATCCCAATCGCTATACAAAAATAAATCATATCGCTGTGATCGGTCTGTCCACTTCAGTATAAAAGATAGGACAAATCGTGCATATCTGAAAAATATTAAGTTGCCTTGTTACGATAAGAAGTAGGGGAAATTCCTACGATTTTTTTGAATAAACGGGAGAAATAGGAGGGATCAGAAAAATCGAGCTCATAACAGATATCGGCAATACTTTTATTTGATTCAAAAAGAAGAAATTGACTATGCATGATAAGTACTTCTAAGATCAGTTCTTTGGAAGACTTTTTGAACACCGAAAATACGCAGCGGTTTAGGTAATTGGTTGACACCGCGAGCCGGTCAGCATAAAAGCCGATATGTTTTTGTTTTTTGAAGTTTTTGTGCACAAGCTGTTTGAACATCATTGCAATTTCCTGCCTTCGGTTGAGTGCTTGATTGGAAGATGATAGCTTGATAATCTTTAGCAAAAGGGATTTTAGTAAACTTTCGAAGAGTTCTTTATAAGGAGACTCAGAAAGTAATTCATTGTAGAGCAATTTGAATAGCTCGTTAAGGTCGGTACTATCCTGTGAAGCTAAGTTGAGCAGCGGTGAAATGTTAAAGATATTCAGGATCTCCTGTTCCCGAAAAATCGAAGTCATCGCATTATCGTTGATCAGTACACAATGTCCTTTTGCCGATTTGTCCACAGATTTGATCGTCGAAATATTACCATAGTTGCTAATCAGAATCGCTGGTGCTTTTACCACATATTCTTTTGCACCGATCTTATGCTTAAAATGGCCTTCTGTTATATGTACAAGGAGATTGTATCCCAAAAAAATTGGCGGTGTAGGGAATTTAATATATGGAGCGATTTCACTGAGCTGAAAGATCTTGACAGGAGATTGCTGGTACTTTAGGTGTTCCAGACTACCAGTCATAAATCTATCTACAAATTCACCTGCATTTACCTGCTTTTCCATTTTTGTCCATTATGTTTTTGCAAAAACATCAAATTCTCCTATTATCCGATGATTACTATTCGTTGCAAACGGATTTAACGTAATATCAGGATAATATTCCAAAGGTAATGGGATAAAATAGGTTTGTCAATATAAAATGTATGATGGTTTTCAAAATAAGTGCAATATGCTGCCATTGTTACCAATAGCAGCACTCCATGATCGTTTTTATACGAGAGTAGAAAGGTAAGCGGATTTTCTAATCATATAAAACCTGGGCGATAGTTATAATCGATAAAAAATGATTTTGGAAAATGAAGGTTTATCATTAGCTTTAATCATTAGCAAAATCCGAATCGTTTGTTTATCAACGACTTATTTATTATAAACCGAGCGAGTATGAATATTGTATTTATTTTTATTTCATTATTTCTTTCTGTTGTTGCTGTTCGGGCGCAGGACCGGATGAATTACTGTAATGATCACATCCAAACCGGTGCAGAGCGAACTGAGCAATATATACCTTACCTCAATGGTAAGCGTGTAGCTATTTTGGGTAATCCATCTACCGTGATCAAGGAAAAACATCTTGTGGATAGCCTACTCGCCAGAGGAATTAAAATCGTAAAAATATTTGGGCCTGAACATGGATTTCGCGGAAATGCCAGCAACGGAACGAAAGTGCGGGATGAAGTCGATCCAGCAACCAAAATTCCAGTGATCTCGCTCTACGGAAATAAAAAAAAGCCTTCATCGAAAGATCTAAAAGATATTGATGTTTTCATCTTTGATGTACAAGACATGGGGGTAAGATTTTACACCAATATTAACACACTTCGGGACATCATGGAAGCCTGTGCCGAAAATGAGAAGGAACTCTTGATTTTAGATCGCCCTAATCCAAATGCGTATTTGGTCGATGGCCCTATATTGGATATGAAATATAAATCGGGTATCGGTCAGTTTCCGGTTCCGATTGCGCATGGGATGACAATTGCAGAGTTTGCCCAGATGATTAACGGCGAGGGCTGGATGGCGACGACAAAAAAATGCAAGCTAAAGATCATACCTGTACTAGGATATAATCATCAAATGTTATACAAACTACCGGTTAATCCTTCTCCAAATTTAAATACCGAACAGAGTATTCTCCTTTATCCAAGTACTTGCCTTTTTGAAGGTGTAAAGATCAATCATGGAAGGGGGACGGATTATCCCTTTACTGTTTTTGGAAGTCCAGCCTATAAAGAGGTATATCGTTTTTCGTTTACGCCTGTGAGTAAAAAGGGAATGAGTGAAACACCTCTCTTTATGAATGAAGTATGTTATGGTTTAGATCTACGTGAATATGATTTGCAGAAGCTGGTGGACAGTAAGAAAATAAACCTTTCCTGGATGCAGGAACTCTATCGGAATTCTCCGGAAAAAGATAAATTCTTTGATCAGTCATTTTCCAAGCAGATTGGAAGTATAGAAAAATTGGTTGGTGTTGATTCCTTTCGACGACAGGTCACTGAAGGTGTTTCTGAAGAAGAAATTCGAAAAAGTTGGGAACCTGGATTAACACGTTATAAGGAGATGAGAAAGAAATATCTTATATATCCATAATAATTTTGTACCTGTTTTATGTACAGAGGCAAGGAATGTTTTGGTCTTCGGTGATGAATTTATTTTCTTAAAATTTTTTCCATTGACTTGCCTTTCGCCAGTTCATCAATCAGTTTATCTAAATAACGGACTTTTTGAACAAGTGGATCTTCAATATCCTCTATACGATAACCGCAAATGACACCTGTAATCTTTGTTGCATTGCTGTTGAAATTCGGTGCCTGGCTGAAGAAGTGTTCAAAATCAATTTTATCAGCTATTACTTGATTCAGGGAAGTTTCATCATAGCCGGTTAACCAAAATATGATTTCATTGACTTCTTCTATTGTGCGACCTTTTTTTTCTGCTTTTTGTATATAATGTGGATATACTCCAGCAAATGACATGCGATAAATTCTAGTATTGTCCATTTTTCTACTGATGATCGTTTGTGGTTTTTGCTAATTTACTATTTTTTGAACGTGAAATTTCTTTACAATATAATTTTTCCTGTTGTTTTATCAAAAGTAATGGTTTTGTTTTTATCTCCATAAAAGAGTGTAATGAGAAGTGTTTTATCCGTTTCCGAATTGAAAATGATATCTTTTGCGCTCCCTATCTTTAGTTCTGTTTCGCCATTTATGCTATTATCGGTGCAACTAAAAACCCTTTTTTCAATTATTCCTCTTTTCTCAATGATTTCTAACCAAGGCGGGGATAAAACACTATATCCAACGATTTGTGCACGATATTTTTCATTTAGATCTTTTTTCATCCGTAGGCCGTAAGAAGACATGGACAACATCACTGTGTAAAATGGAAGCATCATTGGCAAGATGCTACAAATTAATCCCAATATTAATATAGCCAGCATAACCTTTGCCAGGATCTTTTTCCAGAAGATAACGATAACAGCCATAGTCAGCCCTAGCCATATCCAGAAAAGCAAGACGTCACTAAAATAGCCTATTAAACTTATCTTTTCCAGGTAGTAAGCGAGTATGTCTACGCACAGCAATAGGGTAATAAAAATATATATTATTTGTATTTTACTTTTCATTGTTTGATTTATCGTTTTAAAACAGGATTTTTTTCTTAGATTTTATTCGGAGCATGAATATGATTGAATCTATTGTAACAGTAAATATACGGATCGGAAACAATAAACAATACATTGCAATTGGTTTAAGAAACAATTTTAGGATTAATTGATAAAGGTGATCTAATAATTTTTAAATCCTATCTTTATTGGATACAAAATTTCTGTGAAAAATGAGTCTGAGATACAAGCGAAATATCATTCATATTGAAGAAGAGGAACAGCTACGTATTCAGGATTTTACGGTGCTTATTGGAGGTTGTGGTATTGGGAGTTATATCGCTGAGTGTCTATTACGTATGGGATTTGAAAATTTGATCATCGTGGATGGCGATACAGTGGAAATGACGAATCTTAATCGTCAGAATTATGTAGTGGCGGATATTGGAGTAAATAAGGCGATTGCGCTAAAAGACCGCCTGATGGCCATAAATCCAGAAGCGAAGATTACGGCTTATCCTGAATTTCTTGACCGGAACAATTTGTATAGCCTTGATCTAAATTGTAAAGTCGCTATTAATGCCCTGGACTTTTCCTCCGATATTCCTTTTTTATTTGATGAATATATGGCGGAGCATAACATCCCTGTTGTGCATCCTTACAATTTGGGTTGGGCTGGGTTTTTAACTGTCATTACAGCAGAGAGTCGCAATCTGCGTTCTTTGGATAAAGAACATCATGCCTTTGAGATCAATGTCGGAAAATTTATTGTTGATCGATTACAGAAACAGCATATTGATACAAAATGGTTGGAAGATTTTTTATTGGCATACGGTAAAATTGCTATGGATTCTCCACCACCACAGCTCTCATTGGGGCTATATTTATTAGCTGGAATGGTTTGTCAGGTTGTATTCAATATTGCCACAGATAAACCCATAAAAGTTTTTCCTGAATCCTACTATTTGTCTATGCGTTAATGAAATGACCTATATTGATTGCAATAATTATTATATTTTTGTATTGCATCTGCGTCTCTGTGATGATCTAATCAACAAAAGCTATTTTATAAAAAATATTGAATTTCAACTGCATGAACTGGACACCAGAAAATTATTATTTTACCAAACTTAATAGTGCAGAGCTACCTGAACTTATCCATTTTTATTTGACCACCCTCCAACAGCACTATAAACTTGACAAGTATTCAAAAGAGGATTATCATGCGGACTATAATGCTTTGATAGGAGAGGATTCAGTCTTTTTCGATCAATCTATTTATTATGTTTTGCGGAGCAAGATAAATCATGAAATCCATGCCTCAATTCGAATTACGTATTGGGATAAGAAAACCAGCTTACCTATTCAAAAGCTATTTGGTATTAAAACCGATGACCTGCTGATACCCGGAGTTGATAATTTTTGGCATATCGGACGTTTTGTAATTTCAGGAAAAATTATGGGAAATCGGATTAATATTCTGAAAAAAATGCTTTTTGATGCTTTTTATGGCCCTTATAGTATGGAGGATGGTTTAATCATTGCCGAATGTGACCGGAAAGTTGTGAATACGCTGCGTAAACTTGAAATAGAATCATATCAATTGGGAGATCCGATTATTTATTTTTATTCTGAGACATTACCCATCTATATTAAGTCGGAATGGCTGGAGGCCTTTATCCAAAAAAATAAAACTTCGCAGTACAGTAGTAGGAATGATAGTGACATCCAAAAATTTGTGACTATGTCCAAAGCTATGTTATTGGATTCCAAAAACAATTAGTGAATTTAAGCGCCTTTTAAAAAAGAGATAACTCGATTGCTAATGCTGTGGCTTCAGTTATACTCTTTACTTTTAACTTTGAAAATATCTGTTTTTTGTGAAATTTAACAGTATCAATAGATACATAGAGCCGATCTGCAATCTGATCCATTGTCAGACCCTGTGCAGAAAAAAGTAAAATGTCTTTTTCCCGGGGTTTTAATTTAACACGCGGCGTTTCAACCCAGATATCTTTCACCAGATCATATTCAAATTGCCTTCCATCTTCATCTGATTTGAATCTGATATTACCAGCATTTGGATGCGAAGACATAGAAACCAAACAGAGTGCAATCCAGGGGTTTGAATGGTTATCCAGTAAAAGTGGCTTCAATTTGTGGTTAACAAGTAACGGTTTACTGCCGGGCTGTTTTAGATGAAAATCATACGATATGGAGTATTTTAAACGCTCATCTGCAGATAACTTGCCATAGAAATCAAATCCAACATCGTTTATCTTTTTTAATAAGTGAAGATCATCTTCAGGAACATTATTTACATAATGATGATATCCTTCTTTCATCACTTCCGCAGAGGAACTTCCACATAGAAAGATAGGATTGTCGGAAACAAATAAAAAACTTTTCTTTGAATAGTCAATTAGATAGATGCTCTGATAAGTTAGTCGACTGAGGGATCTTGCGAAATTAATAAATGCGTTGACGATCTCATAATCATCTTGGCTAAAGTTGTCTTTAACATGTATCGGCTCAAAAAAATCTTCAATTTTTATTTTCATATTGTAAAATGGCAAAGATGATCTATTGTTGCTTCAAAATTTCCACTTAGACGAATGTCACTTTTAATAGTAGTTTACAACAATAACAGTTCTTCCTAAATCCAAGGCCTAAAATGGATCTTTCCAAGCATAAGTTGACCCCGCTATTTAAATGAGGGGCTTTTTTGTCTTAAATTCCTGTTGTATAATGGAATAATGTTCTACACAAATGGGTAGAATATTGTCCAGCATGATAAAATGTCGGATTTTACTTTCTATCTTTATATTTTCAAGGTAATTTAAAATTATATAAAGATAGTTTATTGGATTCAAAATACCCAATGACATGTGCTGCTTTATATAGAATCTTCATAAAAATTTTAATTTATTTAGGCCTTTCTTAAAAATACCTCTCCCTGATTATTTCAATTTTCGATTTTATTTTAACGGTGCTAAGTCATCCTTAACTTTAGTCCTATTAAGGGGATAACAAACAGCTTAGATAAGAATATCTCTTGTTTTTACTATGTATGTACATTTATATTTTTTACTTGATATTTCTTATTTTTTATAGTATTATTGTGTTCTTAAATTAAACTTTTGAGCTTTTAATCGTGCTTTGTATTGTTTTTTATTATGTATATACAATATTTCGCCGGTTAAATGAATGCTTGGGGGCGACTCTTCTTATTCAACTGAATTGGAAGCGAAGATAAATTTAAACAGGTAAAAAGAACCGAATACTAGAATAAGCATTTACTGCATATTTTTTATTATAAAATCCATCGATTATGAAAATGCATCTCCCCATTTCCGTTTGTGCCGGTTTACTGTTAATGACTGGGCAGCTTGTTTCGGGACAGGAAATTACAATTTGGCAACTGGGCAATTCTGATGGCTCCAGTGGAGAATTCGCACTGGCTCCAAAGGATTATAAAAAATTCCTTGAACACGATTTTGGTTACGAAGACAATTATTTTTTGGTTGGGCAATCTTCGTTATCGCGAGATTTACCCTATGTGTTACCCGGACCTGCCAACGAATGGGGCGGGACTGGTGGAACTTCTGGACTAAGAACCCATTTTCTGAATTTATACAGTGTATTGAGTGGTCCGGTTGAAAATGGGAAATGGGCTCTGGAAGTAAAATTGGCAAATAGTGATCCTCAGAATAAACCGACCTTACAAATCGCAATCAATGGTAAATCTTATAATTACGAACTCAAGAATAGTGATGGCCCCGTTGATCCGATAGCTACGGGTTCGAAGTCTGGAGCCTCTACCATACGGATAGCATTACCTGACCATCTTATTTCGACGGGATTTAATCAGGTGACCCTTACCGTAATAAAAGGAGGATGGGTTGAGTTCGATTCCTTTAAGTTATTGGGGCCTGAGCAGGTCAAATTGTTAACAGATTACACCTCAGTAATAAAAGGGGTAAGGCAATCGGATTTTGAACTGAAAAATGGAAATGAACGTATACAGTATATGCTTGTTGACCTTTTGAAATTGAAAGATGACGAGCGCATAAAAGTACTATTGGATGGGAAGAAAATCTATGATAAAACTCATGAGAAAGGAGTATCTCGACTTGAGATTCCCATGCCTTATACATCGAAGGAAGTACGAAGCAAATATGCCATCTATGTCAACGATAAATTAATTCGTACAGCTTTCATAAAACGATCCCCAAAGCGATTAGGTGGGGTTTCGGACTATGTCAATACCATGATAGGGGCTGCGCATTCCAGGTGGATGTTGGCACCGGGACCATGGATGCCATTTGGAATGGTTAAGATCAGCCCCGATAACCAGAATATCGGCTGGCAGGCTGGTTACGAGCCATCGATAGAATCCATTGGTACATTTAGCCATATACACGAATGGACAATGGCAGGGCTTGGCACTTTTCCGACAGCGGGCCAATTGAAGACTAGTGTGGGAGACCAATATAGTGTGCATTCAGGTTACCGTTCTGCAATAGATAAAACAAGTGAACAGGCTCCATTGGGAT
Source organism: Sphingobacterium sp. NGMCC 1.201703 (assembly GCF_047784615.1). Taxonomy (NCBI): domain Bacteria; kingdom Pseudomonadati; phylum Bacteroidota; class Sphingobacteriia; order Sphingobacteriales; family Sphingobacteriaceae; genus Sphingobacterium; species Sphingobacterium sp. NGMCC 1.201703. The sequence goes on along the minus strand of NZ_JBLOHD010000002.1, from coordinate 616,847 downwards.
ACTACTCCGTCCACCTCCTCGATCAGGATATTGATGCAAAACTTACTGCGGGAACGCGGTCTAGTTTCCAGAAATATACCTATCATAAGTCAGATACCGGACGTGTTATGATCGATCTTAAAGTGAATGGTGAATATGATTATAAGATCAAAGATCTCTCACTTAAAAAGGTTTCAGATTATAAGGTTATCGGTTATAGTAGCCAGTTGTCCGAAAATGTCTGGTCTACTGATGCCAAGCAGGATTATGTCGTTTATTTCGTCATGGAGTTTGATAAGCCAATTATCAATTTCGGTACCTGGCATGATAGTCGTGTTACAACTAAGGCAGATCTGGATGCGGACAGCGCTCAATTTGCAGGTATGTATGTAGAGTTCGACGTTCGTAAAGACAAGGAAGTGCAATTGCGAACTGGGATTTCCTATGTCAGTATAGCTAATGCAGCAGAAAATCTGAAAACAGAACTTTCAGATCCGTTTGGTTGGTCTTTTGAAGCTGTGGTCGAAAATCAACACCGGGTATGGAATGAATTATTAGGTCGCCTGGAGATAAAGAGCAATGACTATCTGGAAAAAGAGAAGTTTTACACCAATATGTACCGCACTTTGGCTAGCCGTAATACGTTTAGCGATGTCAATGGTCAATGGCGATCTTCTGACGAGAAGATCAGAACGATGGAACAGGCAGGGGATCTGGCCCTGGGATGTGATGCGTTCTGGAATACATTCTGGAATTTAAACCAGTTCTGGAACCTGGTAACACCGGAGTGGTCGAACAAATGGGTGCGTTCGCAATTGGCGATGTATGATGCCGATGGCTGGCTGGCAAAAGGGCCCGCCGGGATGGAGTATATTCCCGTAATGGTGGCTGAACATGAAATTCCTTTGATTGTAGGAGCCTATCAGATGGGAATACGCGATTACGATGTTACAAAGGCATTTGAAGCCGTTAAGAAAATGCAGACAACAAGTCCGCTGAAATTTGAAGGTGGTTTTGCAGGTAATCGTGATCTAGATGTTTATCTAAAGTATAAGTATGTTCCTTATGACCTTGGTCGTTTCTCAAATTCCCTGGAATATAGTTTTGACGACTGGAGTGTTGGACAATTTGCAAAATCATTGGGAAAGGAAAAGGAATATGGTTATTTTAATGATAGAGGTAGCTGGTGGAAGAACGCAATAGATGTTAAAAGTGGATATGCGAGGATGAAAGATGCCAAGGGTGAATGGTATCGCGACTTTGACCCGTTTAAATCCGGAGCCAATCATCATTATGTTGAAGGCAATGCATGGCAGTTAACGTTCTTTGTGCCTCAGGATATTCCTGCATTGGCTAAAATGATTGGTGAGGATGTGTTTCTAAAGCGTTTGGAATGGGGGTTCGGAGAAAGTGAAAAATGGCGGTATAATGGACCAAATGATCAATATTGGGATTATCCTGTGGTTCAGGGAAATCAACAGTCTATGCATTTCGCTTATATTTTTAACTGGTTAAACAAACCATGGCTTACACAAAAATGGAGCCGGTCTATCGGTGAACGCTATTATGGACAGGGCATTTCCAATGCCTATCTGGGAGATGAGGATCAGGGACAGATGAGTGCCTGGTATATCATGAATGCGATTGGATTATTCCAACTGGATGGGGGGACACGAACAAAACCTATTTATGAAATTGGTAGCCCATATTTTGAAGAAATTAAGATCAAACTGGGACGGCAATATGGGCGCGGAGATCAATTTGTTATAAAAGCTAAAAATGCGAGCAAAAAGAATATGTATGTGCAACGGGCGATTTTAAATGGTAAACCGCTGCAGACATTTTATTTCGATGCAACGGAATTGCTAAAAGGAGGTGAACTTGTTTTGGAAATGGGCGATAAACCGAATATGCAATGGGGATTGTTGCATTAATCAGATCGTACTGAAATTAACTTTTGACGGGAAACTACACATTCAGATTATTACTTTCTTCGTTAGGCAGGACTGTTTGTTAAAGTTTGGTTAAACACAGTGGAGGGGGATAACAAAGCTCGAAGGATGGCGTTATCAATGTAGTTTTCATAATTTAGGTTAATAATTGGTTAGTTAGTAAAAATCCTGGAGTTCCCCGCTTCAGGATTTTTTTGTTGAAAGATCTTCCTCCAGAGTTGACAATACGCCGATTGCTATTCACAGATATTGGGACTGTACTTTAAAATCAGCAGAGTCGTGGTGATTTAAGTTTATTTTTACTCTTGCTAAATCCTATTAACATTTGTAAAATGATAGATATATGTTTAGCGGATATTTGTAAATCTTTGGTATTATCTGTAGTATTGTGACCACACTTAAAAATGTGCAATCCGCTGTTCATTGTAGCACAAAAGTAGATTGCCTTTATCAACATGATATGATCAAGTTTATCCGCTATTTCCTTTTGGGATTATTTGTTTGGAAGCACGCGTCTGCGCAAAAACTGCCAACAGACTATGTGAATCCTTTTATTGGTACGAGTAATTACGGGACGACCAATCCTGGAGCTCAGGTACCTCATGGTTTAATGAATGTGTCCCCCTTCAATGTAATGGGATCCTCACTTAATGCCTTCGATAAGGACGCGCGTTGGTGGTCTACACCTTATGAACATAGTAATAGCTATTTTACCGGTTTTTCACATGTTAATCTGAGTGGTGTAGGTTGCCCGGATATGGGAAGTTTGTTATTGATGCCTACAGCTGGAAAACTGGAAGTTGACTACCATCAATATGGAAGTACTTATACGCAAGAAGAGGCTCATCCAGGCTATTATAGTAATGTGTTAAAAAAATACGGTATCAAAACAGAGGCGTCCTCAACAGCTCGTGTAGGAGTGTCAAAATTTACTTTTCCGAAGGGACAGGCGAATATTCTCCTCAATTTAGGCGAGGGACTGACGAATGAAACAGGGGCTACAGTCCGTTATGTCAGTGATACGGAACTTGAAGGTTCGAAATTATTAGGTTCGTTCTGTTATACCAACAATCAGGCCGTATATCCTATTTTCTTCGTGATGCGTTTGAATAAAAAGCCCACAAAAAAAGGGTACTGGAAATTTCAACGTGCGGGTGAAAAATGGGAAAACGACTGGAACAAGGATGCCGGCAAATACAAGATTTTTACCGACTATTCAGGCCAACTATCTGGAGATGATCTTGGCGCCTTCTTGAGCTTTGATGTCCAGGAAAATGAAAGTGTGGAGGTTCAGTTGGCGGTATCTTTCGTGAGTGTTGAAAATGCCCGAAAAAATCTGGAGGCAGAGCAGCCAGGTTTTGGATTTGAACAGATCCGAACGCAAGCTTCATCTTTGTGGAACAGTGAATTGTCAAAAATTCAGGTAGAAGGAGGTACTGAAGATCAAAAAACGGTGTTTTATACAGCTATGTATCATGCTATGATCCATCCTAATATATTACAGGATGTGAATGGCGAATATCCGGCTATGGAAAATAGAAAGACCCTCGTTGCAGATCACAACCGCTATACGGTATTCTCTTTATGGGATACTTACAGAAATGTACAACCATTAATGTCACTGGTCTATCCAGAAAAACAGGTTGGTATGATTCGCTCTATGATTGATATCTATAAAGAAAATGGATGGATGCCTAAATGGGAACTTTATAGCCGTGAGAGTTATACAATGGATGGGGATCCAGCCGTACCTGTTATTGTAGATGCCTGGATGAAAGGCATTCGGGATTATGATATTGATACCGCCTATGAGGCATTTTTGAAATCAGCAACGACCACCGATTCGACGAATCGAATCCGTCCGGATAATGCCGATTATGTAAAATATGGTTATGTTCCGCTACGTGATTCTTTTGATAATTCGGTTTCCCACGCAATCGAATATTATGTCGCTGATTGGAATTTAGCACAACTGGCCAGCTCGTTAGGAAAATCCAAAGATGCGCAGACTTTTGGCAAAAGAGCGCAAGGTTACAAACATTACTATTCTCCAGAATATGGAACATTTAGGCCTATTCTTCCGAATGGATCATTTTTGACACCTTTCAACCCATTGATGGGAGCTAATTTTGAGCCTAACCATGGTTTTCATGAAGGAAATGCCTGGAATTATAGCTTTGCGATCCCATTTGATATCCCTGGTTTAGTTCAACTGATGGGGGGGAAGAAGAAATTCGTGGCTAGATTGCAAACAACTTTTGATAAGGGGTATTTCGATGTAACCAATGAACCTGACATGCTTTATCCACATGTTTTTTCGGAGATAAAAGGTGAAGAATGGCGTACACAAAAATTGGTTAAGCAGATTTTGGATAAACATTTTACGAATAGCCCCAGTGGGATACCGGGAAATGATGATACAGGGACAATGTCGACTTGGGCATTAATGAATATGATGGGAATTTATCCTTTTTGTCCCGGCAGACCAGATTATACGATCGTTACTCCGGTATTTGATAAAGTAACTATTCAACTTGATAAAAAGTATTATCCTAAGTCTGATCGTGTGACCATTAGACGCCAAAAAGAGGGCAATGGAGAATTCATCAAAAAAATTATCGTCGATGGAAAGCCATTAGGAGGTTTTAAGATAAGCCATCAAGTTTTGGTCAATAGCAAAGATATCCTGATTGTTACGGGAGACAGATAAATGACACGCAGATTAAAGAAGCTATCTACACTATGAAATATATGAAATACCTGGCAGGTGCAGGTTTATTGGGAATACTGAGCTGTGCCTCACAGCAGGATTCGGCTGAAGGTTCTTATGCAAAATCAGTCAATCCTTTTATAGGGACAGATTTTACGGGTAACACCTATCCTGGAGCACAATCGCCCTTTGGTATGGTGCAATTGAGTCCGGATAATGGATTGCCCGGTTGGGATCGTATTTCGGGTTATTTTTATCCCGATAGCACGATTTCGGGCTTTAGTCATACCCATTTAAGTGGGACGGGAGCTGGGGATCTATATGATATATCGTTTATGCCAGTTACATTGCCTTATCATGAAGCCGCGGAACCTTTGGGCATTCATTCCAAGTTTTCCCATCAGGATGAACAGGCGCATGCGGGATACTATAAGGTAAAGCTGACAGATTATAATATCGATGTAGAGTTAACAGCAAGCCCGCGCTGTGGTATCCAACGTTATACATTTCCTGAAGCGCAGTCAGCTGTTTTTTTGGATCTGAAAAAAGCGATGAATTGGGACGCTACCACCGATTCATATATAGAGGTGGTCGATTCGGTCACCGTACGAGGCTACCGATTTTCTGAGGGCTGGGCCAGAGGGCAGCGTGTCTATTTTGCAACCCGGTTTTCAAAGCCCTTCGAAGCAATTCATATAGACAGTTCAGCAATACAATCAAATGTTGATACGCTTACAAAATCATCCAAACGCATAGGGACGGCTTTCAAAGCACGTTTTGATTTTAAAACAACTGCCGGTGAGCAGGTAACACTTAGTACAGCACTTTCGGGGGTAAGTATGGACGGTGCTTCCAAGAATCTGAAGGCAGAGGTGCCAAAAGATGATTTCGATTATTATTTAAAAGAAGCTGAAAAAAGCTGGAACAAGGAACTTGGTAAGATCACCATCCAAACCGCAGACAAAGAAGCTAAAATGAAGTTCTATACAGCACTGTATCATTCAATGTTGGCTCCTACCATATTTGGAGACGTAGATGGAACCTATTTTGGCGCGGATAGAAAGGTGCATCAGGCTGAGGGCTGGACAAATTATAGTACTTTTTCGCTTTGGGATACCTACCGTGCTTCACACCCCTTATTTACTTACCTTGATCCAAGCCGGGTAAATGATATGGTTAAATCATTTCTTGCATTTTACGAACAGCATGGTCGCTTGCCGGTATGGAATATCTACGGTAGTGAAACAGATATGATGATCGGTAATCATGCAATCCCGGTTATTGTAGATGCGTACTTGAAGGGAATAGGTGATTTTGATGCGCATAAAGCATTGGCGGCTTGTGTGGCTACGGCAAATATAGATAATTATAGGGGGATTGGGTTGTATAAAAAGCTGGGATATGTTCCCTATGATATCGTGGATAAATACAATGCTGATAACTGGTCTTTGTCACGTACGCTCGAATATGCGTTTGATGATCATTGCATTGCTAAGATGGCAGAAAAGATGGGAAACAAAGCCGTGGCATCAACTTTTTTCGCAAGAGCAAAAAGTTATAAAAATGTCTATAATCCTACTACGTCTTTTATGCAGCCACGTAATAGCCAGGGCGCATTTGTAACTCCCTTTGATCCGGAGGAATACAGCGCGCATATCTGCGAAAGTAATGCTTGGCAATATTTTTGGTCAGTTCAGCATGATATCCCCGGATTGATCAATCTTGTGGGGGGAGACGAGCGCTTCGGGCAGAAGTTGGACAGCATGTTTACCTTTCACCCGTCTGATACAAGTAAATTACCTATTTTCAGCACAGGTATGATCGGACAATATGCGCATGGAAATGAACCTAGCCATCATGCTATCTATTTGTTTAATGCAATCGGGCAACCATGGAAAACGCAGCAATATGCTGCTGAAGTAATGGAAAAACTCTATCTCAATAAGCCGTCGGGGTTAAGCGGAAACGATGATTGCGGACAGATGTCTGCTTGGTATGTCTTCAGTGCGCTGGGTTTTTATCCGGTAGATCCTGTGGGTGGAAGATATGAAATCGGTACCCCATTGTTTGAACATAGCGAATTTAAACTTGCGAATGGGAAAAAGTTTACTGTCAAAGCGGATCATGTAAATAAAACCAATATTTACATCCAGTCGGTTACTTTGGATGGGAAGCCGCTCGAAACGAGCTATATCACACATGAGCAGATCATGTCGGGGGCTACCCTTATTTTCCAAATGGGAAGCAAACCTGGGCCGAGGTGGTACAAAAAATAACTGAAAATTAATGCATCGTTTTTGTTGAAAGAACCTCCACTAGCTAACAGCTACTGGAGGTTCCTTGGTGAATGAAGCTATTATTGAATGTTTTTATAAAAGTAGGTTGTACTACACGGTGTGCCATCCGGAAAAAGCGCATAATTCGGAATATTTCCCACAACTTTCCAGCCGCATTTTAGATATAAAGCATGGGCAGGACTATCGGTTACGGTGTCTAAAACCAGAAGTGATTTTTTCATTTTCTTCGCGATGATTTCAATATGTTGCAGTAGATTCTCGGCTATACCCAGACGTCGAAAAGACGAATGTACCAACATTTTTGCCACATCTGCCCGGTGGGGCTGATTTTGGGGAAGGTCTATTTGCAATTGTACAGTCCCAACAATCTGTTCAGTTAGGCTGTCTTTTGCGACAAGTAGTACTGTTTTTTGTTGTTGTACCTTTGCCAGTACATTGTGCCAGAATTCACTTGCCTTTTCTTTACTTATATCCTGCATAAAGCCTACTGAGGCTCCCCCTTGAACAATATCCAATGTTAATGCAGCTAGGTCCGAAACGGTGTTGTTATTTATTTCCTTTAATTCTTGAATGTGGATACTTCTCTTGTCTGAAATATGCATGGTTATATTATCATGTTTTAGTCGTGTGGGATAATTGCGCTTTAATTGAGAAATAGAATTACCGCTTCATGCTGTAATGCGGCCATATGATAAAATGCTTTCAAGTCCTCGAAGTATTGAAGCAGATAATCTAATGCATTTTCATCATCCCAAATTGTGGGATATATATCTTTCTCTAACATCATGATGGAGTCAAAGCGCTGTGTTAATTCTGCTGCTGAAATTTCCTGTAGCGCTAAATCAATCTGTCTGGTTTGTTCGATATCCGTATAGGTCGCTGGACCATAGCCCATGTCCTGATTCCGGTCGATGTCATTGGGGCCAACTAATAGCCAGGATAAAGGAGGTGAGGCCTGATCGTAGGTTCCGATGGATTCTCCTGTTAATAAAAAGAAAATACCTTCCCAGGCTTTATCTATATCGATCAGATTGTTCAAATGTACGGCCTCTTTGCTGTAAACCATATTTCTTAACAGGCGACTATCCGTGAGAAAACTATTCAATGTTTCTGAATTGACCCGGAGAAAATTTTGTATCATGCTCATGATCCCTCGATTTTATCTGATTATTTTTTTTGTTTTGCAGCGTTGTAATGAAACAATGGATTGCACTGTGAATACGCTTCCTGTACCTATGAATTATTACTTCGTGTAAATGCAAAATAAATAACATAGAGCCATCCTAAGATCCCATGGATCAATGCCCATAGAATAGATTTGTTGCGATCCCATGAAGTGACAACTGCAATTACAGAACCAAGTCCGATCCCGGATCGCGTAATCGTCTCAGTTGTAGAGCGGCTAATTTCCTGTCCGAAAACCATACCCGATATCCCAATGAACATAATTAATAAAGCTAATTTTTTCATCATGTTTTATTTAGTTCTTTTCGTTCTTGATTCGTCATTGATTTTCTTCATTCTATTGAATTTCATCTAATGGTCTGTATTCTTTTTCTAAGTTCCGTAATTCTTTTTTAAGAAACAAACTAACGTATCTCTTAACTGGTTTTATCATTCATTAAGGACACAAATGTGGGATCTTTCTTTAAAATTGATCTTTATAAACAGCAAAATAATAACGGATCTTAAAAAACAAGCAGCGAATATTAACTGACTTAAATTGCCTGTTTTGAAAAGACGTTATTTGTTAAAAAATGAGCTATGAGAATTATTATTTTGACATTAATCATCAGTGCATTTGCATTGACATCTTGTGGTGGTAATCTGGATTTTGGTTATAACGAAAAGATTGCCGATCTTTTCTATCAATGTAAGGAGAAGTTGGATGAGAGCTACAATAAATTGTTGGAAGGAGCATATGATGTAGATAAAGCTGACGAATTATCCTACGAAATGACGCTAAAAGAAGTACAGGCATTGAACAGTTATATCAAGGGAATAAAGAGTGAAGTTAATGCATTGACGCCCAGTGAAAGCGCTAAGAGCTTTCATTCGACCATAATGACTTATATGACAAGAATTGCGGATGGTTATGGACCGTTGTTGATCAAATATGTAGATGAACAAAAAAAAGGTGCGAGACAGGCCTTATTGAGAGATATTACTGACGAAAGAGCTAAAATAACAGTCTTAGCTGATACTTGTTTAGAGAAACAGGTAGAATTTTTAAATCGTGTGGGAATAAAAGTTACTGCTGTGCGGTAACACTATTAATTTCGGACAAATGAGAACATGTTTAACAAACCATAGATTTTATTTAATAGGTGTTTTATTCTTGCTAATTGTATCCTGTAAAAGCAAAGCTATAAAGCAGGCTGTTAGCGTTGCCGATCAGCGGCAAATGGTAAGGCCAGACTGGTTAGCCCAGAAGTATTCGCAAGTGACAATGATTGATAATGATCATGTGGCGGTATTAAATGGGAATTACCTCGTGGACATACCATTGCAGTTTAATACAGATTCCAGCTATGTATTTTATTTGAATGCCAAAATTCCAGTCGGACTTTTTAAGGAATCATTGGGGTTTTACCCCGAATTGAAGCAGTTTATTCTTATTGTTCCTGATTGGAAATTTTATGCTGAAGTCAGTAAAATGGCTGCAATGAAAGGTATGTGCGTAGAACCGGAAACGACTAATTTTTACTACTTTATAAGACGGGAAGAGGATCATGTAAAAGTTGATAGAGCTCGCCTTGGAGGACTAGAAAACCCATTGCTTGATTTTGACAAATCTGCGGTTCCGGATGATATGCTAACCGTATACAGGAAGGAAAGCTATGGCTCTGTCTGTTGTCCTCGTGATCCAATGTGGGATATCGCTGATCAGGATAGTTCCTTTATTCGCGGCTTTGAGGAAAAAAATAAATTCAAGGTAACTACTGGGCGATATATTCAAATGCAAGGAAAAGAAGGTGAAAATAGTATATATTACACATTGCCTGGATTAACAACACTACAGCGATTGCAATTTCTGCTTGAGAAACGTGCCCAATGGAGCTTAAACAGAGCAGCCAAGAAAATGCCGCCTTCACCTAAATTGTTTACACCACAATTATTTCAGTTGATAACAATCGGTTTTAACAGGTTTGAGAAAATGCTTTAATAGATAAGACTTCATTGTGGGGTGCGGACCTCCGCTTTTTAAATCTGTCTGTTTTAAGCTGCATGATTTAAATAACATTTGATAAATAAATATAATTTTGAAATAGTATGAGCATAAACAATCCATATAAAATTATGGGCATGGTAGCAATAATCGTATTTATAAGCAGTTCTTGTCAAGGACAAGGTTCAACCAAAGCTGCTAAAATAGCTTCGGAAGAGGCTATTTTGCCAATCAGTCAATTGCAGGGGAAATATAATGCAGCCGAAGATATTTGGGAAAATCCAGATACTGCCTATGAACAATTTATACGATTTGATGGCGAAAATCTTGCTACTTTTTATCGGACGGATGCTGATGGAGCTTTAGGGACCGTTGGTATTGTTGATAAAACAGGAAAGGTTATTGTCCAACCCAACTATTTCAGTACATCAACAAAACCGCGATCTGGCTTTTTTGAAGTACAGGATAGCCAGCAACGTGTAGGTTTGATCGATGTGAATGGGGTAGAAGTTGTACCACCTCAATATGAAACTATCTTTTTGGACGACAGTTTGTTGGAGATTGACAGCACGGTGATCAAAGTCGATAAAGATGGGAAACAGGGTTTTATCGATCGTAACGGGAAGATCGTAGTACCGCTAAAATATCAGCTCCTTGATATCGCGGGTAAGAATAGAATTATGTATATGGAATCACCCCAACATTGGGGATTGATGGATTATAATGGCAAAATAATCACAGCCCCAGTTTTTACACACAGCGGTATCTTTGTCGAAGGAAAAACTGTCTTACAACAAGCCGATGGCGAGGCGTATACCCTTTATGAAGATGGGAGAATTGATAAGAAATAATCGCTATTGTGGACAATGGCTGGAAACGTTCATTTCTGTAAAACTTTGGAATGGTGGGATATGTTTTATGCTGGAAGAAAGATAAACATAATTCCAAAAGAAACCTAAATCATTGTCAAAAAGAACGGAATATGTTCATATGGAAACCTACGGCAGATTGTTCGCAGCCCATTTCAAGTAGTGGACTTGTAAAGTATTATTTGAAATTTGATCTATTTGTTCGTTTCAATTGTTCTAGTGTTATGGAGGTTCAATATTTTTCAGGCACAAGTGGAATCCTGTTGCCTTATAAGAATAAAAGTTATTTTCCCGACAGTCTAAAGGACAGAAGTAGGCTTTCTGTATACAGTCTATTGTTTAATTCGTTGGAGGTAAACAGCTCATTTTACAAAATACCCCGTAAGGAAACTGTCGCTAGATGGTCTCAGGAAACAAGTGATAACTTTCGTTTTACTTTTAAGCTTTGGAAGGGAATTACCCATCAAAAAGGTTTGATTTTTGAACCTAGTGATGTTGTTAGATTTTTGGATATCATCAACGCAGTGGGTAATAAGAAGGGATGTTTATTAATACAATTACCTCCGTCAGCCACGTTTTCTTTGCTGATCAAATTAGATGAACTGTTAAAATGCATTGCGACAGATACACGAAGTTTAGGTTGGCACATCTGCGTTGAATTTCGTCATCGGTCTTGGTATTGTCAGAAAACATTAATCTTATTAAAATCTTATGGTATGAATTTGGTGTTACACGATAAAGATGGTTGCGGAATATACAATATGATGCATGCTGAAAATGATATCATCTATCTGCGTTTTCACGGTCCAGAAGGTGATTATAAGGGAAGTTATGAGAATGCTGTTTTACATGAGTATAAAGGTTATATCAAGGAATGGTTAGCTGAAGGAAAGGAAGTGTATGTCTATTTTAACAATACTATCGGTGATGCTATTAAAAACCTAAGAACCTTAGAAGAGTATGTTAAAAGAGGATAATATACGGATTGTTTAAAAGATATTTTCACGGATATATTCTTTCCCCATATAGCCGTCCCAATTTTCATGGTCTCGCATAATGTGATGATAGACGGTGGTCAAAGCCTGCATTTTGGTCAATAAAGGAATACCTTTCCGAATGCAGTCGTAATCTGTGTAAATTCCATTGCAATCATTCCATTGAAGCCATTGCAGCAACTCCTGACGTTTCATGTGCGTGAGCCTGTCAAAAAGGGATTTATCTTTTAAATCCAGGAGTTGATAGCGCCAATCCTTTGACTGAGAATTCATTGCGATGATTTTTGGTAATTGATAACCGATAATCTGTTTGATGAAAGATTCCATGTGCTGAACAATTAGTTGTTGAACATAAGTTGTATTGGACCATGCGAAACACGATTAACCTGCTTTTTCGTATGATTTCGCAAGATCGCTTTGTAGGTGTATTCTACCGCCTTTGACTTACAAAGAGGCTTAACACCATTATGCATACATTTACGATCAGTGTAATTACCTTTGGGATTATACCATTGGAGCCAATCAACAAGTTTCTCCCGGTCCATTTCCTCGAGCCGTTGAAATAAACCATTTATCTCGCTTTCTTTAAGCTGCTCACGCCAATCGGTCCATATGGGACGCGACGTAAATTCTCTGTTTGCTTTAAATTTATTTTCCATTGTTTTTACTTTTCTGTCGGACTGTAATTAAACAATTAACTTGCTTATGATCGCATTCCCTAATTTACTTTTCATAAATAACGCAATCTGTTGGAGCAATTCAGGGCTGACTTCTGGTACTCTTTCCAGATCCCGGATATACCATTTTTGAATCATTGGATAATGCTTCAGAGCTGGATCAAATTTTACCACTTCAGCTCTGGATGATCTACCTTCGGGATCGTAATACGACCAAAGTACAATAAAGATTGTATGAGGATCTTCATCCGGATAGGGTGTATGAAAGCGAACAATATCGCCAACATGTAATTCCTTATTGTCATATCCTTTTGCCTGTTCCATAAAGACCTTGTCTAAAATTGATATTCAAATATACTAAAAATATTAGTTTTGTAAAATTTTATTGATTTTTTTTGCTAAATATATTGATGGTCGAAATCAGGGCGCTTTGCCTTCTTTTCTATCGGTGAAGAATAAATGATAAAAGGGATTTTGATTAGCGGTTTGCTGGCTAATTTCTTTTTTTGAGCTAAACGCAGTTTATACACTTCTTATTTTTCGTAGAACGTAGACATACCATAGCATTAAGTGGATGAAAAGTAATGTGAAGCAGGAATAATTGTTATTATTCAACAATAATATACTAGAGCTCTTTTTGCGGAGCTCTTAGACGGAAGAGATAATAGTATCAGTCTTTCAGAAACGAAATAAGAGGTTTGATAAATCGGTCGAACGCTTCAATATGGGGCAGGTGTCCGACGTTATCAAGTTCAACGAGTTTTGATCCTTTAATTTTTTGCTGAGTTTCCTTTCCCAAATACTGATACAGACCCATTTTTGCGGCTACTTTAGGATCTTTTACATTGGCTTTACCGATCGCAGTTCTATCTCGCGTGCCAATGATAAGAAGGGTGGGGGTTTTTATATGTTGAAATTCATAAACAACAGGTTGGGTAAAGATCATGTCTGATGTCTTTGCATTTACCATAGCGACGATGGAATAATCCTTAGCTTTTGTCCACCCCGTAAGCAGGTATACCCACTCGTCATATTCCGGCTTCCATTTGTTGTCGTAATAGAAACTACTTTGGTATTTTTTTGCAGATTCATATCCAGCTTTTAATTCCGTTTGAAAATTTTGATCGATGGAAGTATAAGGAGCGACAAGTTTCCAGTCTTCCAGCCCAATGGGATTTTCTAATACAAGTTTTTCTACAGTTTCGGGATACATTAATGTAAACCTCGTTGCGAGCACACCACCCATAGAGTGGCCAAGTAAGGCGACCCTATTAAGTCCCAATCTGTCTAAAAGCAATTTTGTATTTTGGGCTAGCTGCTGAAAAGTAAACTGATAAGCTGTGGGTTTCGAAGATTTGCCAAATCCAATCTGATCAGGTATTATAACGCGATACCCAGCCGAGTTTAGCGCCTGAATGGTTGTTTTCCAGTACGCACCATTGAAATTTTTGCCATGGAGTAGTAAAACGATGTGACCATTTGGTTGCTGCGAGCTGACATCCATATACGCCATTTTTATTTTTTCACCCTGACTGTTTAAATTCAAGTAATGTACTTCATATGGATATTGATAATTATTGAGCATAATATCCAGTACAGGGCGATCTGTTTGCGCGTTTGATAACGAATAGACGAGGCTGAGCAGTACTAGTGCGAACTGTTTTATCGATGACTTCATGTACGTTTTTTTTTAAGTAAACATCATCACTTTGGCAACTTTATTTTATAAACCTGATAGGGTAATTCAACCCAGTCTATGCCATTATTCCATTGCGCATCTCTGGATAGTTGTGCGCATGAAAAGTAAAGATAACCATTACCATCTATACCCAAAGAATCCGGCCATAGCAATCTGGGGTCCTGTGTCAAGAGATGAATTTGTCCATCAGGACTCAGGTATTTGATACTGTAATCCATTGAGGTTGTCAGATAAATGTTGCCGTTCCGATCCGCAAGCAAGCCATGTGTAACGCCTACATTTCCCATATTTTCTACTTTGTCTTGCAGGGCTGATTGGGATAGTGTATCATCCGCAAGGTACTTTGTAGCGATGCGGTATAAGTGCTTTTTATTAATTGGCTTAAAATAGAAGTAATTGAAGTCATGACTTAGCGCTATTCCGTTAACGTGAGAAAGAAAAGGTTTACCGTCCTTATAGCGCATGTCTATGCCGGAATAGGAGATGACAACTTCCGGATCAGCTAATGTGAAGAAACTTTTTTCCAGTACTTTTCTACTATTTCCCGATTGAAGGTCAAGAACAATTATTGCGGCCTGACCAGGATCGGAAAGATAGGCTAGATTCCTTTTGAGGTCAATGCGCACGTCGTTCAACCCTGATTTCGCTTTGTCTAGATCGTCAAATGTATAGATACGTGTTATCTGATTATTTTTTGTATTGATTTTAAGGAGTTTGAATTGTCCGGTGGAAGCAGCACCATCCGGGCCAAAAATAGACCCAGAGGTTGATGGTTTAGAGTCTAATACCCATAAGTTGTCTTGTGCATCCACAAAGATGTCCTGAACGTTTACAAAATGCGAGCTTTCGTCCCCCGAGCTATTCCATGCTTCATTGGGATAAGGGATGCTTTTACCATCAATGATTTCAGTAAGGGCGTATCGATAATCTTTGTTTTGTTTAGGAAATGATACGAATAATCTATTTGTCGAAGTTGCGCTGACGCCTATGGGACGGTATGGTCCAAAAGATGCCGCGACTTCCAGTTTCGGATCCAGCGCGAGTTTATGTTGTGCTTGCATTGTAGAGCATAATAGATGAACGAATAGGAAATAAAATAAAAGTCTTTTGAACATACTTGGTATTTATTTGAGATCTGATGACCGCGCTGAATGAATTGTGAAAACCAATATTCTATTTTATAACTTCTTTTTTACTGTTATTGTTTAATAGGATTATATATAATGGAGGAGGATAGCGCTGTTAGTTCAGATAGAATGGATTCGTGGTGCAAGGAATGATAGATCGTCACTGATTAGATAAAGCTATGAATGCTTTGGATCTTTCAGTAATATCTTCTGTAAGAGCGTTTCGATTTCTTTTGCATGTGTGATAGTCATAAAATGACCAGCTCCTTGAATAACGAAAGTGGGGATCAGATTTCTAATGGGGATAATGCGGTCTTTGCTGCCATGGATATGGATCAAGTTGTTGGGGATAGCCCTGTTTTTCCAATTGAGGATTTGATTAATCGCCCAAGACAGAAATTTAGTATCCGTATCTCGAAGTATTTGTTTCAGTAACTTTTGATCTTCTTTTGAGCTAACACCAAAGAAATAATTTGATAAAATATGATGTGATTTTAGAATTGGAGCAGGAACAAATTTATGGAACTTTAGTGTCGCGATAAGTTTATAAAGTTTAGGAAGTTCGTTATCATCTTTTGCAGATGCGAGTAAAATAACTTGTCTTACATCGATCATTTTAGCTATTTCCATGGCAACCATCCCTCCAAAAGATAAACCAATAAGAACGGGGCTTTTTGTCGTAATTTTAGTCGATAATCGTCGCGCATAGCATGAAATTGATTCGGTTGAAACCGGGGCGATCCATTCCAGGTAGGTAACTTTTAGGTCCTTAAAATTTATTTTGTTGAATACTCTTCGGTCGACACCTAATCCACTAATTATATAAACATGTGCATCGGACATGATGATAGGTTTAAATACATTTTGGCTGCAAGTTATTAATAATGCCTCTATATCCAAAGGCGATTAATATTTAGGTTATGGAACTTCCTAAGACTTCTTAAAAACAAGATACCCAAATACGAGTGGATATCTTGTTTTATGTATAAAGTTTAATAACAGTCTTTTATGTGTTTTTATCTTATGGCTGTTGATAGGGGTCATCAAAATACTTAGATCATTGATATGATTAAGACAAAGTTGCTAAGCTTTTGGCCTCAAAGACAGATAAGTCTTCAAATTGCTCTGCTTGAACTTTTTTTACCCAATTTGGATCTTGTAAGATAGCCCGGCCTACTGCGACCAAATCAAAGTCCCCTCTTTCGTATCGACGTACCAATTCGTCTAGTGAAGCTGGAGATGACTTAAATTCTGAATTTGTAAATACTTCGCCAAAATCTTTATCAAGTCCTACTGAACCCACCGTTATTGTCGGTTGACCGGAGACCTTTTTCAGCCACCCGGCGAAATTTAAATCACTGCCCTCAAATTCTGGCTCCCAATAGCGTCGTTGACTTCCATGAAAAATATCCACGCCCGCGTCGGCTAATGGTAAGATCCAATCTTCCATCAGCTTTGGGGTAGGGGCTAATCTCGCAGTGTAATCTTGCTGTTTCCATTGTGATAGTCTGATGATAATTACAAAATCGGGTCCCACTGCTTTTCGCATTGCTTTCACCACTTCAACTGCAAATCTGGAACGCTCTTTTATCGTTTTACCACCGAATTCATCTGATCTGTGGTTCATCCCTTCCCAAAAAAATTGATCAATCAAATAACCATGTGCTGCGTGTATTTCAAAGGCATCGAAACCTAGCTCTTTTGCAGATTTTGCTGCATCAGCATACGCTTGAATCGTATTTTCTATATCGGCCAAAGTCATTGTGTCGGGACTTTCAAAAGCTGCGGGCGGAGTCCACTGCATGGGGGTATACCCTACATGCCATAGTTGAGGTGCTATTTTACCTCCTTTTGCGTGGACAGCATCTAGAATGTTCTTCCAACCGTTTAAAGCTTGGTCTCCATAAAAATTTGGAATGTCCTTTAAGTTTTTTGACGCTGGCCTTTCGATGACAGTTCCTTCAGTTAGAATCAAACCAACGTCTCCTGCTGCCCGTCGTTCATAATAACCTGTAACGACATCTCCAGGGACCCCGTCAGTAGAAAATGCTCGTGTCATGGGTGCCATGACGAAACGGTTTTTTAATACAAGATTTTTGTATTGGAACGGACTGAATAGTGTTTGTATGCTCATTTTTTTATATCATTTGCGAGTTTCTTTACAAAGATATTTTAAATAGTGTATTTTTGTAACTATTGATAGTATAAAGTAGTTACCTTTGCGTAACTATCAAATGTTTTGGCAATGAAAAGAACTGATTTTAAGAATTGTTCATGCGCGATGCAACGCTCTATGGGAATTTTGGGAACAAGATGGAAGCCCATTATTATATACACACTAAGAGATCGGAAAGCCCGATTTGGGCAACTTGATGCATTGATCGAAAATATTTCAAGAAAGGTGCTGACTTCCTCATTAAAAGAATTGGAGGAAGATGGAATTATTTTGAGAGAAGAATTTAAAGAATTACCTCCTCGGGTAGAATACGCTTTGACTGAAAAAGGCAAGGCACTTATTCCAATTATGTGCGAGTTGGCGAAATGGAATGAGGAATATTATGAGGAGCCCGCACCGTTAGAATTATAAGAAATAGCAAGTAATTTATACCCTTTTGGATATATAACTTACAGAAAATGAAATTTTAAACTCATACGGTTCATAATTATTTAAAATTTAAGTAATATTGAAATGTGAAAAACAAGGTAAATCAAGGACGCAATAAACAGGATTTCATCGAATCTTTTCGTGAAGGTGAAAGGGAAGGTTTAAAGTTCTTGTACAAAACCTTTTATAGTCCAATGTGTTATTTTCTCGAAAAAATGAGCTTGGATAAAGTTATTATCGAGGAAATTGTCCAAGATGTCTTTTTAAAGTTATGGGAAAGGCGGGACGATTTTAATCATTTTGAGTCGATCCGGAGTTTTTTATATACCAGTTGTAGAAATGCCGCACTTAATCGGATTCAACAACATAAGAGATCACAAGAGCTTGCTGATAATTACAGCACACAGATCGATTTGATAGACTTGCCAATCAGCCATCAAATGATCTATCTGGAAACGCTACGTGAGGTTCACGGGGCAATAGAGACCTTGCCAGAACAATGTCGAAATGTAATATACAAGCTGGTCGTTGAAGATTTAAGTCCTCATGAAGTTGCGGTTTCCTTAGGTATTACCACAAGTACGGTATACAATCAAAAGAAAAGAGGAATTGAACTTCTGAGACAAAGGCTTAGGCCTGATCAGTTTTTTTGTCTACTCTTACTTCTTCTTTATTATTAAGTTGTAAATTATAGATTTGATTTTCAATTGGATACAAGGATATTCTCCATCTCTTTAGAGAAACGAAATCGAAATATTGTTTTAAGTATATAAAACAATATGGAGCATACAACCGAACATATTATCTATTTATTGAGTAAGTCAAAGCTTGAGGTATTAAGTGACGACGAACAATTACAGTTAGATTCTTGGCGCCTCAATGCGGTTTCGAACCAGGATGTATATGATATGTTGGACAACAAGGAGTTATTGGTTAAAGATTTGAAGGGCTTGTCTGCCTATGATTGGGAAACTTCCTTTGAGATTTTTGAACAGGAGCATCTAGGTACTCCAAAAACTATTTCCCCTTACTGGAGGATTTGGTTGTATGGAATCGCTGCTATTCTAATTGGTGCATTCACATTGTTTTTCACCCATTATCTGACCGATTCCGGCTATCAAGACAGTCCAGACGTCAAAATTCTTCCAGCCAGGATTGCAGGAACAATCTATCTGAAAAATGGTGATTCGATCGCAATTTCACCTAAAGATACGGTGTTATCTTTCACTTCTCTACCTGCTCGTGAGGCTAAAGAAAATGATAGCTTGCTTATTTCAACACCTAAAGGTGGTAAAATGGCCGTGCTCTTGCCGGATGGAACCAAAGTTTGGATGAATGCCGAAACGCAATTGGATTACTACGAAATAGATAGTCTCAGACAAGTTCGATTAGTCGGTGAAGCTTACTTTGAAGTAGCAAAGAAATATTCTCCTTCAGGAGAACAACCAAAATTGAAACCATTTATTGTTCAGACCGGCGATATTCACGTGACGGTATTAGGCACCCATTTTAATGTTAAGGCAAATCGAAATTTAACTGATTTTAAGACCACATTATACGAAGGAAAAGTAAGGGTTCAGCAGGGAGAAAGACAGCTTATTTTATCTCCGGGAGAAGAGGCATATATGAATACGGGACGCATTGAACGCAGAGTTATAGATACTGAAATAGGCAATCCACTAAAAGATGGTTATTTTATATTCAACTCGGAACGGCTGTCAGTCATTATGGCGGATATTTCTGCTTGGTATAATGTCAACGTGATTTACCTGGATCATGAGATAAAGTCGGAAAAATTTGAGGGGATGCTGTCACGCAATAGCCGTTTAAAAGATATTATCAATGTATTAGAGAGTACAGGAAAAGTCAATTTTAAATTTAAAGAAAATACGATTTATGTAGATAAAAAACGATCTAAATGAAAAGACGAAGCCCTAGACGCTTGCAACAAATAGGGCTTCTGGTCAAGCAATGCTAACTGTAACTGAATTTTATTTCTTAACCTAAAACAAATGTATAAAAATTATGCAGAAGTTTGTCGTGCCCTACACGGACAAACGGAAATTATGAAAAACAGCGATCGGACGGACTTTTGGGGAAGGTCGCATTGGAGGGGAAACATTATGCGTATATCGCTTACAACCATTATGATGTCCTGTTGCCTGCTTCATGTTGGAGCTAAAACTTACGGACAAAGTGTATCTATTCATGAAAAATCTGTTTCGTTGAGAAAGGTTTTTTCGACGATCAATAAACAGACGGGCTATTCCTATGTATGGGCGGCGAAAACGATTGATCCCGATACGAAAGTTAATCTGAACATCGAAAAAGGCACATTGAATGGAACACTCGAAAAATTATTGAATGATCTGAATCTTAGTTTTGAAATTAAGGGGAAGATCATCGTTGTACATGAAAAAGCCGAAAATGCAGCAAGTATATCTAGATACACTGGTTTATCAGATCAAAAAATACTGATCAGGGGATTTATTGTTGATGATAATGATCGTCCATTACAAGGTGCAACCATTCGTGTTAAAGGTGTACCGCAGGGTACGACTACAGATCAAAATGGGTATTTTGAAATCGGTAACGTCAGTACAAAGAATTTGTTAGAGATTACAATGGTCGGATTTTCGCCACTTTCACTACCTGTAAAACCTGATCTTGGAACAATTCGGCTACATGTAATAGATGCGCAATTGCAGGAAGTTAATGTCACTGTAAATACCGGGTATCAAAAAATCAATAAAGAGCGGGCTGCAGGTTCCTTCGCACAAGTGACGGCGAAAGATATGGAGGGACGATTGCAACCCAATCTTTTGGATCGGATTGATGGATTGCTTCCTGGTCTAAATTTGGTTCGTAATACCTCCAGCCCGCAAAATGAAAGAAATAATCTCGGTATCGAAGTCCGTGGACGTTCAACTATCAATGCTCAGGCCGCCCCATTAATTGTTGTGGATGGTATGCCTTATGAAGGTGACCTCACTGCGATCAATCCCAATGATATTGCGTCTATCACTGTTTTAAAAGATGCTTCGGCAGCTTCAATCTATGGTGTACGTTCATCCAACGGTGTTATCGTGATCACAACAAAGATCGGTACTGCAGGTAAAACCAAGGTTGATTATAGCAATACCTTGTCCTTCCGTGGCCTCCCGAGCCGGAAGTATCTCAATCAGATGAGCAGTTCGGAACTGGTCGATTTTCAGAAACAGATGTTCAATTATAGATCAGGTGACTATGCAGCGATTGATCCCCGAAAAGCAATGAACGACGTTTACCGAATTCTTTATAACCACAAAGGTGGAGTGATCTCTGAAGAGGAAATGGAGAAGCAGTTGGACGTCTATCGTAATCGTGACCGATTTACCCAAATGAAGGAATTTCTGAACACAACCCGATTTGATCAACAGCATAATTTGGCGATTTCTGGTGGATCAGATCGTTACACTTATCACTACTCGCTTAATTATACACAACCAGGAGACTATAACAAAGGAAGGGCAACGAATAAGGAGCTGGGATTCAGCCTTAAAAATAATTTTAAGGTGACTGACTGGTTCAATTTTAGAGCCAACATCTTGGGAAAAAACCAAAACAGGGAAGGCGATATCGGCTTTAATTTCTATGATAACTATATCGGTTTTAATGAAAAATATGTGGGGACAAAAGCTTCCTATTTCTTATTGCGTAACGAAGATGGATCACCTGCGCAATGGTATGGATCCAAATCTCAATTTGAGATAGACCGATTAAACAGGTTAGGTTTGGAAGATGAAACTTATATCCCGTTGAACCATGTTTCAGCTGTGCATGAAAAGTTCTATAATAAGTATATCAATTTCAATTTTGCGGCTAACTTTAAAATCATTAAAGGATTGGATTTTGATCTATCTTACCAAAACGAACGAACCGAAGGGTATAAGGGTACAATCAATAGAAAGAATGCTCAATCGGTTGCTGGCATGGTCAATGATGCCACACAAATTGGAACAGACGGTGTAATCAAGCGCAATATTCCGCAAGGCGGACAATTCTTGGAGCAGCGTAATGATGTCAATAGCTATACCATCCGTGGTCAATTCAACTATCAGAATAATATTAGGGATAAACATGAGATCGCCGCAATCGCGGGTGCAGAACGGAGACAGGTTCACAATCGTTATACCAATATTTTTAAATATGGTTATGATGAGAGTAGCTTGGCCTTTAAAGGAATTAACGAAGAATTGTTTGGTATAATGATTCCAAATACTCAGGCACTGTTCAACAGTTATACTATTTCCAGAAATAAAGATGAAGGCTTCCGTGATGCCATTGATAGATTCGTCTCTTTTTATGCGAACGGATCGTATACATATAGCAAAAAACTGACCTTAAGTGGAAGCATACGGGTGGATCAATCCAATCTTTTCGGTACAGATATCAAAAATCAATACAAACCTTTATGGTCGATTGGCGCACTGTATCAATTGCCAAAATTAAATTGGGAACCATTGGACCGTTGGGCAATACGAATGACCTATGGGGTGAACGGAAATGTGCCAAAAGATAACGGACCATATTTGATCTCGAGAGTAAGTAAATCTGTTAATCCGTATAATGGCGAATTACAGGCTACAATTGATTCACCTCCAAATCCATTATTGCGTTGGGAACGCACATCGGTATGGAATGCTGGTCTGGATTTTTCCCTATTTAAAAATAGACTTTCAGGAAGTATCGATTTTTACAACAAAAAAACGAGAGACTTATTGGGTAATACCTCCTTAGATCCAACATTAGGCTGGGACCTTGTACTACTCAATTACGGCAATATGCAGAATAGGGGTGTTGAATTGGGGCTTAATGGCAAAATTATTCAACATGAACAATTTAGTTGGAACAGTACCCTGAATTTCAGTTATAATAAAAATGAGATCACGAATCTCTTTGTACAGCAAAATACACCTTACTATTATTACTATATGCCTCAAAATCGTGTTGGGGTGCCGATGGGAAGTTTGTATAGTATCGATTACGCGGGCTTGAACGATAAAGGGAGACCTTTGGCAAGAAAGGCGGACGGGAGCCTAGTCGAAAGTACGCAGCAACTGACAGTCGACGATCTCATTTACGAGGGAACGACAATACCTCCGTATAGTGTTTCTTTTAGAAATGGATTTAAATACAAAGACTTTACACTGTCTTTTATGTTTATTTACAACGGTGGACATGTAATGCGCGGCGTTCACCCAGAGTTCCTGAGTAAATATGCAGAGCTAAACTATAACAGTAATTTCGATAAGCTTTGGTTGAATTATTGGAAACAACCTGGCGATGAAAATAATCCTGATATTGCCCCTGCTTTTATCTCTGCCGCATCCGGTAATATATCGGATATCTATAATGCTGCACATAAATTTGTACAAAAAGCAGACTACATCAAGTTGAGGGATATTTCCCTGTCTTATAATTTCCCAAGCAAATGGATAGCACCGACCAAACTAAGTTATATCCGATTGACTGGGCAGGTATTGAACGCCTGGCGTTGGGCCGCTAACAAGGAAAATTTGGATCCAGAGGCCTGGGTAGGTTATACAATCGCGACGAGTACAAATATGTCAGGACCTAGCCGTGGAGTGACAGCTCCGGTGATTTATAACTTAGGTGTTTCTGTAGGATTTTAAAAAGAAGATATCATGAAAAAAATATACATAGGATTGCTATTTGGCTTAATGACATTGAGTAGCTGTAATAAATACTTAGATATAAAACCTAAGGGATTTACTATTCCAGAAAATCTTAATGATTATAAATTATTATTAAACGATCAAGGACTAATTAATGCGTCCCCGGTTTACCCGAATTACCTAACCGATAATCTACAGTCCGGTGATCCGCAAGATGTGCAGTCTGCTGCTAGTTTTGATTACTATGATTATGTCAAGAAGCAGCTTTATAGGTTTGCTCATGGTGCAATATTTGAAGATGGCCAAACTGATCATTATTGGGAGACAGCTTATGGCCATATCTTTACATACAATGTGATTATCAATAATGTACTGGGAGCGACAGATGGTTCGGAAACTGAGAAAAGAAGGGTCTGGGCCGAAGCAAAGATCGGCCGAGCATTTGAATATCTGAGTTTAGTCAATATGTATGCTGCTCATTATAATCCAGCCACTGCAGCCAAGGATTTGGGTGTACCTTTGGTCATAAAGGAGGATATCAATCAAAAATATGAGCGGGTATCCGTACAGGCCATTTATGATCTTGTGCTTGGCGATCTCCAGGATGCACTGCCGCATTTGAGTACTGCACAGTCAAATAAATCTCAAGCAGTACGTTCTGTCGGATTTTCTTTCCTAAGCCGTATGTATCTTTATCAGGGTAAATTCAAGGAGGCATTGGAAAATGCCAAACAGGCGCTGGCTCTGAATAAAAACCTGATCAACTACAATCTCTATACGAATAAAGACAAAACAACTTGGGGACGTGTCTGTCTAAAGAGCAATAATTCGGTACAATTTCCTGATGCTAGAACAAACGTAGAGTCTGTTTGGGTCCGTTCGGGAACAAGTTCATTGGGGCGACAAAATGCGGAGTTTTATGCCTCGAAGGAACTGATAGATAATTATGCAAAAGACCTTCCGGCCGGAGCAAATGACAAGCGCTATGAATTATTTTTCTGTCGCGATCAAGCTTCCTTTGGACCTAATTTAGTGAAGTTTCCAGGACGTGTACTATACGCGCCTTATGTTGATTTTAGTACCGGATTTAATACACCTGAATTATTTTTGATCGCAGCAGAAGCAGCGGCACGTACTGGAAATACTGTGGAAGCTTTAGATTTCTTGAATACATTAAGAAATAGCCGAATTGAAAATAACAAGGCATTGACAACAAGTGATCCGAAAGTCGCCCTACAGTTGGCGCTTGATGAAAGACGACGCGAAATGCCATTTATGGCTTCTGATAGATTGATTGACCTGAAACGTTTGTTTATTGTCGACAATTATAAGAAATCAATCAAGCATCCACTGGCAGGTCAAGTTTTTGAAATGGAATCGACAGATCCTAGAATGATCCTTCCTGTTCCGCCAAAGGTACTTTCCTTAAATCCAGGAATTCCACAGTACGAACGGTAAAACATAATTCTTTTACTACCCAATCTTTGCCTTTGATGGCAAAGGTCGGGTAGACATTTTTAAAAAAAATTCTTTCATGAAGAGATTATTATTAACCTCACTAGCCTTTGTCCAGTCTATGATATTGCTGGCACAGGATCATATACAGTTCCAAAAGTTAACATTCAGTGAGGCAAAAGAATTGGCAAAAAAAGAAAATAAACTGATCTTTTTAGACGGTTTTACTTCCTGGTGCGCTCCCTGTAAGTGGATGGAAGGTAATGTATTTTCGCAGCCTGAAGTCGCCGCCTATTTTAATACACGATTTATTAATACCAAATTTGATTGTGAAGTGGGGGAAGGAGTGGAGATTGCAAAAAATTACCAGATAAAAAGCTTTCCCACCTATTTGTTTCTAGACGGAAAGGGGACATTGATTTATAGGACGCAGTCCCGTATGGAAGCCGATCTTTTCCTAAAGCAGGCCCAACAGGCGAATGATCCCGACTATCAGATTCCTAATCTACGAAAACAGTATGATCAGGGACTTCGTGAATCCAACTTTCTGCTACGTTACATCAAAGTGATGGAACAGACGGATAGTAAAGCCGCAAATAATGCTAAAAAAACGCTAGACAGTGTCGCTACGGATGAGTTTTTACTTAGCCCAAATGGCTGGGAAACGATTAAAATGATGGCACAAAGCTATGAGGATCGCTATGGTAAATTTTTTGAATCCAATAAGTCTTATTTTAAAAGTGTCGCTTTGGCAGCTGAATTTGAAAATAAAGAAACACAACTCCTGAGGTATGCGATGTATGGTTATATCCGTGATAACAAAGCTGAAGAATTCAGGAAAGGGCTCGCCTATTTTGAACAGTCAAATAAATCGGAGCACAAGATTGATGCGGCGATGTATCAGGTTGAATGGACCGTAGCCCATGGCACCGAAAAAGAATTTGTTTCGTTGACCGACCACTTACGAAAGGGGCTATTAAAAGAAGAGGATGAGAAGCTGAGTTTTATCGCCCGACGGAATGCCAACGTAAAGGGAGATGCTGCTAAGCCCAGTATCTTAAAACAATGTTACATTCTGGCAAAACAGGCAGTGGAGATGAACCCTTCGAGCTACTCCAATCAAGGTACCCTAGCAGATATCTGTATTGCATTGAAGAAAAAGAAGGAAGCGATCAAAGCGGCGGAAGCAGCAAGAGGCTTAGCGGAACTGGAGACCTCGAAAATCATTAAACTGGCTGATGCGTTATTGGAGCGAGCCAAATCACTTTAACGAACAACATGAAAAAAATATTAATTTCGGCTCTTTTGAGCTTTTCTATGATTGGGATTTCGGTGGGACAAACACAAGATTTTCAATTGTCTATCAACGGGCGAACAGCCCCTTCAGAGGCCAAAATATTTGTCCGCTACTTTGTTGGTCAAAAATTAAAAATAGATTCTGTTAGTTTAACATCTTCAAGTGTCACTTATAGCGGGAAAATTGAAGAACCTACACAGATTATATTATTTTATTCTAAAGATGGCACTTCCTTTTTCAATAGAAAGGGAGGACCTATGCAACGTCTTACCTTCTACGCGGATCCTCTTGATCCCAATACAGAGATTACTATTCAAGATCCTTTTGAATCATCTCTTGTAAAGGGGGGACAATTGCAGGTTGCTTTCCGGAAATATCAGGAATATTTATATCCCTACGAAAAGCAATTGATTAAACAGCAATCCATACGTGCTGATTTATATCAGGATAAAAATAAAAATGAGGCGGCAATGAAGCAGGTATCAGCAGAAATTGAGAAAATAGAAGAATTGCGTATCCAGGCACAGCGCAAATTCATTGCTGAAAATCCGGACAATTATTTTAGCTTATTGTCGCTTCAGGAAGTTGCTCGCTATAGCAATGATGTCAGTCTTATTGAACCGCTCTTTTTCAAATTAGCTACTAACTTGAGAAAAACGGCAATAGGGGAGAAACTGGAAAGAGAAATTTTACTAGCCAAAAAATTAAGTGTTGGACAGCCTGCACCCGAATTTGAACAGACAACAGCCGATGGTAGATCGCTCAAGTTATCTGACTTCCGGGGTAAATATGTATTACTGGACTTTTGGGCTTCTTGGTGCGGTCCCTGTCGCGCCGAAAATCCACATTTGGTTAAAATATATAAACAATTTCAAGGGCCAGCTTTTGAGATATTAGGTATATCACTTGATAAGCCAGGAAAGAAGGATAATTGGATAAAAGCCATCGAACAAGATGGATTAAAATGGCCACAGGTGTCCGATTTAAAGGGCTGGCAAAATAGCGCAGCTCAGTTATATGGTATCCAGGCAATTCCGCAAAATTATCTGATATCACCAGAAGGGAAGATTGTAGGTGTCAATTTAAAGGGCAAACAGCTAACAGAAAAACTAGCTGAATTAATCAGATAAAATTTTCAAGAAGGTAATTACTATTTGTAATTACCTTTTTTGTCTCCATCATCCAGATCTGATCCGCTCACGGAGATTTTCTTTTTATATAGTGTTTGCTGTAAATAGGAAAAGTGAATTACTCGAGTAAGGCATCTTAACCTATTATAGGAAATGATTAGGACAATTGTTTCTTAAAGTTGTCTATTTTTTCGTTAAGTGTGCTAAGATGCTCGGGGTTGATGACACCGTTGTTGAGATCAAAATTCTCATAGAATTTTGGTAGGGAAAAGCTCTCTTTGATGATAGCACCGAATTGTGGGAAAAATTTTAGAGCTTCGGCCATTACATTTCCGCCACCATAGCCCCCTGGAGAGGTGGTCATTAATAACATTGGTTTGTCCTGAAATACTTTTACATTTATTCGGGAAGCCCAGTCGAAAACATTTTTAAACGCAGCACTATACGAGCGATTATTCTCTGCTAAGGAACAGATAATAAAATCGCTTTCGGCAATATTATCCAGAAACCGATGCGCCTCCCTAGGAAAACCATTTTTTTCCAGGTCGACAGAAAAAATAGGCATGTTATAATCGTTTAAATCGATCAGATTGACCTCATGGTCACTAAAGCTTTTTAGAACAAACTTGACTAATTGTTTATTGATCGATGTGGAAGAATTGCTTCCGGCAAATGCAAATACTTTCATGTTGTACTTTCTGTGATTGTCTATATTTAAATTTACCGAATTTTTCGATAAAAATAAACTCAGTTTCATTGTTTAGCAAGCGTCTGATCCGCTAGGGGATCACAATAAATCTCCGTGTAAAAATAAAGGGAATAGCGTTATTTCCAATATCCTGCCCATACGAATTGGTCTTAGCTGAAAAGAATAAGGTCTGGTTATAGGTGAAATTGTATAGAAACCCGCCGGCTATAGTGGGCGATAGGTAATATTAGTCAATATCTTCTTTAAAAATCGAATACATTGGGATATCATAATATTTTCCATTTTTCTTGAGATGCTGCTTCAGCAACGCCTCTTTTTTCATACCTATCTTGCCCAGGACTTTTCCTGAGGCCGGATTGTATTGGAAATAGGTAGCAAAGATCTTATTGAAATTCAATTCCCGGAATCCATAATCAATAATCGCTTTTGCGGCTTCAGTGACATAGCCCTTATTCCAGTTTGGAATCCCCATCCAATAGCCTAATTCTGCTTTATCCGAGCCTTCATCGTGAAGACCGATTGCCCCAAGTAATTTCCCTTTTTTATCCCGTATGGCAAAGGTAAATCCTTTACGGTTTTTAAAAGCTTCGGCGGACAGTTTAAGCCAAAACTCGGCATCTTCCTTGCGATAGGGGTATGGGATATTTGACGTATGATCAGAAAAGACCTTGTCCTGGAGATATGCTACTATCTGTGGGATATCATCCATTGTTATTTTGTCGAGAATAAGTCTTTCTGTTTCTAATTTTGGAAAGTCATTCATCTTTTGGTTGTTATAAAGTGATTGTGAACAATTGAACTGAGATCACTCAGCTAAAAATAATTAAGATGCTGATTCACTTTTCTATTGCTGTTGGTTTTCTATCAATTCAATATGTCCTTCAATAAGCAATAAATAGAAGTTTTCAAAACAGTCCTGATATATTTTGTGTTCGAGAAGTTTTATCTCCTCAGTAATGCGTTCCCTGCTTGTACCGGCGTAACTAAATTCGGGATTTGCTCCCATGATTTCTTTTTGGCATGAAAAACTTTGCAACTGTTTATACAGCTCGTTCAGATCCGCGATATCTTCACTACGATGGTATGAAGGATGAAACCATACCCAAAATTCCGATTGATTTTTATAGGGGTGCGGTAGTAATTGAACAGAGGTGTCCCTAAATAAATCTCCAGGATGCTTTTTATAACGAAAATGGGTTACAGTGGCCTTTATACTATTCATACGGTTAATTTGAGTGAATATCTAAAAATATATTCGAGAATAAAGCGTATAAAATTAAATATCGTTAAAATTATTTAATAATAAAAATTTATAATGATTTACGCGTTTTCTGTTCCCTTTTTCAGATTCTTATATCGACTTGGCTTATGTTCGATCTTATTTCGTTGTGAGCTGTTCATCAATCCATTGACTGAGTACCGTCCGTTCTCCATAACGAGAATAAAAGTATTGACCATTTGCGGTAGCCTCAATTACCCAATTGTCATCGGCCTGCTGCTCTTTATAGCCTTGTATTGTATAGTAAGGAGTGTATGCCGATGGTCTACCGATGATTTCAAATTGAATAGGGCGTAATTGGCTCTGATCCCCGGATAGCAGTTTGTCAACTTTAGAAATCGCTGCAAACTGGTTTAAACCGTTCAGTATTTTCTCTTCGGCAACAGTGTATTGAAAGGGATATGGATAGTAAAGCTCTCCATAGTAGTAATCTTTTGTTGAAGTTGGTTTTTTACGGCCATGCACCTTTTCCCCTTTTCGGTTGATTAGATAGTGTTTACCCTTGTTATCGGTAGGGGATACTGTCCAGTGCTCACCTCCGGGTTCATAGACCTTGGTCACAGCCCCTTCATAAAATGCGGCATAACCGTAGTTGAACATTTTTGCAAAGCCTGTTTTAGCTTCCGTGAGAATGGTATTGTTTAGGTCTACATAGCCCACCTTGCCATTAGATACATAACGGCGGATGCCCTCTTGCCAATAATCGGGACCGTTATCATAAAGAAACGGGGTATATATAAAATTACCCGTTCTATCGTATACACGGCCTACGGCTTGATTAGGATTCATCGGGTCGGTTGTCGTATCCGGATAGGCATAGAAGAATTCGATAAAAGCGCTCGTTATGGGTTCTTCTAAATCGTAGTAGCCGATCATTGGGAACTGCAATGGGATAATGACCTTTCCCGATACTGCACGTACACCCACCAAACTGCTATCCGCATTGGTAAAGTAATAAAGTTGTTCCTGCGAAAATGACTTAAGGGACAATACTAAGGTTATAAATATAAATAAAGGTTTGATTGTATCCATTATAAATACGAACTATAAAATTAACGTTCCTATATCATACTTTTGCTCGTTGTCAATCAATGAGTTTTAAATCATATAGCTTTTCCAATAACACCCTATACACGTCCGTCAGCCACTGCTTTAAAAATACCAAAAAACTGAATGGAATTGTCTACAATATCCACATTTAATTCCTCAGGTATCTCTCTCTTCAAGCAGGCTAAATCAGTTTCACCCTGTTCTCTTTTTCCGCCGGGAAAGTACAGTTTCTCTTTGGACTTTGAACGGGTACTTAAATTTTCTTATCAGAAATATGAATTAATGCGACTTTATCAATGATATTATTGCTCATCTGTTTTATTTAAAGATCGAATATAACAAAAATGCGATAAACAAGGCTATTTCGATGCGTCCATGCTATGGAGTTATCCTTCGAATTTTTAGAGGATTTAATTCACTAGTTAAACATTGAATAATGAGTGGTTTCACGATAACTTTCGATTTAGAAAATCTGTTAAACAGATTGATTAATAGGATATATCGTCTTCGTGGGGATTTTAATGAAGTCGTCGATTAATTAAAGCTGGATTTTGATGTTTTACTTTTATTTTAAATTGATTTTATATCTTTGCGAACTCTTCAAAATGTAAGTTTGAAAATGCTCCTATAGCTCAGTTGGTTAGAGTAGAAGACTCATAATCTTTTGGTCCCTGGTTCGAGCCCAGGTGGGCGCACCTCTTTTTCCTACATCCTAAATACAATAAATTAATTTTTGCACCCTCTCCTTTTTCTGATATAATTCAACAACAATAAAATCAATTGTATCATTTTTTGCGATTAAGCTTTAGCGAGCGAAAGATATTACACGTTTATAAGCAGCCCAAATTAGCCATAAATTCTATAAGTTGTAAGGTATCGAATAATCTGTGCCCGAATTTTAAATAAAAGCAGCTATAGCTTAGTATAATTTAAATTACCTAACTTAGTTATCAATCTTGGTTGCAAGGTTCGGAACATTCCCTAGCGAACTAGAAAAATGAACCGGCTTTGAACCACTTGCCCCCGATTTTCGGGGGCTTGTTTTTTTAAAGTATTGAAACGTGTAAATTTGAATGAGACCGAGAGTAGCAAGTTGGTGTGGTCTGTACAGGAATAGAGACAAAAAACAAACAATGATAAAATTCTTTAAAGCTAAGGGTACTCTCTTTTTTATCCTTGGGATATTAGGCTTTGTTGGCGTAGCGGCCGCTGTGATCGTGTTGGCTACGGGACATTCTGCCCCTGATAAATTAATGGCTATGTATATCGCGATGTTTGGTTTGGTTCCGATCCTGTTGCTACTCGGTATCGATAGGATCTGCGTATGGAAATTTGGTGTAGCCAAAGTCAATAAAGCAGAACAGTATATCTTCGGAATCCTTATTTTGCTTTTTGTGTTGAACTGGATCCGTCTGCAGTTACAGTCTTAGATGCTATTGATCGCATACCATGCTAAAAACTATGATGCCCATTCATAAGAAAGAATTGTCTACGCAGGGAATTGAGATCTACAATGTTTTGATCGCCGTTAATCCCGTTGGGTCGCCTTTGCTAAAATGTGGGTAATAAGCCGGTCAAACTCAGCCTGTGAATCAACAAGGTATGCCTGCTGATAATGGTCAATGCGGTACTTGATATTCATACGTATATCTTGTTCACTATGTGTCGAGATAACAATGACATATTTATTATGAAGGTCTATCTGCTCCAGCATATTGTTCACCGAAAAGTTTTTACCACTACCGAAGAATAGTATGTCTGCTTGGGCAGCAGCTTTGAATAGGTTGGTATCGTTGAGCAAAGTAAGCCGATCGTTCCCTTGGATCAAGGCTGAATAAATATCGGTCAACCAGAAATAAGGCTGCCAAAGGCAAACGCTGTAAGATTTTTTGAAGTTAAGGGGAATCCTCTCATTTAAACTGGTACTTTGTTCGTTCTGCACCGGAGGGTAGAGGGCTTTACCAACTGTTAAAGGTCGGTCTGATAGCCGTGTAAGACTCCTGGCGATATTAGCTCGATGTGTATTATAGTGCAGAGCCATATTGAAATGTTGGTCAATGGTATTATGGGTATATAATTTTCGTGGCCAAATAAATAGTGTATTAAATCGTGTTCTGATTTTGTCGTACAATCTTTTCATTTCATTATAAATTGATGTCAGGAAATTTCTGAAGTGGATTTCCGGTTTATTTTCTCAAAAAAATAAACCGGAAATTGGTGTTAAAGGTGCTTATCTGGTTCGTCCATCATTGGACATATAATCGTTCAGTAATTTACATACTTACTTTATAGCGAATATTGATTGCGAGCTGCCCTACGAAGGCTGTTTTTCTATTGCTTTGGCTATTTAATTCCGCCATTGTTTCAGCACCATTGATTACGATATCCTTCAGGTCGGGCTGATCATCTTTTGAAGCGGTTTCTTTGAAAAACTGAACCGGCTGCCCGAGCTCGTAACTATTTGCAATCGCTTGGCTCAAAGTTTTTTGTAGGTCATCGGGCATTGTCATCAGTTGAAATTTTTGACTGGTGGTCAAAGCGAAATTTGCGGCCATCCAAGAAAGAAAATTTTCACGAATAGCACTTACTTCGACCGCCAGTAAACTTTCGGGTAATGACAAGATCCTGAATTGCACTTTGGCTACACCATGGTTGTTGAATTGTTGTTTCATTATTTAAATTTATTATATTACAATATCTCAATCTTTGCTTATAAATTGTTTGGTTTTTGTTTAAAAATATGATAACACGACAGTGAAATGTAGGTTATTGGCCAATTACGCCTGTATCATACATGGATTCATTCTCTAAAATAATAAATATCATTCGCTTATTAACATACTTCAGGCACGAATAGAGTTATGCTTTTGTTATTTTTTTATAAATATTATCGTGTACGTGAGGTTTTATTTTGCTGTTTTGATGTTGTTTTGTTATATTAGTATAGTTTTGTAATTGAATATTGCTAATTTATTATCCTAACCAGATATTATTTCGGAGAAAAGTCATGAAATCTATTATTTATTTTTTGAGTTCGCTGATGCTGTCTATTGTTTTTAATCTAAAGACAATATCGTTGCAAGGTTTTTTTGAACGGTCAGATCAGTTGAAATATTGGATTTTGGTTGTCATTATGCTCTGTGTCTTCTGGATTGGAGCGACAATAGTATCGTTAGTGCTTAACTTGCCCACCTACTGGAGCGTACCCTATATGCGTGAGCGACTAGGGGAGCAGGTCAAAAATATACCTGGGCTCGATGTTATCCTGCATTTTATCGCCTTCTTCTCACTTATATTGGTTTCTGTTTTTCCATTTATACTTTTGTATGTTGCCGTTATCTTTATTTACAGTCAGTCGTCAATAGAACGATCATTGCTTTTTGAACTACATATGCAGGTCTATGGAATACGTTATGCAACTATTTTTGTGTCATATAGTCTATTGGTCTATATGCGCGAAAACTGGTCGCTGCTTTATCACTCTGTCGGGCAGCGGCAAAATCTTGCTGTTATCTACAACCGACCTCTGATGCAGATCGTACACAATGTGGGAGCAGGAAAAGAATTGCCAACTCCACAGCCCTTGGTGACAAAAAGGAGACTTTTTATTAAAACAAGGCCAGCATTTGAACAGTTCGAACAAAATGCTGCAATCATTTCGCTGAAAGAAAAGCGGATGATAAAAGATGAAGGGATGAAGAGCAAAGAGCAATGCTATGGAATGGATATTAACAGCATCGACGTGTATTTACTAGGCGATCTATTAAATAAAAAAGGGGAGTTTGTCGAACAGATCAACCTGCAGCAGCTCCGATTTATAGACATTATCGCCGTATATACAACTGCGGAGACGAAATGTGTTATCCTGCGTAACGGA
Organism: Sphingobacterium sp. NGMCC 1.201703; assembly: GCF_047784615.1. NCBI lineage: Bacteria > Pseudomonadati > Bacteroidota > Sphingobacteriia > Sphingobacteriales > Sphingobacteriaceae > Sphingobacterium > Sphingobacterium sp. NGMCC 1.201703. The sequence continues at coordinate 582,293 of NZ_JBLOHD010000002.1, read as the reverse complement.
ACTACATTGGATTGCTCGACAATCTTTGATCAGTTAAAGAAAATCGGTATGGACGAGTGGATTGTCAAAATATCAAAAAATTACGCAGTCAATATGTTCTTTGTCCAATATCCGATCAAACGTGTGGCAGATAACCTGAAGTTACAGCCCTTTATGACGAAAATGCTGTTGCAAAATATTCAAGAGGAGCAGCTTAATGAAATATTGAAAACCGGAAAAGGACTTAGGGGGCATAACGTGAAAATTTTCTTAAACAATCAGCATGACTACACACGTTCAGGTTGGGATGCACATATCCGAATATAGAGATAATATGGGCCCTGGGACAAAAGAATTTTTATAGGTTTCGGTATTTCCGTTATACTTATCGGTAGAGCGATTTTTTATTTTATGCAAAAATTATCTATTTTTGCCCCATTAGATCATAATTGTTATACATCTTTTAAAATATAAAGCCATGTAATGCTGTGCCAATATGCAGGGAAAAAGTAATCAGCTGGGATAGATGCCCAACTTGGTTGCTGCTATACCTGTGTTTTTAAATCAGTATTATTCACTTTAGTTTAAAAAAATGGAATCAACAAAATATGGTCGTACCTACCATTTCCCTTTTTCACCGGGAACCAGCAGTGACGATCGTTTTAATCATGAGTACTGGACGGATATACAATCCTTTTCACAGCTACTTTATACCGAAAAATTGGATGGCGAAAACAATTGCCTGTCCAAACGGGGCGTGTTTGCCCGATCTCATGCTGCTCCGACAACATCTCCATGGACAGCACAATTACGGGAACATTGGGGACGTATGAAAAATGATTTGGGTGACCTGGAGTTTTTTGGAGAAAACCTGTATGCGGTGCACTCTATCGAATATACCCAATTGGAGCACTATTATTTTGTGTTCGCTGCCCGTATCAAGGAGGTTTGGCTTTCTTGGGAGGAAGTTACCTTTTATGCTAGCTTATTTGACTTGCCAATGGTCCCCGTGTTGCGATCGGATAGGGTGCAAGATCTTACGGCGACTTTGTTAGAAGAAACTTTAAAACACCTGGCGCTTCAACCTTCGATCTTGGGGTCTATGGATCCGCGAACAGAAACTAACTGTACTTCAGAAGGTCTGGTCTGCCGCAATGCTGCCGCATATCCTGTCTCCGAATTTCAACATAATGTGTTTAAATATGTACGAAAAGGACATGTGCAGACGGATGAACACTGGACAAAATCTTGGAAAAGAACAAAACTCGTTTGGGAAAGGGGGACAAACTAATGGAATGGAAATTAACAGCAGATAAAGATTGGTTGCAACTGGAAAAACAATTTTCCTGGATAGCGGATATGCGGAATGTGCCACAGGATCCCATTCATCATGCGGAGGGAAATGTTGCTATTCACACCCAGCTTGTGCTTGAGCACTTGGAGCAATCCATTAAGTATATAGGCTTGAATAGCCAAAGGCAAGAAATCCTTTGGGCTGCGGCATTATTACATGATGTCGAAAAACGGTCTACGACCCTGATCGATGGACAAGGACGGGTCAGTTCTCCAAATCATGCAAGAAAAGGCGCACAGACGGCACGTGAAATATTGTTTCGCGATGTTGAAGCGCCCTTTACCCTACGGGAAGAAATTGTAGGTTTGGTTCGTTTTCATGGTTTGCCGCTCTGGCTTATGGACAAAGTTAACCCCATGCGTAGCGCGTTAGAGGCGTCTTTAAGGGTAAATATGGCGGAATTGAAACTTCTAGCTGAGGCTGACGCTAAAGGGCGAGTTTGTCAAGATCAAAGTAGCCTGCTCGATGAATTGGAGTTATTTGAACTGTATGCAAAAGAAATTGGTTGTTGGGAGTCTCCGCGACCATTTTCGACTCCAAATGCTCAATTTACTTATTTTAATAGTGAGGACGGTTATGTGGATTACATTCCTTTTGATAATTTTAGATCTAAGGTCATTATGCTATCCGGCTTACCAGGAATGGGAAAAGACCATTATATCGCTAATCACAACAGGGATGTACCCGTCATTAGCCTTGACGATATTCGTCGTCAACATCGTATCGATCCCACAGATAGAAAAAGGAACGGTTGGGTGGTCCAACAGGCGAAAGAACAGGCCAAGATGTACCTGCGTAAAGGCCAAGATTTCATATGGAATGCCACGAATATTACGGCCTTGATGCGTAAACAGTTGATCGACCTCTTTGTCAGCTATCAGGCTTATGTTGAGCTAGTCTATATCGAAAAACCGCACCGGCAATGGCGTGTTCAAAATCGAGATAGAGCCTATCCGTTACCAGATGCAGTTTTGGATAAAATGCTCCATAATTTGGAGGTGCCACAACAGACCGAGGCACACAGGCTGCGCTACATCGTTGAATAATCCATAACCTCAGGTTGCTTTTGGCGAATGCGCCAAAAATCTATTTAATAAATAGACAGTTTTGATAGAAATCATCAGCAAGTGAACGCTTATTTAACGCAGGGAAATCTCTGAAGCGGGATCTTGCCTGCTGATAGGTTGATCTACAACTTGTACAGGAGAGAGGTCTGAAATCATTTCATTCATTTGGATGATGTATTGGCAAAAAAATTGCTTACAGAATTTACCCGATTATGATAAGCAGAACTTACTTAAACCATACGGGCAAATGGGAACTTTATAATGAGAGTTTAGCCCCACTCCAAAATAGCTCGCATTTTTTGGAGATGTAGCTCTTTGTTATAGGTCGGCTCCTGTATATTGATGGCGTTGAAAGTTTAGCTCGCCAATTGGTTCAGAGAACATAAGAAGAAAATGGAAGGAACGAAAGCATGCGCACTGTGCGCTACGGATAATGCAAACAGATCTAACGACAAACAAACTAATACCGCTTTGATATTGTTAGGATCAAATATCGATTCTGAAAAAAATATTACCAAAGCCCTAAGCTATATCCAGGAATTAGGAAAGATAGGAAACCAAACGGATTTTATCTATACGAAACCTCTTCAATATGAAGATCAGCCTGATTTTTTGAATGGAGCGTTATTATTACAGACCTGTTTATCCTTTGATGAACTATACAGTGAATTAAAACAGATCGAATTGGACATGGGACGCCTTAGAAGTAAAAATAAGAACGCTCCCCGTATTATCGATCTGGATGTAATTACTTTTAATGGAAGTATTGCCGATGAAAAAGATATTGTACAGCTTCCTTTCTTATATGATTTTGTAAAACAGCTACAACCTGAAATCTTCAAATGGCGGTAAATATTTTCCAACTGCTTGCGCTTCCCGCATTTGGATATTATATATGGAAATATCGCCGTAAATCACGCTAATTTATCCGGTACATAAACTTTTATTTAACAAGCGGGCTGAGCTTATTAAGATAATTTACATTTTGGCCAAACTAATTTTTATGGTACCTTGCAGTAGATGCCGAGGTGTATGGCATTAAAATAAAAAGCAAGTTATTGGAAAGATTTAGAACACATTTGGAAAAATTTATCCAGATCGATGACGGGACCTTTGAGCAGATATCGGCATACTTTAGCCTAATTTCAGTTGCAAAAAAAGAAAACCTGCAGGAAGAAGGTCAGATCTGTAAGTACCATTATTTTGTGCTAAAGGGAATATTGCGTAAATTTTTTATAAATGAAAAGGGGGTGGAACAAACCACCGAATTTGCTATTGAAAATTGGTGGCTAACGGATAATATGGCTTATGAACATAAGCTTGTAAGCTCCTTTTATATTCAAGCTGTTGAAAAATCCGAAGTCTTATATATTAGTCAGGAAAATCAGGAAAAATTAATGACAGAATTTCCGTTGATGGAACGCTATTTTCGCTTTGTATACCAGAGAGCATATGCAGCAGCACAAATGCGTGTTAAATATCTTTTTTCCCTACCTAAAGAGGAGTTTTATCGCGACATGGTACGTAAATATCCTGAGTTTGTACAGCGTGTACCACAATATCTTATTGCATCTTTTTTAGGGTTTACACCTGAATATCTGAGTGAAATTCGAAAAAAAATAAGCTTTTAATCCCCATAAATTTCAAAGCACAGGGGCTGCTGCATATAATATTTTTACGAACACGGCTTTCTGTTTTCTCAAACGTTTTCGTAAAAAAATCATGCAATTCGATTCATTTCACCTATATTAATTGATATCTTGTTTCATAGAACCAATTGAAAAAAAACAATTGCTATGGAGGCTGTACAGCTCTCCTAAACCGATAGGGATTAAACTGCACAATAACTTTAAATATCCCGATAGTAAAAAATACGGTGCACAATAATAAGATTAATAGACCAATATACAATACATAAACCGGGCATTCGAGCTCAAGAAGTAATATCACAATGAAAAGAAATACATTATTTAAATCTGTCTTACTGGCGGCGATGGTTGGAAATACAATATTGTCGCATGCGCAGGGGAGTAAGGCCTCAGAAAAAGGTTGGACAAATCTTTTTGACGGGAAAACACTGAATGGATGGAAAGCCGTGGGTGGGAAAGCTCCTTATTCTATTGAGGGAGATGCGATCGTGGGACGGATGACTAAAGGAACACCCAATTCATTTTTGATTACAGAAAAAGAATACGGTGATTTTATATTGGAACTGGATGTTAAGCTCGAGGGCAGTCAAACGAATTCGGGGATACAGACCCGGAGTCATCTTGATCCGCAAGCAAATGATGGGCGGGGCAGAGTCTACGGAAGGCAAGTGGAGATAGATCCTTCATCCAGGGCCTGGACAGGGGGGATTTATGATGAAGCACGCCGTGGTTGGCTTTATCCGTTGGATCTCAATGAAAACGCAAAAAAAGCATACAAGGCCGAAGAGTACAATCATATTAGAATCGAGGCAATAGGTGATGAACTGCGTACCTGGATCAATGATGTTCCTGTTTCTTATGTCGTAGATACAATTGATCGAACCGGATTTATCGGATTACAGGTACATAGTATTCCTTCAGAATTGGATGGAAAGAAAGTCTATTTTAAAAATGTTAAAATAAAGACCAGTGATCTCAAGACGAAAGATTTTCCAAAAGATGTTTATATCGTCAATCTAAAGCCAAATGAAATAGTAGCTGCCGAAAAGAAAAAGGGCATAAAACTATTATTTGACGGTAAAACTAATAACGGCTGGCGCAGCATCCATGGTGATAAATTTCCTGATCGTGGCTGGGAAATCAAGGATGGTCAATTGACCGTCTTGAAATCTGATGGTGGGGAGTCCACTAATGGCGGTGATATTGTCACGAAAGATAAATATGCCATATTTGATCTCTCTTTTGAATTTAAACTTAGCCCTGGAGCAAATAGTGGGGTAAAATATTTTGTAACCCTAAAGGAAAAGTCCAAAGGATCAGCTATCGGTTTGGAATATCAAGTGCTTGATGACGCCTTGCACCCTGACGCAAAGCTAGGACGGGACGGTAATCGTACGTTGGCTTCACTATATGATCTTATTACTTCGAATAAAGAGGGACGTGCCCGAAGAGCGATAGGTGAGTGGAATAGAGGTCGGGTAGTGGTGACAGCGGACAATAAGGTTGAGCATTATCTGAATGGAATAAAGATGTTGAGCTATGAAAGAGGATCAAAAGAGTTCAAGGATCTTGTCGCTATCAGCAAATATAAGGATTGGGACAACTTTGGCGAAGCAAAAGAAGGGTTCATTTTATTGCAAGATCATGGTGATCGGGTCTCATTTCGTAGTATAAAGATTAATACACAAAATTAAGCTCCTATGAATCATTATCTATCACGTCGAAGTTTTGTTAGACAATCTGTTATTGCAGCGGGTGCTGTCATGTTATCCAATAGTGTTCTCGGTAAGGTCAATTTGGCAAAGCCGAATGAGCGGGTCAATCTGGCCTGTGTAGGTCTCGGAAATAGAGCGGCGGAAATTATCAAAGAACTCTATAAAACTGGACTCTGTAATATAGTTGCGCTCTGTGACGTTGATCTAGGAGCTAAACATACGCAGGAAATATTGGGCATGTTTCCTGATGCCCCAAAATTTAAGGACTTTAGAGTTATGTTTGACAAGATGGCGAATCAGATCGATGCGGTTAGCATCGGCACACCCGATTTTTCCCATTTTGCCATTACGATGTTAGCCCTGGATCTCGGCAAGCATGTTTATGTAGAAAAGCCAATGGCAAGGACATTTCTCGAAGTTGAACTAATGACAAATAAAGCGAGGAAAAATCCGAAGCTTGTCACACAGATGGGAAATCAGGGGCATTCCGAAGCGAATTACTTTCAATTTAAGGCCTGGAAGGACGCTGGGATCATTAAAGACATCACACGCATAGACGCTCATATGAATATGCCCCGTAGATGGCATGGCTGGGATGTGAATATGAAAGGATTTCCGGCCGCCGAAATAACACCAGATACACTGGATTGGGAGCTGTGGCAAATGCAGACCTTGGGACATAACTACAATAAAGATTTTGTGAATGGGCAATGGCGCTGTTGGTATGATTTTGGAATGGGGGCTCTAGGTGACTGGGGAGCGCATATTTTAGATACAGCACATGAATTTTTGGATCTAGGATTGCCTACTGAAGTTAGTGCGGTAAAGCTCGATGGACATAATTCATTTTTCTTCCCGATGTCTTCGACCCTGAAGTTCCATTTTCCGAAACGGAAAAAGATGCCTGCGCTTGATATTAACTGGTATGATGGCTTAAATAATTTACCGCCAATACCAGAAGGCTATGGGGTTTCGGGATTGGATCCGAATATTCCGGCCCCTAGTACAGGTAAGTTGGAACCAGCAAAATTAAATCCTGGGAAAATCATCTATGGAAAAGATCTGACTTTCAAAGGTGGCTCCCATGCAAGTATTTTGCAGATTATACCTGAAGCGAAGGCACAGGAAATAGCATCCCGTCTTCCAGAGGTCCCGCAGTCACCTTCTAATCATTATGCCAACTTCCTGAAAGGGTGTAAAGGGGAGGAGAAAACAAGGTCAGCTTTTGAAGTTGCAGGGCCGTTAAGTCAAGTTTTCTGTCTAGGAGTAATTGCACAGCGTTTGAATGCTCAACTGATTTTTGATCCCCAGAAAAAGGAAATCAGTAATGATAAGTTTGCGAATGCACTGTTGGCAGGACCTCCGCCTGCAAGAGGTTGGGAACAGTATTATAAAATGTAATTGGAAATAGTTTATCTGTATAAAAGGCGAGTGATATGAAATGTATCCCTCGCCTTTTTTCTGGAAATCTGTTTTTATTGCGGGCTCTCTAGGCCTGGTTTATTGGTCAGCAAGAAGCATCAGTTTATTTTCATGGTATTGGTATTTATGAAATCTTAATTTTTTATAGATAAGCTAGCTGGATTTTTATCGATCGGGATAGTGCAATTAATATAGGTTAATTCCTCAAAGAGATAGACCTCTTCGTATGGAGTTTTGGAACCTTGTCGAACCGAACTGCTGTCTAAAAAGAAGCAATTGATCAAATGGTTTTGAAGTAAGCGAATTAATAAATGAAAAGGAACTGAGCTGAGAAACTATAAAATGAAGAACGAAAAAACAAATTTAGATGAAATAAAAAAAGGTTTTCAAACGGGGAGAATGAAAACCTTCAATAACCAATTATAAACCTAAATTATGATGACACAAATGTAAGTGTATTTTTTACACTATGCAAATTTATTTTACATTTTTTTGTTAGGTCTGGTTTTTATGCCGGATCACCTTTTAATTTTTTACCCCATTTGCCAAGTTCACGAATAATAGGGGATAACTCATAACCAATAGTTGTTAATTCATAGGTCACACGTGTTGGGACTTCCGCGTATACCTTTCTTTGCACTACTCCGTTTTCCTCTAATTTTCGTAATTGTAAAGTCAACATACGTTCGGTGATATTTGGTAGGCACTTCTTGATTTCACTGTATCGGAGACTCCCATTGATGAGATAACAACAGATAGCCAACGACCATTGACCGCCAATAATATTGACCGCAAATACCTCCGGGCAATCATTTGTAAGAATTTGTTTATTGGCAAAATTAGTTGAACTCTCTTTGATCTTAGTCATTACGCACATTTTTTATAGTACCGAACATTGGGCTACATGGGGTCAAAATAAGGAATATCTTGCTATTTTTAATTCAAATAACTGAGTTAAATAAAACGATCTTAGCTCTAAAATGCTGAGATAAAGAGTATCTAAACTTTTTGAATAAAGAACAATAATGAAAACATTGGTCATTGTAATACACCCAAATATAAAAGAATCACTTATTAATAAAAGGTGGATTGAGGAATTGGAAAAGCAACCAGAGAATTTTGAAATTCATCAGTTGTATGAAAAATACCCAGATGAAAAAATTGATGTTCTCCTAGAGCAGCAATTGCTTGAAAAGTATAATAAAATAGTATTTCAATTTCCATTTTATTGGTTTAATTGTCCCCCATTTTTTAAAAAATGGCTGGACGAAGTATTAACCTACGGCTGGGCATATGGAAAATCGAGTGGCTATAGGTTGGCGGGAAAGAAGATTGCTTTGGCCATCTCCGTAGGCATTGACGAAATAGAATATAATACGAATGGAAAGTATAAATATAGCCTGGATCAATTAACAAGTCCATTTGAAATTACATTCAACTATGTTCACGCGGATTATCATCCACTTTTTGCCTATTACGGTATCGAAAAACATACCTCCAAAGAATGGATTGAGCAGAGTGTGCCCCTTTATCTTAATTTTTTGCAACAGCTGTAGAAAAGATCCATGAACTGAATTGCTTATGAATTTTGTTGATCAACTTTACTATACTTCAAAGGCATCTTTTATGTAATAAGATGCCTTTGATAATGTCAGATTTTCCCATTCTTTCCCCAGCTGATCTACAGTAAAAAGTCAATATTAGGGCAGAGTTGATTAATTCATAAGAAGACAGCAGAACTTATTGCCTATAGATTTGTGTTAACGAATTAAAAAATTATTAAGCTATGACACAATTGAATTGGGAAGGAATTTATCCCGCAATGTTATCTCCATTTGATGAGAGCGGAAATTTGGATTTTGACATGTTTGCAAAAAATATTGAAGCACAAGTAGAGGCTGGTGTTCACGGATTGATTATTGCGGGATCATTGGGCGAGGCAAGTGTTTTGAGCACGGAGGAAAAGTATGCCTTACTGAAACAGGCATTGAAGGTAGTGAACGGACGTATTCCGGTTTTGCTCAATATTGCGGAGAATACGACTGCCGATGCAATCAAAGTTGCAACAAGCAGTGAAAATTTAGGTGCGGATGGATTGATGTTGTTGCCTCCTATGCGTTATAGGGCTGATGACAGGGAAACTGTTGCTTACTTTCGCGCGGTTGCACAGAGTACAACATTACCAATTTTAATCTATAATAATCCTGTTGATTACGGTACATATGTGTCCTTGGATATGTTTGAGGAGTTATTACTGGAACCCAATATACAGGCGGTGAAAGAGTCAACACGAGATGTGACAAATATTACTCGTCTGAAAAACCGTTTTGCCGATCGCCTAAAGATATTAGGGGGTGTAGATACCCTCTGTTTGGAATCTTTGATGTTGGGCGCTGACGGATTGGTCGCGGGGTTGGTGGATGCCTTTCCAAAGGAGACCATTGCAATGTATCGTCTCGCCCGTAAAGGAGAATATAAGCAGGCTTTAGCTATATATCGTTGGTTTATGCCTTTATTGGAATTGGATATTCATCCCAAGCTCGTTCAGTATATCAAATTGGCCGCTACCGCAGAGGGAATTTCCACACCGTATACAAGAGCTCCGAGATTAGCATTGATTGGGGAGGAGGAGCAGCGGGTTAATAAAATCATTGCGGACGCAATAGCAACAAGACCTGAATTATAATCAGATTTCACTGGACTACAACCTTCGGAAGAGGTCCTGCGAGGTCTCTTCTGAATATTTTAGAAATACGAAAATAGAAAAAGAATGATTGCATCCGAAAATGAAATTGATGTTGTAGTAAAGCGTGCTGAAGCCGGGTTTCAGTTTCTACAACAGTGTAATGTGATCGAGCGGGCAAAATTGATGCACACGATTGCTGATGAAATTGAAGCAATGGGTACAGTTTTGATCGAAACTGCCCATCTGGAGACCGCCCTGCCTGTCGGTAGACTGGAAGGTGAAAAAGCGAGAACAGTGAATCAATGGCGTATGTATGGGGATGCGGTTCGTACCGGTCTGTACACCGAGGCTCGAATTGACCAGAACCTAGGGGGACAGATCGATTTACGAAAATACAATGGCGGAATAGGGCCTGTGCTGGTCTTCGGAGCAAGTAATTTTCCATTTGCTTTTTCCACAGCTGGCGGGGATACTGCAAGTGCTTTGGGAGCTGGATGTTCTGTGATTGTGAAAGCTCATCCTGCCCATGTCAGGACATCTCAATTGATGGCCGACGCCATTCATCGGGGTATTTCGAGCTACGGTGCTCCTGCGGACATATTCAGTCATGTCCTGTCAGATTCGTTGGAAATAGGCCAGCAGTTGGTCAAGCATCCATTGGTAAAAGCGGTGGCTTTTACAGGCTCGTTTGCAGGAGGAAAGGCCTTATTTGATTTGGGACAATCAAGACCTGATCCTATTCCGGTCTTTGCTGAGATGGGGAGTATAAATCCTGTATTTGTTTTGCCCGATTATTTAAAGAACAATGTTGAAACATTTGCAAAACAATATATTGGCTCACTAACATTGGGACAAGGGCAGTTTTGTACTAATCCAGGAGTACTGATTGGGCTCTCAGGAGAAAGATTCGATACGCTCAAGGCTCATCTGAGAGCCGAAATACAAACTATTTCAGCTGGTAAGATGTTGCATCAGGGTATAGCTGATCATTATATCCGCTTGAAAAATGAGCGCGTTGAATGTGACGGAGTTCGTATATTGGCACAAGGAAAAGCCAATACGGAAGAAGTATTTGCTCAAGCCATCTTGGTTGAAGCAGATGCAGCGCGTGTATTGAGCAAACCAGAATTACTGGAAGAAGTTTTCGGTCCATTTGGACTGGTTATCTCCTGCGCGGATCGTCATGAAATGAAGGTTTTAATGAACAGCTTAGCTGGTCAGATCAGCTTGACGTTTGCGGCGTCTGAGGACGATATGAGGGAATATCAAGAGCTGTTTACCATAGCGAAGAATAAGTGTGGAAGATTATTGTTTCAGGGTATGCCAACCGGTGTTGAAGTAAAATATGCAATGCAACATGGAGGACCATTTCCTGCGACAACTGATCCGCGTTTTACTTCGGTGGGTCCTGACGCTATTAAGCGTTTTATACGTCCAATCAGTTTTCAAAACTGGCCCGATGAGTTCCTGCCGAAAGAGTTACAAGATGGTAATCCGTTGCAAATAGAACGCTTGGTAAATCAGCACTGGACAAAAGATTAATAACGACAAAAAACCGATTATGAAAAAAACATTTTTCTGTATTGACTCGCATACCTGCGGATGCCCTGTACGATTAGTCGCTGCTGGAGCCCCGCTCTTAAAGGGGAATTCAATGATGGAGCGCAGACTGCATTTTATGCAGGAATATGACTGGATTCGTAAAGGACTGATGTTTGAGCCACGTGGGCATGATATGATGAGTGGAAGCATGCTTTATCCGCCCTTAGATCCACAGAATGATATTGCTGTCCTTTATATTGAAACCAGTGGTTGCTTACCCATGTGTGGGCATGGTACGATCGGTACTGTGACCATCGCTATAGAAGAGGGGCTGATTCAACCAAAGATACCGGGGAAATTAAGATTGGAAACCCCTGCAGGACTGGTTCATATCGACTACGTTCAGGAAGGGGCAAAAGTAAAAAGTGTCAAGTTGACAAACGTAAAATCTTTTTTATACGCCGAAAACTTAACTGTCGACTGTCCTGATTTGGGGCATATTTCTGTTGATGTGGCGTATGGCGGAAATTTCTATGGTATAATTGACCCTCAGGCTAATTTTAAAGATATTAAATTTTATTCCGCGAGTCAGCTGATTCACTACGGTAAAATAATTCGCAAATTGCTCAATGAAAAATATACATTCATCCATCCTGAAGATCCCAATATCGAGGGGTTGAGTCATATACAATGGACAGGAGAGCCTGTACATGTAGGTTCCTCCGGGCGAAATGCAGTATTGGTCGGTGAAAATGCATTGGATCGCTCTCCTTGTGGCACGGGTACTTCAGCTCGAATGGCACAGTGGTATGCAAAAGGTAGATTGAAAAAAGGAGATGAATTTGTTCACGAAAGTTACATTGGTTCTCAGTTTATTGGCAAAATAGAAGGAGAGACTACCGTCGACGGAAAACCAGCAATCATACCGTCCGTAGAAGGATGGGCGAGAGTAACAGGCTACAATACCATTTTTTTGGATGATGAAGACCCATATTTTGACGGTTTTCAAGTAATTTGATAGTTTAATTGATATAAAAAGTGAAAGAACATATAAGAGGTACAGTAGTCGTAATCGGTGCCGGAATTGCTGGACTTGCTTCAGCCTATTATCTTGTTAAAGACGGATGGGAAGTGAAAATTCTGGAAAGAAATGAGGTGGACAATAATTGTTCTTATGGCAACGCAGGGATGATTGTGCCGAGTCACTTCACGCCTTTGGCGGCACCGGGAATCGTAGCACAGGGAATAAAATGGATGTTTAACAGTAAAAGCCCTTTCTATGTACGGCCATCGTTAAATCCACGTTTGCTAGATTGGGGACTAAAATTTTTAAAACATGCAAATAAGGCACATGTTGATCAGCACGCGACGGCCATTCGTGACTTAAATCTATATAGCAGCCGGTTATATGACGAATTGAATTCAGCCGATGGTTTCGATTTTGAACTGGAACAAAATGGTATTCTGATGATGTATAAATCCAACGAGGTGAAGCAGGAGGAGACGGAATTGGCACATCGTGCCCATGACCTTGGACTGGATGTTGAAGTATTGGAAGCAGACGCTGTAAAAGCCTTGGAGCCGAATCTCAAACTAGATGTCTTGGGAGCTGTACTTTATCGCTGCGATGGAAAATTATATCCCTCCAAATTAATGCAACAGTTGATTCAGTATTTGAAAACTGCTGGTGTGACGTTTTTTGAGAAAACTGAAGCTCAAAAATTTATCACGGTCGGAAATACCATTAAGACTGTTTTAAGTAATAAAGGAAGTTTCGATGCAGATGCATTCGTCATAACAGGCGGAGCCAATTTACCACAATTGATGTCCAAATTGCATGTTCATACGCCGCTTTTGCCAGGGAAAGGCTATTCCTTTATGTATGACACACAAGGGGAGAGGAAATTGAATCACGCCGCATTGTTGCTAGAGGCTAGGGTGGCTGTTACACCAATGAATGGGCAGATCAGATTTAGCGGTACTATGGAATTGGGAGCTGCAAACGATAAGATTTATGAAAATAGGGTAAGGGGAATTGTAGAAGCTATCCCCAAATATTATCCGGAACTGCAGGTGGATTATCCAAAAGATAAAATATGGTATGGTTATAGACCTTGTTCACCGGATGGATTACCTTATTTGGGGAGATTAAAAAAATACAATAATGCTATTGTCGCTGGTGGTGGTGGGATGATGGGATTGAGTTTAGGGCCTGCCTACGGTAAGGTTGTATGTGACCTGTTGGCTGCAAGGAAAATTGAGCCCGTTATTGCGGGGTTTAAGCCCGATCGTTTCGCACGTTAAAAACTTGTTTTCGAAACGGCTGCCCTAAAAATAGTCTGAACTATCTTTGGGGCAACCGTTAAAATTTTGCTCCTGGGTTGATTAGATTCGGATGTTCATCTTGTATGATACCTGAGTTTCTAGCATACTTTGTAATAAATGCTATTCTGACAAAAGCCCTATGTAATAATTGAACGTATCCACATCGATGTTTTCCTTGTTTAATCCTGGGATTTTAATTGTTCGGAACTGTTGATCCAGTTGAATAAGTTGTTTGTTTTTGCCTTTTATCCCAATATGGATTGGCATCTGAAATCCTTTGACCTCGCTAATCCACCGGGCCATTATTTTTCCTGCAGCATCTTGTTGGATTTCTAATGTTGGAATGGAGCTGTGCCGGACATATTGTTCAAAGACTTTTGATAGGTCCAGACCAGATTGTTGGGTTACATAATTGACAATGTCATTGTAATCGACCTGTTGATGATAGAATTTCGAATTCAAACCTCGTAATATTGAACGCCATTTTTCATCGTTATCTATCATTGTACGAATCATATTGAGCATGACACCGCCCTTTGGATACATATCACCAGACCCTTCTTTGTTGACATGATATGGCCCTTGCATCGGGCTATCATTACGAATACCACTTCGGATGCCATGTGCATATGCTTGGCTGGCTTCTTTGCCGTAGAAATAGTCAATAAATAGGCCTTCTGAATAATTTGTAAAACTTTCGTGGATCCACATATCTGCGAGATCGGCAGACGTAATATTATTGCCAAACCATTCATGACCAGATTCGTGAACGACAATGAAATCCCATTTTTGGCCCCAGCCTGTACCGGAAGCATCACTTCCGAGATAGCCATTTTGATATCGATTGCCATAGGCGATCGCACTTTGATGTTCCATGCCCAAATGATATGTTTCAACCAATTTGTAACCATCCTCATAAAAAGGGTATGGACCAAACCAATGCTCAAATGCTTCCAGGGTCTGTCTGGCATTTTTTTGAAGGTGAGCCTTTTTGTCGTTTTTATCATTCTCCCGCAGAATATAGTAGTCGATATCTAAAGGACCTTTTTCACCTTTATATTTTTCTTTAAAATGAACGTAGTCCCCGATATTGATGGCGACATTGTAGTTGTTGATCGGATTATCGACTTTCCAATGGTATTTTGTGTAACCATCTTTCATTTTTTCCACTTTTACCAACCGCCCATTAGATACGTTCATCACTTCTTTGGGAACAGCAATGGAAATCATCATACTGTCGACCTCATCATATTGATGGTCTTTATTGGGCCACCAGACACTAGCGCCCATACCCTGGCAGGCGGTAGCCACCCAAGGTTTGCCATTGCTGTCTTTTTTCCAGTCAAAGCCACCATCCCAAGGAGCGCGGGCAGCTTCGGTAGGATGTCCTTCGTAATATACCGTGAATTCACTTAGCGTATTTTTGGCGATCTTGGCGGGAAAGTCCAAAAATACAGCATTATGCTCCCTGTTAAATGAAAGCTCTTTCCCTTGATAAACAACCTTGTTAATTTTAAGATTGGCAAACAGATCAAATTGTAAACGTTCGAAATCTTCCGTTGCCTTAAAGCGGAAGAGGTTTGAACCGGAAATGAACTTATTATCTACATCTACTTTCACGTCCAAATGATAGTATTGGATATCGTAACAGGTCCGCAATGGCGTGAGGTGACCCCGCAATGAATCCGCTCGTGTGAATTCATTTTTTTCTTTCATCAATTGTGCAGTGGATTGCTGAACACCTGCAACTAAAATACCATAGGTACCTAGGGCATATAATAATATTTTTTTCATTAGTTTATCTTCCACCTGGAGGGCAATGTTGTTTTAAATAGTTTGTATACAATGTTCTGAGATGCTCATAAGTCCCTTGTCCTTCACTGATCGAATGGCTGCGGTTGGGGTAGGACATCAGCTGAAATTGTACATTATTTTTTATGAATTCATCTATCAGAACTTCTGCATTCTGATAATGAACGTTATCATCTCCCGTTCCGTGTATATACAGTAGATTTCCTTTTATATTTTTAGCATATTTCAATGGCGAACCATTCTCGAAGTCTGCTAAATTTTCTTGAGGAAGTCCCATGTAACGTTCCTGGTAGACATTGTCATAAAGCAGTTGGTTGGCAACAGCGGCTATTGCGATGCCTGTTTGATAGATTTGTGGATATTGTCCCAGCAGATTGAGCGTGCTCGACCCTCCACCGCTCCATCCCCAGACTGCTACGCGCGAGTTATCGACAAAAGGCCATTTCAAGATCTCCTGAGTAGCTAATGCCTGGTCGCGAATATTGAGTTGACCAATGTTACGATAGATACTTTTGCGCCAGAGACTACCCTTAGGAGCGGGTGTACCTCGATTGTCCAAGGAAATATAGATGTATCCATCCTGAGCCATACTTCCTTTATATAGGCTGTTGTGACCTGCACTAAAGTTGTCCAAAACAGTTTGTGAAGCTGGCTCGCCATATACCATAAAGACTACAGGATACTTTTTATTGGGATCGAAATCCAATGGTTTAACCATCCAGCCATCTAGTTCTATCCCTTCGGAGGTTTTAACTTTGAAAAATTCAGCGATACCATCTTGCGCTTTCTTTTGACGTTTGACCTCAAAATCTACTACCATCCGATGTGCGGGAAGGTCGATAACAGCATCCTGTTTGAACTCGGCGCGGTTACTGAAGCTGAAGATAGCGGTCTTGCCATCTTTCGAAATATCATAATCGCAGGTGCCTTCAAAAGATGCTGGTGTGAGCCTTTTGGGCGAGCCGCCTTTCGTGGAGATACTATAAAGATATTTTTGCGTCGCATTCGTAGGAGAAGCAGTAAAATAAATTGTTTCTCCTTTTGGGTCAAGAAAATCAAGATTAATAATATCGTAATTTGCGTTGGTAATCAGTTTTTCATTGCCTTTTAGGTCGATTTGATAGATTTTTCGCCAGCCGTCTTTTTCGGATACCCATATAAATGCTTTCCCATTTTGTATCCAGTCCCAGCCCGAAGGATCATTATTATTCCATCTTGCCTTAATATCAATCCAAGAGTCGCTCGTTTCCTGATGTATCGATTGAACTTCATTGGTCACGATGGACGCTGTATAGATCTTGCTCTCGTTTTGTTTCCTGTTGAGCTGTTGCAAAATAAGCTGTTTGCTGTCCATGCACCATTCCATGCGTGGAATATAATGTTGTTCAGGATCCCCCGGAATATTGATCCGGCTATTCTTACCAGTAGCGAGTTCGTAAGTCCATATGGAGCAGGCGCTTGGAGACTGTCCTACTTTAGGATATTCTACCGGGATGGTAAACGAGTAAAGACTATCCGTATTATTAATCATTAGAAAATTACGGATACTATTTGCATCAAGTTTCCAATAGGCAATGGAGAGACCATCGGGGGACCATCTGAAACCATCTTTGCAACCAAATTCCTCCTCATAAACCCAATCGAAAGTTCCATTGATCATGCGGTCTGTACCATCCTTCGTTACTGCATGAGTAGTTCCTGTCGCCAGATCTTCCACATAGATATTATGATCTGCTTTGTTCACATAAGCTACTTTATTCGCTTGAGGATTAAATTTAGCAAACATCAGCTGGGACGACGGAAATTGGCGGCCTAATTGAGTCAATTGGTTGGATTTCTTATTGTACACCCAATAATCGCCCCGCGTATTTTCACGCCATACTCTTTTGCTGTTGGTGTAGATTAAAATGAGTTCCTTATTCCCGGAGATTGAAAAATTTTCAACTTTCAATGCGGCATTGCCGCCTTTTGGAATAAGAGCCTGTTGGGATAAAAAGATTCCCCGGTTTCCATTTTTTGGATTCACAATCTCAATCCCTTTATCCGAAAACTCATAATATTGGTCTCCAATATCTGTCCAGAGTCTTTGTGCAAAGAGTGGATTGGATAGGTAAAGAACCAATAATAGCTTTGCAATAATAAAATGTCTAATGCTATTCATTTGTATATAATTGTTTAATCTATAGAAGATGCGTTTGTTGTCCCTGCTCATGTAACTAATCGATTGCATTATCTTTTAAACGATAAATTTCTTCTACTTCACGTTCGAGATATTTTCCAAGACGTCGGTAACCATTTTCTTCAATAAGATAATTGTCTTCAATACGAATTCCCCCAAAATCAAGATGTTTCTTTAGAAAGTCATAATTGACAAAATCCCTATGAAGATTTTGCTGCTCCCATAGCTGTGTCAGTTCAGGGATCAGGTAGATGCCTGGTTCAACAGTAAGTACATTTCCTGCTTCCAATTCTTTCCCTAATCGCAGAGACTTAAGACCAAAGGTCTTGGTATCCTTGGGCTCGGATTTGCTGTAGCCTACATATTGTTCGCCTAGGTCTTCCATATCATGTACATCCAATCCGAGCAGATGACCTAGACCACATTGAAAGAATAAGGAATGGGCATGGTTGGCAACAGCATCTTGTGGATTACCTTTCATGAAACCTACCTGTATTAGTCCATCCACAAGAGCTTCACAGGCTTTTAAATGGATGTCTTTAAAGCGTATTCCAGCGGTCAATAACTTTTCTGCTGATTTAAATGCATGTAAAACGACCTGGTAAATTTCCTCCTGTAGCGTGGTAAAACGTTTGCCAACTGGAAAGGTACGTGTGAGGTCAGAAGCATATCCCAATGAGGTTTCAACTCCCGAATCATTCAATACAAGATCCCCCTCATGAACTTGATGGAATTGCATATGGTTGTGTAGGATCTCACCTCTTTTCGTAACGATGGGGGGATAAGAAAAGGTCATGCCCTGATCCTGTGCGAAATGCTGCATGGCATTGCTGATCTGATATTCATAACAACCGGGTTTTGTCATCCGGATAGCAAGACGATGCATGTCAACTGCTACGTCTACAGCTTTTTCCAATTCGATAATTTCTGCTGTTGATTTAATACTGCGCTGTGCAGCTACAGCTTGAATTAAAGGTATAGATGGTTGAAGCTGTTCAACAGGACAGTTAAATAATTTCCCGAGCAATAGCTTATTGTGCGATTGATAGGGGGGGAGGTAATGAAACATATGTTGGCCATGTTTTACTATATAGTCAACGAGCTGCTCAAAGGGAAGTAATTTATTGATTCCCGAAAGAGCCGCTTTTTCTGATAGCGTTTGTTGCTGTCCCATCCAGACAATATCGTCGATGGTCATTTCATCCCCAAATAGCAAAGTTTCTCCATTATCAATATCAAGTACAGCCGCTAATTGGGGGCTTTTTATCCCGATATAATATAAAAAACTACTGTCCTGGCGAAAAGGATAGGTGTTGTGTTCAAAATTGATCGGGTTTTCAATATTTCCTAAGAATAGGAGTTTACCCGAAGAAAATTTTGAAATAAGCTCGTGCCTGCGGCTAGTATAGATTTCTTTTTTAAACATATTTACGAAAATTAAGAGCGCCGATTTCTAATTAAGATTTAAAAAGGCGCCTTATTAAGATTTAAAAAGGTATTATTAACATATATAATATAAGAGCCAATATCGTAAATTTAATCTTTTAATTCTTGAAGGCTCCCATTCAAGAAATGGTATTATGGATTGTATTTTAACGTTGTTACAATTGCCTATTTTTACTGATTAATTCATGAAAATGGAATAATATCGGTATTTAATAAAGTTCTAGGTTTCTATTGAATATTAATTATCACAATTTATCAAAGTCTAATTGTATTTTAACCTTGTTTTTGTAAGATAAGGAGTTTTGATTTCTTGTTTTATGAAAGATTGAATAGAAAAATTACAGATTGCTAAATATTATCACATGATATACATATTTTGTTTTTATTTTTTCAAGTATTAATAAGGATATGTTTACTTGTTACGTAGTTATTATATTTATATTAACTAAACAGCAGTAAATACAAATATAAACTTACGAAATCCTATGAAAGCGCTCCAATTTAATGTGCCAGCAATGCAAGGCCAAAGCTTAACGATACAAGAAGATATTTTAGAGACTTTTTACCCTCACCTTCATAGGCATCAGGAAGCGCAACTTATGTGGATCGTAAAGGGAAGAGGGGTATTGATTGTTGAAGATACTTTACATCCTTTTAAGGAAAATGATATATTCTTTTTGGGAGCAAATCAGCCGCATGTATTTAAGTCCTCTTCCCAGGATGGGTTTTCAAATGAGTCCCGTTCGATCTCGATTTTTTTTGACCCAAACGGTAAGCTCAAATTCTTATTCTCTTTAGAAGAATTTGAATCATTAAATCAGTTTATCTATAATAATTCCTGTGGTTTTAAAATTCCGGAGGAATATTTTAAGCAGATTTCAGAACGCGTTTTACAATTGAAGTCTTCGGATCAAATCGACAAATTGATGCACTTTTTCTACCTATTGAGGTCTTTGGCGAATATATCAAGAGAGACGGAGCCACTTTGTGCAGAGAGGGCGGAAATGTTGGATACCATTCATAGCACAAACCGGATCAATATCATCTGTAATTATATTAAAGAAAATCACAAACATGATCTTAGCCTGGAGGAGGTTGCGGACTATGCAAGCCTTACGCCGCAGGCATTTTGTCGATATTTTAAAAAACACTGCGGAGTTACCTTCGTAACTTATTTAAATAGAATTCGCGTAAAAGAAGTCTGTAATCAATTGACCGAAGATCACCTAGATAGCGTTTCGTTTATCGCTTACAGCTGTGGTTTTAACAGTATTACAAATTTTAATAGAGTGTTTAAGCAGATCATTGGTTGTAATCCAAAAGAATATGTGCAACAGTATAAGCAAACATTATACTCTGTAATTTAATGCAAAATTATGTGCTGAAAAATTGAAAATATCTACTCCATCGTTTTCATAATTCAATTCAGGACATTGCCTTCACGTAGCGGCGGCTGGGTATAGCAATTGCTAAAAAATGTTTGCGGAAAAATAAAATTTTTCATTCGGTTTATGATATAAAAATAAAGAAGATCAGATGATTTTTTTGTCCATATGGGAATTTGAATAAACAAAAAAAGGTTTTCAAACGGGGAGAATGAAAACCTTAAATAACCAATTATAAACCTAAATTATGATGACACAAAGATAGTGTGTTTATTACACTTTGTCAAATTTTTTTTAAAAAATATTAAATCTTTTTAAAGAGGATACTCGAATTATGCCCACCAAAGCCGAAAGCATTGCTCATAGCGGTTTGAACATTCTTCTCCAAGGGCTGATTGATAACAATGTTGATGCCTTCGGGAATTGCAGGGTCGATATTTTCGATGTTGATGCTCGCTGGAATAACATTATTGTTTATCGACTTTATGGCGACAATTGCTTCAATTGCTCCCGCGGCACCGAGCAGATGTCCAGTCATTGACTTGGTTGAGCTTACCCAAAGATTGCTGGATGGACCGAATGCAAGTTGCATGGCTTTCAGTTCAGCAATATCGCCCACAGGGGTAGAGGTGGCATGAAGATTCAGATAATCCAACTCGGTACTGTTCATTTGAGCTTCTTCCATCGCCAAGGACATTGCTTTGGCTGCACCTATACCTTCGGGATGAGGTGAAGTCATATGATAGGCATCTGCTGTCATTGATGCGCCTACAAGTTCGGCATATATCTTTGCGCCCCTTCTTTTGGCATGTTCGTATTCTTCCAGTACCAGAGCTCCCGCACCTTCGCCCATGACAAAGCCGTCGCGATCCCGATCAAAAGGCCTACTTGCCCTTGTCGGATCATCGTGTCTGCTGGACATTGCTTTCATCGCAGAAAAACCACCGACTGAAGCTGGAGTAATGGGGGCTTCTGAACCACCACTGATAAAAACTTTGGCCTTCCCTAATCGAATGTAATTGAATGCATCCATGAAAGCCGTATTCGAAGTCGCACAGGCAGACACTGTTGTATAATTTATTCCCTTCAAACCAAATTTCATCGATATCATCCCTGATGCCATGTTAACAATAAGCCTCGGAACGAAAAAAGGACTGAACCGTGGCGCGTAATTGCCTTTTACATAACTCTCAACTTCATTTTCGAATGTTTCCATTCCACCTTGACCAACACCCCAAATAACACCTATATCAAATGGATCCATGATGTTGGGATCCAAACCAGAATCTTCCAGCGCCTGGGATGCGCTATATAAAGCATATTGTGTAAATAAGTCACTTCTCTTGATCTCATTTCTGTCCAGGTACTTTTCCGGTTGAAAGTTCCTGACCTCACTTGCGATTTGCGTCCGAAATAGAGATGCATCAAAACGGCTGATGATAGCAGTATGATTTTCACCTCGTAAAATATTCTCCCAGAATGTATCAACATTCTCGCCCAAGGGGTTAATTGTCCCCATGCCGGTAATGACTACTCTTTTCATTTTTTATTTTTTTTCATTAATATTCAATATACCGATTGGTATATATTTTGTTAAAAAAAATTAGATTTTGATCTCCCGATCGACCATGTCTTTCATATTGTCCAAGACAATACTTAGATCTTTAGCCCGGCCGGAAATCTTTGCAAGTAAAATCCCACCCTCAATCATCGCCATGAAAATAATTGCAAATTGTTCGGTAGAAATATGCTTTTTAAATTCTCCATTCTTAATTCCTTCGTCCAATATCGAAATCAATCGTTCTTTCCAAAGCGTAAACGACCGTTTGACCTTTGGGGTTAAAAAAGGGAGGGAATCATCCACCTCAACTGCAGCATTCATCAGCGGACATCCCCCTGAAGCAGCGATATTTTTGAAATTTTCTTTGTAAAAATCAAAAAAAGCGAAGAGTTTTTTTAAGGCCGTCCTGTGGGGGCTGATCTGCTGTTCCACAGCGTTGGCAATTTTTTTGCTTTGATAACTATAGACCTGGAGGGCTAAGTCATCTTTGTCTTTAAAATTACCATAAATACTTCCTTTTGTTAGGCCCGTAGCTGTTGTAATGTCCGAAAGTGAAGTAGCAAAATATCCTTTTTTATTAAAGATTGGGGCTGTCTTCTCAACGATAAATTGTCGGGTCTGTTCCGCTTTTGACATAATGACACTATTCTTTGGATGCAAATATAAAAAATACTTTTCGGTATATTATTTATTTCCATGGATGTACCTGAAAAAGTTACATTATTTTCTTTCCGTTATGCGATAGGTACAGCGGGAACCATTTTCGATCAGGTATTCTATTCTAACGATCGAATAAGATGGACCGATAAGCTGTTGAAAATTGTGGAGTTCTGAACGACAAAAACCTTGACATTCAGTCGCTGCGGCACAAATGGGACAGTGATTCTCAATGAGAAGATAAGATTCTTCATCTTTTCTCCATTCAGCCATATACCCCTCTTCCGTTCTTTTGCTGGCAATGATATCAAGTTTGCTTTCGATGGATTTACTAGCAGACAATGCTTTTCTATATTTCTCATATACTTTTGATTCCCGATCGCTGATCAGTAGATCCAAAGCATTCTCACCGAGCAACTGCTTAATGGATTGCAGCAGTTGTACCGTAATGTCAGCATGACTATCCGGGAATTTTGCAAGTCCTAGCGCTGAAAGACAATAGTAGGTCGATGGCCGGCCTCTGCCTTCACTTCTCGCATAGGATTCAATCAAACCCTGGTTAGCAAGATTGAGTAGCTGTTTGCGGGCGCCCTCCTTTGTAATACCTAATTCTATCGCAATAAGAGCGGCGGTAACCTCACCCCGCATTTTTAATAACATTAATATTCGATCTGCTGGAGTCTTTTGCATTTGGCAATTAAAAAGTTGTTTTAATTCTAGTCAACAAAGATACTGTTTTTCTTATTGTCGCTATAATGCATGATAATAAAGTTTTTTCTCACGACGGAATAATTTTATGACATTAATAAAACAACTTATTGGTTGTTTTATTAATGTCTATTATTTAGTTTTGAATCATTATTGAAACAATAAATTAGAATAATATGAGCATATTTCAGTTACCGGATTTACCCTTTACTTATGGGGCACTTGAACCTTATTTTGATCGGGAGACAATGACGATTCATCATCAAAAACACCATCAGGCCTATGTCGATAATTTAAATAAAGCCCTAATTGGTACAAATGCTGAAGGCCTTGAATTAGAAGATATATTGGCACAGGTGAGTCAGTATAGTCCTGCTATACGTAATAATGCGGGCGGACATTATAACCATTCCTTGTTTTGGCAAGTTCTATCTGCCTCACCGAAAACCGCGCCTACCGGAAAGTTGGCGAGTCAAATAGATGCAACTTTTGGTTCTTTAGATGAGTTGAAAGCGAAGGTGAAAAATGCTGGACTTGGACAATTTGGTTCAGGATGGTCCTGGCTTTACATCAAATACAACGGTACTTTGGATGTAGTGGCTACAGCCAATCAGGACAATCCATTAATGGATACACAATTCACCAGTAGAGGAGTTCCCATTTTGGGAGTTGATGTATGGGAACATGCCTACTATTTGAAATATCAGAATAAAAGAGCCGATTATTTGGATGCATTTTGGTCTGTCCTGGACTGGTCTGCAGTCGAAAAGCGATACGAAGAGATGATTGGCAAACTGATATAGCATGTTAAATGTTTTGGGTAGCGGAGCTAATAATTATAAAAAGCATGTTTGTAAATAAGGTTGAGAATTCGGGTATATTGGCGCTTGATCTCATTGATTTCAAACCCACAGTTGACATTATAGACTTTGACATTAAAACCCTTTTTTTCCAGGAAATGATCGTCAAAGAAAAGGAGTTTAAAGCGGCTCTTGCTGCATTGGAATTGACCCCTTATAAAGGCAAAGCTGTCGCTTTTACCTGTTCCGCTGATGCCATTATTCCTCCTTGGGTTTATATGGCTTTAGCGGAGAAATTTCATGCTGAGGTAGCATATTATGATTTTAAAACTGTGGAAACGCTGGAATTGGAATTATGGACACAGAATTTGACCAGGGCAGATCTGTCTTCCTATCTGGGGCAAAAGGTGGTTGTAAGGGCGAGACCAAATATGCCTGAATCACTTTATATGTTAGCTGCCGAACGTTTAATTCCGATTGTTAAATCATTGATGTACGGAGAGATCGGAATGCCAAAAGTTATTTTTAAAAGAGCATAGAAAAGAATGAAAGCATTGATATTTAATGGCGCTCTGGAGCGTAGACAAGAGTCGACTTCAGGAGTATTGTCTAATTATTTTGCCGAAAAATTGAATCAGCTTGGTATTGAGAACAGTGTGTTTAATCTCGCGGATAGTGGCATACCACTTTTTGATACAAGTCTCAGTAGGATACCCAATAGTGTAAAGATCATGAACAGTCTTTTTCTGGAGGCAGATCTACATTTTTGGTTATCGCCTTTATATCATGGCGGTGTGCCGGGGGTAATGAAAAACTGTTTGGATTGGCTGGAGATAAGTGCAAAGAATAGCCCGGCCTACCTCACCGATAAAACTGTAGGTCTGGTTTGCTGGGCAGATGGTGTACAGGCTTTGCAGGGGATCAATGCGATGGATGCAATAGCTAAATCATTACGGGCATGGACTTTACCTTTTAGTGTCCCCATTGTAAAAAGGGAGTTATTTGGAAACAGTGGTTCAAAAGAACTATCGTCGAAATATAGCTGTAAATTGGATCTGTTGATCAATATAGCAACTACGCGAACGGCAACGTTTGAAACATTATTGGGACGTTCCTGAAAATATTGTTTCCATAAAGGCAGTTTATAAATTACTGCTGCATCTTATAATAAAGCACCTCAATATCCATTGGGGTGCTTTATATGTTTTCAAAATTGTTTAGTTTTGAGAAACCGTGTATGGGAGTGTTCATCATATTCATCGAATTTTCCGGAATAACACAGCTATGGAGCCGCATCTCAAAAAAATGCAATATACTGTATTTATTATTCATCAGATATAAGTTTTAGTTAATGAGTTTACAACGTATAGTTTGGTTAAAGTTAATTGCATGTTGTATGCTGTATTTTACTGTACAGCTCAGCCGGGCCCAAAGTTTTCTGCCCTTAAATGAGGATCAATATCGGGCTGATGCCGAAATGCTGTTGAAGTCGACCTCAGAGGATAGTGTAAGGGCACTACAATACTTTTATCTATCGGATTACTACCGCTTTCGGGATACGCTGAAATTCTGGGAAAATATGCGGCAGGGAGAGCGATTAGCTAAGCCCTTTCGAAGCCTTCGGGCTATGGCTGCACTTTACAAAAGCATTTACTATGGGCAATTTTTGGACAGTAAGCATGCCGGGATAGAAGCCCAAAAATGCATAGATATCCTTGCTGATACCAAACTGCCCTTTGAGCAAGAGCTGTTGGCCAGAGCATGGTATAATCTGGGATTAATTCGGTTCCCAAAAAAAGGCTTTGCTGATCTCCTGGATATACTTAATAGTAGGTGTATGCCCTATGCCAAAGCACATGATCCCCTCATGGAAGGGGCTATAAATACCATGATTGGTATGGCCTTTATGTCATCCAATCAATTGGCGAAAGCAGATGAATATCACCAGTTGGCGATTAAACAGCTGGAGCAGCAACCAAAGAGTACAACGCTATTGGTCGCCTATTTAAATGCTGTTAGCACTTATTGTTATCAAGTCCGATCAAAGGAGGCCCGGCTATTGTTAGATAAAGTCAAGGTCATGTTGGGCGATAATGCCAACTCCTCGCAATTGCCCAATTACTATTACAATGAAGCACTTTATTTTACAACGAAGCAGCAAACTGATGAAGCGTTGCGCATGCTGAATACTGGTTTGGATTGGTCTAAGAAAACGAACAATTGGAGATCTTACCAGATGATGCTGTTTAGAAAGTTTAATGTCTATTTGATGCAGAAAAAATATGCTGAAGCGAAACAGCCCTTAGAAGAGATTATAAAAAATGGACTGTTGACACGTGATCTCTATAACAGTAAAATTGTTTATAGCCAACTGGCCGCTGTAAATGAATTAATGGGAGATTACAAAGAAGCATTGAAGATGTCGAATGTTGCAAATAAGCTCTCGGATAGTATACAGAAGGTTCAGCTTTTGGAAAAAATGAATGAAATGGAGGCTAAATACAAAGCCGTCGAAAAAGAAAAAGTGATTTTAAATCTTCGCGCAGATAAAGAACGTAACCAGCTAAAGGTTTTTCTTGTCTTGGGTATTGCTGTTTTACTTTTCATAGCTGTTTTATTTGCCACTTTTTCTTATAGGAAACAACGGAAGCTGAATGGACAGATCCAGATGAATCATGAGATTGCTTTGGAGAAACTGGCGAAGGAAAAACAGCTGCAGATCTCTGAGTCTATGCTAAAGGCCGAAGAGCAGGAACGGCAACGTATTGCGCAAGATTTACACGATAGTATTGGCGGGATGCTGACAGGATTGAAATTTAAGATCGCTGGAGAGCAGACTGGAGAATATGATCTGAAGGACGAATTACCGCACAAACTGAATGATATTTTGGGTGAAGTACGACGTATATCGCATAATCTGATGCCCGAGTCATTGCGGCAATTTGGTCTGATAGCAGCATTGGAACAATTATGTCTTTCAATGAAAAATAATAAGGTGCAGATCCAATTTGAAAACTATGAGGACGAAGTACAGCTCGACTTCCAAAAAGGGTTGGCAATCTATCGGATTGTCCAGGAGGCAATCTCAAATGCATTGAAATATGCAGATGCAGACCTTATTATTGTTCAGGTAAGTAAATCAGCAGCAATATTGCAGGTTTTGATAGAAGACAATGGAAAAGGATTTGATGCTTCTGTGGCAAATTATGGAATGGGATTAAATAATATTGTCAAGCGTATTAACTGGATCAATGGATCTATTGAAATACGGAGTAAACCGGGATCTGGTACCCAAATTGAAATAGGAGTAAGTGTTTAGCTAAAAACCAGTGTATGAAAATTATTGCCGTACTAGACGATCATCCCCTGTTGCTGGAGGGGGTGACTTCTTTTCTTAATAATCAAAAAGGGTACAAGGTATATTCCTTTCTAAAGGAAGTATCATTGATGGAATTTCTGAATACCACGGAAGTTGATTTGGTACTTATGGATATGCAGCTCTTGAATATCAGCGGACTTGAGGTTTGTGTACAATTGAAAAAATTATTTCCTTGGGTTCCTGTTGTCGCATTGAGCAATATAGCCGACCGCAATCTTATTTTTCAGTTTATGCAAAATGGCGGAAATGGTTATATATTAAAGGATGTGTCCAATGATGAATTTCTTCGTTGTGTGCATCTTGGACTGGACAGAAAGGTAGCCCTTTGCGATAAAGCAAAGGAGCTTTACACGGGAGCTGTTTCTTCCCTGCAAGATCTTCCACGGTTAACACAAAGGGAAAAGGAGATTTTGACAATGATTGCAAATGGCCATACCAGTAATCAGATTGCAGAGAAACTATTTTTAAGCCCTGTAACGATCGAAACACATCGACGTAATCTATTGACCAAATTTAAAGTGAAAAACATGATTGAACTGGTGCAACTTGCACTAAAACATAAATTATTGGAGCTCTAGTTTGTTCCTGTGATGGTCTAATGCTCGCCATAGCCTACGTCATCGAGTTTTCCTTTAAAGACTCTAAATTGAATAACGAAATAGGCTACGACCAAAATCGCTGCAAAAATAAACCATCCCAATCCTACAGAAAGGCCATACTCATGTGCTGCCGCATTCTGTATAGTGAGTGAAGGGTTCACTTCATTGGTTGATGGTAATAGGGTTGGAAACATAGAGGCGACTGTGGTTGCAAAGCTCCCCAGGATAAATAGGGAAGAAAAGAGGAAACCTGTACCGTCTTTTCTGAATGTTCTGATCCAGAATTGCCCTAGCAGGCCTATCGTCGCAATTAAGGGAAATACCCAAAGCCAATAATGATGTTGAAAATTATTTAAGGAGATTGGTTTTACATAATGCCAGATATAAGCCGATAAGCCTACTAATAATAGCAATACGAAATTCAACTTGAATATGATGGTTTTGAGACGCTGATTGAGAGAACTGGATGTTTTCAATATGACCCATCCAGCACCGTGGATCGTAAGTGTCACTACCGCGACTAAGCCCAGTATTAAGGTAAACCAGTCAATGATGCCCTGATGTTCGGCCAAGGGGTCGAATGTCGGGTTCCAGAGCGCCAGGAAGAAGTAATGTGGCTCTTGTGTCGATATCCCATTTTCCACCATCCCAAGATTGACTCCGCGCACGACATTGCCTAGAGCAGCGCCAAAAAATAGGGCAAGGAGTAAACTGGCTAAACCAAACCCTTTATCCCATAATGCCTCCCAAAGTCTATGATGGATCTGTCCCCTCAGTTCAAGACTTATTGCTCTAAAGATCAGCAGCCATAATACTAACATCAGCGGGAGGTAGAATCCGCTGAAAGATGAAGCATATAATGTTGGAAAGGCGAAGAATAAAACACCACCGGCTGCGATTAGCCAGACTTCATTGGCATCCCAAAATGGGCCGATTGCATTTGTTACAGCCTTTTTCTCCTGTTCGGTCTTTGCAAAGAATAAATGTACAATTCCTGCTCCAAAATCGTAGCCATCAAGGACAATGTAGATACCCAACATGAAAGTCAATACAATAAACCAGAATATTTCCATGACAAATTTATTTAAGCGATATGGGGCTCGGGGCCTCTTCTAATAATTTTCAATACTAACATCAGGAATAACAGTCCCAAAAGAATATATAATCCGACAAATCCGAGTAAGGTAAATAAGGTGTTACCAGAAGATACCGTAGGGGATACACCATCTACCATACGCATCAAGTTGTAGACCAACCAGGGTTGCCGTCCGAGTTCGGCTGTATACCATCCTGCGGTATTGGCGATATAAGGAAAAGGAATCATAAACATAATGATCCATAAGAGCCATTTGGTCTGGTATAATTTATCCCGCCAAAGTAAAACAGTGCCCAAGATCATGATTCCGATAAATATTGTGCCTAGGCCGGCCATGATGTGATAACTATAATAAAGACCGGGGACATTGGTGGGATGTAAAGCGTCCTGAAATTCATTCAATCCTTTTATTTCCGCATCCCAACGCTGATAGGTGAGGAAGCTTAAAACATTAGGAACTGCAATTTTATTGTCCAGTTTTTTGTTTTCCATGTCAGGTTGACCGATAAGGATAATCTCGGATCCCCCTTTCTCCGTCTTGAAGATCCCCTCCATGCCTGCGAATGCTGCAGGTTGATATTTCACCACATTTTTGGCCGCTAGATCTCCTGTAGGAAACGCAACAAGAATGGAGGAAATAGCTCCAAAGATAACGCCGCTTTTAACGAATATCTTGCCAAATTTGCTATGTCTGTCGCTGAGAAGATAGAATGCTCCAATTGAGGCTACAAAAAAGGAACTTGTGACTAAGGATGCCGCCTGATTGTGTAGATAAGAGGGCCATAACCATGGATTGCTGAATAAAGAACCAAAATTGTTCAATACAAATTTGCCATTTTCGAGAATTTCATATCCAACCGGATGCTGCATCCAGGAATGCGTGGCAATAATCAGAAATCCACTCGCCCAGGATCCAATGAATACCATCAAACCGGAGAGAAAGTGCAGCTTGTGGCCAAGTAATCTTTCTCCAAAGAGAAACATTCCCAAAAAAGAAGACTCCAGAAAAAAAGAAAACATACCTTCCATGGCCAAAGTTTGCCCAATGATTCCCCCTGTAAGCTCGGAAAACTTTGCCCAATTCGTGCCAAACTGAAATTCCATAGGGATCCCCGTCACAACACCCATTGTAAAATTCAATGCAAAGATTTTCATCCAAAATTTTGAGGCATGGTTGTAATCTTCGTTGTGGGTTTTTAGAAATTTCCATTTGAAATAAACAATCATCAAGGATAATCCCATAGTCAATTGAGGGAATAGGTAGTGGAATGTAATTGTAAAGGCAAATTGAAGCCGATTGTAAAGAATCATGTCTTCCATGGATCCGGAGTTTTGGTTAATGACATTTAAATATAAAATTTTTTTGTCGTACCTAACTCCCACGCTGTATTATTTTTTTTGTCTTATCTTCGCCCTGATAACAGAAAATGGCGACAAGGGAAGCGGAGCACAGGAGATATGAAAAAAGCGATAATTTTAATAGGCGTTTTGCTTATACCTATACTCTTTATTGTACTCAACAATAAGAACAGGGGCAAAGTGGCTGCGGATAATGTAATATTCCGGGATAAATTATCCGATTATGGTTTGTTCAAAGGGAAAATAGCAGATCTTGTACCTAATGACCAAGGAGTTTCTTATGAGCTGGCTTCGAGTCTTTTTACAGATTATGCGGACAAAAAACGTGTTATCTTCCTGCCAAAAGGGAAAAAAATAGTTGCTTCGGATGATGGACTGCCTGATTTTCCGGATGGAACTATTATTGCCAAATCTTTTTTTTACCCAAATATAGATAGTTTACGAGGGCCTAAATCAGTCTTGTTAGAAACGCGTCTCCTGATCAACAAAGGGGGACAATGGAATGCAGCGACTTATCAATGGAATTCGGCACAGGATGAAGCTGTCTTATTAGCTGATAGTGCAATTGTCCCTGTTTCATTTTTAGACGGTAAAGGTGTGAAGCGGCAGACGCATTATATCATTCCTTCCCGTAAGGACTGTATTGCATGTCATCGCCAAGGGAACCGTATCCTCCCGATCGGTCCCAAAATCAGAAATTTAAATCGGGTTTTGTATCGGGCAAATGATACCATTCAACAGCTGGATTATCTGAAACATCTAGGCATACTGGCTATTTCCCCTTTGAGAAAACGAAGTCTGTTACCAAGTTACGAAGACCATAATCAATCTGTCGAGCGGCGTGCAAGAGCTTATATGGAGGTGAATTGCGCCCATTGCCATAATCCTATGGGAACTGCCTATATGACGATGCTCGATCTTAGATTTGAAAGCCCGCTAAACGAAACGGGAATTTTGCTCAAACAGGCAAAAATTATTGGCCGAATGTCTGTATTGGGTGAGATGCATATGCCCCAAAAAGGTACTACGATACTTCATGCGGAAGGCATCACACTAATAAAGGACTATCTCAATTCCTTGAAATAAATATTCTATTTGTAGAGTATTTGTATTTAGTATTCACGGATTTATGCATTCCACAACGTGTATTTTATTGGGAATTTAATAAAATCTATAGAATTAGTAGATTATATTGAAATATCTTTTATATTTGTGAAGGACATCGAAAGCGTACGAGGATGAAAATGGCGTCTTTGTAGCAAAAGAAAATTTTAATACATTATGAACTATACCAACATTAGTAAAATCACATTCCTTACAAGTTTTACTTTAAAGTCTTTCATGGCTAGAATCCCTTCTGTAAGAAAAATGCGAATGTGATCATAGGATAAATTTCCCTTATCTTTTCTCAAATTGACAATTGGGGAAGCGCTCGCTTCCCTGAATGTCTTCAAAATAGAAACAAGTTTTCGATTGGCGTTGGCACTTGTTAGTATTCACAATTAAATCTTTACCTATGAAAAATTTTAGGGTACTACGGTATTCTACATTGTCTTTATGTTTAGGCTTATCTTGTCTTGGGCAATATACCTATGCACAAACTGAACCTAAACCCATTATTAATGCATCACTAGCCGGATATATCTACGACAGCCAGAGCAAATTAGCACTTGGAGATGTAACCGTTCAACTTGAAGCAGTTACACATAGCGTTAAAACGGATCAAAAAGGATTTTTTCAATTTGTTACCGGACAAAAGTTGCCGCTGTCGATCACTGTTTCACGCGTTGGTTACAATAGAAAGACGATCTCTGTGTCTCAATCCCCTGTTATAATAGAGTTGGAGCCTGTCACCAAGGATCTGGATGAAGTAATTGTCGTAGGGTATGGAACACAGAAGAAGATTTCTTTGACTAATTCGATTGCTAGTATCGATGGTGAGAAATTGAACAAACGCCCTGTTTCTAATACACAACAAGCATTGCAGGGGATGCTACCTGGTGTAACAGTACAGGATTTAGGAGGGAAACCGGGGCAATCTGCTGCAAATATTCGAATTCGCGGATTGACTACTTTTAACACCAATTCAAGCAACACCAGTGGGTATGATTTGAGTAAAAACAATGCGTTGGTTATTGTAGATGGTATCGAGCAGCCTTGGTCCAAGCTCAATCCAAATGACATCGCTTCAATTTCTGTTTTAAAAGATGCATCATCCACAGCAATATATGGCTCCCGTGCTACCAATGGTGTTATTCTTGTAACGACAAAGAGTGCAAAAACCGGTCATGTTATTATTGATTACAATGGCTACTATGCGGTGCAGAAATCAATCAATCGGCCACAGCAAATGGATGTAATATCCTATCTCCAATTGCAGCAGGATGCTTATCGTAACGCCGGGCTGGCTGTACCCGCACGATTTACGGATGAATCAATCGAAAGTTATCGCAATGCAACAGATCGTCAAAAATACCCCTTGCCAAACACATGGTTTGAAACCTTATTGAAAACAGCGCCCCAGCACGATCACTCGCTATCATTTTCGGGCGGGAACGAAGTATTGAAGTCTAGATTGGCAGTGCGCTATAACAAACAAAACGGTATCATCGATAATTATGGCGCAGAACTGGCTGACTTTCGATTGAATAATGATTATAAGGCAACACCCTGGCTCAATTTTACTGGAAGTATTAATTACCGTTATAGTAAAGCCTATGAGCCCGGGCGCGATCCGATTAACAACTTCCTTCACGGCTCGATGTGGGTAGTTCCCAAATACGATGATGGAACCTATGGATTGAGTACACAAGGAAATAATCCATTGATGTTGATTGAGAAAAGCGGTTATAAAAAGGTAAGCGAAAATTATTTAAGCTCCATTGTAAAAGCAGATGTACAGCTGTTGGAAAACCTAACTTTTACCTCCCAGTTCGGAGTCCGACTGAATTTTAACAACACAAAGACTTTTCTAAATGCCTTTGAAAACAGGGACAGGAATACAGGAATAGTAAAAAGTTTTCCTATAAATTCGTTGACTGAGCTTAGGGACAATAACAGTGAATATACCTGGAATAATTTACTTACTTACCAACTGACGAGTGGTTCACATCATATCAAAGCGCTTGCAGGATATTCACAGATCCACAATTACCAAAACAATCTCACAGCATATCGGGAAAGATTTTATAGTAATGACATCACATCCATTGGGCAAGGGGCGGATGACGCAACCAAAAATAACAATGGGTACGACGCACAATATGGATTACGCTCTTTTTTCGGTAGGCTGAACTATGATTGGAATGGCAGATATCTAGTTGAATTTAATGGTCGATATGATGGCTCATCCCGTTTTACGGGTGATAAACAATACGGTTTTTTCCCTTCTGCCTCAGCTGGGTGGCTGCTGTCTAATGAACAGTTTTGGACACCAATAAAAAACTGGCTGAATGAGTTTAAACTACGTGCTTCTTGGGGTAAAACTGGTAACCAATCTGTCGATCTATATAGTTATTATTCTGCCTTGGTGGCGGCCGGTTATAATTTTAGTGGCAAATCCGTGCAAGGTTATCGACTGGATAGCTACGCGAATCAACAACTTGGCTGGGAATCTACGCAACAGTATGACTTAGGATTGGATGCTTCATTTTTAAACAATAGATTGGCTTTTACATTGGATTACTATCATAAAGTGACCAATGATATTTTATTAAATTTGGATATTCCGGCTGTGTTGGGGCTAAAACCTTCACCTCAGAATGCAGGAAGCGTACTTAACCGCGGCTGGGAATTTGCAGTAAATTATCATAAAAGAGCATCGCGTCCCGGTGCTTTCACCTATCAAATAAACGCTAACTTGCGCGTCAACCATAATGAGGTGACGGATTTGAAAGGTACGGGACCCTATATCGTCGGCTCTGATATCGATCCCCGATATATTATTGCAACAGGACTGCCAATCAATACCCTGTGGGGATATAAGACTGATGGCTTATTTCAGTCCGCTGAAGAGATAAAAGCCTATGGCGCAACCTATGCAACAAATACGCAACCCGGTGATGTGAAATATGTAGATCTGAATGGAGATGGTGTAATCAATGCGGGTGATATGACAGCTATTGGAAATTCTTTTCCAAAATATACTTTCGGACTGAATGGTGGCTTTGCCTTCAAAAATTTTGATCTTGATATCCTATTTCAGGGGACAGCAAAAGTTGATGCCCGACTTTCGGGTGCACTGGCAGAGATGGGAAATCAGGAGGGATTTACCCATGAAATTTATACCGCTAATTATTGGACACCAACACATCCCAATGCATCTTTTCCACGCGTGGTGAAATATGATCTGCGCAATGTTGCAACCGCTGACAGATTGGTTGTCAATGGCTCATATCTCCGTTTGAAAAATATACAATTAGGATATACTGTTCCACTAAACAGGATAGGGAAAGTGAGTGTCAGCAAACTGCGTGTATATCTGTCTGCTACTAATTTGCTGACCTTCTCCAAACTGAATGAATGGAATTTGGATCCAGAGGCGGAATCGGGAAGGGCAGTTTATTATCCTCAGACAGCACTGTATACCTTCGGCGTGAATTTGACCCTTTAGACCATTTTTTGTGTTTTTTTAAATTGAAGAGCAATGAATTTTTATAACTATTTATATCAAAAAAGAAATCTTTTTTACGCTTTCATGATCCTATCCTTGCTGACGGCCGGATGCGATAAAGATCTCCTAAATACAGTACCTACAGATCGACTTTCGGAAAATATATTTTGGAAAAGTCAAGCAGATGCAGAATTAGCTGTTAATGCATTGTATAATGACCTGGATGGAGCGGAAATTTTCTATCTGGATGCGTTAACAGATATTGCGCATGTCAATCAGCCTTTTGCAGTAGACGCGTATATCGAACAAGGAACTTATGATGCATCAAGTTCGCGTCTATATAACACCTGGAGTAATGCGTATAAGGGAATTGGTGCCGTCAATTATTTCTTGGCAAATGTCAATAAAATTGAAGGAAGTAAAAATGAAGCATTAATTATGCAATATATCAGCGAAGCTCGGGTATTAAGGGCTTATCAGTATATCAAGTTGGCCTATTTATTCGGTAAGGTGCCTTTGGTAAAAACACCGTTGACATTGCAGGAAGGAAGGGAAGTGCAGCAGGCAGAGCTTGTTGAAATATATGATTTTATTGACAAGGAACTGGAGGAAGCAGCAGCGGGCTTACCTAATTTTTATAGCGGGAATGATATCGGGAGGATCACGCGCTGGGCAGCCTTAGGCCTGAAGGCACGAGCAGACCTCTATGCAGGACGTTTTGCAGCTGCAGTCAAAGCGGCCAAGTTAATTATTGATAGTCATCAGTTTGAACTGTATCCTTCCTATGCGACGCTTTTCTCCTATGCAGCAGAAAATAATAAAGAAGTCCTTTTAGATAAGCAATTTTTAGAAAATATATATACTCAAAATGTTTTCAGTCAGTTGGCACCTTACAGTCAGCAGAATGGACAAAGCACTTATGTACCGACAAAAGCTTTGGTCGATAGTTACGTGACCAGTAACGGACAAGTGATCACAGATGCTGCTGACTATGACGTCAAAAATCCTTATAAAAACCGAGATCCTAGACTTTATCATTCGGTTTTTTTAGATGGCGATCAACTACCTAGTGGTGCGATTTTTCATCCCGCGCCGAACAGTGGGACCGCCGATGCAGTAGGTAGTACCTATATTGCGTCAACAACAGGATTTAATATCAAAAAATATATTGATAAAAAAGACTTCTCCAACCCTTCCAAAAGTGGACTAAATATTATACTGTTACGTTATGCAGAAGTATTGCTGACTTTTGCAGAGGCTAAAATTGAAATTGGAGAAATCGATGAAAGCGTCTATGCTGCAATTAATCAAGTAAGAAACTCCCGGAATGACGTAAAATTACCAAATATAAATGCAATAGGAGACAGCGAGCAGCTTCGTCAGCTTGTTCGTCGTGAGCGCACTGTCGAACTTGCTTTCGAAGGCTTACACCTGGCGGACATTCGAAGATGGAAAACGGCTGAAAAGGTCGTCCCCGGTAAAGTGTATGGTATTACCTATCAAAATAACAAGGGCGAAACGGTTGTAGTTGAAGCAGCTTCCGAACGTCGTGTTTTCGATCCGCTAAAACATTACCTTTGGCCAATCCCCCAGCGTGAAATAAATCTAAATTCTAACTTACGGCAAAATCCAAATTGGTAATTTCTTATATTGCGACATTGTTTCCAATTAAATCATACAATCATGATGCGATATACTAAACTTTTCATGGCAATGACCATGTTTCTCTTCGTTACATTTGTTAATGCACAAAACAAGAAGCCTAATATAATCCTGATTCTTACAGATGATTTAGGTTATAGTGACCTCGGCTGTTATGGTAGTCCGAATATTTCGACTCCTTTTTTGGATTCCATCGCCAGCAAAGGTGTGCGTGCAACAAATTTTATGGTGTCGACTCCCTCTTGTACTCCTTCGCGGGCATCTTTGCTGACCGGACGATATGCTTCTCGTTATAATCTTCCGGTGCCAATCGGTCCCGGATCAAATGTCGGGCTACCTGATGAGGAGGAAACCATTGCCGAACTACTTAAAAAAGTAGGCTATCGTACTGGTCTGATCGGTAAGTGGCACCTTGGTGATAAACAGGTTTATCATCATCCCAATAAACAAGGTTTCGATTTTTTCTATGGAATGTTATATAGTCATGACTATCGCGACCCTTATGTAAAAACAGATTCTGTAATTAAAATCTTTAGGAATAGAAAACCCGAGGTCATTGCTCCCGACGATTCGGATTTAAGTGCATTATACCATAAAGAAACGGTGAATTTTATTGAAAATCAGGATAAAGATCATCCATTCTTTTTGTATTACGCGCACAATTTCCCCCACCTTCCATTAGCCTTTGCGAACAAAAAGAATAGATTTGCGGATCAACAGAATGCAGGTCCGTTGGGAGCCGTCATGCGGGAACTGGATCATAATTTTGCTGAACTTTGGAAGACCGTTGAGAAAAAGGGATTGGCAGATAATACAATTCTGATTTTCTCGAGCGACAATGGCCCATGGATCGCCTATCCTTCGCGGATGTCAGATGACCATGCAACAAAAAATTGGCATGTAGGTACGGCAGGAGTATTTAAGGGCTCGAAAGCCGAAACTACGGAAGGTGGTGTACGTGTACCGTTTATCGTATACGGAAAAGGATATGCCCAGGAAGGAAAAGTGATTAGACAGGCAATCAGTAATTTGGATGTATTACCGACAATCGCAAAATGGACAGGGGCTCCTCTTCCAAAAAAATCCATCGATGGCCAGGAAATAGATGATTTATTGAGTGGTAAAACAGAAGATCTAAAGGCGGTACACCCACCGATATTTCTGGTAAACTATGGACATGTTGAAGCTGTTCGAGCTGGTGACTGGAAATATAGACGAGTACCGGCGGGGGTTAACCAAATATCGGGAAAACCCTACGAGGCGGTAGAAGAACTACATAATATTGCTTGGGACCCGAGCGAAAGAACGAATGTAATTGCAGATTATCCGGAGAAAGCAGCGGAATTACGTGCACTATTTGAAACCTTCGATGGAAATATGAAATAATAAGAAATTGGGAGTTTACGCTAATAGCGCTAATTTTTCTGTGGGGATTATTAAGTCTATTGTTGATATCGTCGTATTTGTTTTAATGGGTGTAGACAATGTGGTATTTAACGTATGACCAAGTTCGTACCATCTTCGTCAGTAGAACTAGATTAACAGTTATTTTATAAGGTATAAACAGGGGGTTAATAGGGGAATACCCCTGTTATACCCCTGTTAACCCCCTGCTATATCCCTGTTAAACCCCTATTAAAGGCGAAGTTGGTATTAATCAGTAGTTAATTTGCACTCAGTAAGTGTCGAGTGAAAACTATCTAAAAGTAAAGCCAGCTGCGAATGGGGCAGATCGACTTTAAAGTAGTTTAAAATTCCCCTCTTTAACATCACGGCTATTAGGACCGATATAGACTTTAAAATCTCCCGGCTCGGCTACATAGTTCAGATTATTATCGAAGAATTTGAGATCCTTTACGTTAATCTCAAATTTAACCGTCTTTGTTTCACCTTTCTTCAAATATATTTTCTGAAACCCTTTTAATTCTTTTACCGGGCGGGTAACAGAGCCAACCAAGTCCTGGATATAGAGCTGAACTGTTTCTTCGGCGTCATACTTCCCTGTATTGCTAATCGTAATATTCGCTTGAATACTACTGTTGTTGTCTAATGTGTTTTTATCTAGATGAATATCACCATAAGTAAAGCTTGTGTAACTCAATCCATAGCCAAAGGGGTAGAGCGGTGAGTTGCTTACATCTAAATAATTCGATTTAAATTTTTCAAAATCCCCAGAATTTCCGTAAGGTCTTCCTGTATTTTTGTGCGCGTAGTAGATGGGGATTTGCCCGACATTGCGCGGAAAAGTTGCTGTAATCTTTCCAGAGGGAACGACATCTCCAAACAATACATCTGCAACCGCCTTTCCGGTCTCCGTGCCCCCAAACCAAACATTTAATATAGCGGGGACATGTGCATCTTCCCAGGTCAAGGTAAGCGGCCTACCTGTAAATAAAACAAGCACAACTGGTTTTCCGGTTGATAACAATGCTTTTAAAAGATTTTGCTGATTTTTCGGAATATCCAGT
The DNA here is from genome assembly GCF_047784615.1 of Sphingobacterium sp. NGMCC 1.201703. NCBI lineage: Bacteria > Pseudomonadati > Bacteroidota > Sphingobacteriia > Sphingobacteriales > Sphingobacteriaceae > Sphingobacterium > Sphingobacterium sp. NGMCC 1.201703. The sequence goes on along the minus strand of NZ_JBLOHD010000002.1, from coordinate 542,831 downwards.
TCGGAACGGCTTGAGCTTTCGCCGGACATTTCTGAGGATTCCCCAAGTGCTGCAACAATGACATCAGCTTGTTTGGCAACCTTCAACGCCTCCGCAATAATTTCATCTTCTTTTCGGGGATCCCTGGCTATTGTACGGCCAAACATTGTTGCATGTTTTTGATAAGTAGGATCTTCCAGAAGGTTACTGCCCAAGTGCGTAAGGAGATTTACTTTGTTACCCAAAACCGCTTTCATTCCTTCCACCAATGAAGCTGTTTCCTCTAATTCCGCACTCACACTCCAGGTTCCCGGCATATTGGCACCTGAATTGGCTAGCGGGCCGATTACAGCGACTGTGCCCGACTTTTTTAATGGGAGAATCTGATTTTCATTTTTCAATAAAACGAATGATTTAGCCGCAATTTCTCTTGCTTTGGCCTGGTTGGCTGCAGAACTGATTACGGTTTTTGCGCGCTGATCATCGCAATAACGATAAGGATCTTCGAATAATCCCAGTTTATACTTTGCTTCCAGTACAAAACGACAAGCTCGATCAATATCTGTAAGTTTAACTTTACCTTCATCAAGTGATTTTTTCAACGTGGTTAGAAAACCTTCGCCGACCATATCCATGTCTACTCCGGCATTTAAGCTGAGCGCCGATACCTGTTGCAGATCTCCAAGGCCATGTGCAGAGAGTTCATTAACAGCGGTATAGTCGGTTACGACCAAGCCTTTAAAGCCCCATTGTTTGCGTAATACGTCGGTCATCAACCATTTATTGGCCGAAGCCGGTACGCCATTGATGTCGTTGAAAGAAGTCATGATGCTCCCGGCGCCAGCATCTATAGCCGCTTTGTAGGGCGGTAGATATTCATTGTACATACGATGAAGGCTCATATCGGTACTGTTGTAGTCCCGGCCAGCTTCTGCGGCACCGTATAACGCAAAATGTTTCACACAGGCCATCATGGTATTGTGTGCAGCTAGATTATCGCCTTGAAAACCATGAACAACAGCTTCGGCAACCTTCGAACTCAGGTAAGTATCTTCACCGGCGCCTTCAGAAATACGACCCCATCTTGGATCCCTCGAAATATCTACCATCGGCGAGAAAGCCCAGTTTATCCCATCAGCTGTGGCTTCCTCGGCAGCAATATGGGCAGACTGCTGAATTAATCCCATGTCCCATGTCGCTGCAAGGCCCAAAGGAATAGGGAAAACCGTGCGATAGCCATGGATAACATCCATACCAAAGATAATCGGAATCTTAAGCCTGGACTGTTTGATTGCAATTTCTTGGGTTTTCCGAATCTTGGATGGCGTACTCATACTGAATATGCCACCAATCTGACCATTTCGGATTTTAGTTTCCACATCCGTGGAAACCGTAGTTCCTGTTGTCGCTTCACCGCCTGTGACCAGATTTAGCTGCCCGATCTTTTCTTCTACAGTCATTTTAGCCATGAGTTGGTCTATAAACTGGTCCATTTTTTGATTCGACTGTGCTGGGCTGGCATGCCAAGCCAAAAACGCAAGGAGGAATGTTCCTACTACTTTTTTCATGTATTAATTTCTTTTATATTGTTATGAACGATTGTTATAAACGGGCTTACCATATCCGGTTTTGTGGATGATTGAAGTTTTGTTAGATCACGATTACATGCTATAACCTAATTTAATTTACAGCTCAATATGATCTTTATAATCTGTTCATGTTTGTTATTGACGGTTTTATATTTTCGTGGAGGGAACCATTTTTAACGTGTGACGGATTAAAAATGATTCCGACGTTTACCACTACTTTAAATAAGGACTTGTAAAACCAAGTTTTTTCAGTCCTTGCTGGATCTCTGGTGCTTGCATAAATAAATCCCAGATCTTTCCTGTTCTATAATTCTCGATCATAACAATGATCGGTCCTTGATCGATGGCTAGATAACGTTGTGGAAACCAGTTGGCAGTTTCACTGTAGGCATCATAATAACCATATTTACCCCAAACTTTATCCCTTAGTTTTCCGTTGAGATATTGCGCAAACCGGATACTTTCATGTGGGGTGTAGGGTATCGAAGATAATGCTGCGGTAGGTGAGATGACACCCGGGTCGTTGTCGGGATGATGCGCATCATATCCCTTGATGGAATAGCTGGCTGTCCAGCCCCAACCTTTGTCAGGTCCATAACCCTTGTAACCTTTTGGGTTTTGTCCCGCATAAGCCAGATTTATTTTAACATGGTTGCTGGTGGCCTCCCAATAATCAGCATACTGATCTTTTAAGCCTTTCGGGCTTAAACCTAAGTAAGAATAGTGTTCCCAAAACAAAGGGCCTACTTCGCCTTCTTTGGCATTGTGTTTAAGGACTAATGGAATATCATATTTTTTAGCATTGCTTTTAATCCCGCCGGATCTTGCCCATCCTTCGTGGTACACACGCGGTGAAATCGGGTGAGTGGGAGAGGAGGCTGCTAGAACATAGGTAATCAGACATTCATCATAGCCTTTGATGGGATGGTTTTGTTGAAAATTAAATTTTGGACTCCAATGCCAGTACAGCACATTTTTTCCATTTGTATAATGGTTCCAGTCGATTTCTTTCCAAAGTTTATCCGCTTTTTGGGAAACTACTTTAGCCGCGTCACTCTTGTCTTTTAAATATTCACGTATAGTGATGAGTCCCTGTGCTAAGAAGGCCGTTTCAACAATATCTCCACCATTGTCTTTGTCACTAAAAGGTTTGGCCGTGCCTAATTCGCCGTTATACCAATGTGCCCAGGCACCGCGAAATCTTTCGATCTTGGCAAGATAGTCCATCATATGGTTGAGCTTTTGAATACCTTGTTCCGCTGTGATAAAGCCTCGTTCCATGGCAACGATCATACCCATCAGACCAAAACCGCTTCCACCGATAGTCACCACATTACGATCATTCTCCGGATATACACCATCCATGTGGATACGTTCGCGTGCTAGCCCTGACGTTGGCTCGGCACCCTCCCAAAAATATTGGAAGGTCTGTTGTTGAATATTCGTCAACAGCGAGTCTTCATTCATTTGAGATTGATCTATAGAATCATTTGTAGATGGATTTCCAACGTTTTTGGTGGCGGTGTTTTGGCATGAACTACTGAGAAGAAGGGCCAAAGCAATACCAGCGATGCTTGGATATGCTGTTCGTGTTCTCATGGATAAAAAATTTTTAAGAGTCTTGAAAAATGTCCAAACGACACGATGGTCGTTTGGACGGTGTTATTTTGTGCTATATTACCAACCTGGATTTTGGGGCATTTCTGGTGTTTGTATACGCTGATTTTCTGGAATTGGAAAGAGCATCATTTTATCTTGAAATGTCTTTCCTTCGGCAGCCATTGCAGCTTTGGCTTGTTTCGTCCGTATCAGATCAAACCACCGGTCGTGCTCAAAAGCCAGTTCAAGACGTCTTTCTTTCCAGATCAATTGACGGAGCTGCGCTTGATCCGTCGTCGTTATTTTCGGTAATTTTACACGTGTACGGATTATATTGAGTGCATCTAAGGCTTCATTGCTGTTACCAAGTTCGTTGGCTGCTTCGGCAAGGATAAGATAAATCTCGCCCAAGCGAAGATAACGAATGTTTTTGTCCGTATCACCGGCACCACCGTTTGCGGAAGAATAGGCTTTTTCGTTATACATGGGATTTTCTACGCCATTGTCGATCAACCGGCCATCATAAAGCGTTTCACCTCTGAAAATAATGGTTGCGTCGCGACGGATGCTGTCATTTTCTGCATTGAAAGCATTCAGTAGATTTTGGCTGGGGATATTGAAACCCCAGCCTAAAGCGACTGCACCACCACGGGGAGCCTGTACTTGGCTATATTGTTGGATGCCATGTGCAATGGATGTTCCGCGTGCCTGCCATTCAAATAATGATTCGGGACCATTCTCTCCTGCCAGCCGCCAAATTGTCGCGTAGTCTTTTTCAAGGCTATAGCCCCCTGAGTTGATAACAGTTTTGGCCATATCGGCTGCTTGTTGCCACTTATTTTGATATAGATACACTTTTGATAATAATCCTTGTGCAGCACCTTTGGTCGCGCGTCCGAGATCTTTTGCCGCATATGCAGATTTTACAGGAAGGTTGTCAATTGCAAACTTAAGATCCGCTTCGATATACGCATAGACTTCGGCAGCTGGTTCCCTTTTGATGTAATCGCGTTCTTGGATGGGAACGTCCCCCCAGCCGCGGACCAAATAAAAATAGTTCAGTGCCCGAAGGAATCTGGCTTCTCCGATTAATCTGTTTTTATAGGCCTCATCAGTTAGGCCATACTCTTCAGTATACTCAATTGCGCGTGTAGCGCGACCTATAGATTTATACCATCGGGCCCACATCGATTGAAATGAACCCGCTGTGGAGGTATAGGTAAGATTATCCAATAATAATTTGTCGCCACCTGAATCGGTTGCGGAGCTCCCTTTATCTGCGTTATCTGAAATCATTTCAGTTATTCCCAAAAAGGAAAAAGCATAATCCCAATCCGTAAACATGCCATAGACACCATTCACAAATTGTTCAGGGGTATATACCGTACCACTATCTTCTGCCTCGACATTTTCTTTTGAAGGAACATCTAAAAATTTGCTGTCTTTGCAGGAATGTAATGTCAAACCTGCGCTGAGTACGATTGCTATATAGAGTTTATTAATTTTCATCGTGTTGTAATTTTAAAGATTAAAATTGCATGTTAAGTCCAAAAAGGAAATTACGGGTGGTCGGATAAGCCGAAAGCTCGATACCGGAGGTCAAATTGGGACTACCGTCACCAGCCAATTCAGGCGAGAAACCGCTATATTTGGTGAACATAAATGGATTCTGAGCGGTTACATATAATCGTAATTTTGATTTTGAGCTATATAGTTTATCAAATGTGTAGCCAATAGTGATGTTGTTGATACGGAAATAACTGCCTGATTCAAGGAAGTAACTTGAGGCCCAGATTGCCCGTTCGGCTCCTGGATGTACATTGGTTGAACCTGGTCCTGTCCAACGGTTCTCAAAGGTCGACAGGGCAATATTTTCTCCACCATCGGTACGTGTACTTTTCATGCCATTATAAATCTTGTTGCCGGCAACACCATAACCTGAGACATTAAAATCAATGGCCTTATAGTTGATACCCAGATTAATCCCATAGGTTGAACTTGGTATAAAGGAACCGAAAAATTTCTTATCTCTGGTATCAATTACGCCATCCTCATTTTGATCTTTATATTTTAAGTAACCTGGTTTAGCTGGTCCGAAAGAAGGATTATTAGCGATATCATTCGCATCCTGAAATACACCGATTGATTCAAACATCCACCAAGCATAAATAGGTTGGCCGACCCGCAGCTGCTTTGTGATTTCACCATTGTTCAGACTCCCCCCGGTAGCGCCATCATAGGTATGGACTACCTCTGTTACTTTGTTGCTGTTATAAGAATAGTTGACTCCGACCGAATAACTAAAATCTGGCGAGATATTCTTGTTCCAATTTAAGGCGACTTCAACTCCTTGATTTAATACCTTGGCGCCATGTGCGTAATAGTTTTTTTCATCTGGTGACGAATAAATCGGAGTGACGTCGAGAATGGTATTGGTATTCTTTTTATGATAATAATCGACTGAACCTGACAGATTATTAAATAACGTGAAGTCTATTCCGGCACCGGTTTCCTTGGTAACCTCCCAGCTTAAGTCGACCGGAGGTGTCCCTTTGGCGCTACCGTATACCATATTCTGTTCGGGACCAAAAACATAGTTGTAGTTGGAACTCTCCGGACTGGAAAAAATATTAAAGACGTTTAATGGAATATTCTGATTCCCCAAATGACCATAGTTAGCCCTAACTTTTAAGAAGTTGATCCAGCTGATGTCTTTAACAAATTCTTCATTGGATGCGGTCCAGCCCAGGCCGAAGGATGGAAATGTTCCCCAATATTTACCTGTATTACGAAATACACTTGAGGCATCTCTTCGAACTGTTGCTGTTAAATAATAGCGACTGTCATAGTTATACTGCGCCCGCCCAAAATAAGAGGCTAAAGCTCTCGGTGTATAGTAAGTCTGACGAGTGACCAATTTGTATTCATCCGATGCCAGATCAATATTCCAGTACTGTTCCTGCCCCGGGACATTATAGCCCATTTGGCTATTCATATTGTTTATATCATATTTTTCTCGAGACATTCCCAGTACAGCTTCGATGTTGTGCTTATCAAAGGATTTGTTGAATGTTAGGAAATTTTCCCATGACCATCTGAACTGTTCAAGATTTTCATATTTGAGGCTATTGTTAGCAAAAGCAACATTGCCAGCGCCCCCTTTTGCTTTCTCGGTATAGAAATCGGCTTCCGACCGCAATGGGTTAGCCTGTAGCCAATTGTTTTTGATATCAGTGAAGACTCGCTGTTTAGAATAGAATTTGTTGGCACCGATGCGAGAATTTATTTTTAAATAATCCGTGATTTTAAATTCAGCTTCGAAGCTCCCCTGTAACCGTAAGGTATTTGTGCGTTCATTTTGTCGAAGCACTTCATAGACTGGATTACCGATCGTATTTAAATTTCCAATGGTCTGTCCGGCAGTTCCGTCAATTCCCACTATCCCTGTTTTTTGGTTGACACGTCCGATCCCATACCGTCCGTTCGAATACATTAATGGCACGAGCGGAGATTGCTTATATGCGCTTGTAAAAGCGCTATTGGGTTTTGGCGTCGCGTTTGTTAAAGTTAAATTGAGGTTTTGCGAAAATTTGAGCCTATTGTTTAGAAATTTATAGACATTGTTGTTCCGGATTGTGTTTCGGACATATTTGGAGCCATCGAGGATTCCATTCTCGGTAAAGTTATTCGCCGAAACAAAATAATCGACCTTTTCAGTACCACCGGCAATGTTTATGGCATTATTAAATACAGTTCCGGTTTTGATTAATTCGTCATACCAATCCGTATTATTGGGCTGATTTTCTTTTAATTCCCAATCAGTTATTCCAAGAGAGAGTAAGTTTTCATTAAAATACGTTCTGAATTGATCCCCATTGGCCATTTTGACACCATTTAGAATTTTTTTCATCCCAGCATAACTTTCATAATTAATGTTGACAGTACCCGCTTTACCCTTTTTTGTGGTTACTATAATGACCCCATTTGCAGCCCTTAAGCCGTAGATAGAAGCCGAGGAAGCATCTTTTAGCACATCCATAGATTCGATATCCGAAGGATTGATGTTATTAATATCATCTTGGGCGATACCATCAACAACATATAATGGATTACGTCCAGAAAGCGCTGTTCCTAAGCCTCGGATAATGACATTGGGGGATGAGCCCGGAGCTTCATTGGCAACAATATTTAAACCTGCGGCCTTACCCTGTATAGATTGCATCGCTGACATTGCGGGCTGTTTAGTTATATCAGCTGATTTTAATGAACTGATTGATCCTGTCAGATCGGCCTTTTTCTGGGTACCGTAACCGATTACGACAACCTCTTCCAAGGCTTTATTTTCGTTCTCTAGAAAAACATTCAGTTGAGTTTGGTTTCCGATGTATACCGTTTGCGTGCGGTAGCCTAGAAAATTGAAAACTAAGGAGTCGGTAGGAGCGGCGTTGATCTGAAATTTACCCGTTGCGTCGGTTTTGGTAGATACTGCTTTCCCCTTGATACTAATGGTGACCCCGGGCATGGATATCATGCTGGAACCATCTTTGACCACTCCCTGTATAGAAGTTTGTCCATAGGCAACCGAGACGACCATGGATGTCAAAAATAATGCGGATAGATTCCTCATATCGTAAAATTTTGGTGTTTGTTTAAAAATTCAATTGGTTATTCCCTCAGCAAATATGTTGATGTAGTACAAGTTTGCCAAAATTTAACATTTTCACATCACTACTACAGTGGATTTGTACTTTCTCAATGTAATTTTTGTTTAGTTGTAATATTTTGGTATTGAGGATTTTAATTTATATTTTTTGGTAAAAAAAAGAGCGCTTTAGTGTTGTTTTTACACTAAAGCGCTTGTGTGGTAATGATGTAGTCTTTGTAGCAAAAATTTAACGTTCCAATAGAAATTCGGATAGGTTTTTGTCCGTTGGTATGCCCAGTTTTTTGCGTAAACGGTAGCGCCTGATCTCGACCCCGCGTGTACTGATGTTAAGTAGCGAAGCAATCTCTTTACTGGACATATTGAGCCGCAAATAAGCACATAGTTTTAGATCATTGGGAACGAGATCCGGAAACTCCTGCTTTAATTTTTTAAAGAAATTCTCATGTGATTCATTGAAACTTTTCTCAAAAATATGCCAGTCGCGATCGTCGTTATGCGCATCTTCGATTAGCTTATTTATTTTTTTCAGTTCGTCCGAACTGAGCTTGTTTCCTTCAGCATCTTTGAGTTGTTTGAGTTCATCGTGTAGATTGTTCAGCATTTCATTTTTATAAACAATATTGAGCGCAGCATTGGCCAATTCTTTATTTTTTAGATTGAGTTGATCCTCCAGTTGCTGGTTTTTTAATTTAATCCATTCTTTCTCCTGTTGTTCGGCATCTCTTTCCAATGCAATTTTCTTTTCCTCCAGCCATTTTCGCTTTGCTTGAAACTGTCGTTTCCTTTCTCGTTGAAGGTTGAAGTTATAAATAAGGTAGATCAGTCCTGTAATAATCAGGGTATAGCCAATTTTTGCCCACCATGAGAGATACCAGGGGTATTTAATCGTAAAAGATATTGTCCGTATTTCCGAAGTCAGGCCGGTATTGGTTCTAGCCCTTATCTTAATTTCAAAATGCCCATAAGGTAGATTTGTGAAATCTTGATAAGCTGTTTCACTCCAGTCTGACCATTTATCTGAATAACCTTCCAGGTAATACTGATACTGTAAGGGAGAAGAAGAGTAGTAAGGACTTGAGAAACTCACTCTCAGGTTATTTTCGGACGAAGCCAATTTGAGATCAGCATTGGGTATGATTGTTTCACCAGTTGCGAGGTTGGTCAATTGAGCAACCTGGGGTGGAGGCAATACAAATTTATAATTTTGACCTGAATTCCGATAGATAGCAAAACCATCATCTAATCCGATAAGATAATAATGATTTTCGATCGGTAGGATGTTTTCATAATTGCTCATCATCCGATCCTGCAAGGGGCTCAGCAGGTTAGAATCGATTTTAAGCTTTCCTTTGCTATCAAAATCTACCTTGGCGATTCTTGTCTTTTGAATAAACCAATAGCTGTTGGTATTGATTGGAATGATCTTGTTTGAATTTTTATAACTTCCTAAAGCATTGTTTAGTTCGTTTGCATAACTAAAGCGTTTGACGATATTATCAAACTGCATGAATCCACTATCCGTAGCAAAAACAAGGTTGTTTTCCAGCGTGTAAATACCCGTAAATCTTCTTTTGGAAGCAAGACTATCTTGCCTTGATGTAAATTGAATTTGGACTTGTTGAAAGTTTTCGTCAAGACCAATTAACTGCACCTGTCCCCAGTCACCAATCCAGAATGAATGATTGTCTTTTTGGGCAAGGAATCGGACAGGTTCTTTAATGGTGGAAAATTGTTGTACAAATCGCAGCTGCATATCATCAAAAACGAATTTTGATAATCCCGTATAATTTCCTTGAAGGATATTTTTTGTCCCGAATATAGGTCTGAATATCCAGCCCCCCGTAATATCAGAAATTTTTTCCAGTTTACCATTGGCCAATCTAAAGGTTCCATCGTTGTGGCCGCAGATCAGTTCTGTACCGAATATAGCCAATGTCCAAACCTGACCATTTGAATTGGGCACTTGGGCAAAATCCAGGGAATTATAATTGTTTAATCCTCTCCAGTCGCTGACAAATAAGCCTTTATTGGTTCCTAGATAAATTTTCCCCTGGTAGATAATGGAAGTATACACGGTACCTATTTTTCCTGCAAAATCGGTGTAAAAAGATAAGGGGGAGTTGATTTCAATCCGGTCAATACCATTGTCCAGGCCGACCCAGATATTTTGTTGTCTGTCTTTCCCAATACTGAGTACAGTATTGTTCTGTAGACCATTATTCTTATTGATATGTTGGACGACTTCTCCATTTTTATTAATAATAATTACACCATTTTGGATGGTTCCAAAGGCATACTGTCCTCCAAATAAATAGATACCGTTGTTTATTTGGGATTGGATTAGGATTGAATTAGCAGCAATGGACCAGGGTTTAATAGTCCCATTGGAATCCATAAGATAGAGCCCGTGACGGGCAGTTGCTATAATTGATCTATTTTTATCATAGGGCAATATGGCCAAGACATTTTTGTCTTTAAGTGCCGCCCTTCCTGGTACAGGTACTAATTTATCCGCTTTGAATTCATGTAAGCCACTCGGAAGTTGTTCAAAAAACAGCTGGCCGTTAAGTTGATGTGGAAATAAGAAAGGCTCACCTTTAGCTGTAAGCGGTCTTATCGTATTATTTTCCCAGATATAGGCTTTGGAAAATGTATGAAAGAATACACGATGATCCTCCACAATGATCTTCCAAATTTCCTCGTTTGGAAAATAAGTTTTGTCTTTGACCAGCTTGGAAAGGCTATGGTAACTCATATCTCCAAAAGCCTTTGGTGTCCAATAGCCAAATTCACCGCGTCCACCGGTGTATACTCTTCCCGCTTTATCAACAGCTACACTGCGGACCGTCGAGTGGTTGGGGAGTGGGTATATGCGCCAGTATTGTCCATCAAACCGCAATAATCCCTCTGTATTAGCACTATAGATTCGCCCTTCGTGATCAACAGCCAATGACCAGTTTTGATTTCCAGCCTTGTATTGGCTTTTCTTGTACTGCTTTACAAAAGGTGTGCCTGTAGGTATGATTGTCTGACCGTAGCCAGTATTCATATTCAGTATAAAAAAAGCGCATAACCAAAAGATATAGGCAACGCTATATTTTTTTGATATCATCGAATCCGTCACTTTAAATTGATTTTGAAAAGCAATATATAGATTTTATCGCAAATGGCAGAATACTTACAGCAGATGAATGTCATTATAGGCATTCAAGCTTATTTTTTTGATCAAATAGTCGAAATCGTTTTCGCATTTTTAATAGTCCGATTCAGTAAAGTCTACTCGTTTTTTAATTACCTTGGAAACAAATAACCAAATAAAACATGATTATGACTTGAACAAATCTTTAGAAATTAGATTTGGATTCAAACGAATTGCTCAAGGAGTGAATCCATCAATTACAAACGTAAACCCAAAAACACTAAACAGTAAAATTATGAAATCAAAGCTTTTCAGAAGAGGGCCTTGTGCACTTATTCCCTATGCTTCCATGGCCATATTTTTGTCCCCGGGCTTATCCATGGGAGCAACTAGGGGCGAAGGTAGCGGTATTTATCATCGCATTAATCAGGAAGAATCAGAAATCAGAGGTAAGGTTGTCAATAGAGACAATTCGCCTTTGCAAGGAGTTTCTATTAGCGTAAAGGGAGTTCGTGGCCGGAGTACCCAGACCAACGATAAAGGCGAATTTACGCTAAAGGTACCTGCACAAGCAACATTAACTTTTTCGTCCGTAGGTTATGCCAAGCAGGAAATTAAACTTGCGGCAAATCAAAAGACTATACAGCTTACCTTAGAGTCGAATGAGTCAGTTATGGATGAAGTTGTCGTGGTGGGGTATGGAACACAGCGAAAAAGCGATTTAACAGGTTCTGTATCTTCCATTAACGCAAATCAAATCAATGCTTTCCCATTGGCCGGTACTGCACAAGCTTTACAGGGACGGGCTGCTGGAGTTTCGGTCACCAGCACGAATGGAGAACCTGGCAAAGCTCCGCGCGTACGGATCAGGGGTGGTAGCTCTATCAATGCAAGTAGCGATCCCTTGTATGTTGTAGACGGATTTCCTGGTAGCTCGGCTCCGGCTCCCGAAGATGTTGAATCTATCGAAGTATTAAAAGATGCTTCTGCAACAGCGATCTATGGTTCGAGAGGTGCCAATGGAGTGATCATGATTACAACGAAAAAAGGGCGTTCGGGCAAACCTGTTATTGAATTAAATAATTCCTTTGCCTCTCAAAAAGTAGGTAAGCGCCTTTCGCTATTAAATGCTTCGGAATTTGCTTCTTATATTAATGATACCTATGCGAATGCAGGGAACAACAATTTACCATTTAAAGATCCGCAATCTCTTGGTGAAGGAACAGATTGGCAGGATCTTATTTTTAGAAACGGAAATCAGTTGAATAATCAAGTCTCTGTGTCCGGTGGCAGCGACAACATCCGGTATTATACCTCCGTGAGCCATTTTGGACAGAAAGGAACCGTGATCAATTCCGATTTTAGAAGATTATCTGGGACCTCAAATTTAGAAATGAAGGTTTCTGATCGAATCAAAATTGGAACAAGGTTGCTGTTTAACCGCAATAAATTGAATGGAGTAAGGACACAGGAAGGAAGTAGCGGAACGACAGGCGCGGGAGTGATCTCCGCAGCATTGCGTTTTGAACCCACACAGGGCGTTTACAATGCGGAAGGAAAATACACGCTGAAGCAGTTCGGCGATCCACATGACAATCCGGTAGCGGCTGCTATGGAAAGGAAAAATGAGGTGATTACAGACCTTTTTCAGGGAAATGGATTTGTGGAGTTGGGGATTTTAGAAAATCTAATCTTTCGCAGCACCTTCGGTGTGCAGGTCAGTAATCAACGTACAGGTAACTACGTGTCAAAAGAACTTGTCGAAGGAAGAAATTTTGGTGGAGTTGGATCAATTGCGGCGCATAAAAATACCAACTTGATCAATGAGAACTTCTTGACATATACACAAACATTTCACGAAGACCATAATCTGAATGCCATGGCTGGTTATTCTTATCAAAGTTCAAGAAATGAAACCTGGCAGGCCAATAATCGAAATTTCATTTCAGACAGCTTCAGCTATTGGAATCTGGGTGCTGGTTCCAATTATCAAAATGCAGCATCGAATCTCGAAGATTGGGTAATGTCTTCATTTTATGGACGCTTAAACTATAACTACAAAAATCGCTATTTTATTACAGCTACAGGGCGGTATGATGGATCTTCGAAGTTTGGTGATAACAATAAATGGGCCTTCTTTCCTTCCGGCGCACTTGCCTGGAACCTGAGCCAGGAGCCGTTTATGAAATCCATCGATTGGCTGAGCAATTTGAAATTGCGAACAAGTTATGGCGAAACCGGAAATTCGGAAATTGGTTCCTACCAATCCTTGGCTAGATTTTCACCTACCTTAACAACAATGGGCGGAAGCCCTGTTAATGCTGTTCGGCCTACGAATGTTGCCAATCCTAATTTAACCTGGGAGACAACCAAGCAGACAGACGCTGGATTGGATATCGGTATTCTAAAAAGCAGAATCAATCTATCGGTAGACTATTATTACAAAAAAACAATCAACCTGTTGTATCAGGTGCCACTGCCGCTTTATTCAGGTTTTACAACTGCACTCCAGAATGTGGGAAGTGTGCAAAATAAAGGCTGGGAATTTGGATTGCAGACAACGAATCTCAACGGTGCTTTTGGATGGAAAACAGATTTTAATATCAGTTTCAATCGCAACAAGATTTTGCAGCTTCCCGGCGGTGAGATCCGATATAACACCATACCGGGACACATGCTTTCAACGGATTCGCAGCTACTACGTGAAGGTGAGGTCCTTGGCGCATTTTTTGGATGGGTGACCGATGGAATTTATCAGCAGGGCGATGATTTTAGTGCGCAACCAAATAAGAAACCTGGAGATATTCGCTATAAGGATTTATTTGGGCGCGATAAGGATAATCAGTTGACTGCTGGCGCAAATGGCGTTGTGAATGCCGATGACCGTACGATTATAGGCAATCCAAATCCTGATTTCACCTTCGGTTTTAACAATGATTTTAAGTATAAGAATTTCGATCTGAACATTTTTATGCAAGGAAGTTATGGAAATGATATGTTGAACATCACACGAATGGAACTGGACTGGATGGCCGGAAAAGGAAATGCTACCAAGGATGCCTTGCGACGCTGGACACCGGAAAATACAAATACGGATGTTCCAAGGGCAAGCTCAACAAACAATCCGGAAGTTTCCTCACGCTGGGTAGAAGATGGCTCATATCTTCGCTTGAAAAATCTTGCTCTGGGCTATAATTTTTCAGAAAAGTCGCTCGAAAAAATTCATTTAAAATATTTAAGAATATACCTCAGCGCACAAAATATATGGACCTGGACCAACTATACGGGTTTTGACCCTGAGGTAAGCTATCAAGACTCTAACCGAAATGTAGGGTTGGATTATATGGGTTACCCCAATATTAAATCGTACACCCTTGGTCTAAATCTAAGGTTTTAACATCAAGTAGAACCTACGAAGTACTATTGATGGTAAATAAATGAAAAATAAATAATTGGGTGTAATAGTTTTTAGCAAGATGCTGGAAATAAAACCCATTAAAATTTATGCTAATGAAAAAGATAACTCTATATCGTATGATACTTACGGCGCTGTGTTTTACCAGCTTGTTTTCCTGTACAAAACTAAACGAAGAACCGGTAAGTATTTTGGATCCTAAGCAATATTTTAAAACCGAAGCGGATGCTGAGGCTTCCGTTATGGGAATTTATGGACTTTTGGCCAATGCAGATTTTTATGGACGACGATTGACAATGGTACTGCAATTGCTGGGAGATGACATTGATATTGCGGATATTGGGACACAGTCTAGTCGTATTCAGCTCAACAGTTTTACACACGATGCAAGCAACCAAGATCTGCTAGCCGTATGGAAAACCGCTTATTTGGGTATTGGTGCGGCAAATGCCGCGATAGATGGTATTCCGGCTGTTACCATGAATGAGGCTAAAAAATCCGCACTTATCGCCGAAGCGAGATTGCTACGGGCTTTGTATTACTATCACTTGGTTCAACTATTTGGGGACATTCCCTATATTAGCGAATTCGTCAGTGATCCAAGTAAGGTAATTGCTATCAGCAAAACTCCGGCAGCAAAGGTTTATGACAATATCATCGCGGATTGCGAATATGCCATAGCGAATTTGCCGAATACCTATGCCAACAATAATAAAGCGAGACCATCTAAGGGCGCCGCGCAGACTTTGTTGGCTTCGGTCTATATGGTCTTGAAAAAATGGGATGATGCCGCTAAGATGGCTGAGGCTGTAATCAATGATGCAAACAAATACCAGTATGCCTTGGTCAAAGACTACAATAGCCTATGGGATGCCGATCTTGGTTTTCAGACCGAACATGTTTGGGTAGTTGACTTTTTAGGCGGAATTACTGGTGAAAATGCATCCAATCAGGATTATACCGCCCCAATGACGGGGGTACGGGATGCTGATATGTTGGGATGGAGTGTCATTGTACCGTCCAATGGCGTATATGCAAGCTTTTCCGATCAAGATTACAGAAAGAAAATCAGCTTCCTGACCGAAACACCTGTAAAAGGAGTGATGACCCCTTATCAAAAATGGAAATGGCCCCGTATACATACCGCAAAATGGTGCCTACACCCAGGAGCTAATGCCGGGGCGGATGGTTCTGATTCTGATATCAAGCATGTTATCTTTCGCTACGCCGAAGTTCTTTTAATGGCTGCTGAAGCTATAAATGAGAGTAAAGGTGGACCAACAGAGAAAGCCTATAGTTATATAAATGCTGTTCGGGCCAGAGCAAGATACACACCGGCGGGAGTACAGAATTTTCCAGCGGATCTGACAGTAGGTATGACACAGGCTGACTTTCGAAAAGCAGTGCAAGAGGAACGCCGTGTCGAATTGGCTTTTGAATGGAAAAGATGGTACGATATCAAACGCTGGGGACAGGTCGTGGAGGCATTTACAAGACAGGGTGCTTATGAAAGCCAGCCAAAAGTAAAAGATTTTCACGCACTGATGCCTATTCCTCAGGATGAAATCGCACGTAATAACAATTTACTACCTCAAAATCCAGGGTATTAAACCTCAGTAGCATACTCCTTTGAAGCAAAAAAAAGAAAATATCAACCTATTCGTAAGTTGATATTTTCTTTTAATAAGTATATAAAAAGCATTTTTCAGGCCCTATTCAATAGTGAATCAGCAATTGAAAATAAGATTTTTTTAAAAATCCGTTTAATTCCGCTGAAAATCGAGGGAAAAGACATTTTTTCCACTTATTTGAACGAAAATTCTCCCTTGGGAAACCCGCGATTTTTGATATTTGGTTTCATTTATTGAGTTCAAATAACCACATAAACCAAGAGAACTATGATAACACCGATAACCAAAACGGTAGGGAAGGGTTTGCTTTTATTTTCGCTGATGAGTATGACTGCGCCAAATGTATTTGCCCAGTCTCAGTTAAAAATAACCGGAAAAGTAACCTCACCTGCGGGCGAACCACTCGCGGGGGTGACAGTACAGATTAAAGGCGCAAAGAATGGGACTGTTACAGATGTATCCGGCAATTACCAAATTATAGCTAAAGATATCGATGTATTGATCTTTTCTTTAGTAGGTAGAGAAAAAGCAGAAATAGCTGTTGATAAAAAAGATCATATCAATCTTGTCCTACAAGAATCAAGTAGTCTTATGGATGAAGTTGTCGTAGTAGGCTATGGAACCCAGAAGAAGAGTAACTTAACAGGGGCTGTTGCGGCAGTGGACGGAAAAACCTTGAACAAGCGGATCGCAACAAACCCTACACAATTACTTCAGGGGCGTATGCCGGGACTTCGTGTGACACAGGGCTCCGGAGAGGCCGGGAATGAAAATGTGAATTTACAGGTTAGGGGATTGGGCTCTTACGGTGCATCTTCTGCGCCATTGGTCATCGTAGATGGGATTCCTGGTAGTTTGGAAAACCTGAATCCACAGGCGATTGAAAATATTACGGTATTAAAAGACGCCGCCTCCGCAGCAATCTATGGGGCAAGAGCTGCAAACGGTGTCATCCTAGTGACAACCAAACAGGGTAAATCTGGAAAGGCACAATTGAGTTACGATTACAATGTCGGCATCACAAAGGCTTCAGCATTGCCTGATTTGGTCTATAATTCGGTAGATTATATGAGCCTATATAATCAAGCTGCTAAAAATTCAGGTATTACCAATGCGAATTCGTTTTTCAGCCAGGAAATGATCGACGCCTATAAAAATGCGACGGATAAGACACTTTATCCGGATTTCAACTGGTTGGATGCCGTATTTAAAACGGTACCTGTGCAAACGCATAATTTAAGTTTAAGTGGTGGTGCTAATGGAACCAATTACAACGTCATCCTTGGCTATGTTGATCAGCCCGATATTATGATCGGCACGTCCTTTAAAAAGTATAATTTGCAGTTGAACCTCAATTCGAAAATCAATGATCGAATAAGTTTTGGTTCGAGCATTACGCTGAATTACGGTGATCGAAAATATCCAAGAAATGGAGCCGAAGATCAGTTTCTGTCAACAATAAGCCAATCGCCGTTATATGGTCCAGTACTCCCGGATGGTAGTGGTCGATATACTTCCAGGGCATATCCTTTTCAGTCTCCCAATAAAAACCCTGTAGCCGTTGCTGAAAATGCATTCACAAGGCTAAACAATTATTTTATGCAGGGAAATATTTTTGTTAATATAAAATTACTGGATGGCTTGGAATGGAAAACCAGTGGCGGTCTGACTTATGGATTTACAAAAAACTACACCAACAAACCTGTAATCAACCAGTACATGTGGCAGGCAAAACCAGATGCGCTTCCGGCGCGACAATTGGACGTTGGTGGCCAAGGATTGGAAGTGACGGATGATAATAATGTCTATCCTGTAGGTTATACCCAACTAACGTATGATAAGTCATTCGGAGACCATAATCTGAAGGTATTGGCAGGTACACAGACCGAATATAATAAGGCGCAAAAATTATTTGGCAGCAGATTGCAGTTCCCAAATAAGGATTTGCTGGAATTAGATGGTGGCGGCGCAGGACAGCAGTCTAATAGTGGTATCACGAATGAATGGTCGCTAAGGTCCTATTATGGTCGTTTGAATTATGATTACAAGGGTAAGTATCTCTTGGAGGGAAATGCCCGTTATGATGCTTCTTCACGTTTTCCTGAGAATCGTAAATGGGCCTTTTTCCCATCTGTATCGGCAGGATGGAAGATCTCAGACGAGGCTTTTTTTGGCGAGCAGCTTAAAGAAACAGTGAATGAAGTCAAACTTAGGGCTTCCATCGGAACCTTGGGTAATCAGAATATTGGCAATTACCCCTATCAGACGGTTTACAGCTCTGCTTTTGCCTATCCATTTGAAGAAAACCTACAACAGGGCGCACGTCAGGTTGCCATGGCAAATGAACAGATAAAATGGGAGAGCACCCGGGTACTCGATTTTGGTTTTGATCTTGGATTCTGGAATAATAAACTGACAGCCTCCTTTGACTGGTACAATAAAGTCACCTCTGATATTCTTTCCTCGTCGACAGCATTCCCTTCCTATATTGGTCTGACGGCACCGACGGTAAATTATGGAACGCTCCGTAATCGAGGGATCGAACTCGGACTGCAATACCGTGAAAAAATAGGTGAGGTTTCGCTGACATTGAACGGAAATATTCAGGCCAATCGCAATAAGGTTATAAAATATGGAGCTGAACGTATTTCGGGCAATACAATTACCCGTGAAGGTCTACCCTATGGCAGTTTTTATTTATTGGAAAGTGTAGGCATATTTCGCTCTAAGGAGGAGGTTGCAAATTCGCCAAAACAACAAGTGCCAGCACAACCTGGTTATTTGAAATTTGCAGATGTCGATGGCGATAATATGGTGGATAATAATGATCGCGTTGTTGTGCCAGGAGCATTCCCAGATTTTGATTATTCCTTTAATGCAACAGCAGTATGGAAAAATTTTGATTTTACAGCATTTTTCTTTGGATCTCAAGGCCAGAAAATATTTGTTAGCGAATGGGGAATCGTTCCTTTTAGACAAGGGGGAACTTTCACCCGTGAATGGATGGATGCCTGGACACCGGAAAATCCAAATGCATCGTTGCCGATTGTAGGCTTAGATAATTCTCCTGCAGCAAACAATGTCAGGACAGCCTCGACATTTTTCCTGAAAGATGGATCTTTCTTGCGATTGAAAAATATTCAAATCGGATATAGTCTTCCGCAAAGCACATTGTCGAAGGCAGGTATCTCAGGTCTTCGGGTTTATTTTGCCGCAGATAATCTGCTTACTTTTTCGAAGTTCCCAGGTTTAGACCCTGAAAGAGGTGTATCCAGCAGCGGTGGTGCTACCTCAGGACGTTATGTAACCCATCCTCAAAATAAAGTTTTTGCATTTGGTGCAAATATCACCTTCTAACTGATGAGATCATGAAAATTAAACTTAAAAAAACATATCTATATTTTTGCTTGGCGGCTACCACAGCGCTGGGCAGTTGTGCAAAAGATTTCTTAGATAAAAACCCAACTGATAAAATACCGGAATCTACCTTTTGGAAAACTCAGGCAGACGCAGACCTCGCGCTATCGGGTGTGTATGAATTCCTATGTCGCGGCTATAACTCCACATCTTCTTCCAACGCGAGAGGGGGATGGGGCGGTGCCAGCATGTTTTGGGACGGGCTTTCCGATGATGCATTTATATCCAGTACCTCGAATAATTTTAATACAATTTCTAGAGGTGGATTGACCTCAACAACAGGCGGTATGCAAACTGAAGGATACGAGATCTCTTATCAAGCAATTGCGGCTTGTAATAAATTGATTGCGAATATTGACCGAATTACCAGCATGAGCCAACAGGATCGGGATCGGTATAAAGCTGAGACGCGTTTCATTCGTGCACATTATTATTTTTTGCTGACTAATCTCTATGGTGATGTACCCTTGATACTTGAGCCCTTGGGGATGGATGATGCCAGTGCTAGACTGGGAAGGGCCGAAAAAGGCAAAGTAGTAGAAGCTATTTTGGCAGACCTTGATTATGCCATTGAAAAATTGCCAAATACGGCCTATAAAGGCCACGCTGTTAGGGGGGCTGCCCTCGGTTATAAAGCAAAGGTATTATTGACAAATAAGAAATGGGCTGAAGCCGCCACAGCGGCTAAGATGGTGATCGATGAAAACAAATTCTCGATCTATCAAGGTGGATACCGGGATTTATTTAGAAAACCCGGTCAAAATGGTAATCCCGAAATCATGTTTTCAGCACGCTTTTTACCACCTAATATGTACAGTCCTGCGGATATGATGTATTCTTATTTAATGACGGTACAGCCTTTGGGTTATCTCGTAGATTCATACCACTGTATTGATGGTAAAGATATCAGTACTTCTGCCAAATATGATGCGAAAAATCCGTATGAAAATCGTGATCCGCGATTGAAGGCATCTATTATCTACAGTGGCGTATGGCGTGGTACGACAGCTTCCTCCGCATTTGATCCTGTAGCAGCGGATGTTAAGGGTGGCTTCTTACCTAGAAAATATATCAATGAAGCCAAATGGCCCACCAGCTATGCTACGCAAAGTGACCAGGATTGGGTATTTCTTCGTTATGCCGATGTGCTGTTGATGTATGCTGAGGCAAAAAATGAAAGCGTTGGACCTGAGCAAACTGCAGTAGACGCGTTGAATCAAGTGCGTTCGCGCGCAGATGTTAAAATGCCTTTGTTGGAATTTAGTTCTTCATTGACTAAGGATGAATTTCGAAATATTATCCGCCACGAGCGACGTGTTGAACTAGCGCTTGAGGGGCAACGTTATTTTGACCTGAAGCGATGGGGAGTCATCAAACAGATCATGGATAACACCAAAGATCCCGATGGTGCGATGCGCTTATTTGCCGCGAGAGATACCCTTTGGCCGGTTCCACAATCTGAGGTAGATATTGCTAAAAGTTTGGGAAATGATAAATTTAAGCAAACAATAGGATTCTAAGATATAACCAAGATAGGTATGAAGACTAAACTCAACATGTATAAAATAGTATTGCTGATACTCTTGGTATCAGGAATGTCAAGTAGCACATCGATGGCGCAAGAAAATAAGCTTCCTGATAGTCTGCGCATGAAATGGTGGGAGGAAGCCAGATTTGGCATGTTTATCCATTGGGGGGTATATGCGCAATTCGGTGGGGTCTATCGTGGTCATGAGCAAGCTCGAGGGGGAGCAGAGTGGATTATGAACCGTTCAAAGATCCCCGTTGACGAATACCAGGCAATGGCAGCTCAATTTAATCCGATACAATATAATCCAGATGAATGGGTACGTATGGCGAAGGATGCCGGTATGAAATACCTCATTATCACAGCCAAACATCATGATGGTTTTGCGTTATTCGAAACAAAAACCAGCAAATGGAATATGGTTGATGCAACTCCCTATGGTAAAGATCTGTTAAAACCTTTAGCTGCGGCTTGTAAAAAGTATGGCATTAAATTAGGATTCTATTATTCGCAAGCACAAGACTGGAATAACCCAGGAGGTTCAGCTGCTCGAAAACTCATGCGGGAAGGTTGGCCAAATCCGGATTCAGCGAAGATTGATGCGTATACCTTAGCGCACAAAGGCCATTGGGATCCCAAGCAAGAGGCAGCGAGCTTTGACGACTATATCAAAAATGTGTCTGTACCACAGGTGAAAGAACTGTTGAGCAATTATGGCGACATTGCTGTGTTATGGTGGGATACACCAACAAATATGACTGATGAAGCCGCAAGTATGCTCCAGGAACAACTGCGCCTGCAACCCAATATTATTACCAATGATCGTTTGAAAAGACCAAATTTTCCTGGCGACACCAAGACGCCAGAACAGAAAATTCCTGATTGGAGCGAATTAGAAGGAAAGCACTGGGAAACTTGTATGACGATGAATGGAACCTGGGGATATCGTACCTCTGACCATAAATGGAAGTCGGCGGAAACATTGATCCGTAATTTGGTTGATATCGCATCCAAAGGCGGGAATTATTTGCTAAATGTTGGTCCGAAACCCGATGGTACCTTCCCACAGGAAAGCATAGATAGATTGGCGACGATAGGGAAATGGATGAAAACAAACAGCGAGGCTATCTATGCGACCAAAAGCAGTCCTTTGCAGCCTTTTGATTGGGGAAGATGCACAATGAAGGAGCAGGGCGACAAGACCCTGCTTTACCTGACCATATTTGACTGGCCTCAAGATGGAACGGTGGTTCTTCCAATAAAGAATAAGGTTTTAAAAGCCAGTTTTTTGGCGAATGGTAAAACACTTAACGTGAAATCGCAGTCTGATGCGATCAAGATTGAAGTTTCCAAACAAGCAATTGATCCTGTGGCAACGGTGATCAAAATGGAGTTGGCTGGAAAACTAGAAAGAGATAAGACAGCCACAGCAAAGAAAATGAAAACCGGAGCCTTGGATGAGTAATCCGGGACCAAAGATTAAGAAAAGAGAAGCACGTTAATGATAACAGAAAATAAATTTTATAAAATACTTACACTGCTCTTGGGATTTGGCGCTTTACAGCTCCAGGCTCAGGAATCAAAGCGAATCGATCAAGAATGGGATTTTCTAAGGAGTGATCTTGGGGGGATCTGGGAGGCTGTCCGGCCTGTAGGAGCAGGCAATCCAGAATCCGTTCCACTATGGCAAACCGTTAGTTTACCACATTGCTATAATGCTTTGGATGCGGTTGATCCCGATGTCAATTATTATCAGGGACCAAGTTGGTATCGAAAGAGATTAACGATCGAAAATCCTTATCCAAATGGTCGTACATTGCTCCATTTTGAAGGTGCAGGACAAAAGTCCACGGTTTATATCCATACGCAAAAAGTAGGAGAACATGTTGGGGGATATGATGAGTGGACAGTAGATATTACTGAGGCGGTCGAGCAGTTTAAAAAAACGGAAGCCTATAAAACACAGTTTAAAGGAAAGATACCTGTTTCAATTCGGGTAGATAACTCACGTGACCTCGAAATGATTCCCTCGGATCTTTCCGATTTTAATCTTTATGGAGGTATCTATCGCCACCTGAATTTGAAATATGTACCACAGACTGCTTTAGAAAAGGTCTTTGTTAGCCCTACAGTGGATGTGGACGGAAAGCAAGGTCTGTTGCAAATCCGTGGTCGGCTATTAACAGAATCCAACAGCTCAAATTTTGATGTCGAAACGCAGCTTTACGACCCTTCGGGTAAATTGCTTGAGCGTCAGACTCCAGTTGTTCGTTCTGCTAAAGGCTTACTCGACCTTGGGAAATTAACAGTTAAAAAACCAGCATTGTGGAGTCCGGATCATCCCGCTTTGTACCGTTTGGTAACCATCGTCAAAAGCAATGGGCAGACGTTTAAAGAAGAGACCGTTTTTGGTTTTCGTCATGTAGAATTTAAAGCGAATGGTCCCTTTTTGCTAAATGGAAAAAGATTGTTGCTCCGTGGGACTCACCGTCATGAAGATCATGCTGCCGTAGGAGCAGCGATGACGGATGCACAGATTCTACAGGAAATGACGATGATGAAAGAAATGGGGGTCAACTTTATTCGATTGGGGCATTATCAGCAAAGCCGCAGCGTGCTCGAAGCATGTGACAGCCTCGGTATTTTAGTCTGGGAGGAAATCCCTTGGTGCCGTGGTGGCTTGGGCGGTGAAATCTATCAGCAACAGGGAAAACGTATGCTGACAAATATGATAGAGCAGCACTATAATCACCCTTCGATCATTATCTGGGGCCTAGGTAATGAAAATGATTGGCCTGGCGATTTCCCTGAATTCGACAAAGAGAAAATCAGAACATTTATGCGTGAACTGCACGAACTTTCCCACCAATTGGATCCCAGTCGGAAAACAGCCATACGGCGTTGTGATTTTTGTAAAGATATTGTCGATGTGTATTCACCTTCTATCTGGGCCGGTTGGTACCGTGGCGTATATACAGATTATAAAACGGCCTCGACAGAAGAAATGAAAAAGGTCAAACATTTTCTTCATGTGGAGTGGGGTGGAGATAGTCATGCTCGTCGACATGCCGAGGATCCGGATCGGGCATTAGCCAAAATAGAAGGTGATGGTACCACCGATGAGCGGGCTGGTGATGCATCGCTCGTTGGCGGTGCAGCAAGAGTTTCCAAGGATGGTGACTGGAGTGAGAGCTATATCTGTAACTTGATCGATTGGCACCTCAAGGAACAGGAAACCATGCCATGGCTTACCGGTACCGCTTATTGGCCCTTTAAAGATTTTTCTACACCTGTTCGGCCTGATAATCCGGTTCCCTATGTCAACCAGAAAGGTGTCGTCGAACGCGATTTTACGAAGAAAGAATCCTATTATGTATTTCAATCGTACTGGACTTCAAAACCTATGTTGCATATCTATGGACATACCTGGCCTGTTCGATGGGGACAGGCAGATGAAGCGAAGATGGTTAAAGTATATTCTAACGCGAAGGAAGTCGAGCTATTTGTCAATGGTGAAAGCCAAGGGGTCAAGAAAAGAAATAGCCAGGATTTCCCTGCCGCCGGGTTGCGATGGATGGTGAAGTTTCGTGAAGGGAAAAATCAGCTCAAAGCAGTTGCGAAAAATGGCAAGCAACTACTGACAGATGAAATCGAACAAGTGTATCAGACTCAACCCTGGGGACAACCTACAAAATTACAGGTTGAAGAAATTGCACGGGAAGGAGATATCATAACGGTGCAGGCCAAAGTGCTCGATAAAAACGGCATCCTTTGTCTGGATGCCAAAAACTGGATTTATTTTGATTCAACGGGAGATGGTGAACTGATTGTTGATCAAGGCACATCAATCGGCGCCAAAAAAGTGCAGGCATACAATGGAAGCGCCTTCATACGATTGCGTCTATCCGAAGGGAAGGCCGTTGTCTCAGGACGCTTGGACGAATCAAAAAGTACATTGTTGACAATTGAAAAATAGTGCGATGATAAAATTGAACAGTAATTTGAGCATTTTACTATTGCTCGGGATAATGGGGACTGTGAATTACGGTTTTGCACAGCATAAACAGAAGAAGCTGGAACTTTGGTACGATAAACCTGCTGCTTATTGGGAAGAAGCATTGCCATTGGGCAATGGTACAACTGGGGCTATGGTCTTTGGCGGGGTAACGAAAGATCGTTTTCAGTTGAATGATAATACCTTATGGTCGGGTGAACCCGAGGCCGGCAACAACCCAAACGGTCCACAGATTTTACCATCCGTACGTGAAGCCGTTTTAGCGGGCAAATATGAAGAAGCTGCTGCCCTCTGGAAGAAAATGCAAGGTCCTTATTCGGCACGTTATTTACCTATGGGCGATCTATGGTTAGATTTTCACCAAGACGAGAAAGCGGTGAAAGCTTACCGAAGAGATTTGGATTTGGAACGGGCGGTAAGTACGGTAAGTTATACTTATCAAGGTGTTCAATATCAAAGAGAGAGCTTTGTCAGCTACCCTGACAAAGCTTTGGTCATTCGCCTGAAAGCAGATCGAGCAAAATCGATTACATTCGATCTATCCATGACGAGTAAGCTTAAAAGTACAGTTTCTGCAATCGGAAGTGATATATTAAGTCTTGTGGGGAAAGCGCCGAGTTTTGTTGCAAATAGGGATTATGAGCCTAAGCAAGTGGTTTATGATAGCATTGAAGGAAAGGGAATGACTTTCGAAATGCGTGTCAAAGTAGAGGCAAAAGGAGGGAAGGTACAGCAGGAAAAGGATAAGCTTCGTATCATTGGTGCTGATGAGGTATTATTATTGCTGACAGAAGCGACCAGTTTTAATGGTTTCGACAAATCGCCAAGTCAAGCAGGAAAAGATGTAAAAACCGCAGTTAACGGTTTGATGAAACAGGTTGCTGCTAAAAATTTCGCAACATTGCTTGCTGATCATCAAAAGGATTATAGATCGCTATTTAGCAGGGTAGATTTTGAACTGGCCGGAATTTCAACACATGCAAGTTTACCGACAGACCAGCGCATTATGCAATTTTCCAAAGGACCTGCCGACCTTGATTTATTGACGTTGTATTATCATTTTGGACGTTATCTACTGATTGCAAGCTCACGACAGGGGGGAAGACCTGCTAATTTGCAAGGGATTTGGAATGATCATGTACAACCGCCTTGGGGAAGTAATTACACCACAAATATCAATACTGAGATGAATTATTGGTTGGCGGAAAATACCAACCTGTCCGAATGTCATCAGCCATTATTTGATTTTATGGAGGAATTGGCAGTTAATGGAGCTAAAACTGCTGCCGTAAATTACAACATAAAGGAGGGCTGGGTGGTCCATCATAATTCAGATCTGTGGGCCAAAACTTCTCCTCCTGGGGGATATGAATGGGATCCAAAGGGAATGCCGAGATGGTCTGCATGGCCAATGGCTGCGGCTTGGTTCAGCACGCACCTGTGGGAGCATTATCGCTTTACTGGAGATAAATCTTTTCTCCAAAATAAAGCCTATCCACTTATGAAAGGGGCGGCTCAGTTTATGTTACACTGGCTAATTGCTGATCCTGAAAATAAATACCTGATCACAAATCCATCTACATCACCTGAAAATACAATTAAAATAGCAGGAAAGGAATATCAATTAACCTTGGCATCCACGATGGATATGGCCATTATCCGTGAGCTATTTACCGCGGTAATTCGTTCTTGCGATGTGCTACAGGTTGATCCTGAATTTAAATCGACATTGGAGCAGGCAAGAGCAAAATTATATCCCTATCAGGTTGGACAATATGGTCAACTGCAAGAATGGTTTAAAGATTGGGATGATCCCAAAGATCAGCATAGACATATTTCACACCTTTTTGGACTTTACCCGGGTAACCAGATCAGCGTTACAGCAAATAGTGAATTGGCCGCTGCGGCAAAAAAATCGTTGCTTCTGCGCGGTGATGTGAGTACCGGTTGGTCGATGGCTTGGAAAACAAATTGGTGGGCAAGATTACAGGATGGAAACCATGCCTATAAAATACTTAAGGATGCATTGAATTTTATTGATCCCAAACTGGACCGCGCTCAAATGAGTGGTGGTGGTGCTTATCCGAACTTATTTGATGCACATCCTCCGTTTCAGATCGATGGAAATTTTGGTGCTACGGCCGGAATGACTGAAATGCTTTTGCAAAGTCATGATGGTGCAGTTCATTTATTGCCCGCATTACCCGATGAGTGGTCCGCGGGACATATCAAGGGAATTAAAGCAAGAGGAAACTTTACAGTCGATATGGATTGGAAGGATAATAAATTGCAAGAGGCGCGCATCGTTTCCAATATAGGTGGAATATGCAAGTTACGGACCGCTATGCCAGTGAAAGTAATTGGATTGGATGGAAATAAAGCTGTAAGAACTGAAAATGAATTGTTATACAAGCCAAGCGCTTTGGATTACCATGTTGTTGATCGCGAAAAATTAGTTCCCTTGCCATCCAATGAGATCTTTGAAGTTGAATTTCAGACCGTTCGCGGCAAGGAGTACCGCATTATCCCAAAATAGCTTATAAAAATCTAAGGAAATGAATTTGAAATCAATCTTCAGACGCGCTAGCACATTTATTGGGATTGTGCTGGTCCCTCTATTAGCAGGGGCGAATCATCCCAATGCATATTTTAACAGAGAGATCGCGACTGTTTTGCGTCCTATTATAAAGAAGCAGTCAAAATGGGCGATGAAGCAGAAGCCTATGACCGTAACGGCTTATCCTGCTGTTCGAAGCAGCGGAGGGATTCATGATTTTTACTCGGAGGGTGACTATTGGTGGCCCGATCCAAAGGATGCAAATGCACCCTATATTCAACGGGACGGCATGAGTAATCCTGCGAATTTTGTTGCCCATCGAAAAGCCATGATCCGCTTTAGCAGAATTATAGGTGCATTAGCCTCTGCTTATCGTTTGCAGCCTGATAAAAAATACGTACAACAGGCGCTGCTGCATTTGAATGCCTGGTTTGTTGATTCGGCGACCAGGATGAGTCCAAATCTGCTGTATGCCCAAGCTGTACAAGGACGATTTACAGGGCGTGGTATCGGGATTATTGACACCATTCATTTAATGGAAGTGGCACAGGGCGTAAAAATGCTCGAAAATGATCCTAACTTTCCACAGTCAACTAAAGATGCCATACACCGTTGGTTTGCTACCTACTTACGCTGGTTGACGGAGCACCAATACGGTAAAGATGAAATGAATGCAGCAAATAATCATGGCACTTGTTGGGTGATGCAGGTAGCCTCCTTTGCCAGCTTAGTAAAGGACACAGCTTTGCTCAAGATGTGCAGCGAACGCTATCAACAAATTTTATTGCCCAATCAGATGGAAAAAGACGGTAGTTTTCCACGGGAACTTCAACGCACGAAGCCGTTTGGATATTCCCTTTTTAACCTAGATGCAATGGTCATGATTTGTCATATCCTATCAACAGCAGATGAATCGCTATGGCAATATACGCTGTCCGATGGGCGTACAATAAAAAAAGGAATCGATTTCATGGTCCCTTATATCGAAGATAAAGCCAAATGGCCTTACCAAAAAGATGTAATGTACTGGGATCAGTGGCCTATTGCTCAACCTGCTCTTGTCTTTGCTGCAAATGCTTATAAAGACAGTAGTTATTTGCGCCTTTGGGCTGAGCTCGATCACAATCCCAAGACGGAAGAGGTCATTCGTAACTTGCCTATCCGAAATCCTTTAATCTGGTTATAATCACCGCGTAACAATGCTATTCCAACGAAAGATCTGACCAATTAACCTTTTACTTAAATAAACCTAAATATAATATGATTTTCAATATAAATAAGCTGCGATCAAAATACGTAGATGTTTCGAATCGTTTTAGCCGCGGAAAACGGTTTATCATTTGGATATTGTGCATAACATATATCCTTTGTGCTGCTGAGGAAATGAAAGCGCAGAGCAACAGTCAATTGAAAAAAGCCTGGGCTCTTGCTGAGCGGCAGTCGCAATTGCTCTATAAGGAACTACAGCTGCTAAAAAAAGGGGATTCTACACTGGCTTCTCCACGTACACTTTCCGAAAACAACGAGTTGGTAGCGGTAAAGCGTGGCGATTGGACAAGTGGATTTTACCCCGGGGTTTTATGGTATTTATATGAGAAATCCGGCAAACATACATGGAAAGAGCTAGCGGGCGAATTGACCAAATCAATAGAAGCCGAACAATATAATGGAAAGACCCACGATATGGGCTTTAAGATTTTTTGTAGCGTTGGTAATGGCTATCGCCTTACTGCCAATACCCATTATCGGGATGTGATTATCCAATCCGCTAAGACCTTGGCAACACGGTTTAATCCAAAGGTCGGATGTATCCGCTCTTGGGATCACAATAGCCATCGTTGGGATTTTCCGGTAATTATTGATAATATGCTCAATTTGGAATTGCTTTTTGAAGCAACAAAACTGACCGGGGATTCTACGTATTACCATATTGCTGTTAGCCATGCAAACACAACCATGAAAAACCATTTTAGGTCGGATTACAGTACCTATCATGTTATTGACTATAATCCCGTCAGCGGCGAAATACAGCACAGAAATACACATCAGGGCTTTAGTGACGAGTCTACCTGGGCCCGGGGGGAAGCATGGGCTCTGTATGGTTATACCATGTGCTATCGCGAAACAGGTGATCCGAAATATCTGCAGCAAGCAGAACAAATCGCACATTGGCTTTTTGCCCATCCGCGAATGCCCAATGATTTAATCCCTTATTGGGATTTTGATGCACCTCATATTCCCAACGAACCGCGGGACGTTTCAGCCGCAACAGTGATCGCATCCGGACTATTGGAATTGAGTACGTTCAGTAAACAGGGAAAGGAGCATTTGAGCAGGGCACGCACGATATTATCAAATCTAATTGATGGATATATGTCCCCTCCAAATAAAAACAAGGGATTTATATTACTGCACAGTACGGGATCAAAACCCTCCAATTCAGAGGTCGATAAGCCCTTAAGTTATGCCGATTACTATTTTTTAGAAGCCTTGCTCCGGGAGGAGAACCTGCGCTCCGGTAAGGTACAATCGAGCTTGGTACGGAAAGACCCAGAAGGAAAACTAATCTATTTTCCCGATAATAAGGGGAATATCATCCCTGATTTTAGCCGGGTTGGCTATCATCAGGGAAATCGGCCGCTTCCTACTATTGCTAACACTATTTCGTTGCGTCCTACACAAGATGAAACTGATCAACAGATGATCCAGCGTGCCATCGATGAAATTTCCGGAAAACCCCTCGATAAGAATGGGTATAGAGGAGCAATAATGCTAAAAAAAGGCACGTATAATATCCCCGGGAGTTTACTGATCAGATCGAGTGGTATCGTTCTGAGAGGTGAAGGCGATATGGAAGGTAAAACCTTATTGCGTGCGACCGGAGGGCAACAGCGTAGCTTGCTGAAAATTTCTGGCGAAGGGAATTATGTCGAAGATAAGGCTAAAGAACAGGTCGTTAAAGCAATATATATACCGGTTGGAACTCAGTATGTCGTTGTGGACGATAGTCATGTCTTCCAGAAAGGTGAACCGGTTCTCCTTTCTTATGAACTCAATAAAGCTTGGATTAATGCCATTAAAATGAATCAGATTATAGCACGGGAAGGGACAAAACAATGGACAACCAAAGAATACAAACTAAAATTTGAACGTGTTATCTCCGCCATCAGCGGAGATACATTGTTTTTAGACAATCCAGTTGTTATGGCCATAGATCCGCAGTTTGGTAAAGTGTCTGTTGTACCTTATAGCTTTACAGGGCGTATTCGGGAAGTCGGGGTTGAAAACCTACGTTTTGAATCCGAATTCGCCAACGAAACAGACGAAAATCATGGTTGGATAGCTGTTGAATTTGATAAAGTCGAAAATGCATGGGTGCGCAACATCACCGCACGCTATTTTGGTTTTGCGGCAGTAAGCTTGGGAGCCTTTGCAAAACAAACATCCGTTATCAATTCGAAATGCCTGGATCCCAAATCTCAAATTACAGGGGGACGTAGGTATTCATTCAATAACAATGGTCAGCTCAATTTATTTCGACAATTATATACCACAGAAGGGCGGCATGACTATGTCACGGGAGCAAGAACTTTGGGGCCAAATGTTTTTAGCTTGTCCACTGCAACAAATACCCATGCGGATATTGGACCACATCATCGTTGGGCAGTAGACACCCTGTACGATCAGATAACCACCGATGGCGAGATTAATGTTCAGGATCGCGGTAACTGGGGGAGCGGACACGGTTGGGCCGGCGTGACACAGGTATTGTGGAATTGCAAAGTCAAGCGTGCAGCCGTACAACAGCCTTGGGCTTCCGGGCAAAATTTTGCCATAGGGGTAGTGGGGGAAAAAAATCAAGGTCGTTTTAAAGACAGGACTGCCGGTTTTTGGGAAAATCAAAATAAAAAATTGCTCTTAGAGTCACTTTATGAGCAACAATTGAACGATAGATTAAATAAATAACTATTGGTGTTTATAGAATGGAATGATTATTTTTATCGTATCCAATTTCAATTATATTCCTCATGATGCCATTACGTATTTGTATACTTTGGGTTTTTAGTACGCTGTTTGTCCTTTCTATTTCTAATGCACAGGAGAAGAACTATCGTTTTTTACATCTTGATGTAAACGAAGGTTTATCACAAGGGAGTGTTTTTGCTATCGAACAAGATCACTTGGGCTTTATGTGGATTGGTACGCGGGATGGCCTGAATAAATATGATGCACGTAAGTTTACAATTTATAGAAGCAATCCGCAGGATAGCCTTTCCCTGGAACATAATTTTATACAAGCAATTACCCAGGACAGGAAACAACGTCTTTGGGTAGGGACAACAGGTGGTCTTAACTTATACAATCGAAATGCAGATAATTTTACACGTATTCCTTTACCTGTGGTTGAGAGTACAAGTGGGAAAATAGAAGTAAATGTGCATCAGATTTTCCAAGATTCAAATGGTGTAATTTGGATTGCGACAAATGTTGGATTATATCGGATAAAAGAAGGCGCGCATTTGGAGGCTGAGTTAGTTTTCAATGAAATCACGGTGGAGGGGAGCAATGGCCGCTCATATTTTAGAAATTTTAGAACGATATACGAGGACGGGAAGAAAAGATTATGGTTTTGCACAGATGATGCAATCGTGCTGATGCAGTCAGCTTCCAAGGATGGCAATAGATTGAAGGTGTTGCGGACTTATTTCAATCAGAAAGGATTGGTTAACAAAGTAAATCAACGATTTCAGGCTGTTCTGGAATTTGCGCCTGGTGTTTTTTGGGTAGGAACGAAATACAACGGCATAAAAATAATCAATGAAAATACAGGAGAGGTATCTTCTTTGAATACGGATGACAGTCCTACTGTAAATTTGGCGAATCAGGATGTACGCTCTTTGAAGAAGGCTGACGATGGGAGCATCTGGATTGGAACATTCAATGGCCTTTATTTATACCGAAACGGGAAAATATTATTTATACAGGCCGACGATAACAATCCCAATAGTTTGAGTAACAACTCTATTCGGCCAATATTTCAGGATAAAAGAGGCTCTATCTGGATCGGTACTTATTTTGGCGGGATTAATATCTACGATAAAGATATCCCTAATTTTCAAAATTTTACGCATCAGTCTCGGAGAAACAGCTTGAGCTACAATGTAGTCAGTGCTTTTTTGGAGAATCCAAATGGCGATTTGGTCATTGGAACGGAGGGGGGGGGGTTGAACTATTTTAACCGATACGGCAATTCTTTTGTTAATGAACGGCATGACAAAAGTAATGTGGGAAGCCTGAGCCATAATAATGTAAAATCCATCTGTCGCGATCGCGAGGGAAATTTATGGGTTGGTACCTATGATGGTGGATTAAATTTGAGACGTAAGGGACAACAGGTTTACGAGCATTTTCGTTTTGATCCCAATAACATCAATGGACTGGCAAACAATAACGTGTATGCATTGCTGGAAGATCGGCAGGGCGATATTTGGATCGGAACATTCGGCGGTGGTTTGCAGGTACAGCGGAAAAATCAAAAAACCGGTTATTTCCAGACTTTCAACGTTGCCGGTAAACAATTGAGCTCTAATATGGTGAGAGCATTAATGGAGGATTCCAAAGGTAACTTATGGATCGGTACTTCGAATGGGCTCAATCTTAAAATAGCAGGTACCGATAAATTCATTTCTTTTTTGAACCGTAAAAACGATTCACTTTCAATCAGTGGTAACGATATCATTAGCATTCACGAAGATCGAAAAGGACAAATCTGGATCGGAACCTATATGGGCGGTTTAAATCGCTATCTGCCCGAAAAGAAAGCCTTTAAACGTTTCAATGAACAAAATGGACTACCTGTCAACAATGTTTTTGGTATACTGAGTGATCAAAAGAACAAATTGTGGCTGAGCACGAATACAGGAATTACTTGTTTCGACCCGCAAGCTGGAACTGTTAGAAGTTATACAAAAGTGGATGGCTTGCCTGGTAATGAATATATTCAAAATGCAGCCACCGTGCTACGAGACGGAAAATTCGCCTTTGGTAGCTTTTCTGGTTTTACCCTATTCAATCCTGACAGTCTTAGCGTCAATAGCTATGTTCCGCCGATACAGTTTACTGATCTTAAATTGTTTAATCGTACCGTTAGACCCGGAATAGATGGTGTAATCCCCAAGGACATATCCATGATGGATGAATTGGTCTTAGATCATAATCAGAATGTATTTAGTCTTGAATTCAGTGTGTTAAACTATGTTCATCCTGAAAAAAACAGCTATGCTTACTACTTAAAAGGCTTTGATCAAGAGTGGAATTTTGTAAGCAATCCGGTCGCTACATATACAAACTTGGATCCGGGGAATTACGAACTCTGGATAAAAGGATCAAATAATGATGGAATCTGGAATGAAAAGGCGCGGGTTTTAAAAATAAGAATTCTCCCAGCACCGTGGAAAACATGGTGGGCTTATACAGGTTATTTCTTGATTTTGGGTTTTGTTGTGTTCTTGATTATCCGTTTTTTTCATGGTAGAAATAAACTAAAACGTGACCTTTTGATCCGAAAAATTGCATCTGAAAAACAGGAGGAGCTACATGAGGCCAAACTCAATTTCTTTACAAACATTTCGCATGAATTCCGCACACCCCTGTCTTTGATTATAGGACCATTGAATCAATTGAAAACGGATCATTCGCTATCTGACTATGCACAGGAACATCTGGGCTACGCCACACGAAATGCCAATCGCTTGATGAATTTGGTCAATCAACTACTTGATTTCCGGAAACATGAAGGCGGAAAAATGGAACTGCACAGTCAGAAAGTTCTTGTATCCGAATATCTGAAAAACGTTTTATTAAACTTCCATTTTATAGCAGAGAAGAATAATATCCAGTTTTTCCTTGATAATAATATTTCCACTGATTACCAGGCATATTTTGATCCTGAGCAGTTTGAGAAAGTGCTTGTCAATCTTATTTACAATGCTTTTAAATTTACCGATAAGGGCGGAAGGATAAAAGTGCAAGTTGAACTCGAGGGCAATGACGATGCGGCTAAATTACTTGTTTCCGTCTGGGATTCCGGTAGAGGCATCCCTGCAAAAGATATTCCATTTGTATTTGAACAATTCTATCAGGCAAATACCGAAGGATTTGTTGCCACAAGTAGTGGTATTGGACTTGCATTGTCACGATCCATTATCCAATTACATGGCGGTATATTAACTGTTGAAAGTAATATGGCCGCAGAACCTTTAGCCTATAATACAGTCTTTCGGATCAGTTTACCACAGCAAAATTTGCCTACGGATCCATCATCGACCGCTTATATTTTCCGTGAGTCAGCTATCGACGCTATCCCTGAACAGGCTGAACAATTGGTAGAAGAGCATGAGCATACTCCCGTAGAAATTGATCGTACGACGGATGAGAAACCGATTATACTTGTCGCTGAAGATAATGTGGAGCTGAGATGTTTTCTTTGTGAAAATTTACGCAAAAAATATGTGGTTTTGGAAGCCAATGATGGAAACGAGGCGCTGGCCTTGATCCATGAACAGCAGCCTGATATTATTATTTCGGATGTGACGATGCCAAATTGCGATGGTATCACGCTGTTGCAACAGGTAAAAAATGATAATAGTACAAATCACATTCCGGTTATTTTATTGACTGCGCGGACGGCGGATCCTTATATTACCGAAGCTTTTGAAGTTGGAACTGATGATTATATTACCAAACCATTCAGTATGCCACATTTGATTCAAAAGATATCAAATATCATACAGACAAGAAAACGTTTGGAAGAAAAGTTTGTTCAAAATTATCTTTTGGGAGGACAAGCGACAGAGACAACCGAAAGAACACGCTTTTTGGATCAGGTATTGCGTATTGTGGAAGAAAATCTAGGCTGCGAGGATTTCGGTGTACAAGAGCTCACGCAGGCAATAGGGGTAAGCAGGTCAGTTTTATACCGTAAAATAAAACAGCAAACGGGCTTGAATCTGGTCGAATTTATCAATATGGTACGTCTGAAAAAAGCGGCGCAAATACTGTTGAGTGATAGCGAATTGAGTATTAGTGAAGTTGCCTATCAGGTCGGTTTCAATGACCCAAAATATTTTAGCAAAACGTTTAAGAAATTCTATAAAGAAAGCCCACGTACCTATATCGAGAAATTTAGTGTTAAAAATAATTAAGATAATTATATCATAAATCTTCATGTTATCAAAAGGACAACGATTATGAAAATTGACTGCGGGTCCTTTCCGGTCAATAAGCCGAGTGCTGGACGCTGTCTAGTCCCTTAATAAAAAAAGAATCAATAAAAATGGGCATAAAAAAAGGTTTTCAAACGGGGAGAATGAAAACCTTCAATAACCAATTATAAACCTAAATTATGATGATACAAAGATAACTGTTTTTAACTTATTCCAAAAATAAAATAGCAGCTATATTGAAATGTGTAGCTTAAAATTGACAAAGTCTTTTTATTTGTTTTAGCTATAGCCTATTCGTTTTAGCTAGCTTACTGATGAAAAAGAGTGTGAGCAGTCCCAAACTCGCAAATACGGCGTATCCCAGTCCGATTTCAAGTTGAGAAGAGGGATTGATTAAACTGACTGTACCGTAGCTCAGGGAGGACGTTAATAGGTAAGTAATTCCACCGACCAATCCGCCGGCTATTCCTGCTGACAATGGGAATCGACCCAAACAATAACTGAAATAATTATTGAATATAAATCCGGCGGAACAATGTACCGCAAATGCGAAGAATGTTAGTGTATATAAATTCGTCTGATAAGGGGATACCACAATCATCAGTAGTACCAGGATAATCTGGATAAAATTAGCGACTCGCAGCTTTGGTATTAAGGCTCTTTTGATCAGCGCTTTTCCAATAAAACCACCGCACATCCAAGCTAATCCCATGATAAGTGATGTATAGCCCGTGGTGATTGCTCCGTAACCCAATTGATGCTCGATAAAAAATGGGCCACTAAGGTTATAAAACATCACTAAGCCGTAAGATATTCCACACATCAACACGCCAAAAGTAAAATCGTTTGTCTTTAACATCATTTTAAATTCGCCGATAAGATAATTGACGTGTAGTGGTTTTCTTTGTTTAATTGTCTCGCCAGAGAAGATAAATTCCAGAACAAAAAGTATGGCGCTATAAACAGCAAGGACCATGAAATTTGAACGCCATCCAAACTGTGTTTGAAGATATCCGCCGATAAAGGGAGCAATAATAGGTCCAATAGACCAGACGATGGTCATGATACTGAGATAGTGCTTGCGTTGCTCGCCCTCGTACACATCGACAAAGTAAGCCCGTTTGGAAATGACGACGAATGCAGATAGAATTCCCTGAAGAATACGCATGCCGTAAATAATCCAGATATCATCAGTAGTTGCGGTTATCCAAAAACTAAGGATAAAGAGAAACAGTGAAATCAGGTTGATCCGATATCTTCCCCACGCATCCACGAGTGCGCCCGTGAAGAATTGAGCTACACCGTAGCTGATCAGAAATAAGGACAGTGTTAACTGGATACGGCTTTCACTGAGACCAAGCTCTGCCGCCATTTGGGGCATCGAGGGGAGATAGATATCAGTAGCAAGACCTGTAATCGGAACAAGCGCAAAAGCCAGTATCGTTGGAACAAAAGATTGTCTGGGTTTAGTGTTTTTTTCCATCGTGATAATTTGTCGACAAAAATAATTCCATTGATGGATACAAAATATATAGAATTCAAACAAATTATTGTGAAAATCAAACAGCCTGATCACAATGCCCCCAAAGCAACAATATTGACGCGATTATGACGCTATGCAGGTTCGCCTAATAGACTTGGTATTTCTTCCCTTGGCTTTGGTATACAACATTTTTAACTTAACTTGTTGGACGATTTATATAATATTATCATAATAGAAATATCGTTTTCAACTAATATCTCGATAATGAAAGACTTGAACGCCGAAATTGATGCCATTTTCCCGAAGGTCGTTGCTATCCGTCGGCATATCCATCAGCATCCTGAGTTATCTTTTCAGGAGTATGAGACGAGTGCCTATATCCAGGAACAATTAACCGCACTCGATATCCCATTTAAACTTGTGGCCAATACCGGTGTGGTTGCCCTATTGGAGGGCGAAAAATCACCTAGTGATACTATTGTGGTTTTAAGGGCCGACATTGATGCGTTACCGATTCATGAGCAGAATGATGTGTTCTATAAATCTAAAAATGAAGGTGTCATGCACGCTTGCGGACATGATTTTCATACAGCAAATCTATTGGGTGTAGCTTCAGTCTTAAAGGGGTATAAAGCTGAATTTTCAGGAAAGATTGTATTACTGTTTCAGCCTGCGGAGGAAAAAATTCCCGGTGGGGCAATCCAGATTTTGGAATCCGGGATATTGGAATCTTTTGGTGGAAAGATTAAGGCTATTTTGGGAATGCACGTAAGTCCACGCGTTCCATTGGGAAAAATAGGCTTACGACCAGGAAGGTTTATGGCTTCGAGTGATGAATTCTATATGACAATCAAAGGACGTGGTGGTCATGCTGCTGAGCCACATCGGGCCATCGACCCCATTATGATCGCTGCGCAGCTGCTCACGACCTTACAGCAAGTGGTCAGCCGTAAGGCG
Organism: Sphingobacterium sp. NGMCC 1.201703; assembly: GCF_047784615.1. Taxonomy (NCBI): domain Bacteria; kingdom Pseudomonadati; phylum Bacteroidota; class Sphingobacteriia; order Sphingobacteriales; family Sphingobacteriaceae; genus Sphingobacterium; species Sphingobacterium sp. NGMCC 1.201703. The sequence continues at coordinate 504,631 of NZ_JBLOHD010000002.1, read as the reverse complement.
AATCCGGATATCCCATCCGTACTTACTTTTGGTCGTTTTATCGGTGAGGGGGCAGCGAATGTTATCCCTGAAGAAGTCAAACTGGCCGGAACCTTCCGGACAATGGACGAAGCCTGGCGTAAAGAAGCGTTGGAAACAGTTGCCGAAATTTCGCGAACATTACCTGTCGCTTTGGGAGCGACAGTGGATGTCGAGGTTCGACATGGCTATCCAGCCTTGAACAACAACCCTGTATTGACCCAGCAGGTAAAAAATATCATACAGGCAAACATGGGGAATGACGTGGTACAGGATTTGGAAATTTGGATGGCAGCAGAAGATTTTGCTTATTACTCTTATCGATATCCGTCTTTGTTTATGTTAGTAGGGACGAATAATAACGATAATGCGACTCAACATGGGCTTCATAATCCTCAGTTCAACCTCGACGAAAAGGCGTTTAAAATAGGAATTTCAGTTTTTATAAATGCTGCACTGTCCCTCTTGAACGAGTCTTAAATTAATTGCTTGCTACTGTTGTCAAAAGCTTGCTATTGAAAATAGATGCAGGGGAAATTACTGTTTCCTCCAAAGGGATCCGATTGCCGTAACGTTCTTTGAGTTTGCTTTTGACCTCGACGCTACTGAGATCAAAATCTTTGAGTTTTTCCAGTTTGCCCACTTCGATTCCGGCACCGCGCTGATAGATTTTCCAGATTAGTTCCGAACAATAAATTCGGTTATCCGACCATTCGAATGTAGCATCGTAGTTTTTGCCCAAAAATTCTTTACCGATTCCCTTCATTTTAGCTAAAACTTCTGTCGATAGTACTTTGTCTGCCTCTTTAAGTCGTTTGATGACATAATGTTTGTTTTTTCCTCGAGCGATCCAATCCATCATGCTGGTCACTGTGACGGGTTGAACAGCCTCCAGCACGTAAGGTTTTCCATCCTCATGAAAAATAAGACCACAGTGAGAGTAAGGAGAACCTGTGGCTAGTTGCACAGCTTTACACTGCGGCGAGACGGATGACTGAAAGATCATATCGCCATCTTTTAACTGAGGTAGCATCGCGCTACTGTTAACTTTTTTATCTAAAGCTCCGTTTTGAGCTTTCGTTGCATTAATCTGGAAATAAGATAGCCCGATCAGGAGCGTGCAAATGAGCAACAGGACAAATAAAGCTATTTTTTTCATATGTGTAGTTTTTTAAATAGGATCATATAATCTGCTATCATCTTTTATTCCAGCAAGATAAGAAACGTATCGGCATAATTTATAGATTTATCTGTATGACCTTATTTTGGTAACGTTATTTTAGCTGTTGTTAGTATGCGCTGATTATGTATTGTTGTTTCAATCCTGTCATTCCTTTTAAACAGCTATGCTGTTATTCAGTCACTATACTACCAGAAGTAGTGCATAGCATAAGTTGTTGTCCTTATCTTATGGCTATGAATTGTTTTTAAGTTTAGCTATTAGGATGATAGATAGTTTGATATGTGATAAGTGTTGTTTTATTTAAAAAGATCAGCTAGCTTTTTTGCTTTCGCCCGCTCTGCGAATTGAATTGCATTAAGTACTTCTGTTTCATATTTGTATACCTTTTCTGTTGAAGCACGATGATCCAAAAGATAACGTGCGATAACCTTATTTTTTTGTTGTATTGCTTTACCGAGCAAGGTGCATTGTGTAAAACTGTAGTCGAATTTGACCTCATCTATACCCAAGATGTCTAAACTGTTTAAGGATGTTTTTTGATAAAATCCAAGTCCTCCTGTTCGATCGCCATTTTAAGTAATTCGAAGTCATTGAAATTCTTATTCTTTGTCAAAAATGAGTTATAAAAGAACTTTGCCACAGCATAGTTTTTACTGGCTAACAAATTGTGGATCGCATTGTAACCAAATTCTGCTGTGTTGGAGAAATCGTTCAATTGGCTTAAAAACAAGAGTATGTTTTCTTTGGGAACGGTCCCCCAGTTGAGTATTTTTAATTGTTCTAAATCGTTCACTGCAAATAAAGTTTCCAGTTCCCTGATAAAGTTCAAAGAAAATAAATGGCTGTTCAATCTAGGTTTGGATGGTAAATTGCTGGTTCTTAATATTTTGAGTTCGTTATCAGTAACCTGATAATGAATAGAAATGGGAGACCCCTGATAACTACTGATTTTAAGTTCTGAGCCTGTTAATTCATATTGTTTCAGCCTAAGATTCTCGACGTTTGTGCTTGGGAATAGGGTATTCAGATTCAATACTATAGCAAGATAGCTGCTATCATTTACCTGTAGATTATAGTGTAAATAGCCGTCGTCACTGATCGAATAGGGACTGAATGACTGCTGTTGGAGCTGATCAGGCGAAGCGGCCCAAGTGTCCTGTGGCAATAAGAGTGTGCTTAGACTGATAAATAAATAGCATATATACGTTGATGTCCGCAAAAGAAATGCTCGAACAAAATACAAGTTATTCAACATCATATTGCGCTAAAATTGCCTCAATCTCATCTGTAAGTTTATAGGAGGCTGATTCCAGCAGGTCGATGTCGGCTTGAATGGCCGGAGTAATCGGCAATTGCATCAGTTTTCGATATACTTGAATGTCCAGATCAATACTCCTGAGTTTGAGTTGAAGTAAATACTGCCCTTGCTCGGTTTGTAAGCAAAGTTGGCTGAACGCCTGTTTCAACCGCTCCAGTTCGGCAATTGTTCTTCTGTGGTCATTTTCTGCCGCTAGACCGTAATTAGGGTATTTTTCACCTAGTTGATTGAATGCATCAAGATATTCCTGTTCCGATAAGGAATGTATATTCATGTAAAGCAGGTTATAGGCATATAAGGCTTCCTGATTTTCTTCACTGACCGGAACGTCCTGATAATCTTTGACCAACTGCGAGATGTCCTGATATTCTGTTTGTAAAATAGCTTCAATATCCTTATTGATTAAATTTGCTTTGTTCATGCGAATATTTTGTTCTTTTGGCAGTCAACGATCGTGATCAATTCGTTTGACTGTTTGTCTTAAAGACAAAGATCCGGTTTTCTGCGAAAGATACTATCCCTGTATTCAGCTAATTTTATACGGCCTCCTGGTCGTTTTGTGTTTCTCATTTTCAAGCAAATTTTAGCGTTTGTTTGCGTATGTTTAGGTGTCGCTGAAGGTAAAACTGTGATTTTGTATTGTGCTTTATTAATAAATAAAGTGTTTTTAATGAAATTTATTCCACTGATATTTAGCTGATTGTGTCTTTGTTTTGATTCATTGAGTAAAAAATACTCAATGAATTTTGTTAAAGTAAAAATAATACGCATATTTGTTGAGTAAAAAGTACTCAACTAGAATGGCTGTAAAAAAAGAAAAATGATTATATTAAATAAACATCAGCTCATCACCGAACAGTTTCCAAATGGAGAAACGAAAGTGAAGGATTTCGATCAGTGGATCAAAGCGGATAATCTGCTAGAATTTACCTATCAGGAAGATGGCGATTTGATCCGTTTGTTTTTTGTCAAGAAGCGACTTGAGGAAGCAGGGGCGAGTTGTAAATTATGGATTCGTTATATGCCTTATAGTCGTATGGATCGCAAAATTGAGGGCGACCTGTTTACCCTAAAATATGTCGCTGCATTTATTAATAGCCTGCAGTTTGATAAAGTATATGTTGTCGAGCCACATTCCGAAACAACCCTCACCTTACTGGAAAATAGTGTAGCGATCTATCCTGCGCTAGATTGGTTGCCGAAACTAATGGGAAAATTCGAATTTTCGGACAATGACCGAATTGTATTTCCGGATAAAGGGGCAGCAGCACGCTATTTAAATAGTGGCTACGAAGATGCCTGTGTCTTTGAAAAGCAACGTAATCCACAGACGGGACGTATCGAAGCGATGAAGTTAAAAACTGGTAACATTGTCAAAGGTGCCAAATGCATAATTGTCGATGATCTATGTTCTGCAGGTGGAACATTTCTCTGGGCTGGAAAAATTCTAAAGGAGATGGGGGCAAGTGAAATTTACCTGTTGGTGACCCATTGTGAGCCAAGGATTTTCAAAGGGACTTTGTTGGAGGAAGATTCACCGATCGACCTTGTTTTCACCACAGATTCTATGATGAACACTACGCATCCGAAATTAAATTATATCAACTTAACAACTGAAAGCTATGTTTAGAGCAATGAGCAAAAATCCGATTCTCTGGACGGACGGTTACAAATTGTGTCACAAGGATCAGTATCCAGCACATACAGAATGGGTATACGAAACCTGGACTCCCCGGATGTCCCGGATCGCAGGAATAAGCCATGTTGTATTCTTTGGATTGCAGGGCGCTCTGGCGGAGATCAGTAATTCATTCGATGAATATTTTTTCGCCCAACCTGAGGAAGCTGTTGTCGCGCAGTATGAAGAAGCCATTCGTGAAGTGTTCGCGATGACCAATAGCAATTTTGCGAATACACATCAGTCACAACATATACGCGCTTTACATCGTTTGGGGTATCTTCCGATTAAGGTGAAAGCTTTGAAAGAGGGCAGTCTCGTACCGATAGGCGTGCCGATGTTTACGATCGAGAATACCCATCCAGATTTCTTCTGGTTGCCAGGTTATCTTGAAACGCAACTCTCCGCTTATATCTGGTCACCAATGACCGCTGCGACTATCGCTGATCAATACAAGCGATTGTTGACAGGTTTTGCTGAAAAAACAGGTGATGTCACTAAAGTATTCACCCAAGCTGGAGATTTCTCCATGCGGGGTATGGGGTCACCTGAAACGGCTTATCGCACTGCAGGCGGGCATTTACTAAGCTTCGGTGTTTCTGCAACACTCTCCGTTCGGGAATACCTCAAAACCTATTACGCAGCCACAAGTGATGTCATGATGTACACGCCTTCAACAGAACATAGTGTGATGTGTTCTTACGGTGAACAGGAGGTTGAAGCCTTCCGGCATTTGATTACGAAGGTTTATCCCAGCGGAAACATTTCTATTGTGTCCGACACCTATGACCTATGGCATGTTGTCGATCATGTATTGCCACAATTGAAAGAACTGATCATGGGACGGGAAGGCAAAGTTGTCATTCGACCAGACAGTGGCGATCCTGTTAAGATTATTTGTGGTGATCCGGAAGCTGACCACGAAACAGTTCAAAAAGGGATTGTCGAACGTTTGTTTGAACTTTTTGGCGGGAAGGTCAACGCGAAAGGCTTCAAAGAACTTGATCCGCATATTGCTGTTGTATATGGCGATTCCATCACCGTGGAACGGGCAACAAAGATCTGCGAAGGTTTGGTGGCGAAAGGTTTTGCCTCGACCAATACAATACTTGGAATAGGATCCTATACCTATCAGTATGTTACGAGAGATACCTTTGGCTTCGCTTTAAAGGGAACGGCCGAAATTGTTGACGGTCAGTTTAAAGCTATTCAGAAAAGGCCGGCCACAGATACAGGTAACTTTAAAAAATCCCAAAAGGGTATGGTTGCTGTTATATTCGAAGATAACGATTTTCGTATGATAGACGACCTCAATCCAGTAACTATCGAACAATTGAATGAACGTAATCTGCTCAAAGAATGTTTTGTGGATGGGGCCTTTGTCAGCGCGGCTAGTTTTAAGGAAATAAGAAACAGATTGGAAACAGAATCAGTAAGAGTATATGGAAAATAACTTAAGAAAACCGTTTTTCATCAATGATGAAAACGTTGCACAGTATGCCCAAAAAATGGCATCATGGATTGCGGGTCAGGTAAATGCGGCAAACCGTCAAGGTTTAGTGCTTGGCATGAGCGGCGGGATTGATTGTAGTGTGGTGGCTTGTCTATGCCATCTGGCGAAAGTGGATGTCCATTTGGTCATGATGCCCTATGGTAGCGATATGAACAATAGTAAGAGTCATGCACATGGGATGGAGCTTATTGAAAAATTTGATTTTCCTTACCATATCTTTGATATCAAGCCAGCTGTCGATGCGTTGACCATCAATAATGAAGCCTATATCGCAGCCTCCAGCGAATCCAACCGTGTTTTGAGCTTAGCCAATATCCGGCCACGGGTTCGTATGACCTACCTCTATCAATTTGCACAATTGGGAAGCCGTTTTGTGATCGGTACCGGCAATATGGCCGAAGCGACCGTAGGTTACTTTACCAAATGGGGAGATGGCGCTTATGATCTTAATCCCTTGGCCATGGTGACCAAGCAAGAAGTATATACACTGGCAAAATACCTAGGTGTTCCCGAATCCATTCAATATAAGAGCCCCTCTGCAGGGTTATGGGAAGGACAGACAGACGAAGAAGAATTGGGCATGCGTTATGCACAGATTGACGGATTTATTCTGACTGGAACATCCGGTGATTCAACGATAGATGAACTGATCCGCAGACGTCAACAACAGTCTGCGCATAAGTTTGCGGCGATTCCAACTTTCAAAGGCTAGTAAAAAACATAATTGATAGAAATCTTTGGGTTTAGAATTCTGGCTAAAGGAATGTAGATTTTAAACGGAGTAACGCCCATTTGACAGATGGTATAGGAGCATAACAATTTATTTATATCATCGATAGGATACCTAAAACACATAATTATTGACAGATGAAAACAAGATATGAACAGATCGTTGATGTAAGGAAGATCGCATCCGAAAAAGGAGGGGATATTCCGGCTATATTGTCATTGGCGGAACAGGAGCAAATCCTGCCTGCTGCATCAGATAAAAAGCGGACACTGCTTTTGGCGATTGATGTACAAAACGATTTTATGGAATCCATTGGGAGTCTACCGGTAGCTGGTTCGCGTGCTGATGTACAACGACTGACCCAATGGATATACAACAATATGGCTTCTTTGACGCAGGTTATGTGCAGCCTTGACTGCCATTCACTGCGGCAGATTTTCCATGCAGACTGGTGGGTGGATAAGCAAGGAAATCAGCCTAAACCTTTTACGGTCATCCGTCACAAGGATCTTATCGATGGAACCTGGACTGTTGCCAATTCGGACACAGCTGAACAATCTCTAGTTTATCTTAAAAATTTAGAAGCCGAAGGGAGAAAGGAGCTTTGTATCTGGCCCTATCATTGTTTAGAGGGGAGTTCAGGGGCGCAATTGGAAAGTCAATTTACCAATATGCTCTATTTTCACAGCGCCGCACGGCGAGTCAAACCCCTATTGGTCTATAAAGGACAGGATCCCTACACTGAAATGTATGGTATCATCAAAGCCGAATACGACGACAATAAATTTGTCAATCATGCCGTGCTCGAGGCTATCCAGGCTTACGATGCCATCTATATTGCAGGACAGGCATCAAGTCACTGTGTATTGGCATCTGCAATGCAGATATTGGAATATTTTGCGGAGGATAAAGCGATTACGTCTCGCATTACACTACTGATCGACTGTATGTCGCCTATTGCTGGTTTCGAAGAGGCTACACTGCAGGCTTTTGAATCACTGCGTGAAAAATATGGCATACAGATCAAAAAATCCACAGACGTAATTTTATAACAAGATGGCCAGTACTCCAAAAACATATAACTACGAATACCCCAGACCCGCAGTTACAGTCGATTGTGTGATCTTTGGTTTTGAAAAAAATCAGCTTAAACTGTTGTTAACCAAACGGGCAATAGAACCCTACTTAGGGAAATGGGCATTTCCCGGCGGCTTTATTCAGGAGGATGAAACTGCGGATGAATGTGCGCTACGTAAATTGTCCGAAGAAGCTGGGCTCAGCAATATCTTTCTTGAGCAACTCTATACCTTTTCGGAATTAAATCGTGATCCCCGGGGACGGGTCATCAGTATTGCCTATTATGCTTTAGTTAAACCTAACGAATATACCCTGGAGGCCGGACTTGACATCGATGCGGTGCAATGGTTTAGTTTGGAAGAGGTTGCTGATTTGGCTTTTGATCATCAGCAGATTTTGTCTGTCGCGGTCGAACGCCTAAAAGGTAAAATCCGTTACCAGCCCATCGGATTCGAACTGCTGCCAGCGCAGTTTACCTTACCAGACCTGCACAAATTGTATGAAACGATTCTGCAGCGTTCGATAGATCGCGGTAATTTTCGCAAAAAGATACTGAGCATGGATCTGTTGATCGACCATAGCGATATGCAAAAGGATAGACATGCCAGAGCAGCAAAGATCTATAGTTTTGATAAAGAAAAATACGAAGAATTAAAAGAAAAGGGATTTTATTTTGAAATCTGATCATTTGGTGTATGCATCAGGCTCTTGAAATAATAAAGACATCCGGTGGAAAGGATGGACTAGGGCTGTGTGCGGATGATCGATTTAATCGCGATGATTCTCTATAACATATTGGTGACCACAAGTCGAATATCGATTGTTATGGCGCTTAAATTAATTGAGCTGCTTCATTATGCGGCTGAAATACGATATTAGAATATCTTAATGATGCACTGTGATGAATAAAGTACTTTATTGCGTAGGTATTGTTTTGTTGATATGCTCGGCATGTCAACAAAACCAAGTGAAAAATCCTGTTCTTTCTCCGATAAAGGAGACTATTGTAAACGAAAAGCCAGCGGTCGATTCGCTTGTCTTCCAGGATAACATGATCCGAATTTATAAGATAGATTCCGTCAATTTTTTTAAGGAGCGGCAGCAGGCCGATTACCGAAGGGATACCATTGCTTCCATTAGCGATATCAATGTCGCGAGAAAACTATTGCAGGGACGTGTTAAATTTGGACGTTATATGCCAGGTAAGCCAATGGAAATTGATACCGTTGTGGAGGGAGATTTAATTGTTCGGGTACGATTTAACGATGGCCGATTGCTAGAAGCTGGAAAAACAGAAGGAGAGATTGATCTGTTTGAAAATATGTTTGTAAAATATTATCCTTCCGAGGAGGTTCTGCTGCTTGAAGGGGGGCATAGCACCGATCAGGCGCTCGATTTGCGTCTAGGAAAATGGGATGTGGAAGAAATCGGCAATTTAGACTATGTCTATTTCTCTAAGCATAAGAAATATAGATTGAATGGCATGTTTGACGGACAGGAATGTTCCAGTTATTTTTTGCAAAAAAAGGAAAATGAGGTCTATCTGACCTATGCGCAGATTCCCTTAGATTGGAATAATAACTTTGAACTATGTACCCTAAAAGAGATCTTTTGGAAAGGAGATCAGCAGCTATACTTTAGGAATTTTTTCTATGGAGCACCGCATGATAAGCGAGCAGGTTTTTACAGGTTAGATATTATTGCTGAAATAAACAACAGCAACCAATATAAAGGTGTTGAATAAAAAATTACATATCGGATTGTTTGCTATTATTTAATATCAACCCATTTTTTTTCAAAATAAATTGTTGTAACCGGATAGCCACTGACATCGATCAGCTCAGCTTCAATAAAATCATCTTTTGTCCGCAGGTATTTTAGCTTGAGGCCTTTGTCATCCAACCCTGATGTCTCATAATATGCGCCGAATTTGAGCTGGAAAGGGTTATCTTGCACATCATTCGTAAAAATAGAGAACAATAGCAGCTTTTTTGACTGAATATTTGGCTGTTCGTAACCAAAAAAACGATGGTCGACTCGGATATTCGCCCGTAAACGTATAATACTATCTTTGGTACTAAGGTTGACCTGTGCCTTTGTTAATTCATCCGATTCAAGAATACTTGTTGCATTTGCTTGATCAATGCTGTCCAAGCGGGACAGCGTCGGTGTTTTAGGTCGCTGAACCAGCGTATCCTTGCTATGGCTGAATTGGCTCGCCGGTAGTGCTAACTGCTGCTTTTTTTGCTGTTTTTCCTGACACGCCGAGCTTGCAAACAAGATCAGCAAAGGTGTAATAAGATAGCGCATAACATTAAATAGAGCTATTATTTTATTATTAAACAAAATCCGGTTCAAAGTTGCGGAAAATCTGTAAAAATAAAAATCCCTGTTTTCCGCTAAGCAGAATATTTAATAATAGCTGTAATTTTACTGCATCGGGTATAGTGCTTGCCGTTTTCATCTATTGAGGTAAGCACGATCTATTTTAAGGCTATCTAGCAATAAGGTTATGGCGCATCGCATTTATATATATAACGTAAATCTTAAAACAAAAGAAACATTTGAATCACATCTGGCCGAATGGAATTATGAAATTCCAGCCTTGATGTTCCCGCTATTTTCTTCGGATATCCGTTCCCGAGGAACACAGCTCTATGCCAATAAGGAAGACGGTATTGCAAGGCTACGCTATTTTTATGCATTGCTTGCTGATGTTTATCAATTGCATTACAAAAAGAAGTATACCGAACCTGTTAATAAGATGTTTGAATTTTTGGAAAGTTTGCCATTTGATACTTTTCAAATCGATGGTCGGGATGTCTTCAATATGAATGAAGAAAACCATACGGAACAGGCGAGTGACTGGGTTGATGAAATCAGGAGAACAGGGGCATTATATACACAGGCCTTTGAGCAACAAAATTTGGATCCGCTACAGGAAATTTTGCGCCCGTCTGGCTACGATACTTTTCTGGAAATGCTCGAGACAGACTGGATTAATTATGGTTTGGGCTTGTGGGAAGAAGATGCCTTTCAGAAAGAGGGAGCCGAAGTTTTTGAAGAAAATGGAAAACAAGGATTAAAGGATGCGGGTGGAAATATCCTGGTCGCTGCGAAATATGATGAGATATTTGAATTCAACGAAGCAGGGATTGCTGTGGTTGAACGGGATCATCTGTTTGGTTACATCAATGAACAGGGAAAGGAGATCGTATCCTGTCAGTACGTTGAGGCGTTTGACGCGCGTGTTATCGATGGGGTTAATTACGCTGAGGTCGAAATCGAAGGGAAACGTGGTATATTGAATATTGATAGCAAGCAACTTTCATTACCTGCTGCTTATGATGATTTGGACTGGTTTGCCCGTGGTTTTTTGAATGCAAAGCAAGGTGATAATTACTTTCTTTTTGCTGCTGATGGAACACAGGTTATTGCCGAATCGGCGGATGAACCTTTTGAATACGATTACTGTAAGCTTTTTTATAAGCGGCAAAAGGGTACCATGAAGCGGAAATACTTTCGTATGGACGGTCACTATCTGGGCAGTTTTCTGGAAGATAGCTTACAGGCTCTCCCCAACGCCTACTTCTGGATCAAACCCAATAAGTTGCAGCGAAAGATTTCAATCATCAAGCCCGATGGCACTGTGCTGGATGAAGAGATTGATCGTATCATCGTTTTGGATGGTTATCGTAGTATCGCATACCTGAAAAATAAACAATGGCGGATTTATGCACTCGCGCATGACCTATTCCGTTTAGTCGATCGATCCATTGATAAAATCTTGGTCGATAGCATTAAAAACTTTCGAAAAGATATCTTTGTTGTCGCCTGTGCCGAGGGGCAGGGGATATATGAAGCATATTTGGATCAATGGCTGCTCGAACCGGATCCGGCTTATCTAAAAATCGAATATTGCTATATGGACTTTATGCGTATCCATGAGTCCGAAGGAATGCGCTATTTTGATACAAAAGTGAATTTCTGTAGCGAACTTTACGATTATGTCAGTGCGCCAATTCATGATCCACATCCGGAACGAAGCGAAGGTGAATTCTTGCTCTTATTTAAAGGAGAAAGGCTGTTTTATGTAGATCAAAAACGAAATATTGCTGAATTTCCTGAAACAGCATTTGGCCGTTTGTATGCCGAAAAATATAATTTGCAGGGAACTGACCAGAGTTATTTTGTACAGTTCTATCAGGCTTGGACAAAACGGAAGGGAGCAGGTTACGAATCTTATCTTGATAACGAGACGCTGTATGAAAAAGCACGGAAACTAAATTGGGCCGGTAAGATAGCCGAAGCTATACCTTTGTTGACTATCGGCGCCTCCCGGGGTAGTGCCGACTGTCAGTACCTTCTTGGCAATATCTATTGCGATACGGATCATGAAGATTTTCTGGATATTCCTAAAGCAATCGGCTTCTACAAGCAGGCGATAGCACAGGATCATGCGCAAGCTTGGACTAATCTAGGCTTTATCTACGCTACAGGACTCGGTCTGCCGCCTGATATTCCCAAAGCCTTAACAGCATACCAAAAAGCAGCAGCACTTGGGGAAGGGCAGGCCATGAGTAACCTTGGTCACTGGTATTATGAAGGAGAGCATCTTGAACAGGATTATGGGCAAGCCTTGCATTATTTTAAGCAGGCTGAAAAAGAAGGCATCGACAACGATGCACAGATAGCTGAAATTTATTATCAACAAAAAGATTACACTAATCTTTTACGTTATCTGAAAAAGGATAAAGCGGGACAGTATGCTGCAATTTATTATGGGATTTTGTATGAAGAAGGCTGGGGTGTGAAACAGAGTATGGTAAAGGCGCTGCGTTACTACGAACAGGCAAACCAAAACGCTACCTATGCTTATGCCGTCAACCGTCTCTTGTATTACTATAAAAATGGAACGTTTGCAGATGCCGCTAAATACAACTTTTGGTTTGATTTTGCTAAAAACAATGACGTTGATATAGAAGAATAAAAAAACAATATGGCACATCGAATTTATATTTATAACACAGATAAAAAAGATCAGGAGTATTTCCGTGCTTATTTGGGTGAATGGAACTATGTCATTCCAGATCTGTTGCTGCCCTTGTTTGCCGCAAATCCAAAAGCGAAAGGAACCTTAGTATATGCTGAAAAAGAAGCGGGTGTTTTAAAATTGAGAAAATTCTACGATCTGCTTATTCAGGAGTATAATTTGATATCCAATGCTGCTGTTCTGTTGACCATCGAAAAAATGTTCGATTTTCTGCATGGACTTCCATTTGAATGCTTCCAGATCAATGCGCGTGATGTTTTTAATATGTCTGAGGTTAAACATAGCCAACAAGCAAAGGATTTTGCATTTGAAATTTATGAGAAGAACCTGTATTACGAAAAAGCAATAGAGAAGCAGTCGTTATCAGCGCTTTATCCTATTTTGAGTCGCTCAGGTTATGATTCCTTTTTAGCGATGTTAGAAGCTGAGTGGAGCAACTATGGATTGGGCTGGTGGAATACGGAAGCTATTGATAGCCTTGATAACCAGTTTTTTGAAGAAAACGGACGTTGGGGAATCCGGAATGCGAGGGGTGAGGAGAAAGTTGAACCCCGCTATGACGAGATCGGAGACTTTGATTACAATGGCTTTGCAGTTGTTGCGAAAGAAGGTTTGTTTGGCTATTTAAATAGAAAGGGCGAAGAGACTATTCCCTGTATTTACGACGCTGCAGCGCCTGTACAGAGTGGCCGTGGCAGGATTGTAGGAAAAGTGAGTTTAGTGGGCAAGCATGGCTTGGTGGACGTGGAAACTGGCGCTACAATTATTCCCTTGAACTATGCGGTTTTGGACGATTTTGCTTATGGATTCTACCAGGGACAGCGGGACGGGAAATATGACATTATCGATGCCGAAGGTAAGGGCTTGCATGCGACAGGTTCTGATGAGCCTTTTGAAATAGACTACGAGGGCTTTATTTATCAGCCGATAGCGAACAGCAAACTACGTAAATACTATTCCAGTCAGGGTGTTCTATTGGGCGAGTATCCAGAAGGGGTTTTGAACGAATTGTTGTTTGATTTTTACGCAGTCAATTTAAACAATAAAAAAAAGAAATCAGTCCATGCAGCAGACGGCTCCCTTTTGGTAAAAGATGTAGCTATTTTAAATGCCATGAATGGGCTCAGTGCATTATATTACCTTTCGGAAGGTAAATATTTTTTGTATGACCTCGCTAGCAAGGGTTTTCTTCTGCAAGATCTGACGATTAAATCTATACAGGGAGGTGCAGATTTTGGTAATGGTGCCTTTAATTGTTATATCATCCAAACCGAATCGGAAAGAGGAATCTATCACACAGAGACTAAAAGTTGGCTGATTCCATTGTCAGCACATTATGCCGCAATCAGCTATGCGCTGATGGACTATTTTATCCTGCAAGATCAGGTGGGCGGGTATTATTACTACGATACTGATAGCAAAGAACTGAGTGAATCCTTCGATTTCATCTGTTGTAGTGTACGGCATTATCAAGATCTAATGATGTTGCGCGACGGCAAACTGTTCAATAAAGGATATGAGGGATTGGAAGAGGTGCCCCAAGATCAGTATGGATATTATATCAAGGCACTGGACAAGTTGGAAGGAAAGGAACTTGAGGTTTTTGACCATTTTTTCACCCAGTGGAAATCGGATCGGGGTGTAGATTTTGAATCCGCTTATGATAGCTATACATTGTATCACATGGCCATGGATTGCTGGAGAAATGGAGACATCGAAAATGCCATCCGTTACTTTACATTTTCAGCTGATCAGGACAATGAAAGCAGTATGTATGAGCTCGGTAATATCTATACGGATACTGATAATGAAGACACACGTTTTCTGGACCTGAAAAAAGGAATTGCATACTATGAGCGGTCCGCCAAAAAGGGGTATGCGTCTTCTTGGAATAGCATCGGTTATCTATACCAGCATGGAATAGGCTATACATCGGATCTAAAAAAAGCTTTTGAGGCCTATAACAACGGGGCTGATCTTGGGAATGGCTATGCATTATCCAACTTGGGTTATTTCTATTTTAGTGGAACCTATGTAGAGGAAGATCTTGAAAAAGCATTGGATTACTACAAAAAAGCGGAGTTGAAACTGGTTGAAAATAATCGCAATATTGCTTCGATTTATTATAGTTTAGATGACTATGACCGTCTACTTGTTTATCTGAAGAAAGATAAAGCGGATAGCTATTCCAATATTTATTACGGTTTGATGTATGATGCGGGGTTAAAATTTAAAAAGAACAGTAAAAAAGCCATTCATTATTTTGAGCGGGCAAATCGTTATAGTGTCTATGAGTCTGCTACAGAAAGTTTATTGGGTTATTATAAAAATGATCCCGACTTTAGGGATCAGGAAAAACATGCCTACTGGTCGAACTTTGCCCGACAACACGAATTGGATATTGAACCCGAATTGTTAATTTGGGCGGACGAGAAAAGTGGGGAAGTGGAAGCAAAGGACGAACCTACAGGTAATAGTAGTTCATCCTTTTTCAGTAAACTGTTTAAAAAGAAAAAATAACCTGCACGATGTTATCTTCTGCGAATTTAGATTTCACAGGTATGCTGATCGACCTAGCCTTTATGCTATTTTTTGGCGTAGGTGCAGGTTATTCCCTGATAGTGGGGATTATCCATATCCTCCAGAAAAAGACCAAAACGTTCGGCTATTATCTGCGGACTTTTTTGATCGCCGGTATCGTAGGCCTTGCTTTGGGAGCCTTTGGTGCCTTTATCGTTGTATTGTGGTTGACGGCTTAGTTAGATCGGTACAATTTTATTAAAGAGGAGTGTCCTAAACGGTTGGACACCCCTATTTTCCTGCATTTTATTTGTATAGCCCTCGATCTTTTTTCAAATATGGCTTCGTAAGTGTGTATTTACGTATATATCGCTGAAACAAATATCAACTGTTATAATGGACTATTTTTTGCGTTGACGATATGCATCAAATGGTGATTACAATGCCAGGCATATAGGCCTATATTTACTTTGAGCGAAATATACCTTTTGGTAACCGGATGAATAAATGCGCGTTCCAGTTGTTCGTCACTCAGACTCTTTAGTAAGATTTCCCAACGTTGGTGTAAACCTTCTAATAATCTTAGGGAACTTTCAATGGGGTTATGTTTGGCATCTGGAAGTTCTGCCCACAGATTTTCTTCATAGAGTTTTATCGTAGGGTAATCTTCTGTCAGCGCTAATTTAAAACGGACAAAGCTATTCATATGGCTATCAGCGCAGTGATGCACTACTTGTCTGATGGTCCAACCGTCTGGACGATATCGTTTCTCCAAAGCGATATCTGGCAGGTCACTGACTTCGGATTTGAGTCGTGCGGGGAAGTCTGCGATTGTTTTTATCCAATCATTCAGTAATTGCTTGTCAATATGATCTGGTACGGCAAAGCGGCCTATGGGATACCGAAGTTTTTCTAATTCATGTTGCATGGTTTAAATTTAACGAAAATTGCTTCAAGGTTCTTATGTTTTGTGCGTAAAGTAATGGTTAAATCGGATTTTAGACTTTAGTCACTGAACTTATGTGATTTGGATGACAGGAAGAATTGTGGTAATTTCGGCAATTCAAGATGCGTCACTTTATTTTTCTTTCTATTGAAAGTGGATGTAGTAAAGGCGATAAATATGGTTTGTTTTGAATATAAAGCACAGGGAATGAAGAGTCTAAATGAGTTGATTAATCCGACAGATTCAGGATGGAATCTGGTCGAAGAATGGATGAGGGGAGCAAGTAATTCTTATGAGGTACTGCCCAGAAATCCAAAGCGTGCAGATGAAGAGTTACTACGAGCTCAGATTACCACAAAATCTCCTATGGGTGCTATTATTCATCAAACCGGTGGAATACTTATCGATGGGGGATGGCTACGGATTCTAGGCTCGGGTTCTGCTAAATTGAATCGAGGTATCATGGAGTGGAACAAAGGGAAAAGCTTTGACAAAGAAGGGGAGAAAGGTGGTTTTCTGTTAATTGCCGACGATGTTTTGGGCGGCTATTTTGCGATTAATGCTGGAGCCTTGGGTGAGGGCATAGGACAGGTCTATTATTTTGCACAGGACACCTTGCAATGGGAAAGTTTGGAGTGCGGTTATTCTGATTTTATCTATTGGACATTGAGGGGTGAAATCCGTCAATTTTACGAAACATTTAAATGGAAGGAATGGGTGGAAGATGTGCAAAAATTGGATGGAAATCAAGTGTTTTCATTTTATCCTTTTTTATGGACAGAAGAAGCACGTGATCTGCGCAAGGTTGATAGAAAAGTAGTGCCTATTGACGAAAACTACCATTTCACAATGGAGTTTGCCGGTGGAAGATAAACCTGTTACCAGTTGATGATCAAAAAGTTCTTTGTAGCACTGTATTCTTTGTAGCATTGTATACGATGACTTTTAAGGGTTTAGCTTTAATTTTGAACAGTAAATTTAGGTGAGCGTATTAAAAGGTGAAGTGCTGATCGACTACTTGTTGGGACACGAGATAAAGAATCCTTGTATGATTTGAAGTACTGACTGAATGTTCGCTTGGATTCAACCAGTACTTCAGATAATTTTCCAGTTTATCAAAAATTAATTAGATTGATTTTGAAGTGTATAGCTATGCTCGTTGAGCTTTGTTATCTCCAGTTGTATCCCTTCCGCTAGTCCAAGTTGGATCGCGGCCTCTTTGCCTAGTTTAAGGACATGGAATCCGCGTCCACGGTAGGTGAAGTTACCTTCATATTCGTTGGAGCCAATAATGATCCGTAGCTTTTGTGATTTTGTTGGAAACAGAGGTTTAAAATCTTTCGTAATTCTGATTTGCGATTTTTTAACATCGTCTGCTGTAATCTTATTTCCCGCTGCCGGAAATGACATGCGATTGGGAGAATCGTTTTGCGCTACGCTTTCTACTACTTGCTGTTCCTCTTTCTGCTGAACTGTCGGGGTTTCTTTTCCTGAATTTTCTACTGTGGCTGTATCCTGACGTTTTTTATCTTGACGGCCCTTTTTTCGTGTATTCTGATTCGCAGGTTTTGCGGCAACTTCCGCTGTTTTTGAAGCTGTGTTTGATGTCGTTTTTTGAACTTCAGTTGCCGGGGCAGGGGCGATGGCGGATAGCGGTCGTTTAATGATGTTTCGAATATAATAATGTTTTATTCGCGATTTGTCCGTATTACGTTCTTCGATTTCAAAATCCTCCGTATAGGCTTTAAAAAGGTGAGACATTTTATCGTAGCCATAATTTCGCGCATCGAAATCCGGTTTTCTTTTATTGAAAAGACTACCAATTTCTCCTAAAAATGCCCATCCATTTTCATCTGCGGTGTCATCAACGGTGTCTTTTAATAATTCCAGTGTCTCTTCGTCAAGCACTGCTATGCTGGTTGGATTGTCTACAGGTACAGGTTTGGGCTGATTCTGCTGTTTTTTCTTTGTGTTAGGTTCCTTTTTTTGATTCTTTTCAAAGATCTCAACATAAATAAATTTGTCGCAAGAAGCGATGAAAGGTTTCGGCGTTTTTTTCTCTCCAATACCGATCACCAACTTACCCGATTCTCTTAAACGGGTTGCCAGTCTGGTGAAATCGCTGTCGCTCGATACAATACAGAAGCCATCGACCCTGTCGGAATGTAGAATGTCCATCGCGTCGATAATGAGAGCTGAATCCGTCGAGTTTTTACCTTGTGTATAGCTATACTGCTGGATGGGGGTTATTGCATGGGTGAGAAGCTTATCCTTCCATTTTTCGACATAAGGATTGGTCCAGTCACCGTAGATCCGTTTGATCGTCGGGATACCGTAGCGTTTGACTTCGTTCAGAATCTCTTCGATCTTTCGATAGGAAACATTATCCGCATCGATTAATATTGCGATTTGTAAATCCCCATGCTCTGCCATATGTGTTTATTTATATTTTCGATGTATTTTTATGTTTATGTTGCGAATAGGATTCTCCTATTTTGAACTTACGGTTAAAAATACACTATTGTTGAAGAATTATTGAATTTTTTGAGAATTTAATTTGAATGATGATTTTCTGAAGGCTGCTATTTTGTAGGGTTTCCTTCTCTATTTTATAAATGAGATTATAACAGGATCAGTCATAAAAGGCACATCAAATAGAATTTAATAGAAAATATAGGGACAAAAAAAAAGGTTTTCAAACGGGGAGAATGAAAACCTTAAATAACCAATTATAAACCTAAATTATGATGCAACAAAGATAGTGTGTATTTTACACATATGCAAATCTTGTTTATTATTTTTAACAACCTGTTTGTTTTTTGTAGTTAAAAAGCTACAAACACGCTTCTCATTATGCTGTTAATGCTCTATAAAAGCGGAAGGCCTGTAGCCCATGACAGCATAAAAACTATTTGTAAAGGCCTGTACACTTTGGTACCCGACTTTGTAGGCAATCTGGGATATGGTCAGTTCACCTGTGCTTAATAATTCAAGACTTTTAATTAGCCGTAGCAATTGCTGATATTTGACCAGGGTCATTCCCGTTTCCTTTTTAAATAATCGTTCAATAGTACGCAGGGAAAGATTGGATAATAACGCAATTTCCTCCATTTTGATAGGATGGGTATAGTGGTCGTGTAGGTGATTTAATACTGTCTGTAATCTATTTTCACTCGGCAGCGTAATTTCTAGATGCAATAAGCGGGATCCGAAGGCGGGAAGTTCGTTAAGGAGTGCACGAAGGAAAATCGTTTCATGTTCATTTTCTTCCGTCAATTTTGACCATTTTTCGGCATATAAGATCATTTCTCTTAACACCTTCGGAGCAGCGAATATTTGAACCTTTTCGAAAAATGGATCTCCCTGCTTGATATCAAAAAAGAGGATCATTAACTTGATACTCCTGGACTGTGAATTGGTCTTATGTAAAGCATTTGAGGGAACCCATGCTACATGATTCTGGGGGAGCAGATACATTTTTCCCTCAACGGTGAGGTATTGGAACCCTTGCTCGACATAAATCAACTGCGCTTTACGATGTGTATGTAACGCATCGTCGTGAACCCAATTTTCTTCAAACCAGACAAAATTAGATTTTTTTATATTCTCAATTGTTTCAATATGATTGGAACAGCCCATGTCGTTATAAATTAAATCAATGGCAAATTTAATTAAATAACTGAATCTATCTTTGCAACAGATCTTCTTGTAGGTGTATTCATCATGTGGTAATACCATATTCTTGCGGAAGCATTCAACCGCTAAACATTAGCTATTACATCCAAGAAATAAATAATATATGAATAATAATATGCAAAAATCAAACACTATATCCTGGAGCTGGGTGTCTGTATTGGTTGTAATTTTAGTTTCAACGAATCTGAGGTCGCCGATTACGGCTGTCGGGCCTGTTTTGGGTCAGATCAGTGACTATCTTACATTAGATAGCTTTCAAAGTAGTTTATTGACGGCAATTCCTCTTTTTATGTTTGCAAGTTGTTCGGTCCTGGTGAGTAAGTATTCCCACGTTCAGGGTATGCATCGTTTTTTGTTGTTTGGATTGATTGTTCTTGCTGTGGGAATCATTGTAAGGGTAGGGGGCGGTACAGCTTCTTTGTTTGCAGGATCCGTCATGATCGGCTTAGGAATATGTGTGGGTAATGTAGTGGCTCCAGGTTATATTAAGACCAGTTTTCCCAAGCATATTGGGCTAATGACTGGTATTTTTGCCGTAGCAATGAATTTGACAGCGGCATTCGCATCGGGCTTTAGTCTACGTTTGGGGGAGTGGACTGGCTTTGGATGGAGAGGTTCCCTTGGCGTTTGGGTGATATTGGCTGTTTTATCAATCATTGCTGTCTTCTTTGATCGGCTAGGTGGGCAAAACAATGTTATTCCTGAACAGAAAAAGCAAGCGCAGACTGGGATTGGGCATATTTTTAAATCCAGATTGGCTTGGTATATCAGTATATTTATGGGAATTCAATCATTGGTTTATTATAGTTTGATTTCCTGGTTGCCCAAGGTATTGGTCGATTATGGGATGGCTGCCAAAGACACCGGTTGGTTGTTGTTTTTGATCCAGATTGCGATGATCCCCATTATGTTTGTCGGGCCTATTATTGCGCACCGAATGAAAGATCAGCGACTGATGGCTGTTGCTGTTGCGGTGGGTATGCTGGGCAGCATTTTGATCTTCTTTTTATATAAGCTCGATGGGATCTATGTTGCAGCCATATTATTAGGACTTTCCAATGGTCTGTCTTTTAGCCTTTCTATTCTCTTTTTTAGTTTAAGGGCAAAATCGACAGCGAATGCCATCAAAATTTCGGGAATGGCGCAATCAGTCGGGTATTTGATTGCAGCATTCGGCCCACCAATTTTTGGAAAATTGCATGAGATAGACCCATCCTGGGACTACTCCTTTTACTTTCTTGCAATTAGTATTGTCCTGCTGTTATTGACAGGAATAAAAGCGGCAGAAAATAAATTCGTGGAAGAATCATAATCGCGTAAACGACATTTGGTAAATGCTAGCAGCCCCATTATTTTAAAATAATGGGGCCGCTGTCTATGTGGATAGTTTACTCATGGACCACTTGTTGATATTGTCAATTCTGTTCACCTCTGTTTAATCTTTTAGGATGTCAAATTCGATATAGGTCGCATTGTTGACGTCATGGAAAATGCGCTGTGTTGCTTTACGGAAGTCGGCTTTGGTCGCTGTATAGGGTTCCATAAATACCTGTGGATTCCGTTCCGCCAATGGGAACCAGGAATTTTGTACCTGAACCATGATACGGTGTCCTTTTTTAAAGGTGTGCGCGACATCAGGCATCACAAAATCAATTTTTTCCACGAGTCCAGGCGTCAAAGCCTGAGGTTTGTCAAAACCATTTCTGTATTTTCCAGCCATTATTTCCCCTCGGACCATCATCTGATACCCCGCCATTGTTTTCCCTTCAAAACTGGGGGCATCATTGGGATAAACATCAATAAGTTTAACCACATAGTCTGCATCCGTACCCGTTGAAGACACCCTGAGGAAGTTTTTGATCGGACCCACAATGGTGATATCTTCTGTCAGGGGAGCTGTTTGATAGACCATGACGTCGGGACGATTGGCCGCAAAGCGTTGATCATCGACCATGTATTCGCGTGTGCGGGTCTGTATGAGTCCGCCCTGGTGGGGAACGGGTTTGTTGGGGTCTGTTACATATTCATCCCATGAGTCGGTACGTTGAACTTTCTCAAAACCGAGCTTGCCCTGTGGTTGAAAATAAAGCTTTTTGGTCTCCACATTTTTCGGGGGCCATTGTTCAAATTGTTTCCATTCATTGCTTCCGGAAATAAAGATATTGGCTTCGGCAGCAGAGAAGTTACCTTCCTCTTTTAAATAGTGACTGAAAAACGGCTGCTCAAATTTTTCCTGATAGGTGATACTTGTTTTTTTCTCAAATTGAATATCGCCTAGGTAATCTCCTGCAGCACGTACCCATCCACCGTGGTACCAAGGGCCTGCCACCAAAATCGAATTGTTTGTTTTACTCTTTTCCTCGATGGACTGATACGTTTTAAACGTCCCGTAGGCATCTTCGGCATCGAAAAAACCACCAACAACCATGACAGCGGGTTTCACATCCTGTAGATAATTGGTGATGACACGGGTTTTCCAAAACTCATCATAGTTGGGATGTTTAAATAGGTCGTTCCAAAATTTGACCGAATCGCCAAAATATTTTTCTTTAAGCTCTTTAGCGGTTCCGGCCTCAAGGAAAAAATTATATTTATCGACCTCGTTGACCTGGATATTACTTTTGAATTGATCGGGGGTAATTGGTTTTGGGCGTGGAACACCAAATGTTGACATAAATGTGAAAGCATCTTGTAGGAATAATACGCCATTGTGGTGGAAGTCGTCCCCAATAAACCAGTCGGTTACAGGGGCTTGTGGTGAGACAGCCTTAAGACTGGGATGAGTCTTGACCAATCCTACCGTAGAGTAGAAACCTGGATAGGAAATCCCGTATAGGCCCGCTTTTCCATTGTAGTTTTTCACATTTTTCTGTAGCCATTCTAAGGCGTCATACGTATCCGTGCTTTCGTCAATTGCTTTTTTATCCTTACTGAGCGTTGTGGGCCGGACATCTTCGAAATCGCCTTCACTCATCCATTTCCCACGGACATCTTGATAGACAAAGATATAACCGTCCCGCATCATTGCAGGGAAATTACCCAGGCTCTTTTTATACACGTTTTGACCATAGGGGCCCACCGTATAGGGAGTTCGGTTCAATAAAATTGGATATTTCTTCGATTTATCTTTGGGGCTGTAGATCACAGTAAACAATTTCTTGCCATCGCGCATCGGAATCGTTACTTCGGTTTTCTCATAATGATCCCGAACATAAGCGGAATCTACAGCAGTCTGGGCATAGAGCTGACTTCCAGTTAACAAAGCGAAAGCCAGAAACGAAATTGTAGTTTTCATTGAAATAAATATTTAGGAATGTTGATTTTTCATGGTTTACATAAACTTGTTGCACTCGTTTAATCTAAACTCATGACGGTTTCTTCAATTATCAGCCTAAAGGTAAGGCTCCCGAAATCATTTTCCAATTTTATTGTCATTTTTATAACGAATAGAAAAAGAAAAATTGACCAATTTTTTAGTAAGAATAACTTTTTTTGAATTGTATTTGGATTAGTTTTTTAATGTTAATATATTGAGTAAAATTAGTTATGATTATATTTTATTTTTTAAGGTATGATCAAAAGACTTAAATTTCAATGAGATGGGTGATATTTTATTGGCGGGCAAATTCGTTTCATCGTATTTCTTTTGTCTTCGAATAGGCTTAGAAAAATCAATTGTCACGATTTTATAAATAAAGTTTAGTGGGGTATGAAATATGTTTTTTTAAGCTAATTTTAAGAATTATTTTATCATAAAACATCAATTAAATAACAAATTAAGTATATAGAATTAATATGGGACAACAAGTGAAAGATGCCAATGGTAAATTGGGTATTCTTATTCCGGGATTGGGTGCTGTGGCTACAACATTAATCGCTGGTGTGGCATCTATAAACAAAGGTTTTTCAAAACCGATCGGATCTGTTTCTCAATTGAGCAGAATCCGTCTAGGTAAGCGCACGGAGAATAGGAATCCTTTAATCAAGGATTTCGTCCCTTTGGCAAAATTAGAAGATGTCGTTTTTGGAGGGTGGGATGTATATGAAGATAACGTATATGAAGCTGCTTCAAAAGCACAGGTATTGGAACAAGGTCAATTAGATGCTGTAAAAGCTGAATTGGAGGCAATTCAACCAATGAAAGCGGTGTTTGATCGGAATTTTGTTAAAAATTTGGACGGCACACACATCAAAACAGAAAAAACACGTCGCGAGCTGGCTGATGCGGTACAACGCGATATCCGTGAATTTAAAGAAAAAAATGGATTAGACCGTGTGGTATTGGTATGGTGTGGTTCTACCGAACGCTATATTGAGACAAACGAAGCTTTCTCAACAATTGCAAAATTAGAGGAGGCATTGGATAATGATGATCAACGCATTCCACCAAGTATGATCTATTGTTATGCGGCGATAAAAGAAGGTGCTCCTTATGTGAATGGCGCTCCGAACTTAACGTGTGATGTTCCTGCGATCGTTGAATTGGCACAGGAATATGGCGTTGCAATCGCTGGAAAGGATTTCAAAACAGGTCAGACGTTGATGAAAACAATTGTTGCTCCTGGTCTTCAGGCGAGAGCACTTGTTGTAGAAGGCTGGTTCTCAACAAACATCTTAGGTAACCGCGATGGATTGGTATTGGATGATCCGGAAAACTTCAAAACAAAAGAAGTTTCTAAATTATCGGTATTGGAAGAAATCCTAGATGCGAAAAAGAATCCTGAACTGTATGGTGATTTATACCATAAGGTACGTATCAATTACTACCCACCTCATGGTGACAACAAAGAATCTTGGGATAACATCGATATTTTTGGTTGGTTAGGTTACAAAATGCAGATCAAGATCAATTTCTTGTGCCGTGATTCAATTTTAGCTGCTCCGGTTGCGTTGGATTTGGCGTTATTTATTGATTTGGCACAACGCGCTGGTATGTCAGGCATCCAGGAATGGTTATCATTTTACCTGAAATCTCCGCAAACGGCACCAGGTTTGCCTCCTGAGCATGATATTTTCAAACAATTAATGAAGTTGCAAAATACTTTGCGCCATATTATGGGTGAAGATTTGATTACGCATCTGGGATTAGATTATTACCAGGAGTTAGTAGACAGTATTCAATAAATTACCTTTACAAAAAGGGGAAAAATTGCTTTAGGTAATTCTTCCCCTTTTTCTTCAGGACAATTAGTGCATGAGCTTGTGTAACCCCCTCTATTTTGAGATGTGGAAGGGGCTATCAAGCAATTGTCCAGAAATAACCCGCTGTAAATTTTTGCGTTTGCAAACGTTAAGATCGTGACAGGGGTTTTACTTTTTTAATGAATGATATTATTTTGCAATTAGAAGGAATGGAATTTGCTATCATTGCGGCGGGAGAAGGATCTCGATTGCGAAAAGAAGGCTTTAATTTGCCTAAGCCCCTGCTACCTTTACATGGTGTTCCATTAATTGAACGATTGATTCGTGTCTTTGCTAAGGAAGGTGCGCAGCAAGTGCATGTTATTATCAATAGGCAATCACCTGAATTGAAGAAATTTTTAACGCAGACAGCATTCGATCTTCCTATTGTCTTGATCGAGGAGGATACACCGAGCTCCCTGCATAGTTTTGCCTTATTGGTGGAAAGCAATCCAAATTGGACCTCCTGTTGTCTGACAACCACAGATACTGTTTTTAGACCCCATGAATTTCACGAATACCTAACAACTTTCCGGCAAAAGAAAAATGCAGACGCTTTTATGGCAGTCACACCATTTGTCGATGACGAGAGCCCGCTATATGTGAACACAGATCAGGAGCTAAACGTGGAAGCATTTTTGGATCAGGCTACAGCGGAAACAAAATTTGTTTCAGGAGGTATTTACTGCTTTCGTAAAGCGGCAATGCGCTGTGCATTAAATTCCGTTGCAGCTGGAAATTCCAGGATGCGCAACTTTCAGCGTGCGCTTTTGGAAAATGATCTGCATGTTGAAGCATTTGTATTTGAAAAAGTAGTAGATATCGACCACTTGAAGGACCGAGTCGTAGCGGAACAGTTTTTGAGTGGGGAAGTTAGTTAGTAAAATGAGCGAAATGATTTCTATTTTAGGCGTGACGCGTAAAAACCGCTTTTCTCCCAATCATGTAGGGAACGATGCTGCAATATTTAACGAAGTTGTGCTAAAATTGACCGAGCGAGGTGCGTCAGTCGAGGTTTGTAATGAGGATGAATTCTTAGCACTGGATTCTATCAAACAGGAAAACGTGCTGACAATGGGTAGAACAAAGACTTTGGTTAAGAAGTTGCAATACCTCCAAAATAATGGTGTTAACGTATTGAATTCGGGTTTCGGAATTGAAAACTGTTTTCGAAAAAACATGACCCTTAAGTTGTTAGAAGGAGGGGTTCCTTACCCGAAGAGTATCGTGATTTCAACAGTCGCAGATATACAGGCTATTTTTGAAAAACTGAAGGGAAAGGGTGTCTGGATCAAACGTGGGGATTTCCACGCCATTCATAAAGAAGATGTTACTTTTGCTGCGAGCCTTAAAGAAGCACAGCATATCCTAAACGAATATGCGCTCCGGGGGATTAAGGAGGCCGTTATTTCCGAGCATCTTGCAGGAGACCTATTAAAGTTTTATGCGGTCAGGGATACCGATTTCTTTTTCTACTTTTATCCCTATGAACATAATCATCATAAGTACGATTTGTATGAACAGATCAATGACGAAGTTGTCCATTTTCCATTTGATTTAGCTAAATTAAAGCAAGTGGCCAATCGTGCGGCAGAAGTATTGGATGTTCATATCTATGGCGGTGATGTGATTATTGATGCAAATGGCGGTTTTCATATTATCGATCTAAATGATTGGCCCAGTTTTGCACCTTGTCGAGCAGAAGCAGCCGAAGCCATTGCACAAATGGTTTACCATAAATTTACTGAAAAGAACCACAATGCAGAGAGAACAAGTTAATGTAATCGAAGAAGAGAATTTGAGTGCATTCGAACAATCTTTAAAATCTAATGATACCGAAGAAAAAATAGATATTTGGTTTTATAGACCGATTGGTTATCGTATTGCACAGGTATGTGCTAAAATCGGGATTACACCCAATGCTGTGACGATCATAAGTATTTTCTTTGGTGTTGCGGCAGGAATTTTATTTTATTATGAAGAGCTATGGATTAATGTGATCGGAATGCTGTTGTTGGTTTTCGCTAATTCGTTGGATAGCGCAGACGGACAATTGGCGCGGATGACAAATAATAAAAGCCGTTTTGGTCGTATTTTGGATGGCTTTGCAGGTGATTTTTGGTTTGCCTCCATCCATATTGCCATTTGTTTGCGCAGTATCAATGAAGGCTGGTCGAATTGGTTATGGGTATTTTGTATTCTTGCAGGGGTATCCCATATGTTACAGTCTGCCATGGCGGACTATTACCGGAATGTTCACCTCTATTTTATCAAAGGCAAGGCTGGCAGTGAATTGGATAATACACGTGATTTGAAAGTTGACTATGACGCCTTATCTTGGCGAAAAAACTTTTTTAGCAAGTTTGTGCTGAATGGTTATATGGGGTATACCCGAAACCAGGAAAAGTTATCGCCTAAATTGCAGCAGTTACTGCATATTGTCAAATCCCGTTACAAGGATGATTTGCCTAAACAATTAATGGTAGATTTCAGACTAAAAAATAAACCATTAATGAAGTACACCAATATTGTGCAGTTCAATACGCGGGTAATCTTTCTCTTTGTTTGGTTATTTATAGGTCAACCATGGATTTACTTTTTCTTTGATATGTTTGTCTTAAATCCGATATTAATCTATATGTGTAATAGACAGGAAAAGGTAAGTGGTTATTTTGTTGATAAATTAACAAAGGATCCAACCTATGGGGAGTAAAATCTATAAAGTACTCTTTATGCTAATTGGTATAGGTACATTGGCCTATATGATCCATGCTATGGGAGTTCAGGAGATTTGGACGAATCTAGCGAAAATTGGTTGGTGGTTTTTGCCGGTATTGGGAAGTTGGGCTATTCTTTATTGGATGAATGCCATGGCTTTTAAAGCGATTATTCAAGAGCCGCAATTACCGCAGACCGATGTTCCTTTTTGGAAAGTACTGCAATTGACCGTGTCAGGTTACGCTATTAATTACATTACACCATTTGTAGCCTTGGGAGGCGAACCTTATCGTATTATGGAACTGAAGAACTATGTTGGTGGTTCAAAGGCCGGTTCATCCGTGCTGCTCTATGGTGTGATGCATATTCTATCCCATATTTTATTCTGGGTGGTATCCGTGTTTCTCATCCTATGGTTTGTGCCCGCAAGTACTTTGGTGAATGTTGCCTGTGCTGTAATTTTTGTTATGGCAATAGTATGTACCTGGTTGTTTACAAAATTCTATAAAAAGGGAATTACAGTTTCCTTATTAAGCGCCCTCTCACGATTGCCCTTGGTTGGAAAGAAAATCAATAGTCTACTGGAATCAAAATTTGAAACCTTAAATGATGTCGACCAACAAGTGAAGAATTTATTTCAAAACCGTAGAGACCGATTTTATAAGTCTCTTTTTTGGGAATTTGTAGCTCGGGTGGTGGGATGTCTTGAGATCTATTTTATTGGCCTGGCATTGGATATCAACATCGATTTTATTGATGCCATGATTATTAGTTCGGGGTCTTCATTATTTGCAAATCTGGTCTTTTTCTTTCCGATGCAGCTGGGAACACGTGAAGGTGGTTTGGCGATGGCTGTGATGAGTATAGGCTTGCCAGCTTCTGTTGGTATCTTTATGGGGATCGTGACAAGGATCCGTGAGATTGTTTGGATCATGATTGGTTTAGGTTGGATGAGTTTAGTTAAAAAGAAATAACAATGGATAAGTTTATAGTTAATGGGATTATATTTGATTATGGTGGCACATTAGATACGAACGGCGGACATTGGGGAGCAGTGATATGGTCCGGTTATGAAAAATATCAAGTCCCTGTCAATCTAACTTCTTTTCAGGAAGCATATGCCTACGCCGAACGTCAAATGGCCATTCAGCCGATTATTAAACCGGAGTTTAATTTCCTGCAGGTACTTGAAGCGAAACTCAAGGTGCAATTTGAATATCTCATAGCTGCCGGCTATGATCTGGATATGCAATTGGCTGATAAAATCGCATTTGACGGTTATTCACTTGCCAAAGATACTGTTGCAAAGGTGGAGCCATTATTGGCTATTCTAGGTGATCAATACCCCATTGTAATGGTATCCAACTTCTATGGTAATCTAAAAGCTGTGTTGGCTGATTTCGGAATTTTATCGTATTTTAAAGCGGTGGTCGAGTCAGCGTTAGTGGGTGTACGTAAACCGGATCCAGCGATTTATGCATTAGGCGTGGAGGCTATGGGCTTACCTGCTGCTGAAATTTTAGTTGTGGGGGATTCCTATAGTAAGGATATGGCTCCGGCCAAGACTGTTGGGTGTCAGACACTATGGCTGAAAGGGCAGACTTGGGGGGAAGATAAACTACAGGATATTTCCGCCGCGGATAAACAATTTAGTACCATCTTTGATCTTAACGATTTTGTTTAATCAGGCTTTTTGACGAAATTCTTTAGGCGATATGCCTACATTTCGCTTAAAGAATTTTCCAAAAAAAGACTGGTCTGAGAAATGTAACTGTTTCGCAATTTCTCCGACCGATAGCCCTTGACGGAGCAAACATTTAGCCTCTTCCACCAAAACATTCTGGATCAATTCTATTGCTGGCTTTCCGGTGAGTTCTTTCGTGATCACGGAGAGGTGTTTGGGTGTAATATTCAATTCTGAAGCGTAAAACTGTACCCTATGCTCCTGACGGAAAGATTGTTTTAGTAACAAATAGAAATTGGATAATATTTCTCTTTTCCGTGAAGGTACCACAGGAATATTTTTTATGTTTTGG
Source organism: Sphingobacterium sp. NGMCC 1.201703 (assembly GCF_047784615.1). Taxonomy (NCBI): domain Bacteria; kingdom Pseudomonadati; phylum Bacteroidota; class Sphingobacteriia; order Sphingobacteriales; family Sphingobacteriaceae; genus Sphingobacterium; species Sphingobacterium sp. NGMCC 1.201703. Next base: position 474,964 of record NZ_JBLOHD010000002.1, on the reverse strand, counting down.
CTGGCTAAACGTGCGATCTCACAAAACAATACTTCCGTCAGTGATCTGATAATCTGTGGTTTGAAAATATAGTCTCCACCTTGCTTGTCGTAATGAATAAACTGCTTGAATAGGTTAGACAGGTTTGCGGCATCTGGTATCGAAAGTGAAAAAATATGATTGCTATTCAATGCGAGTGACTTTTTTGTAAAGTCAAAAAAGTCTTTTTGAAGTTCCAATTTAAACGTAAAATCTATACTAAAGAAAATCAGATAGACCTCGCAGTCCCACGATTTAGCGACCGAATCAGCATTGACTTTTGAGGATGGATGAGTCAACAGCAGTTGATGCTGTCTGACCTGTATCCGTTGGTCATTTATTATAAAGGAAGTTTCCCCTTTTTTTATGAGGCAGAGGGAATATAGACTGTTGTTTGCCAATATCTGTTGCTCCTGAGGGCTAAAGACCGGTTTGGACTTGTTTCCCTTGATATGAAAAACGAAAAAATCTTTATTGTCAATGTGTTTATCGATGGAGTACATATTTACTTTACAATAAAATCAAAATAGGTTTTACGATAGGGTTCATCCTTTAGGGTATAGTGCCACCATTCCTTATCGTAAGCCTTAAACCCAAATTTAGCCATAGCCTCACGTAATATCCTACGATTTTCCTTTTGTTTTGCCGTTAGTTTGGTATAGTTATGATGTGAAACTGCTCCGAAGAAATCAAAGGCTCCGCCCATATCGATTTCCTTATGATCTTTAAGATCGACCAAGGTTAAATCGACGGTACTACCACGACTATGTCCTGATTTGCTGGCAATGAAGCCAAGTTTGAATAAGTTTTTTTTATCTAGTTCCGGATAGAATTCACGCTTGGCTATTGTATCCTGAGTGGCCAGCGACCAAGCTTTAAAATGATCAACTGCACGTTGCGGTCGATAGGCATCAAAGATTTTTAGTGCTAGCCCCTGATTGTTAAGATATTGTTCAACTTGCTGTAAGGCTAATGCGGCACGTTTGGTTAGGATTGCAACAGGCTTTTCATAGCCACGGATAGCTCTTCCAGTAAAATTATGACTGCCAAAATAACGCATATCAAGCGTAATTGTAGGGATGACTTCTTTTACATAGACAAAGTTGGATGGCATTTTTTGCTGGGCTTTTACTTGGAAGGCAACAAAAGCGAGACAAATTGATAGACAGAAGTTGAGTTTCATGGGATGAAGATACAACTTTAGATTCTCAATCTTTGCATGTAGCGATGCATTGAAAGCAGATTTTAGATAATATTTCGGTATCAATAGACCAAGTCTAGGGTAGCGGAGTCCTAGGGCTTGGTCTATTGATGTTAATGATCTGTTATTTTTCTTTTTAGATAGTTATAGATCTCGATCTGTGAGCGACAAGGTTCCTTTTTATTTTCAACGTAGTGGTTGCTCAGGGAATTATTCAGAATACGCGCTTTGACATTGTCTGTTAGCTGGATATAAAGCATCTCCTTTAGATCTTCCTTGATCTTTTTGCTTGTAATTTTTACTGCAGCTTCAATGCGATGATCTAGGTTTCGGGTCATCCAATCCGCAGAAGAAATATACATTAACTCTTTTCCAGCATTGTAAAAATACATGACGCGGGCATGTTCCAGATATTCATCCACAATTGAAATAGCATTCATCGGGGATTTAAATGTTTTCTGGTTCGTTGCACAATAAATGCCACGGATAATAAGATCTATTTTAACCCCAGCTGTCGCCGCATCATAGAGTTTTTTAATCATATCTTTATCACTCAGGGAGTTTACTTTGACAATGATGGATGCTTTGCGACCAGCTTTCGCCTCTGCTATTTCCAGATCGATGAAATGTAGTAGTTCCCTACGCATATCAATTGGGCAGATCAATAAGCTTTTGCAGTTTTTGATCATTTCTGCAGGGTCTGATTTCGGCCGTCTAAGGTAATTGAAAACTTTATTAATATCCGCAATGACATCTCGATTACTCGTCAGTAAACAATAATCCCCATATAATTTAGCCGTTTTTTCGTTGATATTACCGGTGCTGACGAAGCCGTATTGAACTGTTTTTGCGCCAGTCCTTTTTTTGATAACACATAATTTGGCATGTACTTTTTTATTTGGAATTCCCGTAAGTACCTTGATGCCTTCCAATTCCAGTTTTTCTTTCCAATCCAGGTTATTTTCCTCGTCAAATCGAGCACGTAGTTCAAGCATGACGGTTACTTCCTTGCCATTTCGGGCAGCGTTTATCAATGCGTTGGCAATTTTGGAATTCGATGCTAAGCGATAGGCAGTAATCTGTATTGTTTTTACATCCGGGTCCATCGCTGCTTCACGTAAAAGGTCAATGATGGGACGAAACTCATGGTAAGGGAAGGAGAGCAGAACGTCTTTTTTCAGAACAGTATCGGTAACCCGTTCATAGTTTTGGAAATAGGGATGTGGGAACGAGGTCCTTTCCTGCGGTTGATGGTATGACTTGAACACATTTGGAAAGTCCATAAAATGTTTAAAATTATGGATCTTTTGTCCGGGTATGATACTATCTTTTTTTGACAGGTTCAGTTTTTTGATCAAAAATTCCACGAGTTTCGGATCCATCTCCTGGTCAAAAACAAAGCGGGTGGGTTTACCTTTTCGTCTATTTTTGACCCCTTTACTGATCTTTTCCACCAATGTTGTATTGATGTCGTTATCAATGTCAAATTCTGCGTCTTTCGTGACTTTAAACACATGCGCATGAAATACATCGAAGCCGAAATAGGAAAATATCAATGGAAGATTGAATTTAATGACATCTTCAAGCAGAATTATATGTTTTTCATCCTTTGGCGAAGGCAATTGGACAAATCGCCCATTTTGGCTTGTCGGAATTTCAATTAGTGCAAACTTAGTTTCGTATTGCCATTCGCTTTTTCCCATAGAGATGCCCAAATAGAGACTTTTGTCCCGGATATAGGGCATTGGACGGACATCATCTAGAATGAGCGGGATGACATTCGATTCCACATCATCCTGATAATATTCACTGACAAACTGCTGTTGTTCGGGGCTAAGCTCCTCACTTGTCTTGATAAAGACATTTTGCTTGGCCATGTCTTTTTGGATCCGATTCCAGGTGTTGTCAAATTTCTTTTGCTGTTTGATTACCCGGATATTGAGTTCTTCTAAAATCAGTTGTGGATCTTCATAAAAAGATTGATTGGCACTTTTATCCTTTAGGTCGATTGCACGTTTGAGACCGGCCACACGGACACGAAAAAACTCATCCAGGTTATTGGAAAATATACCTAAAAATTTGATTCTTAGAGGCAAAGGTACAGTCTCATCTGCAGCCTCTTGTAATACTCTGCCATTAAAGCTCAACCAGCTAACATCTCTAGGAATAAATTTTTTCGCCATAGCTAAATATACATAAATTTAAGAAGCAAAACTATAGCTCTAGGCGCGATAAACGAACTTTTTCGTGTTAAAGAATTATTAATTTATTTTTTCTTCATCTACTTCCAAAAAAATACCCCAAAAAGTGCGAGACCTTTTGGGGGAAACAACATCCTCGACTGTATTGTTATTTCTTTTTTCCGTATTTTTTTGAAATCTGGATTGCTTTATACTTGGTACCATCGAAGTGCGGGGCATCAATTGCCAAGGTCGTAGGATAAGGAGCCGTACGGTCGAAAAAATATACAGTTGTCGTACTTCCATAATCATTGACAGGTAGGAGCTCCAGGCAAGCAGTATAATCAGCATTTAATACATCGCCAACCGTTACGGCATAGATCCGGACAATACCACCCTTATTTTGTTCATTTCTGACAAATGCAACTTCCTTAAATCCGCCCGGTAGATCTTCGATACTTTTCTGATTGAAAGTATCCTTTAAAATAAAACCCAACAACACTAAAACCGGAATGACCAAAAGCCATACCTTTTTATTCTTCTTCATTAAAATACGCTTAAATTGTAATGTTTATATCCAATAATTTATAAAATTCCTTTAAGATAGCCTGATGTCCCGGCCAAGCTGGAGATGTCACTAGGTTGCCATCCACAACAGCCTGGTCTGCTGGAATATTTTTCCAGGTGCCGCCAGCTAACTCAATATCCGGTCCTACAGCCACATAGGCTGTCAAAGTTCGCCCTGTAAGAACCTTTGCCGCTGTCAATACCTGGATTCCATGGCATATTGCTGCAACAGGTTTATTCTTTTCAAAGAAATGTCTGGTAATCTCCAATACACGTTGATCAAGTCGGATATATTCCGCCGAACGACCACCGGCAATATAAAGACCATCATATTCTTCTGGGTTAACCTGATCAAAATCCTTATTGATCGCAAAATTATGCCCCCGTAGTTCTTTATAGGTCTGGTCACCAGTAAAATCATGTACGGCAGTAGGTACCACATCACCCTTTTTTCGATCAGGGGCAACGGCATCAACTGTTATTCCTATTGATCCCATAGCTTGAAATGGAACCATTGCTTCGTAGTCTTCCACAAAGTCTCCAACGAGTAATAATATTTTTTTTGCCATATCAAAAAACCTCTTTTAATAAGGCTTGAATTTACGTATTAAAAGAGGTTTTTACAATGTTTATTTGTCAATCTTTTGTTAACCTTGAACCGTTATTTTTTCTGCAAGAGCGCGTTTCGTCTTACGTACTTTTGCCTCCAGCTGGCTTCTTAGTGTTGGATTGGTGATACCTTTTCCTTCTTCGAAATTTTTATGAAATTCGGGTAAGGAGAACGAGTCCAGTATATCGGCACCGTCCCAGGTAATTCTATTGACTGCTGTGTTTAATACCGTTGATCCACCCATTGGACCGGGAGCAGTTGCCAATAGGAAAACGGGTTTGCCATTAAATGTTTTGCGATTCGGGATACGGGATACCCAGTCTACAATGTTTTTGTAGGCCGATGTGTAAGAGCCATTATGTTCGGCCAACGAAATGAGTAAGAAATCTGCAGCATCCATCTTTGCTGCGAAATCATACGCTAATTGTGGGATCCCCAGTTCTACCTCCTTATCATAGGAATAAATAGGCATTTCGAAGTGATTAAGGTCTAGAAGCTCTATGCTATCATCGGCTTCTTTGTAATATTTGGACGTACTTGTCACAAAGATTTTGTTGATCGAATTCTTATTACTGGTTCCTGCAAATGCTAATATTTTCATCGCTGTATAAGTTTTAAATTTTAAACTTGTCAAACTTACAACATAATCGAAAAAAAAATGTCAGTCAAATGTCTGCTAGCGGTATAAAGAGCCATTTATTGATCTAGGTCAATTAAATGCAAAACGATCATACATCCCAAGCAGTCCAGTAATGCCGCCAGTGTGAACGACGAGTAGCTGATCTGCTGGTGTGAAATAATCTTTTTTTATAAGATCATCAATTGCATAGAGCAATTTCCCGGTATAGGTTGGTTCGATCATAATTCCCGTATTACTGATAAAATGCTGTGTGAAGGTAAGTAGTTCAGGATTGGTCTTCGCGTAGCCGCCAAAATGATAATCCAGGTGTAAAATAGGAGGGCTAAGATGGGGATAAAGTTGATTAACTTCATCAGAGATAAAGCTGCCGTTCTTTAGGACAGGGACGCCGTGTATCTTGGTAAAAAGATCTTTTTTGTCGATTGCATTAGCAATTCCTGCAAGCGTAGTGCCGGTACCACAGGCGGTAAAGATATGTTGATAGTCCTGTTGAAGTTCGTCTACAAGTTCGGCGCAGCCTCTGGCGCCCAAGATACCATAGCCGCCTTCATGGATATAAAAGCTGTTGGAATCCTGACCGAAATAATCACCATACAGCTTTTCTTTGTTTCGATAAGCGTCCCGGTCCACATAAATAAGCTGCATCCCAAACAATTGACACATGGTCAGCACAGGGTTATTAACGTGCTCATCACCTCTTACGAAAGCGGTAGTTTTGAACTGGAAAGTAGCTCCAGCACAAGCTGTCGCCAACAAATGATTGCTCCAGGCTCCGCCAAAAGTAACGAGATGATTTTTTTGTAGCTGTAAGGCCTCCTGAAGATTATACTTTAATTTTCGCCATTTATTGCCTGAAATAAAGGGATGAATCAGGTCATCTCTTTTCAGTGTCACTTTGATGTGCTTTTTCTCCCATAAAGGTAGCGTGACTTCTGTTTCGGGACTATGAATTTTAAATGGCAACATAATATTAAATGAAAACAAATTTAACGAAAATTGTTTCATTTGGCTTATTTTTGTAGCATGACAGAACAAATGGGATCGCAAGATCAAGAAGAACAAGAGTTATTTGAACATCTACGCATTGAAGTGGATAGGGGGCAGGCATTACTCCGTATTGATAAATATCTGATGAATAGGGTAGAGAATGCTACAAGAAGTAAAATTCAGCATGCCATTGAAGCAGGTTCTGTCATGGTTAACGGCAAAGAAATCAAGGCGAGTTATAAAGTCAGACCTGATGATGTTATTACCTTGGTATTACCTGATCCGCCGCGTGATAACGAGGTTTATCCTGAAAATATTCCATTAGACATAAAATATGAAGACGACGATGTACTTATCGTAAATAAAGAAGCAGGTATGGTTGTCCATCCGGGCTATAATAATTACACAGGTACATTGGTCAATGCATTGACTTACCATATACAACAGTTGCCACAGCTGCCTGGAAATTCAGACCGTCCCGGTCTGGTACATCGAATAGACAAAGATACTTCCGGTTTACTGGTTATCGCTAAGAACGAAAAATCGATGGCCTTTTTGGCAAAGCAATTTTTTGATCATAGCATTACCCGTAAATATATTGCTTTGGTGTGGGGTGATTTGAAAGAGGATGGCACGATTACAGGTTACATTGGTCGTCATTTGAAAGATAGACGTATAATGGCCATGTACGATAGTGAGGATAAAGGACGATGGTCCGTGACACATTACAAAGTATTGGAACGATTAGGTTATGTGACATTAATTGAATGCCAATTAGAGACTGGACGTACACACCAGATTCGTACGCACATGCAATCCATTGGTCATCCATTGTTTAATGATGCCATGTACGGTGGGGATAAAATATTAAAAGGAACTGTCTTTTCAAAATATAAGCAATTCGTAGACAATTGTTTTAACCTGCTTCCACGGCAGGCGCTTCATGCACAGGTATTGGGATTTGTTCATCCGACATCAAAAGAAAATATGTATTTTGAAGTACCATATCCTGAAGATTTTCGTTTAGCTTTAGAAAAGTGGCGTGGTTATGCTGCAAATTCCATGGCTGTGGAAAATGATTAAAATTTAGAAACAAGTAAAGATGCCGACAAACTATATCAATTATAATGGCAATGTAGTGCCGGAAGAACAGGAAATATTTAGCATAGAAAATAGAGGCTTTCGCTATGGTGATGGATTGTTTGAAACTATGTTGTATAAAGACGGTGACATCCGTTTTCTGAATTTCCATGTAGCGCGTTTACAGCAGGGGATGGAATTGATTCACCTGGATGATGCGAATCTTTTCGACGAATTTTTTATCCGTTCAAGATCGGAGGAATTGATCCGTAAGAATAATATGCTGGGCCAACAGGTTCGCATTCGTCTGATTGTCTTCCGGACCGGTGGTGGACTCTATAGTCCAAGCACAAATAAACCGGGATTTGTTTTACAGGTACAACGCATAGAACCCAACCTGAGGGATAAGAAAGTCGGCCTGATTGTGGGCTTATATAGTGAATTCAAAAAGCCTTATAGTGATTTATCTAAAATCAAATCGCTCAACGCTCAAATTTATGTGTTGGCGGGTATTTATAAGAAAAAAATGGCATTTGATGATGTATTGATCTTAAATCAGGAAGGCTACCTTTGTGAGTCACTAACATCAAACATCTTCGTGTATTACGAAAAAATATTGTACACACCGGCACTTTCAGAAGGCTGTATCGAAGGGGTTATGCGCCGTGTTGTCATGGATATGGCGAGGGCTGAAGGGATTGAAGTGGTGGAGGCGCAGATCAGCCCCGAGATCATGAAAAGGGCAGATGAAATTTTTTGTACAAATGCGGTACAGGGGGTGCAATGGGTGATGGGATATAAGCAAAAACGCTATTTCAATAAGATCTCACGCATATTGCAGGACAAACTGTTAAGCTGGAATTACGATGCAAATGAGGAGCAAAATTAAGGTTGTACGAAGTAAATAATAAAGACAAAAGGCCAGGATTGGACTGACCTCAAAAAGTTGGACTAATTTACGCAGTGTATTTGATATAATGAGCTCGATATTCCACCGGGCTCATTCCATTTAAATTAATCCTGGCCTTTTGTATGCACAATTCTGATGATCCAGTGTTCAAAAGCTTTTTTGAAGCTAAGTAGAAAGTCTATTGTTTTTTGCAATTCGACCTTGCCGTTTTCTCCGATGGAATCTTTGATACTTCCGAGATATGCTTCGGGCTGCTGCATGGGGTAAATATTGACGAATACCAAAGCCTGTCGGATATGATGATTTGCGCCGAAACCACCATAGACTCCCGTCGAAGAGCTAATAATTGCACCCGGCTTTCCATCCCATTTATTTTTGCCATAAGGTCGAGATCCCACGTCTATAGCATTTTTTAGGACAGCCGGTATGGAGCGGTTGTATTCAGGGCTGATGAAAAGTACTGCGTCCAGCGAAGCGATTTCCTTCCGAAACCGGACATAACTTTCAGGCGGGTTGCCTTCATCATCGAAATCCTGGTTGTAAAGGGGGAGATCCCCAATTTCGATCACGCGATAGTTAAACTTGTTGGCCGGTTGTTCACAGATAAAAGCAGCTATTTTTTTGTTATAGGATTGTTTCCTTAAGCTACCGACGATGATTCCAATAGTGTAAGTATTCATGCTAAAGTTTAATTAAAGTATGAAAAGTATTAATGGTTGAACAATTTGTATCCTAAAAAGTTTCCCTGTAATGCATTGCGAAATTAAAACTAAACTATTCGTGCTGAATAGATTAAGTTTTTGTTAACAAAAATTAACATTTATCATTTAATCTTTTGCATACAGTTTGTTGTCGTATTGTAAAGAAGAAATTACAAAACTAAGGGAGGAGCTACTTATGAAAAAAATGTTTTACACCGCTGCTATCATTGCCGGGCTTTTTGTAGCTGGAACGGCTGAAGCACAGGTCAGTATCAGCGTGAATATTGGGAGTCAGCCCAGTTGGGGGCCAGCGGGTTATGATTACGCCCGTTATTATTACATGCCTGAATACAACATGTATTATGATGTGCCAGCGCGATGTTATGTCTACTATGATAATGGTGGCTGGATAAGAAGGTCGAGTTTACCAAGAAGATATCGGCATTATGATTTTTATAGGGCGCATAAAGTAGTGATCAACGATCGTACCCCTTGGCATCATCATGACCGTTACAGAAGCAGATATGGGCGCTCACGTGGCAGACAGGTTACTATCCGGGATAGCCACCATGGGCATGGCGGATATTCCTTTGCAAGCGAGCGTAGCGTAAGACGCGAACGTTCCTGGGGAGAAAGCAGAAGACATGGCGATAAGGGAAGATGGCATGGACGCGGATATGAAGATAGACATGAACACAGGCATGGAGGGAGACATAGAGATTAATCGGATCTGTCTGTTTTAAGTATCTTAATCGTTTAATTGAAAGGTACCTGTCCAAAAGATAGGTGCCTTTTTTTGTTGCATCGCTAATTCCTGAAAAATTATCTTAATTTTGTGATAGAGGAATGTTGCATGACTTTAAAAAAAAGATCTTTTGCACGCAAAAGATCGCATGTGGCGTATAGGTTAATTTTTGTAATGAGAAAAGTATTTAAATCAAGCTTTCTATGGATGGGCTTGGGGATAGTTGGCTTGGGGTTGCAGTCTTGTAATCAAAACAGCGGTAAAAAAGGAGAAAAGGGTGTTACTGTCGATTCCGTGCAGCACAGGAGAGATAGTCTAATTGTTGTGCAGGATTCCATTACAAAAGTGGATTCGCTACGTAAAGATTCCATTACCAAGATGGAGGCAGATGTTTCCTATACTGGTGCTAAAGATACCACAGTTTTATTGACGGACTCAGTTTCGCCGCGGTATATTTACCTTACTTTCGATGACGGCCCGCTTAACGGTAGTCAATATTTAGATTCTATCGCAACGGCGAAAGGTATTAAAATCAACGCATTTTTGATTGGCGCTCATGACAAGATGAGTAAAAAAATGCATAGCTATACGGAACGTTATAAAAATAATCCGTTGGTCGATTGCTACAATCATAGTTACTGGCATGCTCATGATAAGTATACTACATTTTACTCAAATCCAGTGACGGCATTTGAAGATTTTGAATTAGCAGAACAATCTCTAGGCTTGCAGCATAAAATCGTTAGGCTTCCGGGAAGAAATATCTGGTATGTAGGGGATCGTAAAAAAGTTGATCTAAAAAGTGGTGCATCTACAGCGGAATTGTTACATCAAAATGGTTATAAAGTGATGGGCTGGGACTGTGAATGGAAGATCAATGGTGTAACTGGTAAGCCCGATTTATCAGTTAACCAGCTGTATACACAGATGAAAAACTTACTTCGCAAAGGCACATCCTACACAAAAAATAATGTTGTACTGTTGACCCATGATAATATGTACCAAACCAAAAAAGGACAGAAATTACTGTCAGATTTAATTGACAGTCTTAAACAGCATCCGAACTATCGCTTTGAGTTTATGCGCAATTATCCACAATAGGGAGTTTACATAATTAATCTAGCCCTAAATCAGTAGTATAAGATTACTGGTTTAGGGCTAGATTTTTATAGCGGAAAAATTCTCTCCTTAATTTTGTTTGCGTAGATATTTGGTCAATATAACAATTGTTTGACCTTCAATTTTTCCTTCGATCTGTTCAATATTATCGGCTACTAAGCGGATATTTTTAACCACAGTCCCCAAGGTTGCTTTGAGTGAAGAGCCTTTTACATCTAATGTTTTGGTCAATACGACAGTATCACCTTCCAATAATCGTTGACCGATACTGTCTTCATGAAACGACACGTAACCATCATTTTCGTGATCTCCTGTTTTCTTTGCTTCGGCCAATGTTTCATCGTCAAGATAAAGGATATCCAGCGCCTCGGAGGCCCAGCCTTCATTTTTCAGACGATTTAGCATTCGCCAACAAACAATCTGTACGGCAGGATTTTCAGACCACATGGCATTGGGTAGAAATTTCCAGTCCTCAGGGTTTAGTTGCTCGGTTTTATTGAGCTGGTTGGCCAATGTTGTTGAAATCAGTAGGCTGTTATCCAAAGTCGAACTGGTTTCAGGTGGTAATGTATAGGTGATTAAATCCGCTGCAATGCCTGTTAGTTCACATTTTCCGCCAGCCCGCGCTAGTAATTGTTCTTCTAATTTCATATCTGTTTCTATAAAAGCCCAAAAATAAGAATATAAATCGTAGAAAGCTGTAGCTGATAAAATAAAGCTGGTTTTACACTAAAAAAAATAAGGCAAGCTAGTTATATTGGTACTGAATTTGTACGCTAACGATATTGGAAAAAATTATTAACTGGAATAAATAGATAAATCATATGAAATGGCAAGGAGGTAAACAAAGTGGCAATTTTGAGGATCGTCGGGGAATGTCAGGCGGTGGAAAGCTAGCATTGGGCGGTATAGGCGGGATTATTGTATTAGTTATTGGTTTTTTGATGGGTGGAGATCCAATGCAGCTGCTGCAACAGGCACAGAATATGGGGGGACAAACCGAACAGTCTGGACAGCCTCGCGAACTGAATCCTGAGGAAAAAAGGCTGACGGAGTTTTCTTTGACCGTGCTGCAGAGCACGGAAGATGTCTGGGCTAAACTATTTAAGGAGCAGATACAGCAAAACTATACGCCGACCACATTGGTTTTTTACGATGGTGGTACGCAAACAGATGGTTGTGGGATGGGACAGGCTTCCTATGGACCGTTTTATTGTCCCGGAGACCAAAAAATCTATTTGGACCTGACATTTAGCCGTGAACTTTCTGATAAATTCGGTGCGAAAGGTGAATTTGCAATGGCCTATGTTATTGCACACGAGGTTGGGCACCATATTCAACAATTGGTGGGCTTATTACCTAAAACCAATCAAGCCCGCGGGAAATTAAGTGAACGCGAAAATAACAAGATTTCAGTGATGACCGAGCTTCAAGCTGATTTCTATGCTGGTGTATGGGCGCATTATCTCAATGAATATACCGACATAAAAATAGATTATAACGATATCGTAGACGGTATGAAAGCCGCAGAAGCTGTGGGGGATGATAAGTTGCAGACAGCTGCCCAGGGGTATGCCGTGCCAGAATCCTTTACGCATGGAACTTCAGCGCAGCGTATGGCCTGGTTCAAAAAAGGATATGATTCGGGGGATATGCGCGCTGGAAATACGTTTGAAGATCCAAGCCTGAGATAGCAGACAGATTCCATGACCGCTATACAAGATAGCACAGGCAAAGAGAGCTCTATAAATTTATTATGGGGCTTTTTATTTTATTGAACCAATAAATTACAGCCTCTAATATCGCTTTGATCAAAACGGCCCAAGATCTCAAATGAACCATCGGCATACACTTTTCCTAAATCTTGTGTGGCTATAAATGAGCACGAATATCGGTTGGCTAAGTCGATGACATTGATTCCTCCTGTTCTGTTGGAAGAAATTAAGCTCAAAGGATCATTTGTATCACGGATTAATATTCTCATCCATTTCGGAAGATGGAAAATGCCCTGACCACAGGAGTATCCTTGAGACAGCAATTCAGTCATACCATATTCGGAGTGAATTCCATTGACCTTAAAAGCGTCCTGAAGCAGCTGGTGAATTTCCTCTTTGACCATTTCTTTACGTTTACCTTTCATTCCGCCGGTTTCCATGATGATGAGCTCTGGAAATTCAAGAGCATATTGTTCAATAAAATCCAGCAAGGCATAAGTGACACCAAAAAGGATAGTTTTCGTTCCCTTTGCTTTTAATTGAACAAGCGTATTGTATAGTTCCTGATGATTGTATAGAAAATAATTACTCTCTGCCTGTTTACTCTGTTTCATCAGGTCGTCGATCATATAGATCAGCGATGAACCGCTTCTTTCGAGATAGGATGGGAGTAGGGCCAAAACAGCGATATCTCTAATCGGACCATAGAAGTTTTCGAATATACGTCGAAAAGTCTGCTCATAGATGGACAGATCAGCAACAAGATGTTTGGATGTGACCATACCTGTTGTACCCGAGCTTGAAAATATAATTTGGGGATCCATTCCGGCTGCCAGTACCCTTTGTGTTTTGAAAAATTCTATCGGCATGAAAGGGATCTCACTATAATGTTGGATTTGATTTTTTTCCTTGCCTATCAGCGAAACATAGTCGCGGTAGACCTGACAATGCAGCAGCTGGAAGCGATAAGTTTCTAAACATTGTTGATTAAAATCATCTTCTGTTTGAATTGCAAAAAAATCCGCCCAATTCGTCATAGCATTTAAATTTTGATGGACAAAATTAGCTAAAATTTGGAAATATTGGGTAGGAAAGCGTAAGCTCTAGCGTCGGAATAATGTAAAAGAGCCTGCTGGCGAATTCTGCTATTCGGGATAATAGAGAAAACACTGGCGTCGATTGGGGACACCAGTGTTTGCTATATCTTACAACATACCGCCGTCAACAGGAAGAACCTGTCCAGTCACATATGCGGATAAATCAGAGGCTAGGTAGAGACATGCGTTGGCTACATCTTCGGGAGATCCGGCGCGTTTTAACGGAATTCCGGCTTCCCAGGAAGCGATTACTTTAGGATCTAATATATCTGTCATTTCCGTACGGATAAATCCAGGTGCGACCACGTTCGCACGGATGTTGCGTGAACCTAGTTCTTTTGCAATGGACTTGGTGAAGCCTATAATACCTGCTTTGGAAGCTGCATAATTTGATTGACCAGCATTACCTTGGACGCCAACAACAGAAGACATATTGATAAATGAACCATTACGGTTTTTCATCATTATTTTTGAAGCAGCTTTTGTAACATTGAATACGGATTTCAAGTTGACATTTAGGACATCATCCCAGCTTTCTTCTGTCATACGCATTAACAGGCCATCTTTTGTGATGCCGGCATTGTTGACGACGATATCCAGACTTCCAAAATCCGCAACGATTGCATTGATTAACTGTTCTGCTTCTTCAAATTTTGAAGCGTCAGAGCGGTAGCCAATTACTTTTGTTCCGTAGGCTTGAAGCTCTTTTTCCAGCGCTTGTCCCTTTTCTACAGACGAAAGGTAAGTGAAAGCGACATTGGCGCCGTGCTGTGCAAACACTTCAGCAATTTTTCTTCCAATTCCTTTTGATGCTCCAGTTACCAAAGCAATTTTTCCTTCAAGTAATTTCATATAAGAGTGTAAAGTTATTCGTTGATGTTTTTGCAAAAATGTTAAAACTATATTATAACACAAAATCTTTCGATAAATAACGATTTAAAAAGCTCGGATATTTGTCTTATTTCGGGCTATTTACAGCCGTATCGATCAACAATATCCTGAGTAAAGGCTTCGAAAAGCTGAAAAGTTGCATTTCCTTTATACTTAGGATTATTTTAATAAATCAATGGTATTTTTGAATAAGTGCTTCTAAAAAGTACAGTTTTTTGACAAAAGGCTTGGGGGTTTACCAAAAACTATATTAAATTTGCATCAATCACAAAAACATGAGCAAAAAATCAAATAAAGAAGTTGACGTTGTTCTGATCGGCGCCGGTATTATGAGTGCTACTTTGGGGACTCTAATCAATGAATTAAGCCCAGACGTTAATATTGAAATTCTTGAGCGTTTGGATGTTGTGGCGGCTGAGAGTTCTGACGCTTGGAATAATGCTGGTACAGGTCACTCGGCCTTGTGCGAATTAAACTATACACCGGAGCAAAAAGATGGTTCGGTAAAGGTTGATAAAGCGGTTAAAATTGCCGAACAATTTGAAGTATCGAAGCAGTTTTGGTCATACTTGGTTGATAAAGGTATTATCGCCCAACCGGAGAATTTTATCCGCAGCATTCCACATATGAGTGCTGTTTTTGGTGAAAAAGATGTGAAATTTCTAAAGACAAGATGGGAGACAATGAATACCCAGACCTTGTTCAAGGGAATGGAATATACCGAAGATCCTGAGTTGTTAAAATCCTGGATTCCTTTGATGATGGAAGGAAGGGATGCAGGAGAGAAAATTGCTGCAACCAAGATGGACCTCGGTACTGATGTGAATTTCGGTTCATTGACGCGTGATTTGATTAATAACCTGGCAAAAAAAGAAAATATTTCAATATCCCTAAACCACGAAGTTGTCGATATCGAACGCGAAGACGATGGACGTTGGGAAATCGAAGTGAAGGATTTGAAAACCGGGGTGAAGAGAGAGCTAAAAGCGAAATTTGTTTTTATCGGCGCTGGAGGCCACTCCTTATTATTACTAGAGAAATCTGGTATCCCAGAAGCAAAAGGTTACGGTGGATTTCCTGTAGGAGGTCAATGGTTGAGATGTGTAAACGAAGAGATTATCAATACACATCATGCTAAAGTTTATGGTAAGGCATCTGTCGGCGCGCCACCGATGTCGGTACCGCATCTGGATACCCGGTATATTGATGGCAAGCAAGCCTTACTTTTTGGCCCCTATGCTGGTTTCTCTACCAAATTCCTAAAACAGGGATCTTATTTTGACTTACCTGCATCGATCAAATTATCCAATATCCGTCCGATGTTATCGGCAGGACTTGATAACTTGCCTTTGACCAAGTATCTGATTACTGAGGTCATGAAATCTCCTAAAGATAAATTAGAGTCTCTGAAGCAATTTATGCCAACTGCTAAATTGGAAGACTGGGTTATTGAAAAAGCCGGTCAACGTGTTCAGGTGATTAAAAAGGATGAGAAGAAAGGCGGGATTTTAGAGTTTGGTACAGAAGTGGTTTCGAGTGCAGACGGTTCTATTGCGGCGCTATTGGGTGCTTCTCCAGGGGCATCTACTTCAGTGGCGATCATGATTAGCTTATTGAAGAAATGCTTCCCTGAACGTGCTAAATCAGATGAATACCGCAAGAAACTACGGGAGATGATTCCTTCCCATGGCAAATCATTAAACGATGACGCTGAGCTTTGTAGGGAGACGCGTATACGCACGCATAAAGCGTTGAAATTAATTGATATCGATTAATTTCGATTTACAAAATATACTTATGGGGTGCTTTGGATGCATTGTCATCGAAGGCTGAGATTATACCCAATAAAAGCGATTGTGCAACCTTGTACAATCGCTTTTATATACCTGATCCGGATAATGCTGGCGTAGGGATTTTAATTTCAATAAAAACAGCTGTTTTTACCCGCCTAAGTTTATTATATAATATAAGAAATAATAAACAATTGAATGACTTCTGATACAATTTTTGATGCTTTAATCCAGCAAATACAACAAGCTAGCCTAGCTGAGTGGCTGGGGGTATGTTTTGGCATTTTGCAGGTTTGGTTTTCAAGACAAAATAAATCGATCAATTATCTCTTTGGGATAATAGGTATCATTATATCGGTTTATGTCTTATTCCATGCCAAACTATATGCGGAGATCCTGCTCCATGTTTATTATTTGGTAATGAGCATCTATGGTTGGATCTATTGGAAATATAGCAGTGACCGTGTTGTCCCAATCAGCCGCAATACAGCTGGAGATTGGTGGATTGTTGGTATTATCTGTATAGCGGGCTTTCTATCATTCTACTTTGGTCTGGTTCATTTAACCGATTCGGACGTTCCTGTTTGGGACTCTTTTGTTTCCTGTACAGCTTGGGCTGGGATGTGGTTGTTGGCGAAGCGCAAAATTGAAAATTGGATTTTATTGAACATCAGTAACCTGATGGCAATTCCTTTGCTTATGCACAAAGGTTTATTCCTATATGCTGGTTTAACCTTATTTTTATTTGTGATGGCTTTTAGTGGCTATTTTAATTGGCGGAGAATATTAAGTAATGAAAAGAAATATGCAACTGAGTGATGCGACTATCGCTGTACTAAGGGATCAGCAAATGAAAGGCATCCAACAGAAAAGTTTGTCTAGGGAGCAGTTAGCGTTGATTTATGATAACAAGTGGTTTAAAATTTGGGTACCACAATCATTGAACGGCTTAGGCCTGGATTTGGTCAATGGGCTTTCCCTTTTGAAGGAGCTGGCCTATTGGGATGGCGGATTGGCGTGGACAGTAACTTTATGTGCAGGTGCCAATCTTTTTGTCGGTTTTATTGATCAGCTGGTGGGACGGGATATTTTCGCTTCAAAACAGGTATGTTTTGGGGGGAGTGGGCAGATTGCTGGTGTCGCCGAACGTGAGCGTACATCTTATCGTCTGAAGGGGCTGTGGAAATATGCTACTGGAGCACCTCACTTGACGCATTTTACGTTGAATGCTTATATTCAGGAGAAAGGTCAGCCCATACTGGACGAGGATGGAAATCCCCTGGTGAAGTCTTTTTTTGTCGATCGCGAACAGGTGCTAATTCATTACGATTGGGATACATTTGGCCTGGAAGCGACAGCCTCGCATTCTTTTTCGCTGGACAATATATGTGTGGATGAGAACCGGTCTTTTTCTATTGATGCAAAGAAAAGTACGTATACAGATCTGCTTTATCAATATCCTTTTATACCATTTGCGGAGTTGACCTTACTGGTCAATTTTATGGGGATGTATCAGCGGTTTATGGATCTGATTGAGAAGTTATTTGTATTGAGGTCCAATCAGGGGAAATGGGAGATTCTTGAAAGTAAAGCTGCTTTTCGGAAGTTGGACGAAATGCAGCAGGATTATATAGATAGGACGCATAAAATCTTGGATTTGGCAGCTTGTTCTTGGAATAATATCAAGAATGGGACTGATAACACTGCATTATATGAGCGCATAGCGATAGAAAGTCGGGATTTTGTAGAGATCATTTTGTCCAATGTAAATAAACTCTATCCCCATACCGGAATTTCGGGTGCGACGGCTGACAATGAAATCAATATTTTGTTTCGAAACTTATTTACGGCATCGCAGCATAAATTGTTGCAAAAAGGCTTTTTGTAAGCTTGACGAGGAATTTTATTGTTAAGGATACCAAGATTCTTCATCTTGCGGTAGAAATTTCCTCTGTCTAGAATGTAGGTAATGGATTCAGTAAGAGCTTTTTTACCGATTTATTATGCAAAAAATATCGCTTCTGGAGGCCCCGTGATAGACCCAATAATCGTTCCTATAAAACTAAAAGTGTGATTGTAAATAATACAATGGAATTGAGGACAATATAGGGACGCGCGAAATGATGAGCGGAAAGCCTGTTATCGTGTCGGTATCATCGTCAAAACCGATGGTATTTAAGGAATTCGAAATCGATGTTAACGGCATTACTGCAGCAACTTTAATTTAAGTTGAGGCCAAAAGCAAGTCCATACCAGAGTTTATTTTGATAAATCCAGGTGGAACGATTGCCATCCAATAGATGATCGAAACCCAATGCCATTCCAACAGTGAAATTATTGACAGCAAAAATTCCTGCAAATCCTTTGCTCCAAACAACACCTTCATATTCTTGTTGAATGGCGTTATTTGTCGTTGTAGGGGATAGCGAAGAATTTCCAAGACCTGTGAAAGCGCCAAATGAAAAACCTAAATGATTAATGCTTCTATCGGATACACCAAGTGGATTTGTTGTGTAATTGATTATGTATTTGTCCCGTCTGTATCCGAAATAACCAGCCCCGTTCAAGTTTGTATTTAACTGCATAGGAACTCCGGTTTGTGCAGGGCGAAATTTTAGAGGGATCGTCAAAAAATCAATATCGAAAGACGGTTTACTGAATGAAGCAGACTGTTCGGAGTTCGCTTTCAATACATTCTTTTGAAATTGATATACGTTGCATGTATCAATGCTAAATTGGCCATTTTCCTTGGGCTTTGATGGGTGGATCCGAATAGTTTCATCGGCAACATCAATATAGACTTTTTGCTTTACGCCATCTATATTTTGTGTATAGAAGCCATCGTTAAACTCTTTTTTACTATTTTTTTGGAATACGCTGCAACTTGAAACTGTGATGCTGATAGGAATGATAAATTGTGCTAATCTCTTCATTAGTTTTTTTACGTATGTATGGTGATGCTCTAAACGGATCACTTTATTTTCTTTCAAGATATTGGATATACCTAGAGCAGTGATTTTAAGTTTAATGCTTGTCCTCATTAAGTCATCTAATCGAATAAATACCTTCTTGAATTTGCATGATGCTGTTTTTCATAGAAAATGTTAATCTATATTTTCCAAAAATATAAAATGGCTGTAACTTGAAAACAACTTTGAAGCGTATTTTTAAAAAAAAGAAAAATCAAGCGTGATTTTTTTTTATTGTGCGAATAATTAGTCGCTTATGTATCTACTCATCCCTAAGGCTATCTACTGGGTTTGTTTTTGCGGCTTTGAATGCTTGGTAGCATACTGTCAATAGTGCAGCTAATATGCCAATTGTACCTCCCATAGTAAACGGTATCCAATTTACGTCTATTTTATATGCGAAATCCTGGAGCCATTTATTAGTTGCCCACCAAACTATGGGAGCAGCAACAAGAATAGCAATAAATACCATTTTCACAAAATCCTTAGATAGTAAGTTGACTATACTCGAAATAGAAGCCCCCAACACTTTGCGTATACCGATTTCCTTGCTTCGCTGGTAGGCGATGATTGTTGCTAATCCAAATAGACCTAAACAACTGATCAAAATTGCTAGGGCAGTACTGATATTCGTCAACTTTAGAAGCTGCTGTTCCTTTTTATAAAGATCGGCAATACTTTCATCATAAAACCTGTAATTAAATTCCTCTTTCGGAAAGAATTGGTTCCATTTGTCACTTATCTGCCTAAATAATTCCGGAAATTGTTCGCTTTTACCGGCATCAAATTTAATGTTGATGGTATTGACATTCCCCATAAAACTTCTCAATGCCATAGGTTCAATAACAGTATAGAAATTGCTGATATGAAAGTCTTTTACCACACCCATAATTGGGAACCTTCTATTTCCCTGTCCTATAATCTTACCAATGGCATCCTCAGGTGACTGAAACCCGAATGTTTTAACTGCACTTTCATTGATTACAAAAGAATTTATCGTGTCAGATGGCAATAGATTTTGACCAGCGATCAATTCTAAATCATATAGCTTCAAATAAGCAGTATCTACGGATTTTAAGAATATCCGCTGCATCTCTGGTTCTTTAATTCCCGGTATAATGTGATTAAAAACTGTAGAAGCTACCTGATCTTCCATTGGTTTTTGACCTAGGCTAACATGCTTTATTCCAGAAATCTTTCTTAGTTCTTCAACCAATGTTTTTCTTTTAGTGTTATAATTTTCAGAATTCCATAATTTATAAGGAATGTCTGTCGTAATGACGGCATCTTTATTGAATCCCAATTCTTTATGAATGGTAAAGCTCATTTGTTTCCCAATAATCAATGCTGATACGATGAATATTTGTGCTACGACAAATTGAAAAACGATCAGTATTTTTCTAAGGGTGATTTTATCATTAGCTATTTTCACTTCGCCCTTACCTCTAAAAATACTAACTGCATTTACTGTGGTAATAATCCAGGAAGGATAAAGTCCAGCCAGTAGGGTAGTAGAGATCAAAACAATTCCCAGGAATACGATAAAGCTAACTGGATTCAGAAATTCTACGCTGTCTTGAGTAAAGAAATCCCGTAAAGCGTCTATTGCAACATAAGATATTACACTTGATAAAATAATTGCAAATAATACTACAACAACTGTTTCTAGCATCATCTGGAGAATCAGATGCTTAGCCTTACTTCCAAGGGTTTTGCGAATACCAATTTCTTTTGACCGTTGAGGTATTTGGGACGTAGTGAGGTTAATATAGTTTATACATGCTAAAATCAATAAGAATATAGCTGTACCAATAAGTCCATAAATTACATTCTTACTGGTTTTATTAATACCATTATCTTTTACATCCGTAGCAAAATGGGACTCTAAAAGGGGTAATTTCTCTATTTGGCGGTTATATGTAAAATTAATTTTGTTCTCCTGATTGAATAGATTCCAATTGTCTGAAACTTTTTTCTGTATTCTAGCTAAAGCGGCATTTGCCTCTTCGGTGTTGTTGGTTTGAAAATATACCATATCCGTGCTATTAGTATTTGTCCAATTCCCCAAACTTAAATCAAACTTAGATTTATTCAATAGTAGGAATTCTTCACCTTTAAATTCCGTTGGAAAATCCAATGTTTTTATTACACCGGATACTGCCACTTGTATACTATCGTCATAGATCAATGTCCTACCCAAAATATTCTCATAAGAAGTATTAGGGAAATAATATTTCGCCCGCTTATCGGTTAATACTACTTTGGAAGGATTATTCAATGCTGTTTTTTTATCACCGGCGAGCCATTTATAAGAGACCATGTCAAAATAATTCCCTTCGGTATTAATAATGCTTTGATTAGTCAAATCAAAATTTTCCTTTTTGCCCTCATTTTGTTGGTTTATTGGTACCCTTACACTTTTTGTAAAACGCTTAAATACTGGAACAACTCGCTTTACTCCGACCAATTCTTCTTTCATATAAAAATAAATGGGAGTGGATATACCTCCAGTAAAGCTAAATTCACCTTTTTCCCCAAATCGACTTATCAATCTATAAGTATGCTCCTTATTTTCTATTTTATTCTCGAAACTCAGTTCATAACTTACAAATTTGTAAATCACCCAACACGCACTTATGCCTATACTCAATCCTAAAACATTCAAGAATGTATAAAGCTTATTTCTAAGTAGATGTCTTACGCTGTTTTTTAAGATTATATTATTCATTTCGTTTTAGATTTTTGGTTAGAGCTATTAGATTTTTGATGCATGATAATGGATTTAGAATCCGATCATGAATCATCTTAGCTTTCTTATGAGGTATTTCAAGAGATATGCCAATTAGTTAACTATTTTTTAATCAATAAGTTGTATTGTTGTTCAAGCTTCCGGCGTTCAATATCGTACGTTTTTTGTTCGGATACGGACAGTTGTATGGATAAACCCTAAATAACATTGAACAGAGTGTTTTATATTGATTGGCAACTTTATATAGTAAGAACGAGCCAAATCTGTCCTCAAATGAGATATGCACTGTAAAACCCAACGCTTATACGAGTTTTGTTAGTATATTCGTTTAAAAATGGGGGCGGCAGAATCAAAATATTTTAATAGTTTAGTTAACAGTTTTTCTTGTCATAAAAAAGGAGACAACTTCAATGAAGTGTCTCCTCTTGTGTTCCCGGCGGGGGTCGAACCCACATCGTCAGAACCGGAATCTGAAATTCTATCCATTGAACTACGGGAACGTGTCGCAAAGATATACTATTTTCTAGATCTTACAAATAATCTTTGCTATAAAATTTAATCTTTTGAACGGCGAATTTCGAGTGCATATCGCTCCCGGTTTTTGACTTCGCTGCTTTTATAATTTGTACATTCCGCTTTTCTAGGCTAACTTTTTGTCTATTAGTAATATGTATGCAATGTTGCGTTGAAGCTATGCTAAACTATTACTCAGACGCGTTATCGTACTCCAAATTTTATTGAGCTTAGGACTTAAAAAACATTCTGCACGACTTGACAAGCATTTTATAACGGTCTATTGACTTGCTCACTCCAGAGAAGATTAAGACCTGGGATGGTATTGTGTAATGATGGAGTGAAGATAATCCCGATCAATGTGTGTATATATTTCGGTTGTCGTAATACTTTCATGTCCCAGCATATCCTGTACAGCCCGTAAATCTGCCCCACCTTCAACCAGGTGAGAGGCGAAACTATGCCTAAAGGTGTGCGGACTGATGATCTTTTGTAGTCCAATTTTTTGAGCAAGTTCCTTAATGATCAGAAAGATCATCACCCTGGACAAAGCCGAACCTCGTCTGTTCAGAAACACAATATCTTCATTTCCATTTTTGATCTTAATATGGGGTCTAACCGAATCCAAATATAGCCGGAGATGTTTGATCGCCTGTTGTCCAATCGGAATCAGTCGTTCTTTGCTACCTTTACCTTCCACTTTGATAAATTCTACGTCGAGAAACAAATTGGAGATCTTGAGATTGACGAGTTCAGACACACGCAATCCGCAGCCATATAAAACTTCAATAATTGTTTTATTGCGCTGTCCCTCCGTCGAAGAAAGATCTATAGCTGCTATCAGTTGATCAATCTCATGGATACTCAGTACGCTGGGGAGTTTCCGCGCTAAGCGTGGTGCTTGCAGCAATTCAGTTGGATTATTATCTAGGTCATGTTCAATGACTAGAAAGCTAAAAAAGGTTTTTAGCCCGGATATTAAACGGGATTGTGTGAATGGTGAGATATTGAATTCCTGTAACCATTGCAGAAAATCCTGAATATCCTTCCGTACGATTTTATTTAAAGCGAGCCCGTTGTCCTCGCAATAGATTTGGAATTTAGAAACATCATTGAGGTAAGCCTCGATCGAATTAATGCTCAAACCCCGTTCGAACTTTAGAAATCGTTCGAATTCTTTTTTAATGACCTGCCAGTTGCTGAAATCCATTTGCAACAAAATTACAATTAACTATTGTTCTTTTCGAAAGATATTCTGTATTTTTAGACTTGTTTTACAAACCATGAGCAATAGTAAAGAGACGCTCGATCCCGTAGGGGATATTAATAATATTATTTTATCTGTATTTTACCATTTATCGGGACAATTGGTCTCCAGTTCCGTTTACCCTAATATAAACAATTAGCAAAAAATAACCGACTAAAAAAAAGAGATTCATTTGTATGAAATTCATTAAACCACTTGCATTAGCCTTTTTGCTTCCGGCTACATTTTACGGCGTAGAGGCAAAAATGCCCACTACTTTAACAGCACATGCCAGGGCTATTCTATCGCAGGATAGTTTGGCCTTAAATCAAAAGTTACCTTTCGACAATGAAGTTGTCACCGGTAAACTGAAAAATGGATTTACATATTTTATCCGCAAAAACACCGAGCCTAAGGGGCGAGTTACTATGTATTTGGGTATGAAGGCGGGGTCAATCCTAGAAAACGAAAAGCAGTTGGGACTGGCGCACTTTTTGGAGCACATGAACTTTAATGGCTTGAAGCATTTTCCAAAAAACGAACTTGTCAATTACCTTCAGAAAGCTGGTGTAAGATTTGGTTCGGATCTGAATGCCTACACGAGCTTTGATCAGACGGTCTATCAATTACCTATTCCATCCGATGATCCGGAATTACTGAAAAATGGATTACAGGTCATGCGTGATTGGGCACAGGATGCGCTATTGGATGGTGAGGAAATTGACAAAGAACGTGGTGTTATCTTGGAAGAGAAGCGCGGTGGAAGAGGGGTACAACAACGTCTGCAAGATCAGTATTTCCCAATGCTGCTTAACGGCTCCCTTTATTCAAAACGTCTGCCTATTGGTACCGAAGAAATTTTAAAAACCTTTCCCTATACTGAAATACGTAAATTTCATCAGGATTGGTACCGCCCGGATTTACAGGCGCTTATTGTTGTAGGTGATATTGATCCCAAAGTAATTGAGGAAAAAGTGAAAGTGTTATTTTCGGACATGACAATGCCGAAAAAGGTGCTGCCACGCAAAGAGTATCGGGTTGATTTATTGAATAAGAATCAATTTTTGACGATTTCGGATCCAGAGTTACCTTATACCGTCGCACAGATCTTGATCAAAAATGAAAAAGACAAGGTCGTGACTGTAGGAGACTACCGTAATGAACTACTCAAAAATATTTTCAACCAGATGATTGCTGGTCGTTTCTCTGAGCTGATGCAGCAGCCGAATCCACCTTTTATGCAAGCCGGTGGTAGCATTGGTGATTTTGTCTCTAATTTAAATACCTTCTCTTTATTGGTTGTACCTAAGCCAGGTGAACTGGAGTCTGGATTTAAGGCCATGTTGACGGAATTTGAACGTATCCAAAAATACGGTTTTACGCAGACAGAACTGGATCGTGCGCTTGCTGATATGAAGAAGGGAAATGAAACAGCTTATATCGAACGGGATAAGAAAAAATCGGATAACTATGTCAATCGGTATCTGAACTATTTTATCGACAATGAACCGGCTTTGAGCAATGAAGCATCTTATCGCCTAACGAAACAGTTGTTGCCAACCTTGAAACTGGAAGAAGTGAATGGTCTGATCAAGAAATATTATACCGATTTAAATCGTGATATCTTGATTATGGGGCCAGAAAAGGAAAAGGCAAACCTACCTACAGAACAAACCGTTTTGGGATGGGTAAAAGCCGTCGAAGATAGTCCGGTGTCTGCTTACGAGGACAAGGTTTCTAATCTTCCTTTGCTTTCCAAAGAACCTACTAAGGGAACGATCCTGTCTTCAAAGGATATTAGTGCTGTTCAGGCAAAAGAATTGGTATTGAGCAATGGCGTGAAGGTGATTTTAAAACCTACGGACTTTAAAAACGACGAAATCCAGATTATGGCTTATAGTCCTGGAGGAACTTCGCTTTATGCCGACACTGACTATTTCTCAGCTTCGAATGCATCCTCATTGGTCGATGCGAGCGGAGTTGGGCAAATGAACAATGTGGAGCTGACAAAATACCTTGCTGGAAAAGAAGTCTCAATTTCACCCTATATTTCTGAACGCTATGAGGGTATTTCGGGAAGTACGGACAAAGAGGGCCTGAAAAACGCTTTTGAATTAATTTATGGCTATTTTACGGAACCCCGTTTGGATATCGATGTTTTCCAAAGCACGATGACAAGAGCAAAAGGGTCGTTGGAAAATAGATTAAGCAACCCAAATAATGTTTTTTCGGATAAAGTGAAGGAAGTGCTCTATGGGAATAATATCCGCAGACAAAACACTACTGTGGAAACACTTTCAAAAATTGACCGTGAGCGCGCGCTGGCAATTTATAAAGAGCGATTTGCAGATGCCTCTGATTTTGTATTTACTATTGTAGGATCATTTGATGAAGCACAGATTAAACCCTTTATTGAAACTTATCTTGCTTCCCTGCCTGCGATCAAACGCGGAGAAAATTACAAAGATTTGAATATTCTGGAGCCGACTAAAGGACAGCGTGTGGTTGTTCACAAAGGCAAGGAGGAAAAAGCAAGCACCCAGTTGGCCTACTATGGAGATTACAGTTACAGCGAAAGCGAAAATGTCAATATGGAAGCTTTAGAAAGTATATTGACGATCAAATTGCTCGAACGTTTGCGTGAAAAAGAAGGCGGTGTTTATGGTGTCGGTGCCCGGGCTAGCTTCAGTAAATTACCTAAGGCACGCTATTCGTTTTCAGTCGGTTTTGGCTCAGCAGTTGATAAAGCTGATCCATTGATTAGTTCTGCGCTGGATGAGGTGAAAAAGATTCAGGATCAGGGGGCGGACAAAGTGGATATTGAAAAATTTGTGGCCGAACAAAAAAGACAGAATGAACTAAGCTTGCGTGAAAATGGCTATTGGTTGAATTATATTTCCAGTTCTTATCAAAACGAATTGGATATCAACAGATATACCCGTCGGATGGAAAACTTGAATAAAGTTACGCCTAAATCGGTACAGGACGTTGCTGCGAAGTATCTGAAGAAAGACCGGCTTTTCGAATTTATCTTAATGCCGGATACAAAATAGCAAAGCGCATTGATCAGCTATCAATGTGGGCTAGGGCTGTTTGCTAAAGGTAAACAGCCCTTATTGCAAACAAAAAATCCCAATCATCTCTGATTGGGATTACCAAAAATTTCAATAAATATCTTTTTAACCTAAATAAGATTTTAAGATTTTGCTTCTAGAAGTGTGTCTCAAACGTTGAAGAGCTTTGTCTTTAATTTGACGCACGCGTTCACGTGTCAAATTGAATTTCTCACCGATTTCTTCGAGCGACAGTTGGTGGTTGGATCCTAATCCAAAGAAAAGAACAATAATTTCGCGTTCTCTTTCTGTTAAAGTTGCCAATGATCGCTTGATTTCTTCTGATAGAGATTCATCAATTAGAGAACTATCGGTATCTGGATCATGGTTTTCCAATACATCCAAGAGTGTATTTTCTTCACCTTGGACAAAAGGTGCATCCATAGATACATGACGTCCAGAATTACTTAAAGTATCCGAAACTTTGTCAACTGTAGTTTCAAGGATATCTGCCAATTCTTCTGGAGATGGTTCCCGCTCGTATTCTTGTTCTAGTTTTGAGAAAGCTTTACTGATTTTGCTTAAAGAACCTACTTGGTTCAATGGCAGACGTACGATACGTGATTGTTCAGCAATTGCTTGAAGAATAGATTGGCGAATCCACCAAACGGCATAAGAAATAAATTTAAAACCCTTAGTTTCGTCAAAACGTTTAGCCGCTTTAATTAAGCCCAGGTTGCCTTCATTGATTAAATCACCTAAGGTCAATCCTTGATTTTGATATTGTTTTGCTACTGATACTACGAAACGAAGGTTGGTTTTAGTCAATTTTTCCAAGGCAACTTGGTCGCCTTCGCGGATGCGCTGTGCTAATTCTACTTCTTCTTCTGCTGTAATTAAGTCTACTTTACCAATTTCGTGTAAGTATTTGTCCAAAGACTGGGACTCACGATTGGTGATAGATTGTGTAATTTTGAGCTGTCTCATTAATTTTTATTAATTCTCCTCTCTAAGAAATGTTTGCGAAAATACGAAAAATTTTTGAATTATTAATGGAAAATGGATTATCTAACCTCTCATCTATAATGAGTTATGCTTTTGCGAACCTTCATTTTACATTATCAAAAACTATTCCATTTAAAATTGTTTTTCTTCCTCAATTGTGGTCGTAATATTCAACTGATTGATATTTAAAGCGCTAACAAATTTTATTTTTTTATATTCTCAAGTAATTTATCTAATGATATCAGATATGTTACGTAAAACGTATTCTTCGAATTTATTTTAAAATGATAATTTTATGATAAAACAAAAAGATATATGTTTTGTTTTACAAGAGACAGCAAATAAATTTAAAGGAATAAAAATTATAATATGCCAATCTTAATTCATTTGGATAAAATAATGAAAGAAAAAAAAATGTCGCTTAACCAATTGAGCGACAGTGTGGGGATCACCCTTTCTAATCTTTCAATCATAAAAAATCAAAAGGCTAAGGCACTGCGATTAGATACACTTGAAGCAATATGTAAGGCGCTAGACTGCCAGCCTGGTGACTTGTTGCAATATTACGATGGTGGCGATGAAAAAAATTAGAATCTATAGCCTTTTAAAAAGTCTACTATATTCATCTTTTTCTTGCCTTCCAATTGAAGTTCCGTTACACTGATATAGCCATCCTGTGTTGCAAACTTTAAATAGTTTTTTTGGTCCGTCTCTATCGTTCCCGGAGCAGCATCAGTAGCTCTTTGCTCTTTTTCTGTCTTGTATATTTTTAGTACTTTATCATTTAATAGCGTGAACGCCGTTGGATAGGGGCTAAGTCCGCGTATAAAGTTATAAACAACGTTTGTGGGTTGGTCCCAATTGATCTTGCAATCTTCTTTAAAAATTTTTGGTGCATGTTTCAACGGCTCGTTTGGCGCGATGTCGTCTTGACTTTTAGGTTGCAGATTCCCCGCTTTCAACTCCTCTAGGGTGCGAAGTAATGTGTTAGCTCCAGCATGCATCAAATTGTCGTGAAGGTCTCCGGCAGTATCCGTATCACTAATGGCAACTTTTTCGGCGAGTAATATATTTCCCGTATCGATTTCATGCTGCAACAAAAAGGTGGTTACCCCAGATTCCTGCTCACCGTTCATAATCGCATGATTGATCGGAGCCGCCCCCCGGTATTGAGGGAGTAAGGAGGCATGGACATTAATAGTGCCGTATCTTGGCATATTCCAGACAACTTCAGGTAGCATACGGAATGCTACTACGACCTGAAGGTCCGCTTGATAACTTTTGAGCTCAGCTAGAAAGGCCTCATCCCGGAGTTTGACCGGCTGGAGAACCGGAATATGATGTTGTGCTGCATATATTTTAACGGCGGATTCATGTATTTTTTGCCCACGACCCGCTGGCTTATCCGGTACGGTGACTACAGCAACGACTTGCTCGCCAGATTGAATGAGCGCTTCAAGGGAAGCAACAGCAAAGTCAGGGGTGCCCATGAAAATAATACGCATAAGAGGTCTGTGTTTTGTAAATTCCTTAAAATCAAATAAATCATTGGGATGATAAAAATCATCTGCGAAAGCGCTAATAATTTGCTATTAAAGTTTTGTAAATAACAAATTTTTATAACTTTGCGAAGTTACATAAATATATTGAAAGCTTGAATTTTCCTTATTTTTTAGCAAATCGAATAGCATTCTCAGGTAAACGGACTTTCTCCAAGTTGATCGTCCGCGTTACGATAGGTGCAATTGCGTTAGCCATCGCTGCCATCATCATATCTATTGCGGTTCTGCGGGGATTTAAGGGGGAGATCATTAGCAAACAACGCGGCTTTTTTGCGGATGTATTGGTCCTGCGTTATGATCTCAATAAATCGTATGAAAATTCACCTATCGCCCTGACACCCCAACTTCATAAAGCTATATTGGCAGATCCGGAAGTGTATTCCATTAATCCATTTGCAACAAAAGCGGGGATTATCAATGTGAATGACGAAGTGGAAGGTGTGGTTTTAAAAGGAATTGATTCGCTGTACGATCAGCAGCCCATAAAAAATATGCTGCTTGAAGGGAATACCATAGACTTTAAATCTGAAAATAAAGATAATCAGATACTAATTTCAAAATATCTGGCAGATCGCCTATTATTGAAAGTGGGGGATGACTTTATTATGTATTTCGTTCAGGAGCCAATCCGTAAGCGCAAGTTTGTCATTAAGGGAATTTTTAATACGGGGTCCGAGGAACTTGATAAAGTTTATGTCATTGGATCTTTGAATGTCATTCGGAAATTAAGCAATCTGGATGACAATGAGGTCGGTGGCTATGAGATCCGAATCAAGAATTTCAGCCAGCTGCAGGAGACAACCCGTAAAATAGAAGACATGTTACCCATTGATATGCAGGCAATCAATATCAAAGATCAGGTGCCTGACATTTTCCAATGGTTGGATCTGTTGGATATGAATACCAAAATTATTTTTGTATTGATGACTGTAGTAGCGATTATCAATATGATTTCAGCTTTACTGATTACCATCCTTGAGCGGACATCCATGATTGGTATTTTGAAAGCTTTAGGTTACCATAATGCGGGTATACGGCGGGTATTTATGTATAGCGCACTGTACCTCATCGGTCTTGGCTTGCTGATCGGAAACCTGATCGGCTTGAGCTTTTATTTTCTTCAGGATTATACCCATTTTTTCAAACTGGATGAGCAGACCTACTATATCTCCTATGTGGCTGTAAAACTCTACTGGTCTGACGTTATTTTAGTTAATCTTGCTGTGGTATTTATAGGGATGGTTTCCTTGTTTATTCCTTCAATGTTGATCACTAAGATTAGTCCGATAAAAGCAATTTCTTTTAAGTAAGCCCTTTTTTAAGCCGCGTTTTGCTGGAAAAATCGTATTTTTAGAGCTGTTAGCTGTTTTTCGCTGAGTGACGAAAAATAAGCGGACATATTTTACCGATAGCATACGAGCACATATGAATAAAACTTTTGAGCATATTTCCCACGCTTTCGAAGCGCCTTTACAGAATCCCGTACTTATTTTTTCGCTGGTACTCTTTATTATCCTACTTTCCCCTATTGTCCTCCGGCCGATTAAGGTGCCGGGCATTATCGGTTTGATTATATCTGGTGTTATTATTGGACCGCATGGATTAAATTGGCTGGAGAAGAACTCAGCAATTAATTTGTTTTCCACCATCGGACTTTTGTATATCATGTTTATAGCCGGTCTGGAATTGGATATGAATGAGTTTAAAAAGACCAAGAACAAAAGTTTACTGTTTGGTTTTTTTACATTTATTGTACCCATAAGTATAGGTTATCCCGTTTGTCATTTCTTGTTGGGTTATGATGTCCTGGCGAGTCTTTTGATATCGAGTATGTTTGCTACGCATACGTTGGTGTCTTATCCCATTGTGAACAGTTATGGTATTTCCAAGATGGAGGCAGTGGCAATTACGATTGGGGGGACGATCCTGACCGATACGGCGGTGCTGATTATATTAGCTGTTATTACAGGAGTTTCACAAGGTAATATCGGAAATGAATTTTGGGTCACCTTAGGGATTTCCTTTGCCATATTCCTCTTCATTATGTTCGGTATTATTCCGCGGATAGCAAAGTGGTTTTTTGAGCGGCTCGGAAGCGAAAAGACATCGAATTATATTTTTGTACTGTCCGTGGTATTTTTCGCAGCCTTTCTTGCGGAAATTGCGGGATTGGAACCTATTATCGGAGCCTTTGTGGCTGGTCTGGCACTGAATAAATTGATTCCACATTCATCGGCATTGATGAATCGTATCGAGTTTATCGGAAATGCTATTTTTATTCCATTTTTCCTTATCTCAGTAGGTATGATTGTGGATGTAAGTGTCATTTTAAAAGGTCCCCAGGCATTAATTATTGCGGGTACCTTGACCATCGTCGCAATAGTGGGAAAATATGTGGCAGCCTGGTTGACACAGAAAATATTTAAGTACAGCCGCGGGCAACGTAACCTGATTTTTGGGTTGAGCAGTGCCCATGCTGCCGCAACCCTGGCTGTAATTATGGTCGGGTATAAAAATGGGATCATTGACGAAAATGTCTTGAACGGTACGATTTTATTGATCCTGGTAACCTGTATTGTCGCAACCATTGTGACAGGGAATGCTTCCAGAAAAGTGGTTATGGATGGTGAACAGGATGAAGAACATATCGATGTGGTCAAGGAGAAAGATGAAAATATATTGATTTCTATTGCCAATATGGACAATATGGAACCTATTCTTGACTTCTCTACCTATATCAAGAGTAAAAAGTGTACCTATCCTGTGAATATCGTATCCGTGGTAAAAGATAATGAGCAGGCTCAGCTGAATATGAGCAAAGCACGCAAAAATCTGGATAGTATGGTGCGTTACGCTTCTGGCTCAGAGACCAATGTGAATATCAGTGCAACGATCGATTTAAACATTGCCAGTGGCGTGGCCCGGTCAGCAAAGGAGGTTTCTGCAAATTGTATTGTGCTTGGTTGGCCAAGTGCGGCGAACTTTATGGATAAATTTGTCGGCGAAAAAACGGAAAGTATACTCAATAGAACCTCTGCCAATGTGATGCTCTGCCACTTTAAAAAGCCTTTTATTTCCAATAAGTCCATTGTGGTATTTGCACCACCGATGTGTGAAGCTGAGTTTGGTTTTGAATACTGGCTGGAGAAGGTTATTAAACTGGCGCAGGAATTGTCCGTTCCGATCTCTTTTGTGGTAGATACGCGCTCTGCAGCTGCTATTGAAGCACATCTTATCGAAATTAAGAACTCCGTGCCGGTTGCTTTTAAACATTTCGATGACTGGGATAATCTACAGGGGTTAAAAGCGTTTAAAGAAGAGGATTCCATGTTTATTTTTGTATCTGCGCGAAATGGAGAGGTTTCATACCGCGATTCGCTGGATGGTGTGGCGAAAAAATTAGAGGGTATCTATGCAAACGAAAACCTTGTTTTGGTGTTTCCTAGTAGGATAGAGAACGCGCACATCGACGAATATGAAGATGTTGAAGCAGCTCCGATATTCCGCAAGATTAGCAAAGAGATTGGAAATATGTTTAATAAAGGATAGTTGTTATCCGCACAAAACACAGATTTATGTCAAATAAGATTACAATGTCCAACAATGGAACCTTACAGGTTCCGGATTCCCCAACAATTCCTTTTATCATAGGTGATGGTATAGGTCCCGATCTATGGCATGCAGCCGTGCGTGTTTTTGATAAAGCTGTGGAAAAGACTTATCATGGGCAGCGAAAAATCAACTGGAAGGAAGTTTTGGCGGGGGAGAAAGCATTTAATGAAACCGGTGAGTGGTTGCCCCGAGCTACACTGGATATATTGCGCGAATATTTGGTAGGAATAAAAGGCCCTTTGACCACACCTGTTGGGGGCGGCATACGTTCATTGAATGTGGCCCTACGCAAGGACCTGGATCTGTATGTCTGCCAGCGGCCGACAAGATGGTTTGAGGGGGTACCCTCTCCGGTCAAACATCCTGAATATGTGGATATGGTTATCTTTCGCGAAAATACCGAAGATATCTATGCTGGTATCGAGTTTCAGGCCGGGAGTGCCGAATCCAATAAACTACAGGATTTTCTGCACGATGAGCTTGATATAGACTACAATTTTTCGAGTACTACGGGCGTGGGGGTCAAATTGGTTTCTGAAGAGGGGTCCAAACGTCTTGTTCGTGCAGCTATAGAACATGCTATCCATTATGCATTACCCTCGGTCACGATTGTGCATAAGGGAAATATTATGAAATACACAGAAGGGGCTTTCAAAATTTGGGGTTTCGAGGTTGCAGAAACCGAATTTGCGGACAAAACCTATACCTGGGGGCAATGGGAGCGAACCAAAGCCGAGAAAGGTGAAGCTACTGCCAATCAGGAACAAAAAGATGCGCTCGCTGCTGGTAAAATTTTAATTAAGGACATTATTGCGGATAATTTCTTACAACAGATCCTGCTTAACCCGCGTGACTTTTCGGTGGTCGCCACCTTAAACCTAAATGGGGATTATATCTCTGATGCATTGGCAGCGATGGTGGGTGGGATAGGTATCGCTCCGGGAGCCAATATCAATTTTAAAACTGGTTATGCCGTTTTCGAAGCAACCCATGGTACGGCACCCCGATTTGCGAATACAGATACCATGAATCCTTCATCCGTGATCCTGAGTGGTGTCATGATGTTTGAATACTTGGGCTGGGCAGAAGCCGCAGCGGCAATTGTGCGGGCACTTGGGGAGACCATCATTGCAAAAACAGTCACCGTCGATTTTTATAACCTGATGGACGATGCCACCTTGGTGAAAACCAGCGAATTTGCTGATCGGATCATCGAAAAATTATAAGAATTTTCTTTTTTAAGATATTAAGCAGAAATTTGACTAAAATTTCTGCTTTTTTTATGGACTACGATCAACTTCCGCCTTTTGTAAAAGACTCCACCGTCTTGAGTACAGACGATAAAATTAAACTGGCTCTGATAGACCGATTACCAACAGCAATGGAGGTGGATGTGATTACAACGATGCCGGAAATTTACGAATTGTTAAACGCCTTTATCGGGGATCAATCCTCCCGTAATGTCCACCTTCAGTTAAAGGCGAAGGAGTATTTGCAAGATAATCAATTAGATATGGCATGGAAAGTGCTTCTTCTTTGATTACTTTAATAACCAACGGGGATTGACTTGTGTAATATTTTTATTGAAATGATTCAGAATTTTGTAAATTTTCAATAAAAAAACAGAATAGTTGAAAAATATATAATTTTATTTTACCTTTGGTTTTTAAAACAACAGATTGCTCCACTAGGGTTCAAAACGGGCAATCCAACAAACTATAACATCAATGAAACATAATTTTGGAGCAGGTCCATGTATTCTGCCAAAGGAAGTATTTCAACAAGCCTCAGAAGCTGTAATTGATTTTAACAACACAGGTTTATCAATTTTAGAGATCTCTCACCGTTCCAAAGAGTTTGAAGCAGTGATCGATGAGGCGACTCAGTTAGTAAGAGAATTATTAGCCGTACCAC
Organism: Sphingobacterium sp. NGMCC 1.201703; assembly: GCF_047784615.1. NCBI lineage: Bacteria > Pseudomonadati > Bacteroidota > Sphingobacteriia > Sphingobacteriales > Sphingobacteriaceae > Sphingobacterium > Sphingobacterium sp. NGMCC 1.201703. The sequence continues at coordinate 440,090 of NZ_JBLOHD010000002.1, read as the reverse complement.
AAGGATATTCGATTCTTTTCTTGCAAGGCGGGGCAAGTCTTCAATTTGCAATGGCACCACTCAACCTTTTACCTGAAGGCGGTAAAGCTGCGTATTTGGATACAGGTGTTTGGGCAACAAAAGCCTTAAAAGAAGCAAAGAAATTTGGTTCAGTAGATGTTGTAGCTTCGTCGATAGACAAAAACTATTCTTATATACCAAAAGGATATTCAATCCCTTCCGATGCTGCTTATTTTCACTATACTTCGAATAATACGATTTATGGTACTGAAGTTTTTGAAAAGCCAGCTACAGATTTACCAGTAGTCGTGGATATGTCTTCCGATATTTTTTCCCGTGAGATCAATGTTGCAGATTACGATTTAATCTATGCCGGAGCACAAAAAAATATGGGGCCTGCTGGTGTGACACTGGCTATTGTGAAGGATGATATTTTGGGTAAATCGGGTCGTGTACTGCCTTCGATGTTAGATTATCAGTTGCACATCAATGGTGGCTCCATGTACAATACACCGCCGGTATACTCCATCTTTGTTTCGATGTTAAATCTACGTTGGTTAAAAGCAAAAGGTGGTGTTGCTGTTTTGGAACAGGAAAATATTATTAAAGCTCGTGCACTATATGATGAGATTGATCGCAATCCTTTATTTAAAGGTACTGCTGCTGTGGAGGATCGTTCGCGTATGAATGTGACTTTTGTGATGGATACACCTGAACTGGAAGCGGAGTTCCTAGCTTTAGCGAAAGAACGTAATCTGATTGGTATCAAAGGACACCGTTCGGTAGGTGGTTTTAGAGCGTCGATTTACAATGCTTTGCCATTGAGCAGCGTCAATGCTTTGATAGATGCCATGAAGGAATTTGAAGATACACACAAATAGTCTAATCGATTAAATATGCAGATGAAATTGACCGTTTCGTGGAGATCCAATTTTGATCAGTAACAAAGGTCGTTTTATCACTTAACAATTAAACCGGCTTTCAGGGATGCATTATACAATGAGAAACTTGTAGCCATAAATAATTATAAAGGATGAAAATATTAGCAAATGACGGTATCGATCCACTAGGAAAGAAAATGTTGGAAGATGCCGGTCATACTGTAGATACAAACCATATACCTCAGGATGAGTTGGCTGAAAAGCTGCCTGCTTATGATGCGATTACTGTACGAAGTGCAACTAAAGTTCGCCAGGCATTGATCGATGGCTGTCCGAATTTGAAAGTAATCGGTCGCGGTGGTGTAGGAATGGATAATATTGATGTTGAATACGCGCGATCAAAAGGTATTGCTGTTGTGAATACACCAGCTGCATCTTCTTTATCCGTAGCTGAATTGGTTTTTGCGCATCTTTTGAATGGTGTACGCTTTTTATACGATGCCAACCGGAAGATGCCTGTTGACGGAAATACGAAGTTTGGCGCGTTGAAAAAAGCCTATGGTGCTGGAACTGAGCTTCGCGGTAAGACAATTGGTATCGTTGGTTTTGGCCGTATCGGCCGTGAAGTTGCTAAAATCGCAATCGGACTGGGAATGGATGTCGTTTATACGGATCTATTTGACGGTCCGAAAGGTTTAACGATTGATCTTTCTGGAGGTATCCAAGTAGAGGTTCCGATCAAACAGGTTCAAATGAATGACTTGTTGAAAGTTTCAGATTTTATTTCCTTACATGTGCCATTCTTGGATAAACCGGCAATCGGTGCTGCCGAGTTCCCATTATTGAAAGATGGTGTTGGCTTGGTGAACGCTTCCAGAGGTGGTGTTATTGATGAATTGGAGCTGGTTAAGGCATTGGATGCCGGCAAAGTTGCATTTGCTGGTTTAGATGTTTTCGACAACGAACCGACTCCACGTGAGGAAATTTTAAAACATCCAAAGATTTCGTTGACACCACATATCGGTGCAGCGACAAATGAAGCACAGGAAAGAATCGGCGAAGAATTGGCCGGTTTACTGATCGAAAATTTGAAGAAGTAGTTCTTCCGCATAGAATAAATATATGCGGCACAAAACTTTCATGATTTTGTGCCGCATTTTTTTTTAAAATACATTCATGAATTGCCTATATTGGCGCACAGAAATTTAATAATTGTAACTTTAGTATGAAAGTTTTAAAATTTGGTGGTACTTCAGTAGGAAGTGCAGTACGTATCAAAGGGTTGTTGGATATTGTAAACCCTTCGGAACGTCAGATCGTTGTGTTGTCCGCGGTAGCTGGAACGACAAATGCTTTGGTGGAAATAGGTCAGGCTTACACAGCAGGTAAGAAGGACGAGGCTAAGGATTTGATCAAGAAGCACAAGGATAAGTACGAAGACCTTATTAAGGAACTTTTTAATACTGAAACCGGATATAAAAACGGCAAGGAATTAATCGACTATCATTTTAACCTGATTTCAAGCTTGGCAAATGAGCTGTTTACGCCGATTGAAGAAAAAATTATTTTAGCGCAAGGTGAATTGATGTCTACCGCATTATGGCATTTTTACCTCAACGAAATCGGAATACAATCTGTCTTGCTACCTGCATTGGATTTTATGAAAATCGATGAGGACAATGAGCCAATGGTGGAATATATCGGTGAAAAATTGACGGCGATTTTGGCACAACATCCCCAAAATACCCTGTTTATCACGCAAGGATTTATCTGTAGAAATTCATTTGGTGAAATTGATAACCTGCGCCGTGGCGGATCGGACTATACCGCTTCATTGATCGGAGCAGCTATCCGCGCCGAAGAGGTGCAGATCTGGACAGATATTGATGGGATGCATAACAATGACCCGCGTGTCGTTAAAGGTACGACACCGATCGCACACCTTAGTTTCGACGAGGCTGCTGAATTAGCTTATTTTGGCGCGAAGATATTGCATCCACAATCGGTATTTCCGGCACAAAAATATAATGTACCGGTACGTTTGCTAAATACCATGGAACCGAATGCCAAAGGAACTTTGATCAGTAAGGATGGAGCACAAAAGGGATGTATAAGAGCTATTGCAGCGAAAGATGGCATTACCGCCATCCATATTCATTCATCACGGATGTTGCTTGCCTACGGTTTCCTACGTCGTGTTTTTGAGATTTTCGAACGTTATAAAACACCGATTGATATGATTACGACTTCGGAAGTTGCCGTTTCATTAACGATCGATGATACAACGAACTTAGCGGATATCATTAAAGAAGTGGAGGACTTTGGTTCTGTTACTGTAGACGGCGATCAGACAATTGTATGTGTGGTTGGTGACTTCGGTTTGAACAGCCATGGTTATGCAGCACGCGTGCTTGATGCTGTAAAACATTTGCCGGTTCGCATGATTTCTTATGGTGGTTCAGATTTTAATGTATCCATTCTTTTGAATTCAGATCATAAAACAGAGGCTTTACGTTCATTGCATAATCGTTTATTTTAAGAAGGAAGGTTTTATATGATAAATACAGCTATAGCGGCAAAATTTGCAGAAAAAGAAACGCCGTTTTATTACTACGACCTGGCCGTGTTAAACAAAACCTTGGAAGCAGCTTATGCGGCTTCCCATAAAAGAGGATTCCATGTTCATTATGCATTGAAAGCCAATTTTAACGATGTGTTGTTAAAAGCGATCCGCCAGATCGGTTTTGGTGCGGACTGTGTGAGTGGAAATGAGGTGAAAAAGGCGATCGAATGTGGTTTTGAACCACAGCATATTACCTTTGCGGGGGTTGGAAAATCGGATAAGGAGATCAACTACGCATTGGAGCAAAATATTTTTGCGTTCAACGTAGAATCTATTCAGGAGCTTGAAGTCATAAATGAATTGGCGTCAAAGCAAGGGGTAAAGGCCAATGTGGCACTACGTATTAACCCCAATGTGGATGCGCATACACACCATTATATTACCACAGGACTTGACGAGAACAAATTTGGAATTCCGAATGCGGATCTGGAGAAATGTGCAGCTGTTCTCAAGAAATGTGATTTTATAGAATTGGTAGGTTTACATTTCCACGTAGGATCCCAGATTACAGACATGACGGTATTCAAAAGCCTGTGTGTAAAAGTTAATGAGTGGAAAAATTGGTTTGAGGAACGCGGAACACAGATTCGTGTTTTGAACGTAGGTGGCGGACTTGGGATAGATTATAAAAATCCAGATGGCAACCCGATTCCGGATTTTGAGGCCTATTTTGATATTTTTGACCGTTTCCTTGAGCGTAAATCCCATCAGGAAGTTCACTTTGAATTGGGGCGGGCTTTAGTTGCTCAATGTGGTAGTCTGGTCAGCCGTGTGTTATATGTCAAAAACGGTGTCAAGAAAAATTTTTTGGTCCTGGATGCGGGAATGACTGAATTGATGCGCCCAGCTTTGTATCAGGCTTATCATAAAATGGAGAATATCAGTGAAGGTACAGCGACAGAAGCCTTAAACTATGATGTAGTAGGGCCAATCTGCGAATCTTCGGATTGTTTTGGAAAGGAAGTGCCTTTGCCAGTTTCAAAACGTGGTGATTTGATTGCTATCCGTTCCGCAGGCGCATATGGTGAGGTAATGGCCTCCCGTTATAATTTGAGGGAAGAAATCAGATTTGTTTACAGCGACCAATTATAGGCTGCTGTACAAATGGAGGATATAAAGCCGGTTCAATTGTGAACCGGCTTTTGCTTTTTTGGCTATAGATATCTGAATTGTCTTTTGTATACTTGCTTATGCTAATTGCAATCGAATTTCCGGTCACCATTGATTTGTTTGGTAAGACTTTTCTCCTGCATCCATTTATGGAAGGTTTGGGAATGTTTATGGGCATGCGTTATTATCAGCTGTTAAAATGGAAAGACCAGGAGAGCTTAGGTCATACAAACTCACTTTTAATAGTGATTGCTGCAGCTATAGGAGCCCTAATCGGATCGCATGTAATCGGATCACTTGAACGTCCGGAGGAACTAATGGGTGCAGTCAGTAAATGGCGTTATATCTGGTTGAATAATACGATTGTGGGGGGCTTGGCTGGCGGGTTGGTTGGAGTAGAACTGATGAAAAAAATGATGGGCAAGAAAGAGAGCACCGGCGATCGTATGGTCTTTCCGCTGATTGTTGCCATTATGATCGGGCGGATAGGTTGTTTTTATACCGGGGTATTTGAGCAGACCTACGGCTTACCCACCGATTGCCCCTTTGGGATGTACCTCGGTGATGCCTATCGCAGACATCCGGTTGCTTTGTATGAAATAGCGTTTTTGATCTTATTATTTATTTCCCTGCAGTGGTTTAAATGGAAATTTATATTCCAAAATGGCTTACTCTTTCAATTTTTTATGTTCAGCTATTTCAGTTTTCGCTTTTTATTGGATTTTATCAAGCCAAGAGCAATAATTCTATTGGGGATGAGTACCATACAAATTACCTGTCTTGTCGTGATAATTTATTATATTTATTTATTGAACAATACGCATATAGAAAGGAAGGTCTAAATTATGTATTTACTCGAAGGATCATTTGGTTCGGAAAACACAGCTTTTTTGGGCTTGTTTTTACTGTTTGGAGGAGCTATAGTTATCGGGATAGCGCTTTTGGTCATCCTCATTGGTTCGATTATGAAATCCAATAATAAAGCCTCTACATTTAATGTTAATCCTTGGCTTAAAGTGCTATTGGGTGGTATTGGAGCGATGATAGCAGGTGGGATCGCTTGCGGAATAGCATTAAGTTAACAAGGATAAAATATATGCCAGTCAGAAATTACACTTATTACGATTATACCATTAGTCTGTGTCCAACTTGTCTTTCCCGTGTTGGAGCGAAAATTATCATCGAAGATGAACAGGTTTTTATGACCAAGAATTGCCCTGATCATGGTTTTTTCAAGACGCTGATAGCGACGGACGTTGAATATTATAAAAATATCCGGAATTATAACAAAGCTTCTGAGACACCTTTGAAATTTGATAAGGAAGTTCATTTTGGCTGTCCCTATGATTGTGGTTTATGTGTCGATCACGAACAGCATAGCTGTCTTTCGATCGTTGAAGTGACCGACCGCTGTAATCTGACCTGCCCGACCTGCTACGCGATGTCTTCACCGCATTATGGAAGGCACCGTTCACTGGAAGAAATCGAACGTATGTTTGATAAGATTGTCGAAAATGAAGGGGAGCCGGATGTGGTTCAGATCAGTGGGGGAGAACCTACCATTCACCCTGAGTTTTTTAAGATTCTGGACATCGCCAAAACAAAACCGATTAAACATCTCATGCTGAATACCAACGGTATCCGCATTGCGAATGACCCTGGATTTGCTGAACAATTGGCCACCTACGCGCCAGAATTTGAAATTTATCTCCAATTTGATTCTTTCCGTCCGTCCGTGCTGGAGAAATTTAGAGGGAAGGATCTAACGGATGTACGGAAAAAAGCGATTGAAAAACTCAATGCGCTAAATCTAAGTACTACGCTTGTGGTAGTGCTGGAAAAAGGAACCAACGATGATGAGATCGGAGCAATACTGGACTTTGCTTTAAGCCAGCGTTGTGTACGTGGGGTGACGTTCCAGCCCGTAGAAATTGCCGGTAGAAATGCGGCGGATGCCCAGCAGCACAAAATGACGCTGACCGAAGTCAGGCAGGAAATCCTGAACCAATATTCACTGTTGAATCCACATGATATCATTCCGGTTCCCTGTAATCCAGATGCGCTGGCCATGGGCTATGTGCTTAAGATTGGCGATGAAAGGATTCCGCTAACCAGGCATATTGACCCAGCGGTACTCTTGAACAATCAGTCGCGTAATACCATTGTTTATGAGCAGGATACCGGTGTTCAGATGCAGCTGCTCGATATTTTTAGTACCGGTATTTCGGTGGATAAAGTAAAACCAAAAGTCAATCAATTGCTTTGCTGCCTACCCGATGTGTGTGCTCCTGAATTAGATTATGATAATCTTTTCCGTATCATAATTATGAATTTTATGGACGCCTATGATTTCGATGTGCGTGCAGTCAAAAAGTCCTGCGTACATATTGTCAACAAAGATCTAAAATTGATCCCCTTTGAGACCATGAATCTGTTTTACCGTGACGATAAAGTCAAGCGTCTGGAGGAACTTAAATTATCGGATGCTATACGATTTTAGGCTGAGATAAGTTATTTTTGTCGGAAAAATAATTCGTTCGCTCCCGCGACACTACATTTTGCGCTGGGCAAAGCTTATTATTGAAAGAGATTAACACATTGCGGGTATGAAATTAAGCAGCATGAAGTATTTCATTGTTTTTGTAATCGGTCTATTGTCAGTGCATTTGTATGCTATGGGGCAAGACTCGGTTCAGATAAGGAGAGGGGCAAATACCGACAGGTCAATGTCGCATACCGGCTTAAATAGAAGAACTGGTATAGACTCGACCAGAACGGGGAACGATTCATTGCGTAATGACATACGGAAGGTGAATTTGACATTTTTGTCCAATATCCGTACCGCCTCTATGGCGGAGTTTGTCGCACAGTTAAATGAAAAATCCAATTCTTATGCTACGACAAGCGCCAATTCGGCAAAAGATTCTGTTGCGCTGATAAAAAATGCGATTTCTGATGAGATTAGGCAGCTTAAGTCAATTAAAGGGAGTATTGCGAATTATTCCAACAGTTTAAGTAGCACGCAAGATCAGATCCGTAATATTGTTAATCATTATGATATCAGTGCCAATAATCACGCGAGGGCTTATCAATACCTGAGCAGTGCCGGGCTAAAGTTGTCCTCCAAGATGGATTCGCTTGAAATGATCAATCGGACAATCGATGAACTGATCGTGAAGAATCAGCGTCACCTCAATCGATTGGATCTCGTTACTGAGACAAAAACTACGCCTAAGAAGTCTGATGCTGCAACTGGCAAAAGTTCGATTTGGAAAGCGAATACAACAAGTATTTCAAAAGATGTTATTTTAGATAATATACGCAGTAACTATAGCAATAATAAATCCATCGACAAATATGTCAATCGTACGGATTGGGCGAGCCGGATTTTGTTGATTGTGCTGGGACTGGCTTATTCGTATTGGATTGTACGGGTAGCCTATGTCCTGAAGCAAAATGATCCGTCCAATAAGCTCGCCATTGATGTCATTGTTGGGAAAACTGTTATTTTCTTATTCACCCTACTGCCTTTTGTTAATTTCTTTACACCGACTTTCATCTTACAGGCCTCCCAACTGCTGATCATGTTGATCTTTATGTATTTGCTAAGACATAAAATGACTGGACAGCAACGTAAGATCGCGCTTATTCTGATCATCTTTTATCTATTGGATGTCTTTGTCAATATGATTGTGAGTGATGACCTGTTTTTGCGTGTTATCTGTATTGGCTTTAATCTAATCGCACTGGGTTTGGTCAGTTATACCAAGCGGCGGATTAATAACCCAGAAAGTCCGGGATATATCAGCAATTTTATCTATGTGGTATTTGCCATTTTAAATATTACTGCCATTACCTTGAACGTTATTGGACATGTGGAACACTCGCGGAGTTTTAGTATCGCGTGTGCCGTAGGTTTGGTGCAGTCGTTTACACTGCAATATTTTGCTGACATGATCAAATTAGACGTCCGTAACCAGTTCAAAAAAGATCGCTTGGTTGCTGGGTTTTGGATGCGTTTCAATGAACAACGAACCCTGGCAATCATCACCCAGGTCCTTCGGATTGTGTGTATCCTGTTGGCTGTTATTGTGCTGGCAAATAACCTACAGTTTATTGAGACTTTACTGAGACTGAGCGAGACATTTTTTGGAAAGGTACGTAGCATCGGTAGTATCTCCTTTACTTTAGGTAATCTCGTTGTTGCGGTACTGCTATTGCTTGTTGCGAATTGGTTTCAAAAAAACATCAGTCTCATTGTACTGGGGGGCGAAGATGGTCAAATAAGCCAGGCTTATAATCAAAAGATGACGCTGTTTCCGTTGTTCCGTCTGGCAATTATCCTGATCGGCTTTTTTATGGCAATCTCAGCCTTAGGGATGAGTCTGGACAAACTTACCGTAGTCATTGGGGCATTGAGTGTGGGGATAGGTCTGGGTATGCAAAATATCATCAATAACTTCGTGTCCGGAATTATCTTGGTTTTTGATAAACCGTTTCGTGTGGGAGACCAGATCGAACTGGCTGATAAAAAAGGGCGGGTGAAAGAGATCGGCATCCGTGCGAGCGTACTGAAGACCGCCGACGGAGCGGATGTGATTATTCCTAACGGGGACCTATTGTCGGGTAGGGTTGTCAACTGGACATTATCGCAAGAGTATAGTAAGACAAGTTTTGTCCTGCATATTGACCGGAAAGCAAACCTTGAGCAGGCGAAACAATGGATCAATGATGCAATGGCGACGAGCCCACATTTCGTTAAGGAAAGAGATAGTGGTATCAGTGTACAGGACATCAGTGAAGAAATGATTTATTTAAGCGTTTTCTGTTGGGTGAATTTTGCGGCTAATGCCTCTTCTTTTAAAAACGATGTATTAATTATTCTCTATAAACAGTTTGAAGAAAAGGGTCTTAAATTCTATAGTGTGCTGCCTCCTAAAAATTGAAATGTCGTATAATAGGGGATGTCTTTTGTTTGTTGTATGGCTGCAAAAGGTAATAAGGTATCATTGTGCCTGTCGTTGTCGATAGGCTTTGGGACTGTAGCCCTTTGCACGTTTGTAAAAATGCGATAAGTGGCTCTCATCAACAAAGCCGAGCTCTTCGGCAACCTGTTTAAGTGTATATGCCGTGGACTTAAGCCGATGTTCAATTAATTCAATGCGGTACATATTGATGTAGTCTCTCAGGCTACTGCCAAAGTGTTTCTTGAAATAAATGCCAAAGTAAGTTGGGGATATATTAAATTTTTGGGCAATCGTTTTTATCTGAAGATACTCCGGCGTAAAGATATGTTGGTGAATATAAGCCGTGATAGAGCTGTCTATGTGGAGTGTATGCAGCTCTGGTATACGCTGTGTTTCCGATATTTCCTTGTAACGGCCGAAGATCGCAACCAGTTGATCAGAAAGCCAAGGCGAGGTTTGGTTGACAGCGGTAATGCAGTATAATCGTACAGCTTCCAATAAATGAGAATAAATCAAACGATCGTGATCAGTCATGTGCAATTTGCTTTCTCTTAGTCCTCTGTCGTTCATTAACTCCATAATCCAGGTATAGTTTTTTTGCTGGCGACGATTTTGTGAAAAATAGCTGTCGGTAAAAAGAATAAATAGAAAATGTGTTTTTTCGTGAATATTGAAATAATGTTTGTCTGCTGGGCTAACTAGGAAAATATCACCGCGTTCATAATTCAATTCAAATTTATTGATGACATGCTTTCCCTGCCCGCTGCGTATATAAACGAGCTCATAATAGTTTTGCTCATGCATGGGTAGGTGAAATGTGTCTTCCACAAATTCGCTGATCAATAATGGTTCGAATTGTCTCTTTCGCATGATCTTTAGTTGTATAGTATTAAATATACATAAAAATAATGTCTTTATACATGTTTTTCCCAAGGATACAATTGCATTTTTGTGTCGTATAAAATTGTAAGGAAAATATGGTTAACTTCATAATGATTGTATTTTGTATTGCTGCTGGTATGCTGTTAAGAAGGGCAAAGCTAATCCACAGTGAGGCACATAAAGGCATCAATACCTGGATACTTTATTTTGCGCTTCCAGCAGTTTCCTTTAAATATATTCCAAAGATTGTATGGTCGTCACAACTATTATTTCCGATCTTTTCGGCGGTTTTGGTTTGGGCCGGCAGTTGGTTATTTATGGAATGGTATTGTAAGCGGAAGTCCTATAAGCAGCGCTCGAGAAGTAGTCTGGAATTGGCTGCGGGGTATAGCAACACCTCATTCATCGGCTTTCCTTTGGTTATGGCTTATTTTGGCGAAGCGCAATTGCCGATTGCCATTATTTGTGACCAAACGACATTTATTTTATTATCCACTGCCGGTATCATCAATGCGCTTAAAGCAAATCTGCAGGACGGACAATCCATTGACACCAAATTTATGATCCGGAAATTACTTACTTTTCCGCCATTGATCGGTTGTCTTTTGGCATTGATGTTAGGCCAGTTTGTTGATTTCAGCGCTGCTGAACCTTTTTTTGACAAGCTTGTGGCTACAGTGGGACCATTGGCCTTGTTTTCTATCGGTTTACAGTTGAAATTTGAGGGCTGGCGCCAACAATTTGCGCAGATCAGTACAGCCATGACCTATAAATTAATTTTAGCCCCCTTATTAGTCCTGTTATTTGCCCTGTTACTTGGAGTAAAAGGACCGGTAGCGCGAATCAGTATTTTCGAAGCCGCCATGCCTACGCTGGTTACCTCCGGGATTGTCGCCGAACAATATCATCTCAATGCCAAATTGGTTAATCTTGTTATCGGTTTTAGTATTGTAATCGGATTGATCACAACAGCCTTATGGGATATTGTAATCCGGTTTGCGATTGCCTGATTCATCTTTCGTCTTTTTGGCTACCATTGGGCGATATGATGTGCAATAGCTTGGGTATTAAAATAATAAAGTGCAACAACTTTTTTGTGATTCGTTTGTTATAGCAGTATAACCATCTATAAAAGGAGGTATATTATGAACCTGATACATCGCATTGAGCATTGGGGAAATGTCCATCACCCACAATGGATTGATTACCTAAGAATTGCTCTGGGCATTATGATTTTTGCCAAGGGTATAACCTTTGTAAACGACAGGCAAGTGGTTGCGCATATGATCGAACAAAGCAGTTTTCACCTATCGGTTTGGGGCGCTGTTCATTACGTGGTATTCACGCATTTGGTTGGTGGCTTATTCCTTATTTTGGGTTTTCAAACCCGCTTGGCTTCCCTATTGTTGTTGCCTGTCTTGGTGGGGGCTGTCTTCTTTGTCAACATCACCAATGGCTTTAGTTATGTGAATTCCGAATTGTGGCTTTCTATAGTCGTATTCTTTTTGTTAATCTTTTTTATGGTCATGGGATCTGGAAAATACTCCCTGGACAATATGATGAACAAACCCGGATACAAAAGGGATATCTAAAAAAAAGCTCCTTCATAGATGAAGGAGCTTTTATCTTGTTGCTTTTACTTGCTGTGATTGTCAATCCAATTGCGGGCGTTGACGAATGCTTCTAACCAAGGAGAAACTTCATCCTGGCGTCCTTTTGGATAGTTTGCCCAATGCCATTGGAAAATCGAACGCTCGATATGTGGCATTGTTGCCAAATGGCGACCAGACTTATCACAGATCATTGCGGTATTGTAGTCCGAACCATTTGGGTTGTGCGGATATTGTTCATAACCGTATTTTGCGACAATATTGTATTGTTCTTCTGCATAAGGTAAACTGAATTTTCCTTCACCATGTGAAATCCAAACACCCAATGTACTTCCTGCCAATGTAGAAAGCATCACGGAGTTATTTTCCTGAACTTTTACGGAAACAAAGTTTGACTCATGTTTTCCTGAGGTGTTGTGCAACATTTTACCATGAATCTCGTGCTCTGGATTGATCATTTCCAATTCCATAAACAACTGGCAACCATTACAGATACCAACCGAAAGTGTGTCTGGGCGTGCAAAGAAATCGGTCAATGCCTTTTTCGCTTTCTCATTGTAAAGAAATGCTCCGGCCCAACCTTTTGCCGAACCCAGTACGTCTGAGTTAGAGAATCCACCGACAGCACCGATAAATTGGATATCTTCCAATGTCTCACGGCCGGAAATCAAGTCTGTCATATGAACATCCTTCACATCAAAACCGGCTAGGAACATCGCATTAGCCATTTCGCGCTCTGAGTTGGAACCCTTCTCCCGAAGAATTGCTGCTTTCGGACGGGCTTTACTTCCATCAATCACTGGTTTTTTGCCATTAAACTGACTTGGGAAGGTAAACGTTAAAGGTTGATTTTTATAGTTATCGAAACGTTGTTGTGCAGTTCCATTTTTCGATTGTTTCGAATCCAATAGGAAGGAAGTGGTCGACCAGATATCACGTGTTGCCGCAACATCAAAGCTGAAGGTTTCCGCTCTGTTTTTGATGGTCACTGTGCTTCCTGCAACTGCCTGACCGATTTTCACAGCATCTATGCCAGCTTTTTGAACCGCTTGCTCGAAAATAGTATCATCTTTAGCCTGTAGCACAAGCCCGATATTTTCACTGAACAGCACTTTTACAGCATCGGACTCATTTAATCCCGAAAGGTCATAATTTGCAGCCAAATTCACATCGGCAAATGTCATTTCCAAAAGGGTCGTGATCAAACCACCTGACCCGATATCGTGACCTGCCTCGAGCTGATTATCGTTGATTAATTGCTGAACGGTATTGAATGCCGTTTTGAAATAATCTGCATCCTGGATGGTAGGAACTTCCGTACCCAATTTATTGACAATCTGCGCAAAAGAGGAACCCCCTAATTTGAAGCTGTCTTTTGATAGATTGATGTAGTAGATGGAGCCTGCGTTTTTGTTTAAGACAGGTTCAACTACTTTGGTAATATCGGTACAATTTCCTGCTGCTGATATAATCAATGTACCAGGGGCGATAACATTTTCACCATTTGGATATTTTTGCTTCATCGACAAGGAGTCTTTTCCGGTAGGAATATTGATTCCTAAAGCAATGGCAAAATCTGAACAGGCTTTGACCGCTTGATAAAGTCGCGCATCTTCGCCTTCGTTATTTGCTGCCCACATCCAGTTGGCCGATAATGATATGCCTGCAAGGCCGTTTTTGATCGGTGCAAATACAATATTCGATAATGATTCAGCAATAGCCGTTTTACTTGCCGCAGCTGGATCAACCAATGCTGCTACCGGAGAATGACCTATTGTTGTGGCAATACCCTCTTTTCCTTTGTAGTCCAGTGCCATGACACCGACGTTATTCAAAGGCAATTGCAATGGACCGGCACATTGTTGTTTGGCAACGCGACCGCCCACGCAACGGTCCACTTTATTGGTCAACCAGTCTTTGGAAGCCACAGCTTCCAACTGTAAAACCTGATTTAAATAACTTGGAATATTCGCTGCGTCATAGCTAAGATCTGCATAATTGCGTTTTACGGTTTTATCACGCATAAACGTTTTTGGTGACGAACCGAAAAAGTCCTCTAAGGCATAATCCATTGGTTTTGCGCCATTGCTTTTGGAGGCAAAGGTAAAACGATGGTCACCAGTGACATCACCTACCGTATACATCGGTGCACGTTCGCGGTCAGCGACGCGTTTGAGGGTTGCGATATCATCTTCGGCAATCACTAGCCCCATTCTTTCCTGAGACTCATTACCGATGATTTCTTTTGCCGAAAGGGTAGGGTCGCCTACAGGAAGCGCGTCAAGATCGATTAGGCCACCTGTTTCTTCCACCAATTCAGATAGACAGTTTAAGTGTCCACCAGCGCCATGGTCATGGATAGAAACAATAGGGTTATGATCAGACTCAACCAAACCTCTTACAGCATTAGCCGCACGTTTTTGCATTTCAGGATTGGAACGTTGGATTGCATTCAGTTCTATACCCGAACCGAAAGCACCGGTATCTGCTGAGGAGACAGCTGCACCACCCATACCGATACGGTAATTTTCACCACCTAAGATGACGATTTTATCCCCTGTTTTAGGGGTATGTTTTTTCGCTTGATCCAATTTTCCATAACCGACACCACCTGCTTGCATAATGACCTTGTCATAACCAAGTTTACGGCCCTCTTCTTCGTGTTCGAAGGTCAAAACAGATCCTGTAATCAGGGGTTGGCCGAATTTATTTCCGAAATCCGACGCTCCATTGGAAGCTTTGATCAGGATATCTACAGGTGTTTGGTAGAGCCACTGACGTTCCGGCATGGCTTTCTCCCAGGGACGGTCTTGTAATAAACGGGAATAAGCCGTCATATATACTGCAGTACCCGCCAAAGGAATGGCACCTTGACCACCAGCCATACGGTCGCGGATTTCACCACCAGATCCTGTGGCAGCACCTGAGAAAGGTTCTACAGTTGTCGGGAAATTGTGGGTTTCGGCTTTTACGGATAAGACCGAGTCAAAGGATTTCTCCTCGTAAAAATCAGGTTTGTCGGCCGATTTAGGGGCAAACTGCGTGACCCGTGGGCCTTTAATAAAGGCTACGTTGTCTTTATAAGCGGAAACAATCTCGTTAGGATTTGTTTCGGATGTTTTCTTAATTAATTTAAATAGGGAAGTAGGCTGTTCTTCACCATCAATGATAAAAGTACCATTGAAAATCTTATGTCTACAGTGCTCGGAGTTGGCTTGTGAAAAAGCAAAAACTTCGGAGTCAGTCAAAAGACGGCCCAATTTGGCGGCAAGGTTGTTTAGATAGGTTACTTCTTCCGGATTTAATGACAATCCTTCGGATTTGTTGTAGGCATCAATGTCTTCAATTTCCAAAATAGGTTCCGGTGTAATGTTGACCGTGTACATGTCTTGCGTCAACATACTGAACTTTTGCGAAATCATTGGATCGAAATCATTGAAATCTGCTGGTACCGGTTGAAATTCTTCGATACGAACAATTCCTTGGATACCCATGTTCTGTGTGATTTCTACGGCATTGGTACTCCAGGGAGTGACCATCGCTGCGCGGGGGCCTACAAAGTAATGGTTAAGGGTTTGGTCGTCGAGTTTTTTGGCGTTGCCGAATAGCCAGTTGAGTTTAGTAATGTCTTCTTGTGATAAAGAGTTTACGCTTTGAACACCATATACGGTGCTCGATGGGTTCTCAAAGAAATGAATCATTATAAATGTTTGTTTTGAACGTTCTTCAAATTAAAGCACAAAGTTACATATTATTTTGGTGGAAATGATTGAATTTTGATTAAAAAATCAGGGGCATTATTCGTTTAAAAAAGAATGAAATAAGGACAGCTATAGGGCCCTATCTTTTTAGCTCTCGATAGCGGATCAAAGTGAACAATCAATAGGAGGGCTGAACTTTTCATGATGGGGTAGATTTATTTTTTATGTATGTGCCAATAAGGATAAATTGATATACTGCGCAATTATAATTGCATACAAAGTCAAATTTATCTAAGTTTGTGCATCAAATCAAATTCGAGATGAACATTTCATATAATTGGTTAAAACAACACGTTAATATAGATTCGACAGCAGAGGAATTGTCTTTGATTCTGACAAATACAGGATTGGAAGTAGAAGCACTGGATGTTGTACAGAGTATCCCAGGAGGGTTGGACGGTTTGGTCGTTGGTGAGGTGAAAACTTGTGAACAGCACCCAAATGCCGATAAATTACGCGTTACTACAGTGGATGTAGGCGCTTGTGAATTATTGAATATCGTATGTGGTGCACCTAATTGCCGCACCGGATTGAAGGTAATTGTGGCAACAGTAGGGACAACATGCCATCCACTGAGCGGAGAGCCGTTTAAGATTACCAAATCTAAAATTCGTGGTGAAGTATCCGAAGGTATGTTATGTGGTGAAGATGAGATCGGTTTGGGAACATCTCACGCCGGTATCGTTGAATTGCCTGCTGATGTTGCGGTAGGAACATTGGTAAAAGATCATTTCAATATTCAGGATGATTACCGTTACGAAATCGGTCTTACACCGAATCGTGCGGATGCAGCATCCCATTTGGGTGTGGCGCGTGATATCGCTGCTTATTTCCGTACGGATATCCTAAAAGCGGATGTTTCGGCATTTCAGGCTGCGGAAGCGGCAGGGACGACAGTAGTTGTTGAAGATGCTGTAGCCTGCCCACGTTATAGTGGAATCAATATTTCCGGTGTGCAGGTGGCTGAATCACCGGACTGGTTGAAAGAAAAGTTAAATGTAATCGGTGTACGTCCGATCAATAATATTGTTGATATTACCAATTATATCTTGCATGATCTTGGGCAACCATTGCATGCATTTGATGCAGATAAGATTGCCGGTAATAAAGTAATTGTCCGTACGGCAAAAGAAGGGGAAAAATTTGTGACCCTGGATGCTGCGGAGCGGACGCTTTCTGCAGAAGATCTTGTGATTGCAGATACTGAAAAACCGATGTGTATTGCGGGTGTTTTTGGTGGCGCTTACTCGGGTGTTTCAACAGAAACAACAAATGTATTTTTGGAATCGGCTTACTTTAATGCTGTTTCGGTACGTAAGACTTCCAAAAGACATGGTTTAAAAACCGATGCTTCATTCCGTTTCGAGCGCGGTACAGATCCTAATATTACGGTAGAGGCGTTAAAACGCGCGGCATTGTTGATTCAGGAAATTGCAGGCGGCACGATCTCTTCTACGTTAAAAGATGAATATCCGGTAGAAATCAAACCATTTTCATTCCACGTCAGTTATGCGAATGTGGTAAGATTGATCGGGCAGGCCATTCCGAATGAGGAAATTAAGTCAATTATTGTTGCCCTGGGTATAGAGGTTGCTTCGGAAACAGCAACGGGACTTGAGGTTTTAGTACCGGCTTACCGTGTCGATGTGACCCGTGAAGTAGACGTTGTAGAAGAGGTCCTACGGATTTATGGCTACAATAACATTGAGCTAAAATCCCAGATCAAAGCTTCTTTAAATACGGTCGAAAAACCAGATAAAGAAGTTGTCTTGAATCAATTGGCGGATCTGTTGATCGGTAATGGATTCCGCGAAATATTGGCGAATTCGCTGACAAAGCTTGATTATGCAGATGATAGCGAGACGGCAGTAAAATTATTCAATCCTTTAAGTTCGGATTTGGATACCATGCGTCAAAATATGTTGTTCTCGGTCTTGAATGCCATTGAATATAACCAGAAGCGAAGAAATTTCGATCTGAAATTCTTCGAATTTGGCAAAACCTATGCATTGGATGGAGAGGGGTATAAAGAAACGCAGCATTTGACTTTTGCAATAACAGGCCGGGAAGAAGCCGAACAGTGGAATAGTAAAAAAGGTCATGTCAATTTCTATCATCTGAAAGCTGCAGTTGATGCCATTATCAAACGTCTCAAGATTGAGGGGATCCAAATCCAAGATGCACCGGGCAATCATTTTGCTTACGGACTGAGTTATATGAAAGGCCAGAAACGGCTGGTTTCATTTGGAGCGGTAGCTAACGCCAATTTGAAAAAAGCAGATGTGGAAGGACAGGTTTTCTTTGCCGATTTTGACTGGGATGTCCTGATGAAAATTATTCGCAAGAATAACATTCAATACAAGGAAGTGTCCAAGTTCCCTGCTGTACGACGTGATTTATCCCTGTTGATTGATGAAGATGTGAGCTTCGATAAGCTACAATTTGTCGCGCAAAAGACCGAACGCAAGCTTCTGAAAGAAGTAAATGTGTTTGACGTGTATAAAGGTGATAAAATTCCGGAAGGGAAAAAGTCTTATGCTCTGAGCTTTATCTTGCAAGATGAAGAAAAAACATTGACCGATAAACAAATTGATGCGATAGTTCAAAAATTAATTGTTAATTTTGAGAAGGAACTAAACGCAGAGGTGCGTGGTTAATTAGAGATACAACATTAATTGGTAATATTCGATTTACGCTATGGCAACATTGTCTTCACAAATGAATCTGATCGTTGAGAAAACGAAAAACTTAATTCAAATGTGCGAAGTCTTGCAAGAAGAGAATGATTTGCTTAAATTAGAGGTACAATCCTTAAAAGTGGCTTTCGATGCGAGCAACGATAAAAGCAAGCAGCTGGAAGAGAAAGTCAAGGCACTGGCCGTCGCCAGGACCTTGGATTCGGAAACGGATAAGGAAGCAATTAATGAAAAAATACTTGACACAAAACAAAAAATTAACGATTTTGTGCGAGAAATAGACAAATGTATTAGTTTGTTGAAGTAGTTGGAATTTGGAGATCATCGGAATTTAAACTAATACAACGTTAAAAAGCTCAAAGAAATGGGAGAGATTTCCATAAAAATAAATATCGCAGATCGTGTTTACCCCCTACGGGTGGAAAGCGCGGAGGAGGAAGTGATTCGACATGCTGCGAAATTGATAAATGAAAAGGTAAAGGAATTGCAGGAAAACTATACTGTGAGAGATAAACAGGATTTGTTGTCCATGTGTGTATTGCAGTTCGCTACGCGAATGTTAAATGCGGAGCGGCAGTCCCAGAACCACGAAGTGGGGCTGGAAAACTCAGTACAGGAGCTCGACCAGTTGTTGACGGATTTCTTTAACAAATAAATTTACGTTCTTTATATTTAGAGCTTAAAACGACGAATTTGCCGCAATTAAATTCGGGTTGTCACTATTTTAAACTTAACGCTTCAATATTACAGGCGCAAAAAGATATAGGCCATTTTGCGAAAGCCATCTGGGTCATAATCTAAGCCTAATTATGTAATCACGAAGTTTAATAATACATGAGACCTGTTTAAATTTAATTGCGGTTTTTTTTTGTGATGAAGTCATCATTTGCCAGGACCTGATTGCATTTAGCCTGTAAATCCGGTCTGATGCGATCGGTGGCCCAAGGAAAAGGAGTGTATCGGGATATCAAAGCTATTAAACCAGCTTCTGCCCGGTTCAAAATACTGGAGAGATTTATTCTATTGAAATTTTAATAATTAATAAAAACAAACATATATAATACAATTATACATACATGGACGTCGCACTTTATATTATAATTCCTCTGATTGTTGGTGTACTTATAGGTCGTTATCTGTTGGTTCTGTTATTCAAAAAACAAGAGCAGGAAGCCAAAGATAAGGTAAATAGCATACTAAAAGATGCAGAGCAGGAAGGAGAACACATTAAAAAGAAACGCCTTTTGGAGGCTAAAGAGAAATTCCTTCAATTAAAATCCGAACACGAAAAGGAGGTAAATCAACGTAACAACACCATCAACCAAAAGGAAAATACGTTGAGACAGAAAGAACAATCTATTAACCAAAAGCTGGAGAGCATCAACCGCGATAAGCAGGAGGTGGATGCCAAGAAGAAGCAATTGGATAAGTTGGTTGAACTTAATGAAAAGAAATCCGAAGAAGTTGAGGCTTTAAAATTACAACAGATCAAGCAATTGGAGAGTATCGCTGGTGTTACAGCTGACGAAGCTAAAAACCAATTGGTGGATTCATTGCGCGAGGAAGCCCGTTCCCAGGCCATGATTCAGATCAAGGATATTGTGGACGAAGCAAAATTGACCGCGACGAAAGAAGCGAAAAAAGTCGTTATCCAAACGATCCAACGTACAGCTACTGAATCTGCGATCGAAAATACCGTTTCCATTTTCAATATCGAAAATGATGAGATCAAAGGCCGTATTATCGGTCGTGAGGGTCGTAATATCCGTGCATTGGAAGCTGCAACAGGTGTAGAGATCATCGTGGATGATACACCGGAGGCAATTATCCTTTCTGGTTTTGATCCAGTACGTCGTGAGATTGCCCGTTTGGCTTTACACCGTCTTGTAACGGATGGCCGTATCCACCCGGCTCGTATTGAGGAGGTTGTAGCAAAAACACGGACACAGATTGAAGACGAGATTGTTGAGATTGGTGAACGTACAGCTATTGATCTTGGTATTCATGGATTACATCCGGAGCTGATCCGTATGGTGGGACGTATGCGTTACCGTTCTTCTTATGGTCAGAACCTTCTACAGCACTCCCGTGAGGTTGCCAATTTTGCGGCAACAATGGCTGCTGAGTTGGGATTGAATGTAAAACATGCAAAACGTGCTGGACTATTGCATGATATTGGTAAAGTGCCTGATGATAATCCGGAATTGCCACACGCGATTCTAGGTATGCAATTGGCTGAAAAATATAAAGAGCACCCAGATGTTTGTAACGCCATTGGTGCCCACCACGATGAAATTGAGATGACAGCCTTAATTTCTCCTGTGGTACAAGCCTGTGATGCTATCTCAGGAGCACGCCCTGGAGCACGCCGTGAAGTTGTCGAAAGCTACATCAAACGTTTGAAAGAACTTGAAGACTTAGCACTATCTTACCCTGGTGTCGAGAAAACTTTTGCGATACAGGCCGGTCGTGAATTACGCGTCATCGTGGAGAGTGAAAAAGTATCCGATGCACAATCAGAAATATTGGCAGCTGATATCTCAAACCGTATACAGACTGAAATGACTTATCCAGGTCAGATTAAAGTGACTGTCATCCGGGAGACGAGATCCGTATCTTACGCGAAATAGTTTATCGAAGAGCCCTGGAAAAATAATCCAGGATCGTAGATAATCAGTATAGCAAAAGCCCCAATCATTGATTGGGGTTTTTTGTTGCTGTATCTTTTAATATCAGCAGGTACCCAGCGCGGAATAGTTATTCCTGCCGAAAGCTTATTTATGCATCAAAAAAATCAATTAAATCATATACGCTATGCATCAGATAGGTTGGCCTTTCTTTCATAAGTTCTTCCTCGCTGCCATAGCCATAAAGCACAGCGATGGCATCCATGCCTGTTTCCCGGGCGCCGATTAGATCATGCTTGCGGTCCCCGATCATAATACAGCGCTGGGGATCCGTTAGGGCAGTTTCGTTCAATACATACTGGATGACACTTGTCTTGGTCGGTCTGGAGTCGTCCAATGCGCTTCCGCCAGCAAAATCGAAGTAACTGTCGATTGCAAAATGCTGTAAAATCTTATGTGCAAAAATTTCGGGTTTTGAGGTCGCTAAGTATACCTTATAATCTTTAGCTTTAAGCCCTTCCAGCAATTCGGGGATGCCATCAAAGAGCAGGTTCTCATATAAGCCCTGAGTTGCAAAGCGCTCACGGTATTTATCTACACAAGCCAGCGCTTCCTTTTCATCAAATCCATAGGTATGCATGAACGTATCTTTCAATGGAGGGCCAATTAAGGGCTTCAGGCTATTTAAATCAGGCGTATGTATCCCTTTTGCTTCGAGTGCATACGCGATACATTTGGTGATGCCCTCCGCAGGGTCTGTCAGGGTGCCATCGAGATCAAATAAGATATGTTTGTAAGACTTCATGTTGCAATATTACGTAATTGGATAGGAGATTGCCAGTTAAAGGTCGAAGAAAGCATATAATGACAAGCGACAGACCAAAAAAATGAGAATATTATCCCGCTCAGCGGTTTATGCAGATCAATATTTATTAAATTTGCCGAATGAAACAAAAGAAGAAAGTTCAGGAAGTAGAACCGAAACGTCCAGTAGATACCTATTTTGAGGAATTGAATGCTAATTTTCAAGACCCAACCAATCGTATTATTCAGATCATCTTTTTGCCGCTGTTATTCTTCGGTGTGATGGGCTGTATTTGGATGATTCCTTTTCCACAGTTTGAATTTTTGGTGAAGCTTAATTGGCATACCTTCCTGAACTGGGGTTCTTTCTTTATTGCAATTGTCATCTATTTTTACCTGAAATTATCGGCAACCTTGTCTTATGCCATTTTATTCTCGATCGGTGCAATGAGTTTTTTTATTGTTCAGTTGGAATACGTACAAAAAAATGGCGGTCCTGCGGTAATTTGGGTATGCTTGGCGATCGCATTGCTGGCGTTAGTCGCACTGTTTCTCGGTAAAAGAAAAGAGAAAAAGGCAATTACTGGAAAGCAGTTTATGCAATTTCTATTGATAGGTCCGATCTGGTTATGGCATTTTGTATTTCAGAAGTTCAATATTAGATATTAAACCATTTGCCCTGTAGTTGTCATACTGAAAGAAAAGTAGGTTTATGGAGCTGTTTGAACTGAGGTTTTGACAGTTGGGTTGATAACAAGCGAAGGCTGGATTGTACAATACAATCTAGCCTTCGCTTCTTTATATGCCTTGTTGATCGGTCCGATCAATTTTTATAATTAAACCATTTGATGATTTCTTTGAGACTGGCTTTCTTTCCATAGATCAATATCCCCACACGATAGATACGTGCAGCTATCCAGGTGACCAATAGAAAGGTTAAAATAAGCAAGGTCAATGAAGTTAATATCTGCCATAAAGGGACACCAAAAGGAATGCGGACCAGCATAGCGATGGGGGATGTAAATGGAATAAAGCTCAGCCAGGTGGCAATTGGACCATTGGGATCGTTAATGATAACTCCGAAAGAGAGAATATACGTTAACAATAGGGGCATGGTGATCGGCATGGAAAACTGATTGGCCTCGGTTTCGTTGTCTACGGCAGAGCCCGCAGCAGCAAATATAGCACTATAGAGGAGGTAACCTGCTATAAAGAACAGAAAGAAGAATACAATAACCTCGGTGAAATTGAAACTTTGGATTGAAGCGAGAATAGCGGCAGAACCACCTTGTCCCATTGCTTTGGATACTGTTCCCATATTGGCCGCTCCAGGCTGGCCGGCGGCGACTTCCTGTATGTCTTGTGGATTGACAAATAATGTAGTAGCCACAAGAAAGAGCCCTAGCGTGAGTACAAGCCACATCACAAATTGTGTAAGGCCAACCATACCGATCCCAACAATTTTACCCATCATAAGCTGAAAGGGCTTTACAGAAGATATAATAACTTCTATAATGCGATTGCTTTTTTCTTCAATGATCCCGCGCATGACTTGTGCGCCATAGAGAAAGAGAGACAGGTAAACCAAAATAGCCAAGGCGACGCCAATCCCCATGGCTATGGCTGTGTTGCTGTTTTTTTCTTCACCGTCGACGGTAATTTCTTTGGCATCAAGTGCTACTTTGGGTTTAATGGACTGGATCAGCTTGAGGTCTATCCCTTTGGCTTTATATTCCTTTTCCCGAATGATGTCTTCCAACTGACCACTGATAATCTCCTGCGTGACAAAACTTGTTTTGCCGCTGGTAATCAATTCAGCCTTTTGTGTCGTCAGGATATCTTGAGGGATGTATAAGATTGCCTGTTTGGTTTGCTCTTGGGCCAGGCGTTGTTTTTGTTGTTGAAGGGGTAGTTGACTCTTCTTGTAGCTTACATTTTTATTGCTTTGAAGCCTATTGGCGAAGTCGCCCTGTTGATCAATGATAAAGACTTCTGTATGGGCATCTTTAAAGCTCTTTTTTGTCAGGTAAAACATACCTGCATACAGTGCAAAAAAGAAAAGCGGGACCGCGAAAGTCATCACAATGAATGATCTTTTCTTGACTCGGGATAGATATTCCCGTTGAATGATGAGTAATATCTTATGCATGATCTGGGGATAAAGGTGAGGCCTCAGTAACCTTCTGGATAAAAATATCTGCCATGGAAGGGACAAGCTCGATGATTTGATTAAGCTGTATTTTTGGTAATAAAGATGTTAATACGTTGTTTATATTAATATATTTATTTAGCTGAATAGTAGCCTTGTAAATATCTTCTTTTTGTGATGAGCTGACAATTTTAAATAGACTTTCATTGCTGATGTCAATGCTTTCTGCATTGGGGGTAAATTCCAAGGTATAGGTTTGGTTCCTGTAGTCTTTCTTGATATCTTGTACGGGACCATCCAGGATTTTCTTGGAGCGGTGGATCAAGGCAATATGATCGCAGAGCTCTTCTACCGTTTCCATGCGATGGGTGGAGAAGATAATTGTAGCACCTTCAGCATTTAACCGCAGGATCTGTTCTTTAATGATATTGGCATTCACTGGGTCAAAACCTGAGAAGGGTTCATCAAGGATAATCAATTGCGGTTGGTGAATAACGGTGGCCACAAATTGCACCTTCTGCTGCATTCCCTTGCTGAGATCTTCAATCTTCTTGTCCCACCATGAAGTTATATCAAGTCGTTCGCACCAATCTTTTATACGATGTAAAGCTTCTTTTTTTGAAAGCCCTTTCAGTTGCGCCAAATAAAGCATCTGATCCCCGATTTTCATTTTCTTGTAGAGACCGCGTTCTTCCGGAAGATAGCCTATCTGCCCAATATGCTGTGGACCTAACAGTTCCCCATTAAAGCGAATTTCACCGGAATCAGGTGCAGTGATCTGATTAATGATGCGGATCAGGGATGTTTTTCCCGCGCCATTTGGTCCCAGTAAGCCAAAAATCTTTCCTTTTGGAATCTGGAGGGACACATCGTCCAATGCCCGGTGATTGGCGTAATCCTTGGTGACATGATTGATTTCGAGTAACATCTTTTCTAAGGTTTAATTAAATTCTCTATGGAAAAATAGCATATATCGCTTGCTATCAAATATACACTTGTTTATTTTGACTATTAGTATCTGTCTGCTGTTAAATGTTACAGATTGGCGGTTGAAGTTTTTTTATCGTATAGAAGCGGAGTAAACCTTGTCAAACGGTTTCATTTAATGTACCTTTGTTCCATGGAAGTAAAAAAAGCCGAATTCGTGTGTAGCAACACGAGAGTTGACAAATTACCTGCGCCAAATTTGCCTGAGTACGCCTTTATAGGCCGTTCTAATGTAGGTAAATCTTCTTTGATCAATGCCATGACAAATAAGAAGGGGCTTGCCAAGACTTCTCAGAAACCTGGTAAGACTCAGTTGATCAATCATTTTATCATAGATGATACCTGGTATCTGGTCGATTTACCCGGTTATGGATTCGCGAAAGCGTCCAAAACGAGTCGAAATGAATGGGAGAAATTCATTCGCAGATACCTTACACATAGAGATAATTTACAATGTGTATTTGTTTTGGTTGACAGTCGCCTCGAACCACAGAAAATCGATCTTGATTTCTGTTATTGGCTTGGTGAATGCGGTTTGCCTTTTATGCTCGTCTTTACTAAGGCGGATAAACAATCAGCTGTGAAATCTGATGCGAACATTGCGAAATTTAAAAAATCGCTGTTGCAATGGTTTGAGGAGGTGCCGCCGATATTTTTGACCTCCGCTGAGAAGAAAGTGGGGCATGAAGCAATTTTGGAAACCATCGATGAGGTCAATGGTCGATTTGTGGCACCAGAGCCGGAAGAAAGAATGCCGTTTTAAGTAATTAATAAGTAGATAACGTTCAACATACGGGCTTCGTCAATCGGATCATTGTCGGGGATAGGATGCTGAACGTTTGAAAGTGTAATTAAGATCGCCTCATGAAGAAGTATCTTTCCTTAGTATTATTTGCCCATAGCGTGTTTGCATTGCCATTTGCCCTGATTGGCTTCTTTTTGGCGCTGCACACCACTGAATATACCTTCTCCTGGAAATTATTGCTGTTGATGTTATTGTGCATGGTAACGGCGCGAAATGCCGCTATGGCCTTCAATAGGTATTTAGACCGTGATATTGATGCCATTAATCCCAGAACAGCCATGCGGGATATTCCCGCGGGGAAGATTTCGGCCCGCAATGCTTTGATCTTTACCATTGTCAATTGCTTACTTTTTGTCACGGCGACTTATTTTATAAATTCCCTGTGTTTTATGTTATCTCCGATTGCGCTTTTTGTGGTGCTTTTTTACTCCTATACAAAACGTATCACCCCCTTATGCCATCTGGTATTAGGTGCGGGATTGGGGCTGGCGCCTATCGGGGCATATCTTGTGATTACAGGGCAGTTCGCAACTGTACCTGTTCTTTATGGGTTTGCTGTGTTAACCTGGGTGAGTGGATTTGATATTATTTATGCCTTGCAGGATGAAGCCTTTGACCGCGCCAATAAATTAAACTCCATTCCAGTGTGGCTGGGAACCAAAGGAGCGATGCGCGTATCGGAAATTTTGCATGTGCTGTCTTTTATATTTGTTTTAATACCGGCATTTTTAATGTCTGTTGGTTGGATTTATTATTTAGGTGTGGTTTTTTACGGTGCCTTGCTGATTTATCAGCATACGCTATTTTCCCCGACAGATTTAAGTCGGGTAAACCGCGATTTTATGACGACCAATGGCTATGCGTCGGTAATCTTTGCGGTTTTTTATCTTTTGGATATCTGGTTGATAAAATAAACGTTTTAGCATAAAATAAGAAAGGCTTTAGGAATTCCTAAAGCCTTTCTTATTTTTGTGTTTAATCCAATATGTATACGATGAAGAAAAATATCCTTTTTGTTTCCATTTTATGTCTGTCATTGTCCTCTTATGCGCAGAAGCTAACGAGCTATATGATCCAGTATAATCAGAGTTTTAATGGGAATACACCCGCTAATCAGAATGGGGTACTGGTGTATGCCAATGCAAATGAAACTTACGTGAGCTCGGAAAAAGATATAAAGGGACAATTATTACCGCCATACGAACGTGTACTGGTGGAGCGGTCTGTTGGAAATGCCCTGCTAAAAATTGCGAAACTGAAAGATGGTTCCCTTATCCTGACAAGAGATTCTTTGGCGCTCTCTAAGCAGAAATTCACCCCGACGAACGAAACTAAGACCATCTTGGGGTATCCTTGTAAAAAAGTGGAAACGAGTATCAACTCCAATAAATTGGAATTATGGTATACAGACAAACTAGGTATAAAAGCTGCTCCTAGCGAACTGGGGCAAGATCTAGGGCTGGTTTTGGAGGTCGTCAGAAATGGCAATACACGGACTTTCGCCACGAAGGTCGAGAAAGTCAAGACCATCCCGGAGCAATTGAAACTAAAAGGAAGCGAGAAACGTTATGACGAACTTTCCTATAAAGATCTTATCTGGAAAAACCGTTTCATTCAACTTCCGGTGTTTCAAAAGGAACGCATTCGTTTTTCAGATGATACCAAATCAGATTCAATCCTACGTTTTGCCAACGGGACAGTCATTGTCAAGAAAGTCAAAATACCGAAAATAAAACCTAGTGATAATGTGTTCGTTCAGCTTGTGGAACAGTCTAAAGGTGATGCATACGATCGTACGGGGTCCGTTTTTATTATCCCGGCGAATAAAGCACAGAGTTTTCTGGATGGGATGAAAAACGGTATGTCGACCCTGCCGAAGTATGAAAATGGAAATGGAAAGAGTTATCAAGGCGTGGTAAGAACGGCAACTTTTGAGCCGATTGTTGAGCTGATGCGTTTTTTTACACCCTTTGGTGTTAAGCAGTTTAACTATCTTCAGTTAAAGGATAAGGTTTGGCAGGATTCTGTGCTTTATAGACAGGATGTGTCCGAGCTCGCGGGAATGTTAAGTGAACAGGAAGTGTACGTGGGGGCTTTCATTGGTAACTATGATAAGAACGGTCACGAGGTGAGTGTAGAGCTGACCATTCATCCAGGGTTTGAAGAGGGACCGGAAGGAAATCTGAAAAAGGCGATGTCGTTATTTACCACAACCAATGTGATGGAAATGGGGGGACAGGAGTATGGATCTATGTTTGATAAAGAGAAAGGGTTGACCTTGTCGTTTCACTTGGATCAGGATGCTAAAAATGTACAGTTACGTTATATTACGACCGGTCATGGCGGCTGGGGCAATGGTGATGAATTCGTTCCTAAGGAAAACCGCATCTTTCTAAACGACGCCTTGCTGTTTAAATATACACCTTGGCGCAATGATTGCGGTTCTTACCGTCTGTCCAATCCTGCTTCGGGTAATTTTGCTACTGGATTGTCTTCATCAGATCTGAGCCGCTCTAACTGGTGTCCGGGAACAGTGACTCCACCAATTTATATCGATCTGGGCGATTTAAAAGCTGGGGATTACAAATTACAGGTGCAGATCCCGCAGGGTGCACCCGAAGGTACGAGTTTCAGCAGCTGGAATGTAACCGGAACCCTATTGTTCGATTAAATTCAATAATATGTATGAGGTATTGATTTATGTTAAATCAATACCTCGTCGTTTTATTTTTGGATCAGATGTCCTCGATTACAGCGGATAGGCTGTTTCGCTCTTTGTCTCCGATAACACAAAATACGTCTGTACTGTATTGACCTGAGGTAATACTGCAAGCCGATGGCGTAAGAAAATATGATAGGCATCCATATCTTTGGTCGCAATACGTAACATGAAATCATAAGAACCTGCCATCTGATAACATTCCATCACTTCAGGAAATTTCGCCACTTCTTTTTCAAATTCATTAAGCACTTCGAAGGTATGTGCTTTGAGGAATACCTGCGAAAACGAAATCAGTCCGATTCCGATTTTATGCCGGTCAAGGATTGCCACTGTTTTTTTTATATAACCCAGTCTTTTTAATTTTTTTACCCTTTCATGTACTGCCGCAATTGATTTATTCAATTCGAAGGAGAGTTCTTTGTTGCTTAATGAAGCGTCATGCTGCAATAGGCGTAATAATTTTAGATCAATATCGTCCAATTCCATAATCTGAATATTTTCGGTGTTGTTGCAAAATTACAATGTTTGTTTGAATAATTTATTGTTATTAGTGTGTGTTTATTGAATTTTTCTTGAAATAATGGTTATGTATTGAATAATATCTTGTTATTATTCAATTTTGCTACAGAATAATCATTTATATAAAAATGGCGGAACAAGAATTACTAAGTGCATGTTTATCCCCTGCGTTGGACAAAAGATTTAAGCATTTGTGGCGACTGGTTGGGAATACCCCCATGTTGGAATTGCAGTATACCTACAAAGGTAAGCCAGGTCGGGTATTTGTAAAATGTGAGAATTACAACTTGACAGGTAGTATCAAAGATAGGATGGCGCTATACATCTTGTATAAAGCGTATATGAATTGCCAGATCCGCCCAACGGATGTTGTAATCGAAGCGACGAGCGGAAATACCGGAATTGCTTTTTCGGCTATTGGTAAAGCACTAGGGCATCAGGTAAAGATCGTCATGCCAAACTGGCTAAGTAAGGAACGTACCGATATTATCAGAAGTATGGGGGCGGATATTCAGTTGATCAGCAAAGAAGAAGGTGGCTTTTTAGGAAGTATTCGTTTAAGTGAAGAGCTCGCGGCGGCGGGTGGTGTATTTCTGCCACGTCAGTTTGAGAATCAATATAATGCAGAAGCGCATGAGAAAACAACCGGCTATGAGATTGTGAAACAATTGGAGGAGCAGGGTTTGGTGGCAGATGCTTTTGTCGCGGGAGTGGGCACCGGTGGAACTGTTATGGGTGTAGGACGTAGTTTACGGAAAGCAAATCCAAATGTTCGTGTACATCCCTTGGAGCCAGCGGAAAGTCCAACTTTAACGACAGGACATAAAGTAGGTTCACACCGTATTCAGGGTATATCTGATGAATTTATCCCGGCTATCGTTGATCTGGATGAACTTGATGCAGTGGTCTGTGCCAACGATGGTGACTCAATCATTATGGCCCAAAAATTATCAAGACAACTGGGGCTTGCTGTTGGGATTTCCTCTGGAGCGAATGTTATCGGAGCGATTAAGTTACAGCAGGAGCTGGGGGAGGAAGCAGTCGTTGTGACGCTATTATGTGATGACAATAAGAAATATTTAAGCACGGACCTGGTAAAAGAAGAACCTGTTAAACCAGGATATCTATCCAGCGATGTTAATTTTCTGGGCTTTCAACCAATATGTAGACTACCGAATCCAGTATTTGGAGCCTAATAAGATTTAGTTTCATATGTTTATAGTTAACTCGGGGAGTATATTGCTCCTCGGGTTTTATTTACAGCAGAACAAATAATCAGTCTCCAGACAAATAAATTATGAAAAACACATTATACGCTGATGAAAACTAATTTTAAATTATTAACCCTTTTATTCCTGCTTATCTTTCCTATTGCTATGTTTGCGCAACAGGATAGTACAGCTAGCACGGAAGGTCTGGAATTTACGGACGGAACAATCAGTCCGGATTCTTTATCATTCGAAGAGTCACCCGATACCATGACAGCAAGTGTTGATTCAAGCAAAACGGTTGTTGCGACCAATAAGGTGGAAGAATCTACTGAAAACAGTAAAAAATCACTGTGGAGTATTTTTATCGCGGGCTTGGTTGGGGGCTTTGCGGCCTTATTGATGCCCTGTATATTTCCGATGCTTCCTTTGACGGTGAGTTTTTTCACCAAGCAGTCTGGTAGTCGCGCCAGTGGCATTAGCAAGGCCCTCTTATATGGTCTCTTTATTATCGTGATCTATGTTGCTTTAGGGATGATTATTACCATTGCCTTTGGTTCTGATGCACTCAATGCACTTTCAACCAACGGAATTTTTAATTTTATCTTCTTCTTGTTGCTGGTCGTATTTGCGGCCTCTTTCTTTGGTGCATTTGAAATTACCTTGCCCAGTTCTTTCGTTAATAAAATGGATGCTAAGTCAGACAAAGGTGGGCTCATCGGCCTATTTTTTATGGCCTTTAGTTTATCGCTGGTATCCTTTTCCTGTACCGGTCCGATCATAGGGACACTGTTGGTGGAAGCGGCGTCAAAAGGCGAGCGATTAGGCCCGGCCATCGGTATGTTGGGCTTCTCCATTGCTTTGGCTATTCCATTTGGTTTATTTGCCATGTTCCCATCAATGCTTAAATCACTGCCAAAATCGGGCGGTTGGTTGAACAGTGTAAAAGTGGTACTTGGATTTTTGGAATTGGCATTGGCTCTGAAATTTTTATCGAATGTGGACTTGGCTTATCATTGGAATTGGTTGGACAGGGAAGTATTCCTTTCTTTATGGATCGCCGTGTTTGGTTTGATGGGACTTTATCTGATCGGTAAAATTAAGTTTTCCCACGATAGTGAGCTTAAATTTCTATCTGTTCCAAGGACCATTTTAGCCATTGTTGTTTTTTCTTTTGTTGTGTATATGATTCCGGGTTTATGGGGGGCGCCTTTGAAGTCTATTTCAGCCTTTTTGCCGCCATCTGCAACGCAGGACTTTGACCTGTCTTCGGGAGTTGGCAGCGGTACGGCAGCCCATACGGACGGTAAGGTAAAAAAATATGCCGAGATATTCCATGAGCGTGGTACACCAAAAGGCTTTGATCCTTACTACGACTATGATCAGGCTTTAGCAACAGCGAAAGAACTCAACAAACCTGTATTGATTGACTTTACGGGATGGAATTGTGTCAACTGCCGTAAAATGGAGGCAAACGTATGGACAGATCCCGGAGTAGCTAAATTGTTGAAAGAGGAATTTGTTATGGCTGAATTATTTGTGGATGATAAAACCGAATTACCAGTCAATGAGCAGTTTGTTTCCAAGTACAGTAATAAAAAAATAAAGACTATAGGAAATAAAAACAGCGACTTCCAAGCCGCTGTATTTAACAGCAATTCCCAGCCTTTGTATGTCATCGTTGATCCAAATGGTCAGGTACTGGTTCCTCAAAGCGGCGCTAATTACGATGTTGAACAATACAAGGCATTTCTACAGAGCGGTGTAGATGCTTTCAAAAAGAGAAACTAACCATCGTCATATTCTAATTTTATCCTCCTTGCTGTTTGCAGGGGGGATTTTTTTTGTTCTTCCGTTCGGCTGTGTTTCGCTAGCGCGTCGACTCTGGATTGGCCCGGCTTCGGATGTTTATCGGGTATTATTCGGGACAGCTTCTGAACAGGGACGGGACAGCTTCGAGACAAGGACGGGACTGCTGCGGGATTTCTTTGGCAGCTGTTCGACAATTGTTCGACTGCTCATTGGCTTTTTCCCGAAGCCCAGTCGAAGGATTGTCGAAGCTCAGTCGAAGGAGTGTCGAAGAAATCCCGAAGGATAGTCGAAGCTGTTCCGACGATGTCTGCACCTTGTTACGTAGCTGTTCCGACGACTAGCCGAAGAATTGCCGAAGGTCTCCCGAAGGAATGTGCAGGGCTGATCGAAGGCCTGTCGAAGGATGCCACCAGAAGATGTCCCATATAAAAAAAGAGGCCCTGTCGTTCTCTCAATCGACAGGGCCCCAAAATTATAATATAAATTTACGGAAACTCTTAGAAATCAAACCTGACTCTGGCGCGGATTCCCCAAGCTGGAGCATCAACATGGTCAAGATAGTTCAGACGTTTGACGTAGTCTACACGCAAAATCTTAAAGATATTGGATAAACCGATACTGGCCTCCATATAAGGTTCAGAGCCGAATGTATATGAACTTTGGATTTGGTCTGCATTGCGTTGCCATGCAAATACTTTAGAACCATAATTTGGATCGTCTGGATCATTTTCTTTGCGAAGACCACCATAAACACCTTTGAAACTAAAGACCTCCCGTAATTTAAGCTTTTTGACCAATGGGATCTTATTCAATAGGAATCCGTTCATATAATACTGCACATTGATGGAGGCGTTGTGGTCACTGACAAATTCCAGGAAGTTCATCAGGTTGTACGAGTTTAACTGGTACGCATAAGTCTGGTTTGCCCGGTGGATCGTCAGGAAGGGGAATGGAATCTCTTTTCCGGCGATGTAGTTACCCTCAGCGGTCACATCAGCAAAACCAAATTGACTTAAGTAAAAACGTTTGAATGCACCGACGTTAAAACTATGGTAGTTATATTCTCCTTTTGCCAGACCTTTTATTCCTGCTGTATAATTGAACGTGAATATCGGGTATTGATTGAATATCGGTGTACGATAGATTTTGCCCTGATAAAATTCCTCATGTGGCGCGTATCTAAAGTTGACAGACAATTCGGTTGAATTTAGCTCATTGAACAATTTGTTTTGTCCATTTTCATCCAGCATCTGATAAGTCAGACTGCCTGCAGGGGACTGTTTATTGATATTAAATCCGGCACCGATCGTTAAATGGTTTAAGAATTCTTTTTTATACTCCAAACCATAATTGGTTTCGTAGATGTAGCGATCGTTGTCGCCACGTTTGAATGATAGCAAAAAGTTGTCCTCTTGAATAAATTCGAGTTTCTGTCCTGGGATCTTGGTGTCTTTTTTATACGAAGCCCGGATATAATGCATCGGGAAGGAGTATACAGACTTATTGTTAAAGGCATAGGTACCACTGAAAAAGTACTTCCACTTTTGGTCTTTGAATCCGTAGGCAGCATAGGTTTCTGCATAGAAACGTTTGCTCAGGGATTCCGTGGTACGACCACCCACACGCAGGCGAAATCCTTCCACAGGGTTAAAACTATAGAAGGTGTTCACCGGTCCGATTTCGACCGGTCCAGCTTGTTTATAACCCGAGAGAAGTAAGGCCGCAACGTCCATAAAGGTCCTGAATGAAGGAATTTTTTGAAGGGTATCAATATTGTGATAAATATTCAATTCATTCTGCGCCAGGGCCAACGGGCGTTGTGTTTCAAATAAGGATTTTGTCGCTTTCTTATTCTCGATATTGTATGCAATGACTGTAGAAGGACCATCATATAGACTATCAGGTTGCTGAATGCCGACTTTATAGTTGTTGTAGTCGACCGTCCGGCTACCACGGATCCCCATTCCTTTTTCTGTCAGTGAAAAGTCAATGCCTAAAGTGCTCGTTTTGAGGTAAAATCTGCTCTTGCTGTCTTTCTCAAATTTAAGCTGAATCTGAAGATCGCGCACAAAATTTAGGTTGATGTCATCGGCAACGGTCATATTCGCACCCTGAACCGCATAATTTCCGTCCAAAGTGACATATAGCTGCCCTTTAAATAACATATCTGCTTTATTGCGAGGAACAAAACTCAGTTCAACCAACCAGGGTTGAGAAGTTTTGATGGTGTCGGTAATAAAGAATTTATAAAATGTTGGAGCGGAGTTCGCAATTGGACTCAAAAATTGATTGGTGACCAATGAGATATTATTGTCGTAGATATCGACTTGCTCGTAAAGTTTGTTGAAATAAGACGATAGACCATCATTATCAATAAATTTGGGGTCAAATTGTGCCCGTTGATTACCCAGTATATATTGTTTGGTTTTGCTTGGATCTTTACGGTAGTACACTTTGGACATTTTCTCTTCGATAAAAGCCGGTAATACATATTTATTTGCCGTTTTTGCTGAATCGTCTGTTTCAAAAAGAAATTGATAATTTTTAAAGATTTTTTTGTTGACAAATTTCTCCGAAAGATTGCTTAAGCCAAGGGACATTTTCTCGTATTGATCAAATTCGGCGTATTGTTGTCCCGACAGACGGTTTTTCTCTTTATTTTCAATGACTTTACGGATCAGCGCGACCGCAGGATTGTCTTTGTTGCTGTATTTTTTCTTTTTGGCTTTAACAACGACTTCTTCCAGCATATTGTCCTGGGCATCCATTAGAATTTCCTTTGACTGCACAGCGTCATTGGTTACGAAAGCGTCCTTATTGTCATAACCGACATAACTTGCTCTGATTTTAACATAAGATGTTGGAAATACCAATCTAAATTCCCCATTGGCATTGGTCGAGGTGGAGGTTCCGGCAGAAGCTGGTGCGCCTACTACTGCCACGGTAGCGTAAGCAATGGGAGTCTTTGTCTTTGCATCTTTGACCGTGCCTGTAACCGTTTTGGTTTGCGCAAGGGCTATGGATGCTGATAGCAGTAATGTTATCGAGAAAAAGAGTTTAGTTATGAGGGATTTTGCGTTTAATTTAGCTTCCATTATATTGCTATAATCTTGAAAATTCAAAATTGTTTTCTTGTTTTTACTTTATTTTTGACTTTATAAGTATTAAAATCAAAAAATCAGTGAACAAAGGAAACAAAAAATTAAGAATATTTAAAATTTTATTGTAATGTAATATAGGGAATCGCTTTACTTTGATTGTTGTTTAAGATATTGTTTTTCAGGTGTTTGTAGTAAAATATTGATTTAGGTCAATAATTTATAACCCACATTTTGACTTCGCGATGATTTTCCGCTTCTCTATTTGCTGACTTTTGTAACGATATAGTCAATTCTGTTAAAATTCAGGTGGGATTTCAAAGCTGATTTCCTGTTTGGTACTTGGATGTATCAACTTGATAAAAGTTGCGTGGAGGTGTAATCTATCCGCTTTTTTGCCATAAAGATCGTCGCCGACAATAGGTGTGGCGAGTCCCTCTGGATGAACGGCATGCATACGAAGTTGATGTGTGCGGCCTGTTAAGGGATAGAAACGGATTCTTGTTTTATCACCTTCGATTGAGATCCGCTCCCACTTGGTCTGGGCTGGTTTGCCGTAGCTGTAACAGACCATTTGTCTTGGCCGATCATCGAGATCCACACGCAGAGGAAGGTCGATTAACCCGG
This sequence comes from Sphingobacterium sp. NGMCC 1.201703, assembly GCF_047784615.1. Lineage (NCBI taxonomy): Bacteria > Pseudomonadati > Bacteroidota > Sphingobacteriia > Sphingobacteriales > Sphingobacteriaceae > Sphingobacterium > Sphingobacterium sp. NGMCC 1.201703. The sequence goes on along the minus strand of NZ_JBLOHD010000002.1, from coordinate 404,202 downwards.
ATTCCTGTTCAACGATACCATCCAACAAAGCGATATATTCCTTGGCTATGGTATGTCGTATAAATTGATCCTGTATAAATTGATGGGCTTCTTTATTTTTGGCAACAACCAGCAATCCCGAAGTGGACATATCCAGTCGATGGATAATTATCGGACCTGCATTGGGATAGCGTTGGAGTACCCGATTGTAGACGGAATCTTTGACATATATTCCGGGGACGGATAAAAACTCGGCCGGTTTATTGAAAACAATGATATCTTCGTCCTCATAGATTTGTGGAAGTTCGGTGTGCAATGTCGTTTCCTGTTGCATGGGATTGGGGTCTACCTCGAGTCCCTGAAGCATATAACCTAAGATTGGTTCACATTTTTTACGGCAGGCCGGATAATAATTTTTATGTCTGCGGATTTCGGACGAAGGGGAGCAGCCCCACCAGAATTCGGCCAAGGCTATGGGTGTAAGGTTGTTGCTGTAGGCATATTGCAATAATTTCGGTGCGGCACATTCTCCGGAGCCCGCGGGTGGCGTGCTTTGGTCAAAGTCCTGAAAAATTGCAACAACATTCTTGTGCTGCCCAGTTGCGTCCAAAAAATTATATTGTTCAAAAAGCTGTTTTTGCAGATTTCCGGATCGCATCTTACGCTCTTCTTTTAATGCAGCAATGTCAGAAAGCAAGCCTTGGAGTTTAAGGTTTTCCGATTCCAGTGCCCGATGCATGTCATATTGATAGCGCTGAAGCTCCTGTTTGTCCTTGAGGCTCTGGCTGCGCATATCGTCCATCAGTATTTCGTAATCCTCATCCGAAAGGAGCGGACGTAATTTCGTCCGGGTTTCCTTGCGTTCTTTTTTCTGATTTCGGAGTTTTGTTTTGAGCAGGTCAAGCTGTGTGTTCCATTGATCTTTTAAAACGTTGAGATTGTGTTTTGTCCGCTCAAGCTCTTCACTGTTTTCAAGAAGTTCAATTTTTCTATTGAGGGCATTTAAATGTACTTCTTCGTTCAAAAAGAAGCCGTCCTCTTCCAACATATCAAATATGGGGGGGACAAAATAGCGGTGTTTGTTGCTGCCGGCAAGTTTTCCGGATACGGCGGCAAGATACCCAAGCCGATGCTGCTGATCGCGGACAACCAGTATGCCAAACATCTTGCCTATGGCAAGCCCTTTATTATTTTCTCCAAGGCCAAAGTTATGCTTCCATTCGTTTTGGATCTCAAGGTAAGCCTGAAGTTCTTCCGCGGCAGCAATGGCTAGTGGGTGTGGCTCATAGCAAAATGGAAAGGTAAATCGCAGGGGAAGTTCGATGTCCGAAATATCCGCCTTGAATGCATGAAAATAAGTGTTGTTGTCTAAAGTACCCACAGTCTTCCCTCTAATAATATTTTGTTGGCAAAAATACGGTTATTATGCTATTGAAATGACATTTTAATCTTAGTTTTTTTGGTATTCCCTGCTTTTTTGGGTAAATTTAACTAAGCAATGAAAAGATATAGTTAACAAATAAAAACAATATGAAAACTTCAATTGGAATTAAAGATGCAGACTTAAAAAAAGTTGCGAAATTGCTCAATGTCTTATTAGCCGATGAGCACATTATCTATATGAAAACACGCAATGCGCATTGGAATGTCGAAGGAGCTGATTTTCATGCTGCTCATTTATTTTTAGAGTCCCAATACGATGAGTTGGCAGAAGTTATTGATGAAGTTGCGGAGCGTGTACGTACCCTGGGACACTATGCGGTAGGTACATTTGATAAATACCTGAAATTAACCCGCTTGACAGAATCCACCTCGGAGAAGACAGATAGTCAATCTTATTATAAGGAATTATTATCGGATCATGAGTCTATTGCGATGTCCATTCGGGCGGATATTGCTGTCGTTGGTGATACCGCGGATAATGGTACGGAAGATTTTTTGGTGGGCTTACTGGAAAAACACGAGAAAATGGCTTGGATGCTTCGTGCTCATTTTTTAAAATAGCAGCGTTGAGATCCATTTGACATAAACAATCCCGCTCCTGTATAGGAACGGGATTTTTTTTTATGTTTTGTTGCCGGCGCGGGATAATTTTTCTATCTTAAAGAGGAATTAAGCCTACAGAAACTTTTAATATATTACAGCTATGCTTGAAGACGACAACCTAAATCAAACCACACTAAACGAGGAAGAACATGATGATACTTTGGAAAGTATGCATCATGTGAATAATCCGGTACTGGATTTGCCTAAAATTGAAAAGAAATACCTTGAGTCAGTTGTATCCCATCATCAAAATGACAAATCATACTATTTTTCTGATGGTAAGGCAAAAGTAGAGGTGAAAATCGTAACGGATGAGATCGTGCGTGTTCGACTTGCTCCACAGGGGACTTTTCTGGAGGATTTCTCTTATGCACTGGCAAAGAAAGACCATCGGGTCAGTATACATCAATGTAAAGAAGAGGTAGACCATTATAGTGTGCATACCAACACTATTTCCTGTCGCATCAATAAAAGTGATTTTTTGATTTCCTTTTCCGATCGAGCGGGTAAATTATTCAACGCGGATTTGGCGCCGATGCATTGGGAGGAGAGCCCGGATTTTGGGGGTTATTATGTCTATAATACTAAAGTTGCTTTTGAAAATGAAGCATTTTATGGACTGGGCGATAAGGCTACTAAGCTTAATCTGCGTGGCAAGCGATTAAAGAATTGGAACTCGGACACCTATGCTTTTGCTTATGACCAGGACCCCTTATACAAAACCATTCCTTTTTACATTGGACTGAAGGACGGTGAAGCTTACGGTATTTTCTTTGACAATACGTTTAAGACCTATTTCGATTTTGCTGCTGAGGATCCGGGAAAAACCAGTTTTTGGTCAGAGGGCGGAGAATTACAATACTACTATATCCATGGACCGCATATCATTGACGTGATCCGCAGGTACCATACCTTGACAGGAACACATTATTTACCACCACTTTGGGCAATCGGTTACCATCAATGCCGATGGAGTTATTATCCGGAAGCGAATGTGCGTAAGGTAGCCGAAGAATTCAGAAAAAGACAGATTCCCTGTGATGCCATTTATCTGGATATTGATTACATGGATGGCTACCGTTGTTTTACATGGAATAAACAATATTTTCCAAATCCCAAGAAAATGATCGCTGATCTTGCCAATGAGGGCTTCAAGACAGTGGTCATGATTGATCCGGGTATTAAGGTGGATGAAAACTATTGGGTATTTCGGGAAGGGAAAGAGAATAAATATTTCTGTCGCCGTGGGGATGACTATTTTATGGAAGGCTTTGTCTGGCCCGGGCGCTGTCAGTTTCCTGATTTTACCAACCCCGAAGTGAGACAGTGGTGGGGAACCTTATATCAGGGGCTGGTAGAAGATGGTGTCGCAGGCTTTTGGAATGACATGAATGAGCCGGCAGTTTTTGGCCGTGGGACTTTTCCGGATGATGTCAGACATCAATACGATGGGCATCGTGGATCGCACCGAAAAGCGCACAATGTGTATGGCATGCAAATGGTTCGTGCTACCTATGACGGCTTAAAGAAATTGTATAAAAACAAACGTCCATTTACCATTACACGAGCGGCTTATGCAGGAACGCAGCGGTATTCTTCGGTTTGGACCGGGGATAATTTAGCGAGTTGGGAACACCTCAAACTAGGTACCCTGCAGTTGCAGCGTTTGTCTACCTCAGGAATGTCTTTCTGTGGAACGGACATTGGTGGTTTTACCGGGGAGCCAGATGGGGAACTGTTCACACGATGGATGCAATTTGGTGTTTTTTCTCCGTTTATGCGTGTGCATTCAGCGGGGGATACCCGTGATCGCGAACCTTGGAGTTTCGGTGAGGACTGGGAGAAAATCAATAAAAAGTTTATTGAACTGCGGTACAAACTTTTGCCTTATATCTACACCTGTTTTTGGGAGCAAACGAAATATGGGTATCCGATTTTGCGTCCGATTTCAATGGTGGAGCAGCATATTCCTACGAATTGGCAGCGCGAGGAAGAATTCTGTTTTGGCGATAAGATATTGGTGTCGCCTGTGTTGCAGCCCGGTCAGACGAGCAAGGTGGTTTATCTGCCTGCCGGAGACTGGTTCTACTACTTCAATAATGAGGTTTATGTTGGCGGAAAAGAGCATACCATTGCAACTCCGCTGGATGAAATGCCGATGTTTATCCGTGGCGGTTCTGTCATCCCAGAATACCCGGTCATGCAATACACAGGTGAAAAGAAGGTCGAAGAACTACAGTTGAATATCTATTTTTCGGAAGGGGTACACCGTTCATATGTGTATTCTGATCATGGAGACACATTCGCATATGAACAGGATATCTATTTGGAAAAATGCTTTACAGTGTCCGGATTAAAAGATTCCCTGTCGATCAAACAGACCCGTGATGGATTATTTACCGAAAGATACGAAGAGTATAAGCTCCAGTTAATAGGTTTGCCATTTGCAGTTAAAAAAGTGAAAACAGATGGAATCGATACAAAAATACAACAGGATGAACAGGGGCGATATTGGATTAATGTCGCACGTGAATTTGAAAACATATTGATAGAGGGTTAAACATGGCCAATCAAGTAATACCGCATAGTCTTTTTTCGGAATTTGATGTTGCTCTGTTCCAGTCGGGCAGGCATTTCAAATTGTATGAAAAATTTGGTTCGCATGAACTGGAAGTAGAGGGTGAAAGAGGCGTTTATTTTGCGGTTTGGGCCCCAAATGCAAAATCCGTTTCCGTAACGGGAAACTTCAATTTCTGGGACAAAGGGAGCCACCCTTTAAATGTCCGCTGGGATACAAGTGGCATCTGGGAAGGATTTATTCCAGGCATTGCCAATGGTGAAACTTATAAATATTGTATTCAATCCTCTTCCGGAGAAGAGCTTGAGAAAGGTGACCCTTTCGCATTCAGATGGGAGGTAGCACCCAAAACGGCATCCATTGTTCATTCTAATTGGTATGAATGGAATGATGGAAACTGGATGAAGGAGCGTGTTGTAAAAAATAGACTGGATCAACCTTGGTCGGTCTATGAACTGCATCTGGGCTCATGGGCGAGAGATCCGGAGAGCCCGGACACCTTGTTGAACTATCGGGAGATTGCTGTGCAGCTCGTTGCTTATGTCAAGGAAATGAATTTTACGCACGTAGAATTTATGCCACTGATGGAGCATCCTTATTATCCTTCCTGGGGATATCAGATCACGGGCTACTTTGCAGCGAGTTCGCGTTACGGTTCTGCACAGGATTTAATGTACCTGATCGAAGCGTTACATGAAGCGGGAATTGGGGTATTATTGGATTGGGTACCTTCACATTTCCCTGGCGATGCGCATGGACTTCATCGCTTTGACGGCACATGTCTTTATGAACACGAAGATCCACGAAAGGGCTTCCATCCGGACTGGCAATCGTATATTTTCAATTATGGCCGTAATGAGGTGCGCTCTTTCCTGATCAGTAATGCTTTTTATTGGTTGGACCGTTTTCATATCGATGGGCTTCGTGTGGATGCCGTTGCTTCGATGTTGTATCTGGACTATAGCCGGAATGCCGGTGAATGGATTCCGAATGAATTCGGCGGTAATGAAAATCTGGAGGCGGTACAATTTCTGAAGGAATTTAATGAAGCTGTTTATGCGCATTTTCCCGACGTACAGACCATTGCCGAAGAATCAACCTCTTGGCCGGGTGTGAGTAAGCCGACCTATGCAGGTGGACTGGGCTTTGGGATGAAATGGATGATGGGATGGATGCATGATACCCTGGATTATTTTAAGGAAGATCCGATCAACAGGAAGTACCATCACGATCGCATCACATTCGCAACAGTATATGCTTTTCATGAGAATTTTATGCTCCCGCTCTCGCACGATGAAGTCGTCTATGGAAAACAGCCTCTAATTTATAAGATGCCTGGAGATGAGTGGCAGAAATTCGCCAATCTAAGGGCCTTATACTTATTTATGTATACATTCTTAGGAACGAAATTGTTGTTTATGGGGGGAGAGTTTGGGCAAACGTCTGAGTGGAATGTGAACCAGTCACTCGACTGGCATCTGCTGGAATTTATGCCACATCAAGGGATGAAAAGGTTCGTGGCCGATTTAAATGCAACTTATCAGCAACAACCCAGTCTCTATCAAAAGGCTTTTGATGCCTCGGGCTTCGAATGGATAGATGCCGGTGACCGTGAAAATTCAATCTTGGTTTATTGGCGTAAGGCGTTTGACTCCTGGGATGATACGGTGGTTGTGATTAACCTGACGCCTGTTGTCCGTGAACATTTTCGTATCGGACTGCCTTATGCCGGCGTATGGGAAGTGGTTTTGAGCTCGGATGATCTTGCATATTTTGGTTCAGGAGTCAGCAGTCAACATGTGGAAACGGAACACCTGCATTGGATGAACCGTGCACAGTCGGCCCAGGTCGATCTTCCACCACTCGGGGGGTATATCCTTAAGCGGAAGAAGGAGCTGAGAGAAACTGTTCCTGTAAAGCCAGCGGAACGTATTCCCGTCTAAGATGCTGTTCTCGTAGTAGAAGTTGATTAAAATAAATTTAAATAACATAAGCTCCATCTGAACGATGGGAAAAAATATGTACCAATGAAAGTATTTCATTTAAGTGTCGAATGTTATCCAATAGCCAAGGTTGGTGGTCTAGCAGATGTGGTCGGCGCATTGCCTAAGTATCAAACTAAACTTGGTGTGGATGCAGCTGTTATCATGCCTTGGTACGACCGTCCATTTGTTCAGCAACACTCCTTCGATGTGATTCATGAAGGAACTTTTTTTCAAGGATCCGAATTATTGCATTATAGTGTTTTCAAGGAAAAAGACAATATATTGGGGTTTGAACTCTATCTGATTAAAATTCCTGGCAAACTGGATCGCAGGGAGGTTTATTGCTATCCGGATGAGGGCGAGCAGTTTATTGCCTTTCAGCATGCTGTGTTAAATTGGTTTAAGGAAAAAGCAATTGTACCTGATATCGTGCATTGCCATGATCATCATGTGGGTTTAATGCCTTTTTTGATGAAATACAGCAATGAATATAATTTCCTTGCCGATGTAAAGACGGTAGCGACTGTTCACAACGGTCAGTATCAGGGTTGGACACACTGGAGCAAAGCGATTTTATTGCCTGGATTTGACAGCTGGAAATGGGGGCTGTTGGACTGGGACGGTTTGATCAATCCACTTGCAGCACTGATCAAGTGCTGTGATGCCTATACGACGGTCTCGGAGGGGTATCTTGAAGAATTGTATGTGGAAGCTAACGGACTACAGCATCTGTTTTACGATGAACGAAACAAGTCGGTCGGGATTGTCAATGGAATTGATTGGGATATCTGGGACCCCGGCAAAGATTATACCCTGATTGAAAATTATGATCTTGCCTCGGCCTTTGCCGGTAAACTAAAAAATAAGCAGGCTCTGGCGCAGCAGTATAAAATTAATCCAGACCTTCCTTTATTGGTTTTTATCGGACGTTTTGCCGCTGAAAAAGGAGCTGATTTATTACCGGATATAATTTTGGATCTAACCAAAAATTTTTCAGACAGATTGAGTATATTTATACTGGGAGCTGGAGATCCGGCGATTCAGGCACGGGTAAAAATGCTCGTCGAGGAAAAGGTAGAAAATTTTGATGTGTTCTTTGGTTATGATGAAAATCTTGCACACTGGCTCTATGCAAGTGCTGACTTTCTTTTGATGCCTTCGCGGGTCGAACCTTGCGGGCTCAATCAGCTTTATGCCATGAAATATGGGACCTTGCCGATCGTACACCGTGTAGGTGGCCTAAAAGATACGGTCATCGATCTGGAAAACGATGGGTATGGTGTTGGTTTTGACACGCTTGAGGTGGCTGATATCAGAAAAGCTATTATCCGCGCTGTCGAGTATTATGAAAATAGGTCCAAATTTGAGGACAACCAACACAAAATAATGAGTTTGGATTTTTCGTGGGATAAATCCGCAGCGAAATATATAAGTCTATATAACCAATTAATTTAATTTGATATGTCACATCACAATGTAGTAGCTATCGTCTTGGGCGGAGGAAGGGGTTCACGTCTATATCCGTTGACCGACCAACGGTCTAAACCAGCTGTTCCTATTGCAGGAAAATATCGCTTGGTTGATATTCCCATCTCGAATTGTCTCAATTCGGGATTCAATAAGATTTTTGTGTTGACACAGTTCAATTCGTCCTCGCTGAATTCCCATATAAAAAATACATACAACTTCAGTATTTTTAGTAAGGGTTTTGTCGATATTTTAGCGGCCGAACAGACGAATGATGGTGACAAATGGTTTGAAGGCACCGCAGATGCCGTGCGTAGATCGTTCAAGAAGCTGGCAAGCATAGATTACGATTATGTTTTGATCTTATCGGGGGATCAGCTTTATCAGATGGATTTTGATGCGCTGGTGGACTTTCACGTACAGAATGAAGGTGATCTGACAATTGCGACCATTCCTGTCAATGGCAAAGATGCAACAGGTTTTGGTATTCTTAAATCGGATGAACACAACCACATCACATCGTTTATCGAGAAGCCCAATAGTGAGCAGTTGCTGGACTGGAGTTCGGAAGTGAACGATCACTTGAAGGCGGAGGGGCGGGAATACCTGGCCTCCATGGGGATCTATGTATTCAGTAAAGGTGTACTCAAGCGTCTGTTGGAAGAAAATAGCGGAATGGACTTTGGAAAAGAGATTATTCCGGATGCGATTGAAAATATCAAAGTACTCAGCTATCAGTATGAAGGCTATTGGACCGATATTGGAACAATAGGGTCGTTTTATGAAGCGAATATCGGGCTGACGGATAATATTCCAGCCTTTAACCTATTTGATAAAAATACGGTTTTTACCCGGCCACGTATGTTGCCTCCTTCTAAGATTTCGGGCACGACATTGATTAATTCGGTTATCTCTGATGGATGTATTATCCATGCCGATAAGGTAGACCGCTCGGTGATCGGTGTACGTTCACGTATTGGTATTGGTTCAGTCGTACGGGGAACTTATATGATGGGGTCCGACTATTACGAGGATTTTTCGGATATGGATGAAGCGAAAAGAAAAAATATGCCTATCGTTGGGGTAGGTGAACGCTGTTATATCGAAAATGCGATCCTGGATAAAAACTGTCGTATCGGAAATGATGTCCGCATTAATGGCGGTCCCCATTTGTTGAATGCCAATCATCAGACGTACACAGTCTGCGATGGTATTGTGGTGATCAAAAAAAATGCTGTTATCCCAAGTGGCACGACAATCGGGCTGGCCACCGTATAAATTTATTAAACAAGGGAGATAATATATTGTTATAATTGCATGTTATTGTAATAAAAAAATGCTTTGAAACAGATTATCTCCCTTCTTTTTTTATTGATCACATTTGCCGGTTGTGATACTTCTTTAATGGTACAGAGCACCGGCGTGTTACGAGATGCTTCGCGAAGATTTGAACTTCATAACGGTGACCGCCGCATTATATATATCCCGATGCGGCATTTGGGAACGCGTGTATATTATGATCAGATCCAGGCCGCGGTAGACTCTCTCCAAAAATCGGGTTATGTTGTTTTTTATGAAAGTATTGCCTACAGGGTGGATAGCGCCGAACAACGAGATCTATATGATCGAAAATTCAGAAAACTGACCGGCAACCGCCTTGGCTTGCAACAATGCATTGAAACTCCCGGAGATACATCAAAAGTACTGAGGGCGCCCCTGTACCGTAAATTGGGACAACGTATCATCAGTCAGCCAGATTACTCTTTTTTTCTGGTTAATTACGAAACCGCTGTGAATGCAGATATTCCAAAGAATAAGCTGTTGGACGATTTTGAATACCGCTATGGTACCATAAAGCTCGATGCCTGCGACTACGATACTCCGCTAAATGCACCCTATGGTTGCAAACCCATAAAAACAGCACTCAAGAATAAGTTTGATAAAGAATTTATCATGCAACAACGGGAAGAAAATCTAGCTTCTCTTGTGGCTGACGCTCCGCAGCAGAAAATTTTAATCTTATTTGGCACATCTCATTTTAAAGGCTTTTTGCGTAATTTGCAGGCCAGAGATCCCCGTTGGATAAAGATAAAATAATATGTTAGGAAAGATTTTTATTATACTACTTGTACCGGTAACCATCTATGTTGTCTATTACTTGTTAAATCGTACTGCGAAAAACAACAAGGCTATTAAACGCGTCCTGAGTGATGAGGGGAAGGATATCCTCGAAAAGGAGGTTGCTTATTACCGGCAGCTCTCTAGCATAGATAAACAGGAATTTGAGTCGCGCTGTCTGTCATTTTTGGATACGGTCAAGATTGAGGGCGTGGGGGTTGTCTTAGAACTGAAAGATTATATGCTTATTGCGGCCAGCGCAATTATTCCGATCTTTGCTTTCAAGAAATGGACTTATCCAAACCTGACCAATATTATGGTTTATCCCGCCCATTTCAATGCTGATTATCAATTTGAAGGTCATGCAGACCGGAATATCATGGGAATGGTGGGGGAAGGAGCCATGAACGGACAGATGATTTTGTCTAAAGCAGCATTAGAATATGGTTTTCAAAATCCAAGTGATGGTCAGAATACAGCGATTCATGAATTTGTGCACCTTATTGATAAAAGCGATGGCACAATAGATGGTGTTCCGACTTATTTGTTGGACAAAGCAGCTGTTATTCCTTTTATGAATTTAATACGTACGGAAATTAGTAAGATAAAGCAGCACCAATCGGATATTGATACCTATGGTATGACCAACCCCGGGGAATTTTTTGCTGTCGCATCAGAATACTTTTTTGAAAATCCAGCAAAATTTCAGAAAAACCATCCGGAGCTTTATACTGCACTTTCTAAAATTTTTGAGCAAAGTTAAGCGGAGATAAATAAAATTTTAGTATTTTTAAAGCAAACAGAAAATGTTTGCTTTTTTTGTTAATTACAACTGTTATGCCTAAAACTACTATTTATTCTACTATTGCATGCGCATGTCTATTATTTTGCGGCAATAATCAAGGTTTTTCCCAGGGGCGTTATGCTGTGGGAACGACTTTTACTGAGATGGCAGATCCGACAAGAGATACGCTTTCCGATTGGTCAAATGTTAAACCGGGTTTGCACGCATCGTTTGTGTCTATCGATAAACGTTTTCCGAAATCTTTAAACCCGAATATCGCTGTCCAGCCTAACAATACGGTGGATGCCTGGAAAGGGGAGCAGGTATCGGCACAAATGCTCCTGTGGACAAGCGCAGCAGCACCGGATGTTGTCATTTCGACGGGCGAGCTAAGGTCAAGGACCGGGAAAACCATTTCCGCCGATGCGGTGCAGGCACGATTTGTTCGTTATGTGATGACAGATGAATTTGCGGAGGGTTGTGGCTATCGTAAACCCGAAGATTTTAAAGCTGCTCTTTCTGCCGATATGCTCGATGATGTCAAAAGCTATAATCTTGAGGCCAAGCGCGTACGTCCAGTCTGGATTACGGTAAAAGTTCCTGCTGGAGCGGCGGCAGGTCAATATAAGACAGTCATTGCTGTTAAACAAAAAGGTAAGGTCGTACAGAATTTGGATCTGATTGTGAATGTTCAGGAGCATGTATTACCGCCGGCTTCACAATGGTCATTCCATTTGGATCAGTGGCAACACCCATCGGCTGTAGCGCGGGTCAATAATGTTAAGATGTGGAGTGATGAGCATTTTGAAGCCTTAAAGCCAACAATGAAGCAGCTGGCTGCTGCTGGTCAGAAAGTCATCACAGCAACCCTAAATAAGGATGCCTGGAATGTACAGACCTATGATCCCTATGCGGATATGATCACCTGGAAGAAAGCAAAAGATGGATCCTGGAGCTATAACTATGCGGTATTTGACCGATGGGTTCAATTTATGATGGATCTGGGAATTAACAAACAGATCAATTGTTACTCTTTACTGCCCTGGAACAATGAGGTACATTATTTCGATGAAGCAAAAAATGAACAGGTCAATGTGGTTGCAAAACCCGGCACGCCTGTGTTTGAGGAGCTATGGACACCTTTCTTAAAAGATTTTAGTAAACATGTCAGCGCCAAAGGCTGGTTGAAAATTACCAATATTGCAATGGATGAGCGAGCACAGGAGCAAATGGATCCAGCGGTGGAACTTTTAGAACGTGTGGTACCTGAATTTGGAATTGCTTTTGCGGACAACCATAAAAGTTATAAGCGTTATCAAAAAAGTACCGATATCAGTGTTGCTGTAGGGGATCCTTTCGATCAAAATGATTTAATTGAAAGACGTAAAAAAGGGTATATCACTACATTTTATGTTTGCTGTTCAGATGAGTTTCCGAACCAATTTACATTTTCCGATCCGGCGGAATCGACCTATATGGCTTGGTACGCACTGGCTGCGGGATTTGACGGTGCACTGCGTTGGGCCTTTAATTCCTGGGTAGCCAATCCAATGCAAGATTCACGATTCCGTACATGGCCTGCCGGAGATACGTATATTGTTTATCCGCAAGGTCGTAGCTCTATCCGTTACGAGCGTATGCTGGAGGGGATCCAGGATTACACGAAAGTAAATATTCTGAAAGAAAAGTTGGAAAAATCCAATGATCAGGCGAATTTGGCCAAGCTGAATGCAAAAATCGCTAAATTAAAAAAATCTCGACGTTATGCTGCCTGGAATGAGGATCTCAATGATGCCAAAGCTTTTGTAAGTGAATTATCCAATAAGATCAAATAATTAGACGATCCTATAGTTGAATGATAGGCTGCTCTCCGGTATCAGGAGAGCAGCCTATTTTTTTGAGGCAAGGTTTTCTAAAAAGCCATAGCCTGTCATCTCGTGTTGGGGTATAAAAATTGCCGATCCATCCGTCTGTACCTTTTGTCGAATAGTGGAATATCCAAAACCATTGTTATTCAATATTGTTGTTATAAAGAAGCGATAACGTATTCAGCGTATCATCGCCTTATCAAAATTCTAAATCATCATATGGGTATGAAAAATGTAGCACAGCAGATCGTTGGTATTTTAAAGGATGCGGGAATTAAGCGTATTTATGCCGTAACGGGGGATAGTTTAAACTTTTTCAATGAGGCCGTGCATGCGGATGGGAGCATGCAATGGATACACGTCAGGCATGAGGAGGTCGGTGCATTTGCAGCGACGGCCGAAGCGGATCTGCAGGGCATTGCCTGCTGTGCGGGAAGTAGTGGCCCCGGCCATGTACATCTGATCAATGGAGTGTATGAAGCACATAAAACACGTGTGCCAATGTTGGTGATTGCTTCGACCTGTGCTACTTATGAGTTTGGTACAGATTATTTTCAGGAGACAAATCCAATCAAATTATTTGACGACTGCTCCTGTTATAATCAGATGATCACCCGACCTGAACAAGTGCAACGGATGGTGCAGAATGCCTTACAACAAGCGATTTCGAAACGGGATGTTGCCGTTATCGGTCTGCCGGGAGATGTTTCCGAAATGGAGGCTGTGCATATGAACACTTCGGCAAAGGTATTTTTCACCGAACCACAGATCAGGCCATCGGAACTTGAAATCGGTCGTTTGGCTCAATATATCAACCAAGCGGATAAAGTGACTTTATTCTGCGGTGTAGGAGCCAGAAAGGCCCAAAAACAAGTTGTGGAGCTTTCTGAAAAAATTCAGGCACCTGTAGGTTATTCGTTTAAGGCCAAACTGGATATTCAACGGGATAATCCCAACGAAATTGGAATGACAGGGCTCTTGGGGACAGCCTCTGCCTTTCAGAGTATGCACCATTCGGATCTGATCCTGCTGCTGGGGACAGATTTTCCTTACAAGGATTTTATACCCACCAATAAAACAATTGTTCAGATTGATATCGAGGGCGAGAAACTCGGTCGAAGATCGATTGTGGATTATGGCCTGGTGGGAGATATTGAGCACACGTTGAAAGCTGTCCTACCCTTTGTGGAAGCACGAACTGATTCTAATTTTCTCGAAAAACAATTGGCTGCCTATGAGAAGGTAAAAGAAGATCTGATGATCTATGTCGAAGACCCGGGCAGTGAATGTGCTATTCAGCCAGAATTTGTGGCGCATACAATTGATCAAAAAGCAAGCGATGATGCTATTTTTCTAGTAGATACAGGGATGTCCTGTGTTTGGGGAGCACGCTATATCAATCAACGCCGGGATCGCAAAATGCTGGGCTCATTTAATCACGGATCCATGGCGAATGCAATGCCAATGGCTATAGGAGCGGCATTGGCACATCCCGAAAGACAGATTATAGCCTTTTGCGGGGACGGCGGCCTTTCGATGTTGCTGGGTGATCTTGCGACGATAAAACAATATAATTTGCCGATCAAGCTGATTGTGTTCAATAACCGTTCACTCGGGATGGTTAAATTGGAGATGCAGGTTGCCGGTTTAAAAGATCAGGAAACCAATATGGTCAACCCAGATTTTGCAATGGTAGCGCAGGCGATGGGAATCCGTGCATTTACGGTGACCCGACCTGAGGAGGTAGACGGAATACTGAGTGAGGCCTTCGGCATAACGGACGAACCTGTACTCGTGGATATTTATACCAGTCCCAATGCCTTGGCTATGCCACCCAAAATATCATTCAGCCAAATGAAAGGAATGACCGAAAGTATGGCTAAATTAATGCTATCCGGCCATGTAGAGGAGGTCTGGGATACCATTAAGTCGAATTATAAACATTTGAAATCACTCTGATTCGCGTAGATCAGCAGCATTCTATTAAAAAAGCCTCTCCAATTTAAAATAACTGGAGAGGCTTTCTGTTTAGGAAAAATAAGGTATTCGGACTATTGATTGAATTTTGTGAATTACCGATCAACACTGGCGTTGAACAAACCAAAGGCTCTTCAATAACTCCTCTTTACAGCGTCGAAGTTTTTCTATTTTCGATTCCGAAGAAGTAGAAACATTCTCTTTTACAATAATAGCCAAATCTGTTTCAATGGATAATTTAGTGAGGGATGTACACCCACTGTCAAATTTCTTAAAGCTTACATCTTTCATACTAATATTGGTTAAGAATTTCTGAATTTTATAATGTACAATTTACTAATAAAAATTAGCTTTACAATATGCTGTGAATAATTTTATTGTTACTAAATTGTTTATTTTTAATATTTTATCAGTCGCTAACTTATAAACAATATTGCGGCAATTTTTGTTTTCTGAATTTCAAAAGTTTAAATGTTAGTTATTTAAAACAATATATTGTTTTGATTGCTATTGATAAGAATGAGCAGAGCAGAGGAAATAGCTCGTTTATAGGTACGCATCAGTTCATCAATAAATTCCCATTGGCGCTGATTTTGCAGCTTGTCAGTGTATATTTAAGAAAAATAATTATTCGCATGAAAGTAATCAATATTGGATTATCGTTACTGCTTTTTACCGTCGCTTGTCAGCAAAGTGGTAAAAAGCAAGGCGACCAGGTGCAATTGAACCGGGATACAGCAACAACTATTGCCGCAGTTGCTGAGCCGGGAAAGTATCAATACCTCAAAAATGGTGACACAATTTCGCTGACCATTGCGATCGACGGTAACCGGGTGCACGGCGACCTGAGTTACAGATGGAAAGAGAAAGACCGCAATATAGGCCATATTGATGGGGTGTTAAAGGACAGTATAGTGTTAGCTGATTATACTTTTGCCTCGGAAGGGCAACAATCTGTTCGGCAGGTTGCTTTTAAATTTTCCAAAAACAGGGCAGTCGAAGGTTTTGGAAACATGGAGGAAAAAGGAGGGAAGATGTCTTTTGTTGCCCCGGATAAATTGAGCTATGACGAAAAATTTGCCTTAGAACATGTGAGCCAATGATAGCAGTTTAGGAACAAATATAAGCAGTCCAATTAATAAGGCCGTTAAGCTACTCAGCATAACGGCTGCAGCTGCGATGTCCTTGATCCTTTTTATGTTGGGATTTTTTTCGGGGCAGACAAAATCAGCTAGATTTTCCAGTGCTGTATTCAGTAATTCGCAGACAAGAACAAAACCGATCGAAAAGACAACGGCTAACCATTCATAAGGACTTATCCGGAGGGCCCAGGAAAGTGCGATTGCCAATACTGCGGCTAGGAGATGTACCCTGAAATTGTGTTCTTCCCGCCAGACGATTTTTAAACCATTGAAGGCATAACCAAAACTTCGGATTCTTGCTTTCCATGAAAAGTTGCTTTGGGCCATAGTCAATATGCTATATTTTATGTAAATATAATCTTTCCCTTGATTTTTGACCGCCCTTAATTTCAGTTTATGTGCTGACTTCTGATAATAACAGTGGTCAGGAACGTTTTGCGAATGGCCGTGATCCTGAACGCGCGCTGTCCTGCAGTTGTCAGGGCCGTGGCAGCTTGTCTCGACAATTTTTTTACTTCCTATTTTCTCAGAAGTATTGTTGGAAGTACGTGGTATTTTTGAGTAAATTGCTTTATGATCTACAATTTTGATAAAATAATTGACCGTCGGGGTACGGATTCGGTCAAATGGAATCAGCAGGATTATGCGGATTTAATTCCACTCTGGGTTGCCGATATGGACTTTCCTGCATCCAACGAAATTATTAATGCGCTGAGCGAACGTGTGCAACATGCAGTTTATGGTTATGCAAGAGTTCCGGATGCTTTTTATCAAGCAGTAGCGGACTGGTCTAGCCGTAAACATGGTTTCCAACTGCAGCGCGAGTGGATACTTCCGGTTTTAGGTGTGGTACCTGCACTGTCGGCAATTGTCGCCGCATTGACCGAAACGGGGGATAAAGTGCTGATACAGGAACCTGTGTATCATTGTTTTTTTTCGTCGATCGAACGTAATGGCTGTGAAGTTGTTTCCAATGATCTACTGTACAAAGATGGAAAGTATACCATTGATTTTGTGGATTTTGAAAGGAAAGCAAGTGATCCAAAGGTAAAGCTCTTTATTCTCTGCAGCCCACATAACCCTGCGGGTAGGGTCTGGACAAAAGCGGAGCTTGAGCAATTGGGTGAAATCTGTCTAAAAAACAATGTACTGGTTGTTTCGGACGAGATCCACTGCGATCTGGTTTATGAGGGGTATCGACATATTCCTTTTGGAACGATTGATCCAGCCTTTCTGGCGAATACCATCACTTGCATGGCACCGAGCAAAACCTTTAATCTGGCGGGCCTGCAAGTCGCCACGGTTATTGTCGCGGATCCACTGCTGAACAAAAAGGTGCAGCAGGCTTTTCTTGTCAATGAGATCGCCAGTATAAGTCCTTTTGCGATAACTGGTTTAATAGCGGCCTATCAACATGGTGAGGAATGGCTGCAGCAAGTTTTGAGTTATGTTCATCATAATTATGTTTATGTAAAAAATTACGTGGCTCAACATTTGCCTTTCCTGAAAATTGTTCCCCTGGAAGGTACCTATTTGGTTTGGCTAGATTGTTCGGCTTTAAATCTTTCCAGCCGGAAGCTGGGACAGTTGCTCCTGCAGGAAGCCCACTTACAGGTGAATGTTGGAGCGATGTATGGAAAAGGAAGTGATTCCTTTATCCGCTTGAATATTGCCTGTGCGAGACCAATTTTAGAGGAGGGATTAAATCGGTTGAAACAGGTGCTGCAGAATTTGATGGAAAAATAATGCTTGTATAATTTTATAAGCCATAGTGACGATAAAAAAAAGCACCTAAACAAATGATTCAGGTGCTTTTTTGTTGTAGTAGTTACTTTACGCAAAGGGATTATATACCCATTTCTTTCAAAATAAAATGCGCATTATCAATTTTATCGGCTACCCATAACACATAACGGATATCTACACCGATGGACCGACTGTAGCTTTCATTCCATGCGAAATCGTTGATTGTTGCATCATAAGCACGGTCAAAGTTTACGCCGATTAACTCCCCATTTGCATTCATGATCGGCGAACCAGAGTTGCCACCGGTCGTGTCCATGTCATAGAGTATATTGACAGGAACCGATCCCAGGTCTTTTTTGAGGTAGGGACCAAAATTTTTATTGAGATACGCTGTCTTGATTTCCTGCGGATAGTCGAATTCAGGCAGACCGAGGTTTCCTTTCTGGATAATACCTTCAATGCTGGTGAATGGTTTCATATAGGTGGCATCTGCCGGAGCATAACCTTTGATATGTCCATAAGTCAAGCGCAAGGTGGAATTGGCATCCGGAATAAAGTTTTTGGCCTGAAAAATTTCCTTGACCGCTACATAGTCACCCATTAGTTTATTTAACACGCCTTCGCGTCTTTTCTGTTCGGCAGCAAAAATAACAATATCGCTGTTCAGTTCATTTTGGAGAATTAACAGTTTATCATCAAATTGCTGTAGGGCATTTGCATCGGCCAAAACGGTATTTAAGATATAGTTTTGATCGGTAAGCTTACTACCATTGATGATCTGTGTTGCAAATTGATTGGCTGATTCGTTATTCAATTGGAGCTTTTGAATGGCTGTGATCTGATTTTTACCCTGGAAAGCAGCAGCGTCGGCAAGCATTTTCCCAAAAATACGTTGGTCAGCCTGTTTGTTGTAGCTTTCGTAAGTTTCTTGAATACTTTTTTTAAGCTGTTCGACATTATAGTCGAATAACTGTTTTGCGGCATGTGAAGAGCGCTCTTTACCCATTGCCACTTTTAAGGTATTGAGATCGCGGGCAACTTTCAGTAAGCTTGTGCTGTTATAGATATTATTAATCCAAAGTTCTTTCAACGCGTCTTGGTCACTAACCTGATAGTAGGCAGCGATATCGTTTAACAGGTTACCATACTTATCTTTAAGTTCAGGTTTGCTTAAAATAAAGGCGGCAAGTGCTTCATCTTCTTGTTTTTTAGTTGAAAGAAGATCAATGCCGCGCAATCCTTTGAGCTTCCCGCGGTAATTTTTGAGTACATTGGCGTTGCGTTTGATGCGCGTTGCTAAAGAGAGCGCGATATCTGTATTATCTTTACCCGCTTCTTCCATCTGTTTATTCTGGAAGTCGTAGAGATCGGAAACATAAGGCAGCAAGTATTCTTGTTGGTACTTAATATATTGTGCGGGACGGTGCCGGAATGTTTTTCCCGGATAGCCCAAGATAAAGGTAAAGTCATTCTCTTTTACGCCATTTGGATTGACTTTTAGGTGTTTTTTAGGCTGGTAGGGCACATTATCTTTGGAATAGGGGGCAGATTTTCCATCTTTACTCACATAAGCACGAAGGAAAGAATAATCGCCGGTGTGGCGTGGCCATACCCAGTTGTCAGTCTCACCACCGAATTCGCCAATATTTTGACGTGGTATATATACCAGGCGTACATCCTCTATTGTTTTGTAGCGAAACAGCACGTAGCTTTTACCGATGAACATTTCGGACACTTCGGCTTTGATTGTAGGATCTTCTTTTTCAGCCTGTTTGACAAGTTCCTCTTGTTTTCTTTTAATTGTATTAATACGCTCTACGGGATCACTGATATTGGCAACAGCATTTAATATTTTAACAGATACGTCTTCGTATGAGTCGGTAATTCTGATTTTTAACCCTTTTGCTTCAATCTCCTGTTCCTGATTTTGTGCCACAAAACCATTTTTGAGGTAATTGTTGATGGCTGTACTGGCCAGCTGCACTGCTGAAAACGCACAATGATGGTTGGTAATAATCAGGCCACGATTGGAAACGAATGATCCAGTACATCCACTGACCTGAACGAGGGCATCCACTAATCCAACCTGACCGGGGTTGTAAATATCTTTTTCACTGATCTTTAATCCGGCTTTCTTTAATCCAGCTCTATTTAGATCGCTCAATGGATACATTCCTTCATCTGGATTCGCTATACCATGTGGGATATTTGTTGCCGATAATAATAGCGCCAGTGCAATTGTCGTATGATGTATAAACTTCATGGTTTTTTTTATATCAACTGTTGTAAATCTCCAAATTTAAGAAAAGCTTTTTGATGAATCCGACTTTTCGGTCAACTATTGTCATAATAGTCTATCAATTCTTGTTTTTTGGCAAGGTATTTATTGTGTAATATGTACGGGAAAGCAATGGTCAAGCCTTAAAATATTGTGTATTTGCCATCGTTTTAAACGAGTATTCGTAATTTTGCGCTTTAAAGATTTTAACATGACCTTAATCCAATTGGAATATATCATTGCTGTAGATACTTATCGTAGTTTTGTTGCCGCAGCCGAAAAATGTTTTGTGACACAGCCGACTTTAAGTATGCAGATCCAGAAACTGGAAGAATCCCTGGGAGCAAAAATCTTTGACCGCAGCCGGCAGCCGGTTGTACCTACCGAAATCGGTGAGAAGATCATTCTACAGGCGAGATCGGTACTGATGGAGAGCCGAAAGATCGCTGAAATCGTACAGGATAAGAAGGGGGAGATCGAGGGCAGCTTAAAGATCGGTGTTATTCCGACTATCGCGCCTTATCTATTGCCGAAGGTACTGACAACATTTATGGAGAAGTATCCGAAATTGCAATTGCAAATCTGGGAATATACCACCGAACGTATTGTTCACGAATTGAAGGTGGGGCTTTTGGATTGCGGTGTGCTATCAACACCCTTAAATGATCAGGGGATACTGGAGTCGCCTCTGTTCTATGAAAATTTTGTTGCTTATATCTCTGAAAATAGTCCTTTGTTTTCCAAGAAAGTGCTAAGTGGAGATGACATTGCCGATGATAAACTCTGGCTGTTGAATGAGGGGCATTGCATGCGAGGGCAGGTACTTAATATTTGCCATCATAAACATAATCAGGATCTTTCTGGGCGTTTTGAATATAATACTGGCAGCGTGGAAACACTTAAAAGAATGGTGGATATCAATGATGGGATAACCATTCTGCCGGAGCTTTCGATTTCAGACTATGTGGATGAACAACTGGATAAAATCCGATATTTTAAGTCACCGGAACCTGTTCGGGAGATATCTTTAGTCACTACGCAGAATTATGTGAAACGACATGCAATCCAGGCTTTGGAAAGGGAGATATTGGCGGTTGTACCCGAAAAATTCAAAACAAAAAAGAAAAAGGAAGTGTTGAGCTTTCAATAAGAAGACATGGCAAATCTCAGTGTACGTTTTTTTAAGAAAATAGACCAGATCAATCAATGGCGGATGAAAAAAGTTTCGAATAGGAACTTTATTATTCTCCTGGCCTTTTTAGTTGGAATTGTTGGTGGTCTGATGGCATCTGTCTTAAAAAGACTAACGCATTTTATAGCGGCGACAATTCAGGATGATATTGATTGGAAAGTGAAGTATTCTGTTTACCTGATTTTTCCGTTGATCGGGATATTGTTGAGCGTGTTTTTTGTGCGAAAATTTCTGAAAGGAAAGAAGATGGAGCATGGTATCACTCCGATTATCTATGCGATCAGTCGTAAGGGGAGCCGATTGGATCCGAGCAATATTTATTCGCAGGTTGTCACTTCGGCGATTACGGTTGGATTTGGAGGTTCCTGTGGATTGGAGGCTCCCGTCGCATTGGGAGGTTCGTCGATAGGTTCCAATATTGCCCGTTTTTTTGGTCTGCAATATAAAGAAGTCACCATGCTTTTGGCCTGCGGCGCGGCAGCAGGTATTTCGGGTGCATTTAATAGTCCTTTGGCGGGAATGATCTTTGCGATTGAGATATTGCTTCCGGAATTCTCCATTCCGGTTTTTATTCCTCTTTTAATATCGTCAGCGCTTGCCTCGGTGGTATCGCGGCTTTTGTACAGTGAACCGCTATTTAGCACATTCAATTCGGATTGGCAAATCTCGGCCCTGTTATTTTATTTGCTATTGGCGGTATTGATTGGACTGTATACAATCTACTTTGCCCGTGTATCCAGTTTGGTAGGGAAATGGTTTGCTAAGATAAAGAATCCCTATAACAAAGTATGGGTAAGCGGAATATCCCTGGGGATTATGATTTTCGTATTTCCGGCACTGTATGGCGAAGGTTATATTACCATCCAGCAGATTCTCAATGGGCAGTTTAACTCGATCGTAAAAAATAGCTTGTTTTCTGATTATAAAGATATGGGATTGGTGGTGCTGGGGTATACCATTTTGACTTTATTTGGTAAGTCGTTTGCGGCATTATTCACCTTGAATGGTGGCGGAAACGGTGGGGTGTTTGGACCGAGCCTGGTGATGGGCGGTCTATTGGGGTTTGCCTTTTCCTATGGGGTCAATCTGACGGGAATTGCGGAGCTTAACGTCCCCAATTTTGTGGTTGCCGGTATGGCCGGGGCACTAAGTGGTATTATGCATGCGCCATTAACGGGTATCTTCTTAATTGCGGAAGTGACGGGGGGATATACTTTAATGGTCCCCTTGATGTTGGTCTGTTCGATTTCTTATCTGATTAATCGTGCGGTATTGAAGCACTCAATTTATACAAAAGTATTGGCCGAATCGGGCGACCTGATTTCGTATGAAGATAAGGACCGTTCGGTACTGAGCATGATGCGCATTAAATATGTACTGGAAACCAATTTTGTGATCCTACGACCGGATGAAACGCCCAAAAGTAGACAGACGGATATTATCCATAGCAAGCGTAATATTTTTCCGGTGGTAAGTTATGAAGGTAAATTTATGGGACTTCTCTATAGTGAGTTTTTATTTTCGGTCCTGTTAGGGGAGTTAGAAGGGGGGGATACGCCCTTTGAAAAATTGGCACAGAAGCCAAACGATACGGTGGGGATTAACGAAAACATGGAAATTGTGATGGCTAAGATGAACAAAGATGACACTTGGATATTACCTGTACTTGGAGATGAAAACAAATATATGGGTTTTGTATCCAAGTCCAGTGTCTTTAATAAATACCGCGCATTACTTATCCGTCAAGGTCATTATCTAGAGTAAACCGGGCAGAATAGGTGTAAAGATGGGTCGAAGTGAAGACCTATTTCAGGACAGATTTTTTTGAATGGTCCTATCTAATATGCGCTTAACTTGAGGGCTTATCAAACGACTTACATGGATTGATCGTTCCACCCATGTAAGTCGTAAGTATCGGTTGCGTTGGATTAGCCACGCATGGCCATAATTTTTGTGACGTATTTTCCAATAATATCAAATTCAAGATTGACTGTTGTACCTACTTCAACCTGTTGGAGATTGGTATGTTCGAGGGTATAAGGGATGATTGCGACAGAAAAACGGTCATCGCGGGAATCAACCACAGTCAGACTGATGCCATTTACTGTAATAGAACCTTTTTCCACAGTGATATTCTGTTTAGTGGGGTCGTATTGAAAAGTAAAAATAAAACTGCCGTTCTCATCTGATTTCTGTATACAGGTTGCGGTCTGATCGACATGCCCCTGGACAATATGTCCATCAAATCTTCCGCCAGCTAGGGTGCAGCGTTCGATATTAACCAAGTCACCAACTTTCAACTCGGCCAGGTTCGTTTTCTGCAGGGTTTCATCAATCGCGGTTACTTTGTGCACCTGATCCTCCAGTCCAACAACAGTCAGGCATACACCATTGTGGCTTACGCTCTGATCTATTTTAAATTCATTGGAGATCGGAGAGCTCACATAAAAATGGATGTTGCTTTTTTCATGTTCGATACGTTCGATTTTTCCTAAGGTTTCTATGATTCCGGTAAACATGCACTAAAATTTTTGATGAAATCAAAGTTACTAAATAATCGAAGGAAACACGGTTTTTGCGAACAAAATAGACGCATGAATGACAGAATAATTTATCGTGAATATAATTCATGAAAGAGATAAATACTGTAATAGAATCTGCTTTGATATAGTATGCTAAAAAAAAGGCTTCTGAAAATAGCAAAAAGATTGTGTGTATATTGTACACTTACTATTCTTTTTGTTGCAGCTGTGCCAAAACAAATTTATGGGAGTTGAAAAAAAATATTACAAAATTTTTGTTTATATCATTTGAAGCATTATCTTTGTCATAGGTTTAGGTTGATTGCCTCTTACAAAGAGGTATTTATAAAAGCTTAGCAGGTCGCCCGACCAAATGCTAAGCTTTTTTTGTTTTATAATAATATGCTGTTTTACAGTTGATTATATTACACTTCGGTCCGACCATTTCTTTTCTCTGCATGACCTATTTTTTATTTGATTCGTGTTTTTTACTAAAGTGTTGATGATCTCGCAATACGCTGGATTTATTGGTTTTGAATAATCTGTAAACGAATGCAATAGCTCTGGGCTCTCTGTAAAAGCAAAAAGGCAGTAAGTATAGCTATACGATTGGGAGCTGCCTGAAAGGATGAATGTTTCTTAGCTTCTGAAAAGATGTATTGCGGACATTGAAATTAAAAGAAGGTATTCGAAATTTTTGGATCTGAAGCGTTCTTTTAAAGCGAGGAGTGCCTTGGAACGTGCATAATAGACATTTGATGGGGTAGTGTCCAGTATCTTACAGATTTCTTCAGTATCTAAATCCTCCAAAAAACTCAATTTACATATTTTAGCCTGCTGTTTTGGTAGTTTATTGATTTCGGCCAGTAATAACTCCGTTAGCTCTGTTCTAAATATTTTTTTTAGAATATCGTCCTCGGGTAGGGATAAATTCTGAAGGATATCCAATTCTTCGGTCTGCATTTTAAATCGAGCCGATCTTTTCATATCGATACAGGCATTCTTTGTCGCGATATACAAAAATGCTTTGAGGCTTTCGTAATTGTCCACTTTCTGTCTGTGATTCCAGAGTTTGACAAAGATATCAGATACAATTTCTTCAGCGTCGTTTTTACTGCGTAGATAGGAAAAGGCAAAATAACGTAGCGCATGGCCAAAATGGTCCATGAAAAAGCACAATGCGCTTTCATTACCCTCTTTTAATGCGTTAATATGCGACTCTAGTTGAAGCATGTTTGGTTATCAATATTTTTCTTTCATTGCCCTAAGATGGGCATAATGACCGGTATCATGGTCTTTGTTGTTGTTCAATAGGATATTTACAGGTCCGCCTCCCAACACAGATGCTCATAACGAAGTTACATAAAAAACTTGGGTTGTCATGTTTTCAAGCATGACAACCCAAGTTTTTTAACGGTGAATAAATGAGATCCGGAGAAATTTATTTTTTCACCAGCTTACTGTCTACGATTTCCCATTCTTTTATGTGTGCAGGACGGTGTTCAGTAAGGATAATTTCATCAAAATGACGAAGCAATTCGGGGTGTTTGTTCGCAATATCCTTTTGCTCCCATGGATCTGTTTCTAGATCATACAATTGCCATTTTGCTTTTGGATTATTTTTTAGATCCAGTTTAATTGCCTTCCATTGTCCTTCACGTATGGCAATCTGCCCGCCTTTTTCGGGATATTCAAAGTAAAGGTATCGGTGTTTTTTCTGGTTCTTTTGTCCTAGCCAGGTTGGCAGCAGGGACAGTCCATTGGTCTTACCGGGATCCTGTTGGACCAACTGTCCAAAGGTAGCCATCAGGTCATATTGTGCTGAGATAACAGCCGTCTCGGTGTTTGCTTTGATTGTTTTGGGCCAGCGGACGATCAATGGTACTTTTATTCCCCCTTCAAACACATCCATTTTTAGCCCCCTGAGTGAATCGACGCTCTTGAAAAAGCGGTAGTCTATACCACCATTGAAACCCGTGCCATTGTCGCTGGAAAACAAGATAATGGTATTGTCATCCAGACCCAGGGATTTAATATGTTTCATGATCAGGCCCACTTGGTCATCCAGATAAGTGATCATGCCTGCATAGGTAGCTCTTGGATAAGGCGTTGCCGTGTAGCCATCCTGCCCATAGTAAGGATGGTCATGAAAAAGATCCTTATATCGATCCACATATTCCTGGGGTACCTGTAAGGAAAGATGGGGTAGGGTGTACGGAAGATAGAGGAAGAAAGGACTGTTTCGGTTCTTATCAATAAATGCCAATGCCTTTTCCGTCATAACTTCCGGAGCATATTGTTTGCCACTGAATTGCTCGAAATCTTTGGCAGTTGCTTTGGTGGAGTCGAGTGGAATATGCACAAACTTTTCTTTGTTTTGGAGTGGATATTTTTGCTCGTTTTCCCAGAGATGGCTTGGATAGTAATTGTGGGCCTGCTTTTGGTCGAGGTAACCAAAGAAGTAGTCAAACCCCTGTTTGTTTGGGCTTCCGGTTGTATTTTGCATGCCGAGGCCCCATTTTCCGATGGCGCCAGTATGATAACCAGCTTTTTTAAATAGGTGAGCCATGGTGTAGGTTCCCTCGGGTAGGGGCATTTGTCCACCTTCGAGGCTATCGGCAAACCCGCCCAATTCATAATTACCCCGGATATAGGACTGACCAGCATGTTTACCTGTCAATAACATGCAACGAGCTGGGGCACAAACTGGAGCACTTGTGTAATGATTGATAAAACGAAGTCCCTCCTGCGCCAACTTTTGCAGGTTGGGGGTTTTGATCAGCTGTTGTCCGTAGGGTTCTGTCTCGGCATAGCCCAAGTCATCCGCATAAAAAAAGATGATATTGGGCAGCTTTTTAGCTGCTTGCTTTTGTTGTGCAAAAAGCATCCCCCATCCCAGTAGGATGAGGGTAAGACCTATTCCTTTTTTCATTTTTTCCGTTCTCCTTCCAACAACTGTTTCAACTCATTCACTTTTTCAGGATATTTAGCAGCAACGTTGTTTTTTTCTCCGATATCATTTTTGAGGTCGTACAATTGATCTTCGGGGAGATTTCCGGTTTCAGTATCCGTCAATTTCATATAGGCGGTACCGTCGCTTGGTGCAATATATTTCCAGTCGTCCTTGACAATCGCCAGAGTTTGTGCATGTTGGATTATGCTGCTACGCCCTTTGGGATCTTCGCCGGTTAAGGTTTTCAATAATGCCTTACTGTCTTTTGCTTCATCAGCTTTTAATTTTACGCCTACGAGCTGCGCGCTTGTTGCCAACAGGTCCATTTGACTGATCAATGCATTGGATACCTTACCTTTGGCAACCCCTTGTCCACTGACGATAAAAGGTACACGTGTTCCGCCCTCAAAGATACTATATTTGCCACCTCTGAGCGGTCCTGCAGGCTGGTGTCCATTAAGCTGAGCCACGGCACCATCCACATAGCCGTCATCCAATACCGGACCATTGTCACTGCTGAAAATGATAATGGTGTTTTTGTCCATGCCCAGTAGCTGCAATTGCTGTTGGATCTGTCCGACTGTCCAATCCAATTGAAGAATAGCATCTCCGCGGTAACCGAGCTTACTTTTGCCCCTAAATTGTGTGGCCGGCATACGTGGCACGTGGGGTTCCGTTAAACAGAAGTAGAGGAAGAAAGGCTTATTTTGATGTTGTGAAATAAAATCTTGTGCTTTATGTAGAAAGGTTGTGGAAACTTCTTCGTCTACCCAGCGTGCACGTGTGCCGCCGCTCATGTAACCAATCCGTCCGATACCATTGACAATCGTCTGGTTGTGCCCTTGGCCGGGAGAGGAGTGCATTTTTAGTAATTCGGGATGCTCTTTGCCCGTAGGATCGTTGCCTATTTTCTTCTCATAATCAACAAGGATAGGGTCGTTTGCTTCTGCTGCAACCACTTGATCGTTTTCAAGAAAGACAGTCGGTACACGGTCAGCCGTAGCTGGAAATATAAAAGAGTAGTCAAAACCAACATCATTTGGTCCTGGCTTGACAGCGGTATTCCAGTCTTTTTTGACTTGGTTACCAAGACCCAAGTGCCATTTGCCGACAATTGCTGTTGCGTAGCCTGCATTTTTAAATACTTTTGGCAGGGTAATTTTGTCCGTTGGTACAATCAATTTGGCATCTCCGGGCAAGACGCCTGTACCGGTCTGGCGCCAAGGGTAGGTGCCGGTCATCAATGCAAACCGGGAAGGGGTACAGGTCGCCGAGCTACTATGTGCATTCGTAAATCGGGTGCCGCTCTGGGCTAATTTATCCAAGTTTGGAGTTTCAATCTGTTTGGCTCCATAGCTGCTCACATCACCAAAACCAAGATCATCCGCATAGATATAGATGACGTTGGGTTTATTCAGTTTTTGTGCAAATGAGGTCAGCGGAACTGTCATCGCCAGACTTGAAGAAAGTAGGATCGTAAGAGATAAGGTCTTTTTCATATTGTGCAAATACGTTGATAAGGTGTCGTCTTTTTGTTGACGACACCCAAGATACTATTTTAAATTTGGATTGATATCAATTTCACTTTGGGGGATCGGCCAGTGATTATCCTGGCCTGCTCTAAATGATTTTTTGGTTACATACCAGCGGCTATAACTGTCTCTGCTACTACCTGCTTTCACGCGGATATTTTTGGCATCGGGAAATGCCGCGCCATAGAAATCACCATTTAAAACATCTTTTGCTGTATCCCAACGCAGGAGGTCCCAATAGCGGATACCTTCTAAGGCCAGTTCCACACGTCTTTCATTACGTAATGCTGCCCGGACTGTAGTCGCGTTGGCGACAGCGATAGGAGGCATATTGACGCTGCTGCGTCGGCGGACTGCATTGATGGTTTTATCCAGTAGCTCCGCTGTCAGAGGATCACCATTTTCAAGTTTGGCTTCAAGGTAGCTCAATAACACCTCGGCGTAGCGGATAATAGGAAGATCTGTTCCGGAATTCTGTAAATTGCCGCTAAAATTTTCAGCGTTAAATTTACGAAGACCGTAACCCGTGCGTGTTGCTTGCTTGGTGGTTGTGAGCTGGTCAATG
Source organism: Sphingobacterium sp. NGMCC 1.201703 (assembly GCF_047784615.1). NCBI lineage: Bacteria > Pseudomonadati > Bacteroidota > Sphingobacteriia > Sphingobacteriales > Sphingobacteriaceae > Sphingobacterium > Sphingobacterium sp. NGMCC 1.201703. Next base: position 375,470 of record NZ_JBLOHD010000002.1, on the reverse strand, counting down.
GACAGGGTTGAATCTGGATGCGAGATATAACGGAGGTTTTTGAAACGATCCCCGTTGCTGATGACCGTAAATCCTAATCTCGGATCCCGATTTTGGGTGATATTTTGTGCGTTATATCTGGGATCAGTATAGGAAAAAGCCGTTCCATCCGTAAAGGTATAACTCTCCACTAAGCTTCCCAAAGGACAATGGAGATGCCAACCACCAGCTATTGCTGGAAAGTTATGTTGAAACATACCATTTCCGGCAAGGTCTACAAGATATTGTGTGGCAAAAATGATTTCTTTACTGGATTCATTACTGCCATCAAAAAGACTGGCATAGTTGGGATCAATACTATTTTCATTGGCATTGATGATATTTTCGTAGGTCTTAATTGCTGCGGCGTAAGATTTTTCGGCTAATTGTAGACGCCCCAGAAATGCATAAGCGGCTTGTTTCGTTGCGCGGCCCCGTTCTGCTGCGGGTAATTTGCCATAGCTTGGAAGGTCATTCGCGGCTTCCTCCAACTCGCGTTCGACAAAGTCCACTAGTTCTTGCTTTTTATTTTTCGAGACATGATTAGCTTCGTCAGGTGTCAAGGTTCGGGTTACCAAGGGAGCATCTCCCCAATACTGTGATAGGTAGAAGTATTGGCAGGCGCGAATAAAACGAGCTTCAGCCTTAAAGCGGGCCAAAAGCTCAGGTGAAACAGGCGTTTTGTCCACATGCTCTAAAAAGAAATTTGCACGGGCAATCCGTTTGTAGGAGAGTGTCCAATAGTTGGACAATATACCAATATTGCTGGTGAGTGTACCATCGGACAATTTATTGAATGCTGAATTATCTCCGCGTCGGTCATAGGCGTTGTCGGAGGCAAACTCTAGGTAAAGCAAGCCATGGTAGGACCACCAGTCTGAGGGGCTAAACTCGGCTAAACTATTCATTTGGATTTCGCCTTTGTAAAGACCTGTGATGGCAAGCCGTGCATTGGTCTCGCTGGTCCAGAATGTATCATTGGCAAACTTATCCAGCGGGTTTGTATCCAATTGTTTTTTGCAGCTTATCGTTAGACCGGATGCAAAAAATATACAAAGGACCAGTTTTATATTTTTATAAGTTATACGTTTCATGTTATGGTTATGAATTGATTTAAAAACTAAGATTTACGCCGAACGTGAAATTTCGCATAATCGGATAGTATGCTCCACTTGAATTGATCTCTGGATCCCAACCTTTTCGATAATTGCTGCTTGTAAATAGATTCTCGGCATTTGCATAGATACGTAAACCTGACAATTTCCATTTGGAAACCAGCTGTTTTGGGATAGCATATCCCAACTGTATATTTTTTAAACGCAAGTAGCTCGCATCAAGCATCCAATAGTCTGATAAGAGTGTATTTGGTGTTCCGGTACTTGGCAGCTGTTCGAATCTTGGGTATATGGCATTTCGATCTGGGTTTGCAGTAGTCCATCGGCCATCGGCTTGCCAACGTTGAATATTGCCATTCTGAGTTAATGCAAATCCTGCGTAGTTATTTAATAAACCCTGCACACCACTTACACCCTGGAGTAGGAGACCAAGGTCAAAGCCCTTGTAATTAAATCCAAGATTCATTCCATAGGTATATTTGGGAATACGGGATCCAATAACCGTTCGGTCATAAGTTGCATCGACCTTACCATCAGGGACACCGTCCGGTCCACTGATATCCTTGTACCGGATATCGCCCGGTTGTGATTGTGGATTAATACTTTTTTGATCTGCCCAAGATGCCACATCAGCAGCATCAACAAATAAACCGTCAGTCTGATAGCCATAATAAGCCTGTATCGGATAGCCGATAAACAAATCGGATCCGTTACCAATCATGCCATTGGACTGGTTGATATTGCCAATACCCAAATCGACGACTTTATTCTTGACCGTGGAGAAGTTTAGATTGACATTATAGGAGAACTCATTGATCTTATGTTGATGGCCTAACGTAAATTCCCAGCCAGTATTTCTAAGTTTTCCGGAGTTTTGTATACCAACATCAAAGCCTAATACCTTTGAAATGCTTGAGCTGGGGCTGACTAAAATATCATAAGTAAAACGATTGTAATAGGTGCTGCTAAAGGTCAGTAGATTTTTAAATAATGCGATTTCGAGTCCGGCATCAGCAGTTCGGGTTGATTCCCAGCGTAAGTTTGGATCTACAATCGTCACACGGGCGACCCCAGGCGATATACTATTTCCGAAGGGATAATTGTAACCCGTATTTAAGATGTTTTGGTAGGGATAATTTGATACTACTCTTGAGGTAAGATTTTCCACAATATTCTGATTACCTAAAACACCATAGGAGCCTTTTAATTTCAACTCAGTAATCCAGTCAAATTTATCTTTTATAAAAGTTTCTTCACTGATTAGCCAACCCGCAGCAAGTGAAGGGAAAATAGCATACCGTTTACTTGTGGGAAAGCGGGATGAACCATCGTATCGAATCACACCTTCTAAGAGGTATTTTTTTGCGTAATTGTACTGAACCCGACCAAAGAGCGATTCCAATGCCCATTCGGATGCTGAGCCCGAGTTAAGTTGTCCATCTGGTGAACCAATATTTAATTCTGTAAGCTCATTGCTCGGGAAGTTTTGACGTGAGGCCGACAGTCCTTCACTGTAACCTTTTTCAAAGGAATAACCAGCAAGGATTTTAACGGAATGATCGTTGAATGATTTGCTATAATCGGCTAATGCCTGAAATGTTTTATATGTCGTATATGGGGCGCTCTGTTCTAGTGTAGAAGGAGCAAGTGTAATGGAGCTATTAATGCGCTGTGTTGCACGAAACAACTTGGAACGACCATTGGTTTGGGTATAACCACCAATTGCCGAGAGTGTCAGATCAGAAATTGGATTCCAGTCGAAACGTGCATTCCCAGAGATATCGGATACTTTCTCTTTGTAAAATGATTCGCTTTCAAGAAAAGAGACAGGTGTTCCTTTTAGATTATTTCCAGCTCCCCAATCACCATTGCTCATACGGATCGGAAATGTTGCGGGATAGCGGATAACCTGGGAGATAATATCGGTCATTCGCGAAAAATCAAGCGTTGCTGGTGCAGCGGGTTCATCGGTGTCGGTCTGTATCGCCGATACTCTTGTCGTTAATTTAAGTTTATCACTCAGCTTGGAAATCAGATTAAGTCGAACATTGTATTTATTAAAATTATTTTTAATGACAATACCTTTCTGATTGAGGAACCCGGCAGATAGGGTATACTGTATCTTTTCGGTTGTATTGGAAATATTCAGGTTATGTCCAGTCTGGGCTGCCTGTGATTTAAATGTACTACCAATATAGTCGCTATTGGGGTAATTGTCAGGATCAGATCCATCCTTAAATTTTTGAATTTCTTCTTCGGTATAACCACCGCCACCATTTGTGGTTTCATTGAGCAGGCTAGCATATTCCCATGAATTGACAAACTCAGGAAAGGCTGTTGGTTTTTGAATACCAAAATATCCGCTATAATTAACGGCTAACTTTCCAGCTGTTGACCCTGTTTTTGTGGTGACGAGGATAACACCGTTGGCAGCCCTGGCACCATATATTGCTGCTGATGAGGCATCTTTCAAAACAGAGATGGAGGCTACATCATTGGGGTCGATATCATTGAATGAACTGGTTGGAATACCATCGACCAGTATAAAGGCATCTGTGGTGGCACCAAAAGAGCCTACACCTCTGATCTGTATGCTATTGTTGGCCGCACCGGGTTGCCCCGAACGTTGGATTACCGTTACACCAGGCATCTGTCCTGTTAGTGCCTGCGCAAGTTGGGGAACCGTTCGTTTGGCAAGCTGCTTACCATCAATCTGCGATACCGAACCGATCAATTCCTTCTTTTTCGTAGCGCCATAGCCCACGATTACCACCTCTTCCAAGGCGTCAATCTGTTGATTAAGCGCAATATCAAGATAGATTTGTGTATTTAAGGGAATTTCTTTCTGTTGAAATCCAATCATCTTAACAACAAGTATGGCATTACGGTCATTGACATCCAGCTGAAAATTTCCACTGGCATCTGTTGTGGTCGCTTTGCTTGTTCCTTTGACTGTGATTGTAGCCCCAGAGATTGGTTGCCCCTGGCTGTCATGGACATTGCCCTTTACGGTCCTTGTCTGCAACATAAACGTATAATTTGTTGGACTAATGACAGCGGAACTGTTTGTTTTCACTGCGGTTACGACAAGCATATTGTCTTTGAAACTCCAGCTAACGGGTTTGTTTTTCAACAGTACTGACATCGCTTTGTCTAAAGGCATATTCTTTACATGCCCTTCAATTTTTATTTCGGCGAGTTCCTTACCATTTAACAGAAAGGGAACGCCACTCTGCTTTTGGATAGTTCGCAGAACCTGTATAAGCGATGTTTTGCTTGCATCTATGGTAATAGATTGTGCATATCCAGCTGCTGAGAGTTTGACAACACATGCAAGCGTAAAAAAGGCGCTAAGCTTCATCTTGGTCTTCCATTGTTTGGGTATGTCCATAGCTATAGGTTTTCTATGGACAAGAAATTTAAAATTCATAAATTTGTTGAATTAGGGATATAATCTATTGGTAAACTGATTGAGTGAATCGGTCAAAAATGGAGATCGCTAATGTATTGGCCGATTAATGTTGGAAGCATTTTTCGGCTTTTTTTTAGCGGCTCTGATTAGCTTCGTTAAGTTGGCTTTTTCATCTATATAATTTAGTTTTTGGTTATATAATGGGTTAATTGGATACGATGAGCTTACGAACACCATCTTCTTGGATCAACTCAAACTGGATATTGCTTCTTTTTAAAATTTCCAATACCGCGGATAAACTTTTTGTTCGTTGAATTTCGCCATATAAATAGGTCTCTTTGCTATTATTTTTATAAATAATCTGGAGATCATACCATTGACCAATCGCCAGTAGGGCAGTATGGAGGTCTGTCTCGTTGAAATAGAATTTATTGTCAATCCAGGCAATGTAATTGTGTGGGTCTACGTTTTTTTGTGAAAGGCGTCCCGATGACAGGGTGGCCTGTTGATTGGGTTTGAGCTGTATTTGTTTTCCATTGGCCGATAAATTGATCGAACCTTCGACAAGTGTCGTACTGCTTTTTTGTTTTGAATAGGTGTTGACATTAAATTCGGTACCTGTTACTTCAATTAATTGACCATTGGATTTTACACGGAAGGGAACTTTTTTATTTTTGGCGATTCTAAAATAAGCTTCCCCATCCACTTCAACAAGGCGTTGGTCTTGCGTAAATTGCAAGGGGTATTTGAATGATGTCTTTGCATTGAGAGTAACCTCTGATCCATCTGCCAAGGTAATTTGGAGCATGCTGCCAGCTGCTGTATGTACAGTCGCAATCAAATCTGTATTGGGAGCTGTCGATTGAATAAGACTACCATCGGCATACTTCAAGCCACCAGATGTGACCAATGCGCCCTTTCTATTGTCCAGTTGGATTACTTTTCCGTTCGAAAGCTGTATTTCAGCATGATTATTTGGTAATTCGACATCATGTAGGACGATTCTATTGGTATTGGGCGCCGAAGGCTTCCAAATAAATTGATAGATTAATCCCGCAAGAATAACAGAAAATAGAGCCGCGGCATAAGGCATAAGTCGCCTGATCCTGTTGATACGGATAGGTTTCTCTCGTGCATGGATCGTTGCCAGGGTTTTTGTTTTGAGGCGTTCAGACCAATCTGTAGCATCTGATTCCTCCAGTGAGATCCGCTGTCTCAAATCCCGTACAAGATCTTCTTTTTGCAACAGATCATCAAGATAAGTGCCATGCGCAGGGGATTCGGCCAACCAGGAGGACAACGCATTTTTTTCCGCAGGCGATAAATTGCCCTTTATGCATTTTACAATCAGTTGCTTGATATCTTCTGTTAGCCTCATGGTTTATAATTTTAGATAGATACGTAGTATGGAGAGGAAATCTTAGTGAAAAAAATAATATTTTTTACCACATTGCTCGAATAGGGCAGATCTTGTATGCAGAAAATTAAATATGAGTTCTGTATTGGCGAATGTTTATTGCTGCTTTTTAATTTTTGGAATTATTCGCACCTTTAGAAAAGATTGAAAATTCCAATGACAGAACGCCTTGTAAAATACAGATTTCCAAATATCAAAAGCATAATGATTGGTTTGACCCTTATTATGGGTGCATGTTCAACAGATGGACCCAGCTACCAGCGGGAGGTTCTGGATTTAAAAAATATTGATTTTAGCATGGATGCTGAGCTTTTCTATCGGTCAGCAACACAAAAATCTAATCTTAACGTTGATAGTAAAAAACAATTTGTTGAAGTCTTTAACCTCACAAACGGTTGGTCGACTTTTGAAGTAAAGAAATTTTCCATCAAAGACATCGTAGCTAAATTTGATGAGGTGATTTTTAATCGGGTGAATGCTATCACAGGAAATGATGGGAAATTTAAGCTGGTCAATGCCCAGGCTGAGCTTACAGGTGTTGAATTGAATAATTTGTATAAGGATCTTAATGCAGGTTTTGGTGATCCGATTAAGGTGGATTCTGTTGCTGGTTCGACCTATACACGTATGTATCGTTATACTTGGGAAGGAAAAGAACAGGTGCTTCAGATCGTTTCAATTTTTAATCCAGCGCGACCAGAGCGGCTGGAACAAATTAATGCAAGAATCCCGGACAAGGACTTACGGATTGTCAATGAGCGTCCTAGCATCTCCTTATTTATCTGTAAAAAGTCATCAATGGATGCAATCCTTGACCTGGATCTCGTTGATGGTGACTGGGTAAAGTTTAAATACTAACAGGTCTGAATTAGGGCCGTGGAATAAAATCCATAAGAATGACTGGAACTTCCAGATTAGACCTTAGACAGTATAGCAAACTATTGTTTTGGCTACTTTTTTTGAATTGAAATTTACGTTGTACTCAGCTTTTTACATCTTTATTCTATTTGGGCAGAATAAAGGACATATTCTGTTCCATTGAGTCCAACATACACATATTTATCCAGATCTCCACGATAGGCGACGAACAAAGGGTATTGTCGTATACGCTGGGGATTATTGTAAAACTCTTCGATGGAAGCATAACGCGCTTTGACCAAGATGTCACCTGTTGCTTTATTCTTTATTCCTTTGAGCTGCGTTTGTTCATTGGTAAAATATGTGTAAGGAACTGCTGTGAAGTGGGGATAATAAATTAGCCGAATTCCTGCGTCGATAAATGTCTTATTCTTTTCTCTAAAGTCGGCGATCGACTGATCGTCTGGAAACACAATCTGTCCCGTTTGATTGTCTTTTATCTGTTGAAATAGAGTCGTATCATCTACTTTTTCTATTACATGTTCCCCAGCGTTTTTAAAGAGCTGAATAAGGGTTTCTCCGGTTTTGAAATCGGCTTCATCATATTTGTAAACAGGTTCGCCTTTTTTGTTGATACGGTATCGCTCTCCATTATGCTGAACCCAAGCGTATTCGGCAGATCCATATTTCACAATTTCGGGTTTATTGACATGGAAAACCTGGAAATTAAAATCTTCTTCAAATAATCCTGCGCTTTGATATGCAGGAGCCAGTTTGATGTCAAGAAGACTGTCACAGTAACCATATAGACTATCGTTTACCAGTACTGGAATTAGATCAGGATAGGATAAATTGTTGGAAATAGGCTTAGTTTGCGCATGAATAAAAGCGCTTGACGATGCAAAAAGGAGTATGAAAATGAACTTCATGTGATGTATTTTTTCTAATATATCAAAAATACCATAATATAAATGCCTTTAATATCCATGAAATCAGGGGTTTTTTAGGCGGTAGTTAAGTACAGGAAAAGCACGCTTAACGTACACATTAAGTATCGATCAAGTATTGACTAAGTATTTAAATAATATTGTAATAGAGATCCAGGTGGAGTATTCTAATCATCCTTCAAACTCCTTAATAGATCAATGTGCTTTATATCTTAGAATAAGACAAGCACATTGCTAAGAGCAGACAGCAACATCATGTTATACTACATTAGTATGGGAAATTCCGAATATCAAGGCGGAAGTATATTGAGGCTCGTATCGTAGGGTATTTTATTTGCTCTCTAGTCTCAGTAGATTTGGTAAAATTTCAATTATTTTAGACCAGTATCTTTTTGCTTCCTCCCGTTGATTTTCATCCTTTAGTTGATCAATGTGAATAGAAATTGTCGTTTTATCCCGGTTTTTATTAGGAATAAACCTGATCTGCAAATTCGCGCCTTCCTCGAATCCTGCATGTTTCCACTTTGTACGTATATGTGAATATTCTTTAAAGGTTGAGAAATTTTGATCAACCTCCTCAGACCAATATTTTAATCCCTTTTCCGAAAAAAAAAGATCCCACAGATGTTCTAAATTGGATGGTAGCGTTTTTCTTACACCAAACTGCCAGCCAGAATCTTTCGTTAATCCAATATTTTGTGTCATGTTTTTATTTTTTTGAAGAATTAATTGACATAAATAATTCGCAAAGTGGTTTTAGATTTATGCTAGATACTGGGAAAATAGCGATGTTGGTCGCTTATTTTATCGTTTGTCCAAATTATGAATTTTTCCTGAAAAAAAGATATGATCTTAACCTGTCATGCAAATTGAACGCAAATAAACATTGGATTCATTATCCTTAATACCGCTAAAACAAAAAAAGCTAATCTTGCGATTAGCTTTTCTTTTGTGATCCCGCTGGGATTCGAACCCAGGACCCATACATTAAAAGTGTATTGCTCTACCAGCTGAGCTACGGAATCTTACTTCTTTATTTTTGAACTATTGTTCCTTGTTTGAAGTGATGCAAAGATAGGCTTAATCTCTATTCTACGCAACTATTTAGGTGATAAAAATGCCTTTAATATGTTTAAACCTTCATTTTTAGCGATTTATTTTTTATTCCTAGGATAGAAAATCCCGATCTTCGTCGGATAATTTGGACTTTGGTTCCTGTTCGTCGTCTTCAGATAAATCAAAAAGCGTTGTATTTTCTTGTTGTTTTGCCTTTTTACCACCTTTTAGCAAAAAGGCGAAGAGTACTCCCATCGCAAAAAATGCCAGCAGGAGTTTCCATAACGCTATTTTGCCTGTCGCAAAGAGATCGATATCGATCATTTGTGAATTTTTGACACAAACCAGTGTTACAATAACCGATAGAAATATTAAAAGTATATTGCGCATAATAATGATAAATATATGTCATTAGTAACAGCGAATATAATTAATTATCTATTTTTGTTACTATCAAGCATCTTCTTTTTGTCTACTTCTTATCTATTCCTATTGTTGCCCGATTTAAGCGCAGCGAGTTTAAAATCACGGAAACGGAACTAAAGCTCATGGCGGCAGCAGCAATCATGGGTGATAATAAGATGCCGAAACTTGGGTATAGCAGTCCAGCGGCTAAAGGGATACCTAGAATATTATAGATAAAGGCAAAGCCTAAATTCTCTTTGATATTTCGCAGTAGTTTCTGACTCAGTATTTTGGCTTTAGCGATGCCTATTAGGTCTCCCTGTAATAGGGTGAGGGATGCACTTTGTATTGCTACGTCTGTTCCTGTACCCATGGCGATACCAATATCGGCTTGAGCAAGGGCAGGAGCATCGTTAATCCCATCACCGGCCATTGCCACAATATGTCCCTGTTCTTGTAGCTTATGAATTTCCTGTAATTTATCCTTTGGTAAAGCATTTGCTTTGAAATGTTTGATACCGACCTGCCCAGCGACGGATTTTGCAGTGTGTGCATTGTCTCCCGTAAGCATAATTATATCTACATCGTGCTGAAGCAGGTAGTGTATAGCCTGTTTGGAAGAAGCTTTGATCTGATCAGAGATGCTAAAATAGCCAAGTAAATCACTTCCTTTCGACAGATAGGAAACGGTTTTGCCATTGGATTGGGCTGATTCTACGGCTTTTCGTATCTCCTCTGAGATGGTCACTTGCAGGGATTCCATCAACAATTGATTACCGAGGGCAATTAATTTGCCGTTAATATGCCCCTTGATCCCTTGTCCGGCAACGTTTTCGAACCCTGAAACCTGTTGCTCTATTTCAGTACCGTCCTTTTTAGCCCTTTCAATAATAGCCTGACCAAGGGGATGCGTGCTGTTGCTGTTTAGCGAAGCAGCCAATGCTAATATTTCATTGATACTGCTGAGCGCGCTGGGTTGAATATCATCAACGGTGGGTTTACCTTCGGTTATCGTTCCTGTTTTGTCCGTTAACAGTACATCGACTTTGTTCATTTTTTCTAAGGCACTGGCGTCTTTGATCAATATGCCATTTGTGGCTCCTTTGCCGACACCAACCATAACGGACATCGGGGTGGCCAGGCCAAGGGCACAGGGGCAAGCAACGATAAGAACCGCCAAGGCATTGGCAAAACCATAAGACAGCGAGGGGGTAGGGCCCCAGATCCACCATGCAATGAATGTCAATAATGCGATTACAATCACAATTGGAACAAATATTTCGGAGACTTTATCCGTAAGGCGTTGGATGGGGGCTTTGCTTCTACTGGCATTATTGACCATCTGAATGATCTGAGCCAATAGGGTATCCGAACCAATACGTTCAGCTTTCATGAGGAAACTTCGTTCACCGTTGATGGTACCGGAGCTAACCTTGTCACCTTCCTGTTTTTCGATAGGCAAAGGTTCGCCCGTGAGCATGGATTCATCAATGCTTGTTGTCCCATTTGTGATCTGGCCATCCACGGGGATTTTGTCCCCAGGCTTTACTTTTAGGGTATCACCGATCTTAATCTGATCGACACTAATTTTGACATCAACCCCGTTTTCGACCCGGGTAGCATCAGAGGGGCTGAGTTTAATGAGTTCTTTGATGGCTGAATTGGTTTTGGAATGTGCTTTTGCTTCCATCACCTGCCCCAGGAGAACTAAGGTCAGGATGACGGTAACGGATTCAAAGTATAAAGCAATATAACCGTGGTGATTTTTGAGGTCATCTGGGAACAACTGTGGAAAAAACAGACCGACAAGACTATATACGAAGCCAGCACCAGCGCCAAGGGCAATCAAGCTGAACATATTCAGACGCCAGGTTTTAAAAGAGAGCCAACCACGTTGGAAAAAAGACCAACACGTGTAGAAGACAACCGGAAGGGATAAAAACAATTGTATCCAGCCCGACCAAGCCGGAGGAACGACTTTCCCGATTGGATTACCGGGAAGCATTTCTCCCATGGACAGTATAAATATCGGAACTGTGAACAAGATAGATAGCCATAGTTTCATCCGGAGGTCTTTATAGGTTCTATCATCTTCAACGTCACTGCCCCCAGCGATAGGGACGAGATCCATACCACAGATCGGGCAGCTTCCGGGATGATCCTGTACAATTTCGGGATGCATCGGACAGCTATATTGTGTGTTGCTATTTAATTCCGGAACTCTCTCCAAATTCATCCCGCAAACTGGGCAGTTGCCCGGTTGATCATAAAGCTTGTCGCCCTCACAGTGCATTGGACAGTAGTATTTTCCCGCTGAACTCACATTCTGCTGCAGGGGTATTGCAGCAATAGGGGCGTGCTGGGCATGCTTTTGTTGGCCGTGGTTATGCTCATGTGGCACTGATTCATCTTGTTGCTGCTGATTGTGCTCTTGTCCATGTTCTTGATGGAGATGTTCGTGTTGATGCGCTAGATGATTGTGCTCCGGCATGATAGATTCATGCTGCTGTTTATTAATAGCTGTGTGTGTTACAGTTGATGGCAGTTGATCTGGGGTCTGTGCATTATGGCTTGCATCGCCGATATTTTCTATTGCTGCGAGATGCATTCCACAAACTGGACAGCGCCCGGGTTGATCGTAGGTTTTATCACCTTCGCAGTGCATGGGGCATTGGTATTTACTTGATTTAAATGGTTTTGATTGTTCACTATGCGGCATATCGTCTACTGGTTTATCGATTTCTTCAATAGAATACCCCCCTAATTGATCTAGGGTTTCCTGTAGTTGTTTTGCCGAAATTCCTTTTGACGATTCTATTGTCAGTAATGGTGGGTCTAATGTAACTTTAGCCTGAATTTCAGGAAGTTGATTGATCGTATTTTCAATTATTGTTCTACACCCGTCGCAGGACATGCCTGAAAGTTTATATTGGTATTGCATAGCATTTTGTTATACATTAAATTTAAGGCTTATCACCTGGGTAATGTTATACTTTTACACCGTTTTTTTGTAATATTTCAAATGCTTATATCCGCTCTTTCGAAAAATAATCGATATGGATGGATGACTGCATTGATGTTTTACGTAAAATAAACACCGAAATAAGGCTATTTGTTTACAGCGACAATATCAAATGGAATAGGAATGGCACAGCGGGGGGAGGTATAGGCTAAGCTGTAATCAGGAGCAAAGCTTAGGTTTAGGAAAGTAGCATAGCTTCGGGGTGCTTCAATAAGTTCTGAACGGTTAGTTTGCTTGTTAACAATGCTTCGTAATACGGTGTTGGAACCATTATTTTAAAGGTCTTACGGGCTGTTTTAACGAAAAAAAGTGCCCCATGGATGACCTGTTTGTCGTCAATAATCAACGTATGTTGTGTAACTGGCTGCTTGCCTAGTTTTTCCTTTTCGACGAGCTGTAAAAGTTGTTGCATTGTATCAATATATTTTGCCAAAATTACCAAATACTTATCATTTTTTAGTTTTTTTTTATTTGCAGTTATTTAATAGATATCTACTTCTTTTGCTTCATTTTTATCTTTTTGTAGGTGATAATCGTTTTAGCATATGAAAGTTTTCAAAGAAATACGCAATCGATTGCGTATTCCGTCCGCTAAATTTTAGCTTGGCAAGCAGGAAGTTTTGCTAAAATATATTTTACTTTTTTAGCTTTGTGCAACAAATATCCAATAAAACACTATTATGAGTGGTATAAAAACACTAGGTCAATTTATTATAGAAAAACAAGCCGATTTTCCCTATGCGAAAGGCGAGCTGTCCAGGCTGTTGCGCGATATCGGTATAGCAGCAAAAATCGTTAACAGGGAGGTCAATAAAGCTGGACTGGTTGACATCCTGGGGGATGCAGGACAGACCAATATTCAGGGGGAAGGGCAGAAAAAGCTGGATGTATATGCTGATGAGCAGTTTATCAAAGCGCTCCAAAGCGGGGGAGAATGCTGTGTGGTTGCCTCTGAGGAACATGAAAACCCCGTTTACATGCAGTCTGGAGTTTCTAAAAATGCAAAATATATTGTTTGTATAGATCCACTGGATGGTTCGAGTAATATTGATGTAAATGTTTCCGTAGGAACCATTTTTTCGATTTACCGTCGGCTTTCGGATACTGGGGTATCTTGTAATAGCAATGATATTCTACAGCATGGAACCAAACAGGTTGCTGCAGGATATGTGATTTACGGAAGTTCGACCATGTTGGTGTATACCACAGGCAAGGGGGTGAATGGTTTCACTTTAGATCCTTCTATAGGTGAATTCTGTCTGTCACATCCCGATATGAAGATTCCCGAAGCTGGCCATATCTATTCGATCAATGAGGGGAACTATTCTAAATTTCCGAATGGTGTCAAGCAATATATCAAGTATTGCCAAATGGAAGATGCTTCCACCCAGCGCCCCTATGCTTCCCGTTATATTGGATCTATGGTTGCGGACATTCATCGCAATTTATTAAAGGGTGGAATATTTCTTTACCCTACTACTTCCGCCCATCCGAATGGAAAGTTGCGACTGATGTATGAATGTAATCCGATTGCTTTTATTATTGAACAGGCCGGAGGCAAGGCCACAAATGGATATCAACGTATTTTGGACATTGAACCCAAGAGCCTGCACCAACGAACTGCGGTTTTTTTGGGTAACTCGGAGATGGTCGAATTGCTCGAGGATTTCCTGCAAAAACAGCAGTAATTCATTCTGTAGTGATTCGATGACAGGTAAGATTCGTTTGCCAATAAGAATTATTTATCTTTGTCCTTAGAAAATGGCTTCATTATTGCGAGGCCATTTCTTTTTCATTATTTGTAGTATGTCACGTTTTTTAGTTTTTATTTCCTTCGTTTCAATTTTATTTTTTTCCTGTAAAGAGAATCTCCCCACTTATGGTGATGTGCTTGCAAAAGGTTTTGAGCAAAAATCTTATAAGGAATTTGATACAACAGCCTATATGAAGGTATTTAGGGAGGTGTATGGAAAACAGAAGGCCAAACTGCATAACCCCAGTTGGATGAAGGACTTGTCTGATTCTACCGATGGAATGACCTTAATTGCCGGACATTTATTCGATAGTAGTATTGATACGCTATTGAATTATTTCGAGCGCAGTGAAGAACACGGGCTCCGTAGCAGCTATTTTCATACAACAGAGATCAAGGAAACTTTATTTTCTCTCCGTAAACTGAAACCTAAAGATGTAGCAGAATCTTATCCGTTGTTGGCGAAGTTGGATCTCCTGGGAACCGATGGTCTAGTAGCCTATGTAAGCAGCATGAAATATGGTGTTATCAATCCAAAACGTTTGTACGGAAGGTATTTTGTACCTCAAAAACGGATGAACTATGCCAGCGTAGTTCGCCTATTGGATAGTGTTGAGATCGGATCATTAATGGCTGGTATTCAGCCAAAAAACCAGTATTACATCCAATTTCAGGATTTACTGGCAAATGGTAATCTGGATGATACCCAAAGAACAAAAGTGCTGATGGTGCTTGAAAAATTGCGTTGGATGGGAGAGGCATTTCCAGACAAATATGTATTTGTCAATATTCCGGAACAACGATTGCACATCATGGAAGACGGAAAAACACGCCAGTTGATGAATGTATGTGTTGGCGAAACTGATAATCCAGCTTACACCCGTAAAGGGGAAAACCATGAAACTCCAGTTATGCAGGGCATTTTAGATGCTATGCAGGTCAACCCCGTATGGAATATCCCAAGTAGTATCGTAAAAAAGGAACTATTGGCAAGTGTGCGTAACAATCCCAACTATCTAGCTTCACGCAATATGGTGGCCTATTATAAAGGAAAGCAGGTGGATCCCAGTACTGTAAATTGGCATGCCGATTCGGTGGAGAAGTTCCGTTTTAAACAAAATCCTGGCTCAGATAACTCTTTGGGTAATGTGAAATTCTTATTTGAAAATGCTTATTCGATCTATCTCCATGATACACCGGCCAAACAAATGTTCGGACAGAGCAACCGCGCCGTAAGCCACGGATGTGTACGGGTTGAGAAACCTGTAGACTTGGCCAGCTACCTTGTCAATAACGAGAAACAGGCAGAGAAGATTGCCCATGAAATAACAACAGACTCGATCTCGAAATCACGTTGGGTAACACTGAAACGTCAGATGCCTGTATACCTTACTTATTATACAACCTGGCTAGATGACGATGGTAAACTAGTTTCCTATCCAGATATTTATGGATATGACCCACGATTGAAAGAGGCGTTAAAAAAATATTGGACAAATTAGAAAAGACTTAACTGGAGAACGGTTTGAACATGCCCCAAAAAAGCTAGACACTTATTTTGGGGTATTTTTTTGTGATGTTTCATCTACTAATATTCGGAGTTATAGGCTAGAGCCAAACGAACAAACGGATAATCTTTGTTGACATTTTGATGATCTTTGTAATGGCCTTCAAGTCTAAAATATCCGGAGTAAAGATTGACACCAAAGTTTTTCCATATCCGCACAGATGCACTGGTGGATGCGGTGTGAAGATAATGATGAGATTTATTGCCACTGATCGTGACAAAATACCCACCGCGGTAATCTATGCCAAATTTTAAGCGATTGAGTGTGCTTAGCGTGGCGGAGGCACGGATGTCTGCTCCGGGACCATAATCATAGGTACGACTTTCGCCGAAATGAAGATAGGGATCAGGCACTGCTGCCAGTACAACTGGACCACCTCCCAGTATAGTACTCAATTTCGTCCGTGTACCGATATTGTAGTTGGAAAAAATATTGTAATTGATACTCTGTGAGCCGTAATAGAAAGCTTCATTTCGCAAAAAGTCAAAATGGGCAGAAACGATACCACGATGCCGACCTGTTAAATTGGATAAAATACGATTTCCGTAGAGCGAGGCGTAGACATTCACAGCATTTACGATCGAGCTATCATCGGATCCAATTTCGAGATTTAGAAAGAAATCGTCGAATGGTTTCTTTTTGTCAACATCATCGTTGTTGTAAATCAATTTTATACGTGCATAAATGTCATTTTTACCGCGGTTGAGTACATCATGCTCTTTGGCATCAAATCGACGGATCCCCAATTCCACTTCGGTATGCACCAATGAGCTATCAACCACGGCACCTTTTGTTGTATTACCCCAACGACCGTCGAGCAACCGATTTAAACCATTCATCGGATTGATCAACATCGCCAAAATTTCCTTTTTATTACGTTGTCCTTTCGTAACACTTGGTCTGGCGAGCAGATGCTGTGAAAGACGATGAGTCATTTCTCCTAGGATTGTTCCGCCAAAACTGGTATTGACAATATCGTTGATCGAAGGAGGTTCGGTTTCACCCGCTGTCTCCCAGATGTAACTTCCAGCGACGGTTGCCAGCGTAGATTGCAGGAAACTAAAATTGTTGGATCGGAATGAGTTGAAATAGAACTGACCATGGTAGGGATGTGCAATCTGATTCGTCGCAAAAAGATTGTCGTCCCATGTCCATGCGGAAAACTTCAGATGACTGAAGAAGTTTTTGAAGGAAATATGGGAGACAGGGTCTTTCCGGATGAAATAATTGACGGATGCAGGTATGGCCTGAATAGAGAACCATTCTATTCCGGCACGTAGAAAGTTTTTTTTCTGATAATTTGCGATGCTATCGGGTAGATTGGCATTGACCCGATCTGAAATCCATTTTATCTGTCGCATCGATACAGTTATGCTATCCGTTAAATTTTGTGGGGCGGCGAAGCGGATTATGCTGTCTGTTGGTGGTTCTACCTGTATGCTGCCTGCTGCCGACAGGGGATTTAAAATTGAACATTGTACAACAGGCTGACTCATATAGGTAGAGCCCCTAACTGTGGAATTGGTAAAGACCGGCGGCCCAAAAATGGTAATAAATAGATTTAGAAATAAAAATAAAATAGAACGATATATAGTTGGAGATTGTTTCATATGGGTTAATATACTGTTTTGCAATAAAACTTGCAATAAATAACAAATAGTCATTAAAAGTGTTTTTACGATTGCGATTTCTTTGTGTTTTAGACGCTGTAGCTTGGTGATTTGCGGTATTGATTGTTACCTTTGCAGGGCTTTAATACTGTTCAACTGAATTTTGATATGAACAATACCTTTGAATTTTTTAATGTGCGATCGGTCAATTTTAAGAACGAGCTATTTGCCGGTTTGACGGTTGCCATGACCATGATACCTGAATCACTTTCATTTGCAATATTGGCTGGCCTCCCCCCTTTGACAGGACTTTATGCAGCTTTCTTAATGGGACTTGTGACAGCCGTTTTAGGTGGAAGGCCCGGTATGGTATCTGGAGGCGCCGGTGCGACGATTGTTGTTTTGATGGCGCTTGCAGCAAGTCATGGTATCGATTATCTTTTCGCAGCTGTTGTCCTGGCGGGTATATTGCAATTTTTGGTGGGTCTTTTTAAATGGGGGAAATTTGTCCGGCTGATTCCGCAACCGGTAATGTATGGTTTTTTGAATGGGCTGGCCATTATTATTTTCATGGCGCAGGTTGTCCAATTTAAAGTGAATAATGGAACAGGCACAGCGTGGATGTCGGGGTCAACTTTATATATTATGGGAGGGCTTACGGCATTAACGATGTTGATTGTGCTTGTTTTTCCCCGACTGACAAAAGCAGTTCCGGCGTCTCTGGTCGCTATTTTAGTCGTTTTTGGTCTGGTTTCCCTATTGGGGATCGAAACAAAAAAAGTAGTGGATATCGCTTCGGTCAGTGGATCACTGCCGCGTTTTCATTTGCCCAATGTTCCCTGGAGCTGGGAAACATTGCAGTTGATCTTTCCCTATTCACTTGTGATGGCCGGCGTGGGCCTTGTTGAGTCTCTGTTGACTCTTAATATGGTGGACGAAATTACAGCGAGTAAAGGGAATGCAAATCGCGAATCTATGGCGCAGGGACTTGCCAATACAGTTAATGGATTTTTTGGTGGGATGGGTGGATGTGCCATGGTTGCTCAGACGCTGGTAAATTTGAATGCTGGTGCAAGGACGCGGCTATCTGCTTTTATTGGAGCCATAACAATCCTTGTAATTATTTTGGTTGGAGCGCCGTTTATTGAACAGATACCAATGGCCGCACTTGTCGGCGTAATGATGATGGTGGCGATTGGAACTTTTCAATGGGTGAGTTTACGTATCATCAACAAATTTCCGAAATCGGATATTTTTGTCGGTGTGCTTGTTGCTGCAATAACGGTGTTATTGCACAATCTAGCTTTAGCTGTGCTTGCCGGTGTAGTGGTATCGGCATTGGTTTTTGCCTGGGATAATGCAAAACGTATACGGGCAAGAAAGTATCTTGACCGGGACGGTGTGAAGCACTATGAAATATATGGCCCTCTTTTTTTTGGTTCTACTGCTAATTTTTTGGATAAGTTTGATCTTCTAGAGGATCCGGATCGCGTCATTGTGGATTTCAGGGAAAGCCGTGTCGTAGATATGTCCGCGGTAGATGCATTAAATAAAATCACCGAACGTTATGCCGCAAAAAATAAGAAGATAGAACTATGGCATCTTAGTGAGGATTGTCGTTCCTTGCTCAAAAATGCAGAGGGAATCGCAGTCGTTAATATTATGGAGGACCCGACCTATCAGGTGATGCCCGGGAAATAGCTTATTTTCTTTTTAACACAATGAAAAGTTCGCTACCCTGACGTTGGGGGATACTATTGGAACAGTCTTCCATTTTTAAAATATGAAAGTCTTTCTGAAACAATTGTTGATACCCTGATTTTTTTCCGCCAAAAGGTGGCCCCTCGGAGTCGAATTCACGATTAAACAATAAGCCTGCAAGAATACCATTGGGATGGAGCAATTCAGCTATTTTGTTGCTGTATTTTTTGCGTAGGCTGGGATCTAATGCACAAAAAAAAGTCTGCTCGAGGATATAATCGTATTTTTCTCCATGCTCAAAAAAATCTTGGCAGATAACGCGGACCTGTGCAGCTTCCCCAAAATTTTTTTGAACCTGATGGACTAATGTTGGTGCGATATCAAGTAGCGTGATGTTTTCAAATCCGCTCTCAAGTAGTGCTTTCGCTTCATAAGCATTACCACAGCCAGGAATCAAAATAGAAGCTTCTTTGGGAATCACCGTCTCCGCATATTCGATTAATGCCGGTGAGGCATAGCCAATATCCCATCCGGTCTCCCTGTTTTTATAGCGGCTGTCCCAATATTCTTTATTCAAATCCAATATATCCATTGTATTATACACTTGGTAAATCAAGCGATCCAATTTAAGGAAATCTTGTGTAATACGGCATTATTTTTGTTTTTTTACCTGACAACCTGTTCATAACGTTAACAATAACCTTGATAGAGATGAAAAATATTAATTCGCTTTATTGTAGGTTTTTAACATTTTGTTTTTTGTTTTTTAAAACAAAAAACAACTTTCGGATTTATTATGATGTATTATTTCAACTAAAGAACGATTGTTATATGTTACTTAATAGGAGGATCTCTGTCTTATACTTCTTAAAGACCATTCAGACTGATCTGGTTCGAATAGTATTTTTTGGCTGTCTAGTGGGCCTACTGGCAAAACACAAAGACTTTCTCACACTGGAAATTCCTTTATCTTTAATTGCCATCGTTGGTACAGCGATATCGCTTTTGCTGGCTTTTCGAACTGCACAATCTTACGATAGATGGTGGGAAGCACGTATTGTTTGGGGCGGAATTGTCAATGATTCACGTAGCCTAATTCGTCTTTTGCAGACTTTTATCAATAAAGATCAGGACATCCATCTAAAAATGTTTGTTGAAAGACAGATTATATGGAATTATGCCTTGAGCGAATCGCTGCGAAAGGAGCCGTATTCAAAACGGGTAAGCGACTATTTGGAAAATTATCAAATAAAGGATACAAATGCTGTTTATGGAATTTTAAATGCGCATGGAAAGCATTTGCGTTTATTGGCCCAGGAGGGATTGATTACTGAATTTAGGCAGGTTGCTGTAGACGAGATGTTAACGCGATTTTCGGATTCAATGGGGCGATGTGAGCGGATCAAAAATACGGTTTTTCCGGTGTCTTATGGTAAGCTGATCCATTTTCTGATTTATCTATTTGCGCTCTTATTGCCCTTTAGTCTGAATGACGATGTTATCTTGGTGAAAATGATGCTGACGATTGGTATTCCCATTATATTTATTATTATCGAACGTACTGCAATCTTAATGCAAGATCCCTTTGAAAATAAACCCATGGATACGCCGATGACAACGATCTGCCAGACCATTGAGATGAATCTGTTGGAGGCTATTGGCGAACCTGCTCCGAAGCCAATAGCTCCTGCTGAGCAATTCTATTATATCCTTTAATTGGTTGACCGTAAATTTTAGCTATAATCGGATAGCTACATCACCAGATTAGGTTTATAAAACTATCCGATTATAAAGTTTTGTGCAAAGCTACCTTTAAGTGAGCAGGCTTTGGTTATTGCGGTGTCCGCAATGTCTTAATCACGGCAGCAAATTCTTCCTGTTCATAGCCCGCATCTTTTGCTCTTTTGAGCCAATTTGCTGCAAATTGCGGGAATTCACTATTTATTCCACTTAATTTTGCTGTTGCAAGAATTCTTTCTGTTGCCTCTACAGAGATGGCAAGTGGACTTTGGGAAAGCTTAAAATCTCCGCTACTGATTACGGCACCCTCATGCTTTAAAAATTCGCCCATTCCTGGGGCAATTTCTGCGATGATATTGCCATACTCCCTGACGTCAAAATTTTCGGATTCGGCAATTAGAGCGCCATGTAGAAAACCTGCTGCTGCGCCATAAATATAAGAGAGTGTAGCGGTATCCATGGCCGCCGCAGTACCAATATTTTCGCCTAGATATTTTAGATTTCCACCCAGAATTTTCAATGTATCTTCGATTTCCAAATACTTTTCGCTATTACCCGAAAACAGTATTGTTGTATCTGCCTGTGCCATCTGTTCTGGCGCCACCTGTATAGCTCCATCAAGGTAACTAGCTGTTTTACCATTAAACCAGGTTTCACTTAAACGTGCTTCCTCCGATGTACCTGTAGTCAATTGCACAATGAGTTTGCCCGCTAATGCATGCCCCGTTTCGATTGATGAAAAAAGATCATTCGCTACTGAATAGTTAAGAACGATAACGATACTCACTGGACTTGCCTCAATGGCCTCGCTGATGTTTTTTGCTAATCGAGCCCCTTCTTTTACTAGTTGATCTGCTTTCGCTGCGGTTCGATTGAATACGGTGACCTGAAAACCTTTTTGTAGATAGAGCTGTGCTATTTTTATACCCATTGGACCTAGGCCGATAATGCTGATTTTATTTTTCAATGTCTCCATGTGCTTCTTTGTTTATTTTTATGCAACAAATATGAGGACAAGCCGGTACGCTGGCAATAAGGGAAAAAGGATTCAGCCAGGGAAAAATTATTCCCTATGGAATTGCAAAATTCAGTAGTTTTAATGAAAATTATGAAATTATGTATAGTAAAAAGATTCCCGAAGATCTTGACTGTGGCATAGTCGTCACAATGAAAATACTTGGTGGAAAATGGAAAGCCTGTATATTGTATGGTATCAACAAAGGTAGTCTGCTGTTAGTCCAGAAAAGATAATTGTATATGAAACTGCACTACAAGCTGAAGCCTTTAACATTGATCGAATACTTTTGCATAGCTTATATACCGCTTTAATTTCTTTGCGCTCATGTTCGCTAGCACAATACTAATTCGAAATATTCATCCCTTATGAAATGCAGTCTTAGTCATGAGTTTCCCGTATTCTTTATTTGTGTCGAAAATAAAATCGAGAGCATATGTTATTATTTTTTGGGAAATCCAAATCATTGTGAACGGGAAATGCTTAAATTAAGCCTATCTTCTTAAAACAACGAAGTATTACAGTTGTTATGTGCATTAATTCTTCTTTACTAAATAATACTGATAAAAAAGTAGATTTAAGATATGAATAAAGAACAGCATTATTTGGATATAAACAGAACGTCCTGGAATAATAGGATAGATTCACATCTCAAATCAGAATTTTACGATCTTCCGGGTTTTCTTCAGGGGAGAAGTTCTTTGAATGAGATTGAGCTAGATCTGCTCGATGATATTCAGGGGAAAACAATATTGCATCTGCAATGTCATTTTGGTCAAGACACAATTTCACTGAGCCGGCTGGGTGCTGAAGTAACTGGGATCGACTTGTCCGATAAGGCTATTGAAAGTGCGCGAAAAATTGCTGAACAGACCAATTCTGATGTTCGCTTTATCTGCTGTGATCTATACGATCTGCCGAATCATTTGGATCAGCAATTTGATCTTGTTTTTACGAGCTACGGTACAATCGGATGGTTGCCTGATTTGAATAAATGGGCACAGGTTATTTCGAGATTCTTGAAACCGAATGGAAAATTTATATTTGTCGAATTTCATCCTGTCGTTTGGATGTTTGATAATGATTTTGAGAAAATCGGCTACCGATACTTTAACTCAGGAGCTATTATAGAAACCGAGACAGGAACTTATGCGGACAAAAATGCGGCTATAACAGCGGAGTATGTTATGTGGAATCATGGTATAAGTGAAGTGGTCAATAGCCTGATAAAAAATGGGCTCCAAATCGCACAGCTTGATGAATTTGATTATTCCCCCTATAATTGCTTTAGCGGGACGATTGAATTTGAAAAGAATAAGTATCGGATTGAACTATTGGAGGATAAAATTCCAATGGTCTATGCGATATTGGCTATAAAGAATTAACGTCAATACATGGGTATTCCGTACGCTTACAAGGGCATATTCTTGGTGTTGAGCTGAAAAGGACGAAACATTAATCCTTCGTCGCGATGCGAATATGGCACGGAGCCCTACATAAAAGGGATTTTGATAGCTTTAAGTAAGTTGTCGACCTTTGAGGGGGGGGCGGATTGGACACTGTAATGGATATATAGAAGCGAAGATGCCGAATAATCCAGATTAAAAAATTAATCAAATTCATTTCGTCTGTATAGCATTGAGATATATCCTAATATCCTGTTCAAGTTTTATAGGGTATGTATAGCCCAATTTATTCGCTAGTTCCCTGCCAATTTCAGCGACGAGATCGGCCATTGCGAATAGCGCCGTCCAATTTTCATTGATATCGCCGCCTGAAAAAGTCCGCATTACTTCCTCCCAGGTTTTCTCGGTCAGGTATTTTTTGAATAGGCGTCCATGTTTATTGGTTGTGATGTTCCAGTCATGCTGGCTAGCAATATGCCACTCAATCAGCGGTACCAGATAATCGGTACGTATATTGTCTTCGGACATAAATTTTGCATAAAAAATATCTTCCCTGACAAGACATTTGGCTACATAAGTACAGTCCCACCAAAAATCGTTGAGTAGCTGTCTTAATTTTTGCTCGGTAGGTTTTTTTATGATTGACACCCGATAGGAGGGTTTTTGTATCGCTTCCGTTATGCCCTCTTTGTCAAGTAGTACTTGATAACCAATATCCCAATCTTCACATAACGGGCTTTGGCGCACCTCTTCCAAAAAATTAGGCTTACTATATAACTTAAAATCAACTTTTGTGTGATCTGCGTATAAAACCATCTTCATGGCATGTTTGCTATCGAAGTAGCTTTCATCCTCTTCAATCATGGCGATAGGAGTGCCAAAGTTATTTAACCAATTCTTATCGGCGACATACGTGGTATTGTCATCAAATACAAGTTCGATATCTAAATCACTTAACTCATCGACAGGTGCCAGTGGATTTACCAAAGAACTGGTTAGAAGAACTGCCCGAATATCCGGATTTTCTTGCGCCCAATCCATAATCTGCTGTAATTTTTCTGCTCGAGTTTGCATATTTTTAGTTTATTTATGGGGGATAATCCCGTTTATTTTTTAATGAGGACGGCTTGCGGCCGTTGGTTTTGCAAAGGCGTTAAAACAGATTTATCTTCAAGTGATTTTTAACTATTAAGATCTGCCTCGCGGAAGACTACAGCCAATTTAAAAACCGAAGAGTCCGCTAAAGATAACAATACAATATATTCCCATCGCCAACAGCAGATTGATGCACAGCGCTGCATATTTCTTCTTCGCAAATAACCAAATTGATTCTATTACTGTATAAATGAGGAGCGGAATTCCAAAACCGAGCATTTCGAAATAAAATAAATAGCCAGCACCCAGGCGATCATTTTCTTTATGCATATACCATTGGGAAATAATGATAATAAGGCCAATTAGTATTAAGATACCCAATCTTATTAAGAGATGTCTTTTTAATTGTTTATCTCTCAAAATAGGTGTGCGAGTGAAGAAGACCGTTCCTGCAAAGTAAGCTATGATGAATATAATCCCTATAAGCTGTCGGAATGTGTAAGATATATTAAACCAACCATTTGTATAGAGTGACCCTATAATTAGTGTTGATAAAAGAAAATAGCCTATCGTTTTATAGTTCATGTGGTAAAATAAACGTTTTGCCTATACCGGATGACTCAAGCCTTTTTGTTGGAAAGAATTCACTTTCTAATAGCAATTTAGGTATAAATCACAATTATAGCAAAAATAGAAAGTGAAGATTCATTTGCCAAAAAATGTATGGAGATATTAGTCCTTGAAATAAAAATTGTAAACGATTACTAATGACAGTATTATTTAATGGTACTGGTTGTTTTATTGCTTTAATTTGCATTTTTTGCAATATTATGCAATAATATGCTTCTATTTTGATTTATTATTGATAGTTTTGTACGACTAAGCCTAGACAAGTCTATCGCTATACTATTTTAGTTTATCTCAAATTATATGGAAATTAAATCATTACCCATTCGTCCGGATACAGCGAGAAATGCTGTCAGGTTTATCTTTTTTGTGTGTGGGTTGGGACTCGCCAGTTGGGCACCTGTCGTTCCTTATGTTAAGCAAAGGCTTGGAATAGATGATGGTGTATTGGGACTTTTGATGCTTCTTATCGGCGGCGGAGCTCTTTTTATTATGCCATTTTCGACCATCCTTCTAAATAAATTTGGAACAAGAAAAATTATCTTTCTTTCGGGTATCACGCTCGCATTGATACTGCCGATGTTGTTAATTGCTAATTCGATCATAACAATGGGGATTACACTATTCTTTTTTGGTATGTGTATGGGAGGAATAGAAGTTTCCGCAAATGCGCACTCAATCCTTATCCAGAAACTCTTTGATCGGCCGATCTTATCCGGTCTGCACGGTATCTTTAGTGTGGGAGGATTAACGGGGTCGCTCGGATTAGGACTGTTGATAAAGTTAGGGTTTCAGGCTACCTATGCCATGTTATTGATCTCCTTACTGATCGTTGTAATTATGTTCGTCATGTATCGTAGGTTGTATGCGCATGATGATGAAATACGCATTAATAGTCATCATGATGACAAGAAAATGGCTGCAGGTCAGTCCAAATGGGCTGGTTGGTTCAATTTGCATGTTTTATTTCTGGGCATGCTCTGTTTCTGTGCTTATCTCTCCGAAGGTTCAATGTTGGATTGGAGTGCGGTATTTTTGCATGAGGAAAAAAATGCACCGCTTGAAATTGCGGGGATAGGGTATGCTGCCTTTTCCATCGCCATGGCAACAATGCGACTTTTTGGCGATGTACTTGTTGTCCGGTTAGATCATCGGGTTGTTGTGGTCGGAGGGGGACTCTTAGCGGTATTCGGTTTGCTGGTAGCTGTTTTATCACCTTCTTATTGGGGTGCATTAGCCGGATTTATCCTATTGGGCTTTGGTGCCGCTAATATTGTTCCGATTTTATTTAGTCATGCCGGAAATTTAAAAGGGGTTGGGGCATCAGCAAGTATCCCGGTTATGTCAACATTGGGGCACTCGGGACAGTTGTTGGGCCCCGCCTTGTTGGGTGGAGTTGCCCAATTTTATGGAATTTCAGTCTCGCTTATCGTCGTTGCTTTTCTTATGCTTTCACTTTCCGTGTCTTATTGGATTTATTGGAAATTCCAGGCTAGAAAATAAATTCTTGCAAACTATAGCTGGGCAATTACCTCTTGTGATTGGCCAACTATAAATACTCAGTTGAACGTTTTATTTTGCAGGTCAGCAACAAAAAAACGATGTGCATCAGTCCAGTTCTTCAACCGTTCAAATCGGTGCTCATTGACATTGTGAAATGTATTAAACATAAGCCCTTTTCCAGAAAAACTGTCTAGATTCTTTAGATGATCGTCAATAAGAAAATCGGTGTCGATAATACCTTTATTCCCACAGAATACGATGTTCTTCCACGAGATAAATGGAAAATATTCCTGTAGCCATTCCCGTTTCTCTAAAAGACTATTGGGAAATTCCATTGCGGCAGATACAACAAAAATTTCATAATAGTTTTGTAATTCCTTTACCACGTCTTGTGCATCTTGTGCAACAGGGATACTGCGGAAAAAACCTGGTGTATGCAAATACCGTAAGACTGCCGTCTGATCAGGTAAACAATCCGCTTCCTTCAGCCCTACGATATCGTTTTCATTTATCCGTATACCCGTTTCTTCAAAATAATGTGAAAGATAGTGCCGTTGGATGTCTGCAAGTACACCGTCCATATCAATGGAAATTGTCTTTTTTATCATAAGTTTTATCTTTATTATTGCACAAATGTAATTATATAATTGCAAAATATTGCAATTATAGCAAATTTTTGCAATTCATTTTATTCTGGTAAATCTATATATTTGTTCCTATGCTAAAGTACGATCGTCTGCAAACCATTTTAGATATCACCAATAGGGAGGGCTCGGTTTCATTTCAAACCTTGAGCAAAAAGCTTTCGGTATCTGAAGATACCATACGGAGAGATATCAAGGAATTGAATGATCGGGATCTTCTTCGCGCAGTACGGGGGGGAGCTCACAGCATTGTGCAAAAAAAATATCATTATCGTGATCGCGAGAAAGCAGGGCTGGAACAGAAAAAGATTATTGCACAAAAAGCTTTATCATTAATAAAAGATGATCAGGTACTTTTTTTCGATGGGGGTACATCTATCCTGGAGTTGACTAAAATTTTACCAAAGGATCTTAAAGTCACTATCATTACAAATAGTTTTCCTGTCGCGAGTGTGATCGAAGACCATCCTTTGATCGATATCATTTTTTTGGGAGGCCGACTTTATAAGTCCGCCTTTACCACTTTTGGCAATACTACGTTGGAAAGCATTGCCAATTTTAAAGCTGATTTATACTTTTTGGGCGTTTGTTCAATTACTCCTGAAAATTTGTCCTGTAATTATCAGGAAGATGCTGAAACGAAACGTGCAATGATGAAACAGAGTGTTCGCATCGTTGGATTGTGTACTTCCGATAAGTTTGATACGGAGTCAAGCTTTATCATCGATAAAACCAAAAAGCTTGATATCATTGTGACAGAACATGAATCAACGAGTCCCGAAATGCGCAAATATATCGCTCAGGGGATCGAGCTGCTTTAGACAAACAATGATGTCGCAGTTTTTTTGCTACATCATTGTTTGTTATCATAGCTATTTTGCGGCTTTGATCTGAATGTCCAATGTAAATTCGTCCTCAATCGCCCGATTCCCGAGGTCAGAGAAAAAGCTGGCCGAACGATATTGGATATCAAAATCCAATCGATTTACCTTTACACCCAATGCTTCGGCCGAAAGTCCGTCAGTGGTGCTGGTTACCTTTGCGGGAAAAGATATCGTTTTCGTTTTGTTTTTAATGGTAAGATTCCCTGTGATTACTGGAGTAGCCTTGCTGTTATCCACTTTGCTGATAATGAATTTTGCTGTTGGATACTTCGGTACATCAAAGAAATCTTCATTTTTAAGATGGCCAGTTAGTTTTGGCGCATCAGTACATGCCATCGAATTCATATCAATGGTAAATCCACCACCGGTAATTTTACCTTTATCTGTTTGGATCGTTCCGTCTTTCAAGGCAATGGTACCAACATGACCACCGACGACTTTCTTCGCATTCCATTTGATTGTTGATGATTGCGTACTGACTTTATACGTTGTTTTTTGTGCAAAAGCAAAGGAAGTACTGCAAATAATAGCAATGAATAATAAGGTTCTTTTCATAGAGATGATTTGTTTAAAATCAAATATACAAGAAAGTAGGCAAATTCAAATGAGTAAGGTAATGATTATATAAACGATAGTTTTAAATCAATGATTGTAACCATTCCTGAAAAAAATGGGTAAATTTTTATAACATGATTTATTCTGTAAAATTAAGGATATCAGCTCCTGACCCGTATAAAGTTGGCTAGGATGGGAACTTATCCATTGTAGGAATATTATCTTTTAAGCGGTCCAATATATTTATAGCTATTGATGAGTATGCCAGTCGGCGTTGCCTTTGAGTTGAGGAAGACAAGTTCCTGGGCGAACACCTTATCTGAGAGTAGGCGCTTGCCATGTCCCAGCAAAACGGGGTAGGTAATGAGTACCACTTCGTCCACGAGACCCTGCTCAAGTAATAGCGAGGTCAGTGTAGAACTACCTACAACAATCAGATCGGGACCATCCATTGACTTGAGGGCATGAATCGCACCGACAATGTTCGCACCCAAATTTTTTACTGGCCCCCAGGTTAGACTGTCGGGATGGTGAGTTGCAACATATTTCATTGCAGCATTTATGGCGTTGGCCATAGGAAAATCTCCTGCATTGGGCCAGAAGCCACTAAAGATATCATAGGTCTGACGACCTAAAAGCAGGTCGAAGTCTGAGCCATATGCCTGAAAGAGCATTTCCGCTCCTGCGGGACTTCTATAGGCAGTTGTCCATGCACCATAGGCGTAATCCCCATCGTGTTCGATGATGCCATCAAGGGAAATGTGTTCGAAAATTCGGATCTTTCTCATTGTTTCAAGTGTTTGATTATCAATTCAAATTTAGCGAAGTCTAAAAGTATGTATGAGGTGCAATTGCGACAATATAAGGGGGTAAAACCTTGATGTCAATCTGTTGTTTTTAGGAATAATTACGAATTGTACGAAGGTCGATGCAATACGATTTACGAACAACATACGGAAATGTATAAAAATATGTAGAACTTTAATCCTGCAGATACCGGTGCATGTGGATTTTAAATCTCCCTGTGCCAACGGTACATTCGGCGATGTAAAAAAAGATACGCATATGGAATTTTCACCTTTCAACAACGTTGTTAAACTTTGTCTTCAGGGTATGAGCATGGAAGAGGCCAAGCATACTGAAGAAGCCCTTAACTTATTTATGCAAGCTTGGAACGAAGCCACAGACGATCACGAACACTTTCTTGCGGCTTATTATATCGCCCGGAATCAAGAGGCTATTTCCGACAGATTGACATGGCTGGAGGCGGCCTTGAGCCATGCATTAAAACTAAATGATGATACGGTTAAGAGTGCTTTGCCAAATCTTTATTTGAACCTTGCCAAATGCTATGAAGCGCTAGGGGATAGCGATAAGTCTCATGGATATGCTGATCTGGCTGCAGTCTTGGGTGAAAAACCATCAGATACCGGTCCTTTTTATCATGGTACAAAAGCTGATTTACCAGTGGGTGCGTTATTAACAGCGGGAGGTAATTCCAACTATCAATCTGAACTTACCATGAATCATATTTATTTCACTGCATTAGTTAACGGAGCTGGACTCGCGGCAGCTTTGGCAAGAGGCGATGGTCGCGAACGCGTTTATATTATTGAACCTATGGGAAGCTATGAAAATGATCCAAATCTAACCGATAAAAAATTCCCAGGTAACCCGACACGTTCTTACCGCTCCACAATGGCATTGAAAATCATCGGTGAAGTAAGCGACTGGGTCAGACCGAGCCCTGAAGAGCTTCAGCGGTTCCGTGAACGTTTGGCAGACAGTAATGGGGAAATAATCAATTAAGTCTACCGTATTTAAGGATCGATCGACTTGATGTAAATAAATTTCTTCGTACTAAACGGAGAATAGACTATAAAAGGGGGAAAATCCAGCAGATACACTGTGGATAATCTCACGATTTATTATCTTTTGCTTTGCTCTAAGAGGGATATTACCTGTCCAATATTGTAGAGAATGCTAGATTGGTGCTTCTAAAGAAAGCTCATGAAGATAATCAGGGGTTATGAGATTGATTTTGAAAGGGATTAAAATTTGAAAGGGATCAAATTGACTGTTCAGAACGGTTGACCAAGAACATTTTGCGATTTTCATTGTTTGTTCAATGTCAATAATGCCTGACAGATTCTTTTTTTCGGGCAAATCCCCATTAACGTTCGCACAACGTGGTAAATGGATCTTATTTATTGATAATTTGGATCCAATTGGTATTTTATAAAAAACAAAAGAATGATTAAATCGAAAGGTTACGCGGCGAAGGATGGCAATTCCCCGCTTGAATATTGGGAATTTGAAAGAAGAGAACTTGGTTCAAATGATGTGCTAATCGATATCTTGTATAGTGGTATTTGCCATTCAGATATTCACCAGGTGCATGATGAGTGGGGTGGGACACAATATCCAATTGTTCCGGGGCATGAGATCGTTGGTCGCATCAGTGCGGTAGGCAGTGCGGTGACCAAGTTTAAAAAAGGTGACCTAGCCGGTGTTGGTTGTATGGTGGCATCCTGTGGTGAGTGCGATAATTGTAAATCGGATCAGCAACAGTTTTGTTCGGAGAAGAAAACTGTGTGGACTTATAATAGCACCGATGTGATGCACGATCACTCTTGCACCTATGGTGGGTATAGCGATAATATTGTGGCTGATGCAGACTTTGTCTTGCATGTGCCGGAATCGCTTGATATCAAAAAGGTAGCTCCTTTACTTTGTGCGGGGATCACCACTTACTCGCCCTTGAAACGATGGAATATCAGCAAGGGGCATAAAGTTGGCGTGCTAGGGTTAGGTGGTTTAGGCCACATGGCAGTGAAGATCGCTGTCGCCATGGGAGCTGAAGTTACGATGATAAGCCATTCGCCCCGTAAAAAAGCAGATGCGGTGCTGTTAGGTGCCCAGAAGTTTTTAAATACGCATGAGCCTTCGGAGTTGAAGGAGTTTTCAGCATATTTTGATTTTATCATAGACACCGTATCGGCACCTCATGATTATAATCTCTATTTGGCATTGCTAAAAACCAAAGGTGTATACATCTGTGTTGGTATCCCAGCAGCGCCAATGGAAATTAACGGACGATCGATTATGGGAGGAAATAAAATTTTGACGGCTTCAAGCATTGGTGGTATACAGGAAACACAGGATATGCTTGATTTTTGTGCTGAGCATAATATCCTTCCAGAAACCGAATTGATTGACATCGATTATGTGAACGAGGCTTACCAACGTGTATTGGACAGTGATGTAAAATACCGGTTTGTCATTGATATGGCTTCGTTAAATAAATAGTGTCAACAACATGAAAAAATAGGAATCGTCCACTATTGAAGTGAACCTCAAAAGTTAGACGGATTAACAAAATTAAGTTTTTTGTGCTAGAGCTCGGTAGAATACCGGGCTCTTTCCATTTAGCAAAAACGGTGATTGATATGAATGATAATTTGTTGCGCATTTTGTTAACATTGATCTCCAAAAAAGGAAAAACAGCAGGTTTCGGATTTTTTACCTTGATTGATAGGCCTAATTTTGAGCTGTTGAAAATTATCGTCATGGAAAATATAGTATCTAGATTGCTGGCCAGGGATTGGACAGCAATCACCAAGGAATTACATGATAAAGGTTTTGTAATAGTACCCGATCTATTAAATCAAGTCGAATGTGATGAGCTGGTTGCAGCTTACGGTGCTGACAATAGGTATCGAAAAACTATTGTAATGGAACGTTATCGCTTTGGTTTGGGGGAATACAAATACTTTCAATATCCCTTGCCCGAGCTGATTACGACAATAAGGGAAAAAGTATACGCATTGATTGCACCAGTCGCCAATCAATGGATGGACGAGCTTAATATGGACCGAAGATTTCCAGCTTCGCATGCTGCCATGCGAGAACTTTGTCAGCAGCATGGACAGGTGGAATCTACCGTC
Source organism: Sphingobacterium sp. NGMCC 1.201703 (assembly GCF_047784615.1). Lineage (NCBI taxonomy): Bacteria > Pseudomonadati > Bacteroidota > Sphingobacteriia > Sphingobacteriales > Sphingobacteriaceae > Sphingobacterium > Sphingobacterium sp. NGMCC 1.201703. The sequence continues at coordinate 343,172 of NZ_JBLOHD010000002.1, read as the reverse complement.
CTTATTTTAAAGTATAATACAGGCGGATTTAATACGTTACACCAGGATCTATACGGTGAAATTTACTTTCCCATGCAAATCGTATTGCTGTTGGATCAGGTGGATCAGGATTATACCGGTGGTGAGTTTGTTATCACGGAACAGATACCAAGGGCGCAGTCTAAGGTTAATGTCTTAAAACCCAAGCGCGGCGATATGATCATCTTTACGACTAATTTTCGCGCAGCGAAAGGCTCCAAAGGCTATTATCGGGTCCATATGAAGCATGGTGTTAGTCCATTGCACAAGGGGCATAGGCATAGTCTTGGGATTATATTCCATGATGGCCTTAGCTAAGACTAAGAGATTCTTGTAGGTAAAATAGCCGATTTAAATTATAGGTATGTATACAATAGATCAAAAATTAAAAACGAACTATGATCAGACATATGGATTTGGGAGGGACAGCTGCTGATAGAACGAAGTCCTTAAGTTCCTTCATTCGAAAGGGAGAAATTACCTTGGGCGGATATAAAAAGGCTAAGATTTACGGCCGTCTAAACTGTGCTAGTGGCAAACGGATGAAAGTCGAGCATCGTGTTTTCTTTCGGGATGAAGCTGATGCCGTCAGCCATGGATATAGACCATGTGCTCATTGTATGCGGGAAAAGTACAAGGAGTGGAAAACTAAGCAGCAGGGCTTGGAGCACACTTAAAATAAACGCAGATCTCGGTCTGAAAATTTGCAAGCACATTTTAGTTTGCCAGATGGAGATCGTTAAAGGAAAAGTGGAAGTCGTGTTGCGTTGACAATTTCTTTCATGACAAAATAGCTTTCCATATGTCTGATTCCTTTAATCGTTGCAAGCTTATTGAAGTTAAATTCATGATAATGGTCGACATCTCTGACCATAACCTTGAGCTGATAATCAAAAGCTCCTGTCACATGGAAGCATTCGACCACTTCCGGAAATTTCTGTATTTCTTCCATAAATAACAAAGCACTTTCGTTTGAATGCTTTTCCATACTGATCGATACAAGAACCATCAGGTTCAGGTCCAGTTTTCTTCGATCCAGCAAATATACCTTTTGTTTGAGCACAGCCATAGCCGTCAACTTCTTAATCCGTTCGTATACAGGAGTCATGGATAAGTTGACTCGATCGGAAATTTCCTTGTTACTCATGTTGGCATCCTGTTGCAAAAGGTCCAAGATCATAAGATCTTTTTCGTCTAATTTCATTGTTGTAGTAATTTAAATCTAAAAACAAAGGGGTATAAGCCTGTTGTTGGAATCGCGAATCTAAAAATAATAATATTTCAATATAATTTTACTTAAATAAGTTTAATTGCAGGTATTTATCACTATTATTTAATTTAAAGTAGTAAATTTATATTACTTAATATCAATTACCAACCTATAAAAAGAATTATGAGTGATCCCCAATTAAAGAAAGTCCTTGGCCCCGTCATGTTGTGGGGATTGGGGGTAGGGTATGTAATCTCAGGAATGTATTTTGGATGGAACCTTGGTCTGGCAGAAGGAGGGACTTTAGGGTTAGCCATTGCGACTATATTCGTCATAATTATGTACCTAACCTTTACCTTCAGTTATACAGAAATGGCATGTGCCATACCGAAAGCTGGAGGGGCTTTTGAATATGCCAATAGGGGACTGGGAAAACAATTGGGGTTTGTCGCAGGGATTGCTCAAAATATAGAATTCGTTTTTGCACCGCCGGCTATTGCAGCGGCGATAGGTGCTTACCTTCATTTGCTTCATCCCGGGGTAGGCTACCTTACTTTTGCGATCGGAGCCTATCTGATTTTTACAGCAATGAATATTTTAGGTGTGAAACTCGCTGCTTCGTTTGAATTGGTTGTGACAGTCCTTGCGGTTATTGAATTATTGATATTCGCCGGGGTGACGCTGCCAGCATTTGAATTTTCTAATCTTCAACAAAATGCACTTCCCAATGGGTATTCAGGCATTTTTGCATCCATTCCATTTGCCATCTGGTTTTTTCTAGCCATTGAAGGGGTCGCCAATGTGGCTGAGGAAACCATCAATCCACAGAAAAATGTATTGATCGGTTTTGGATCAGCTATCGTTACTTTGGTCGTGTTGTGTATCATTACATTTTTATCAGCGGTTGGTGTCGCTGGCTGGGAAGCCGTTGTCTATCCACCAGGAAGTACCGAAGCCTCGGATTCTCCTTTACCTCTTGCTATTGCCAACGTCATTGATAGCTCCCATATTCTATACAAATTACTTATCGGGGTAGGGTTGTTGGGGCTTATTGCGTCGTTCCATGGTATTATTTTGGCCGGAGGGCGCGCCACTTTTGAATTTGGGCGGGTAGGATATGCACCGTCTATCTTAGGAAAAGTTCATTCACGCTTTAAAACACCAGCTAATGCGCTATTGGTCAATATGGCTGTTGGTATAGTCGCGCTACTGACGGGGAAGACGGCTGGGATCATTACCATTGCCTGTTTTGGTGCAATCAGTCTCTATATTATATCCATGTGGTCTTTTTTCGCCTTACGCAAGAAAGAACCCGCATTGGAGCGCCCATTTAAAGTTCCTTTGTATCCTTTATTTCCTATGCTTGCGCTGATCATCGCCCTGATCTGCCTGATTGCTATGATTTACTACAATCCATTGACAGCCTTATTATTCTTTGGGCTTGTCATCTTATCATACCTCTATTTCTTAATCTTCCTTGACAAGGATAAAACCATCAAATCATGATCGACAAAAAAGAAATTATTTCCAAATTAAAGGCAAGTACCAGTACACACGTCAAAGTCGCCGTAGCTGATATTGATGGCGTATTGCGGGGCAAATTTATGCACCGTGATAAGTTTATCTCTTCATTGGACAATGAGTTCGGCTTTTGTTCTGTCGTATTTGGATGGGATGTCAATGACCAAGTTTATGACAATGTGGAAATTACTGGCTGGCATACCGGTTATGGAGATTTTCCCGCTCGTATAGATGGAAATACCTTCCGAAAGATACCCTGGCAGGAGGATGTCCCATTTTTTCTGGCTGACTTTGAATCGACACATGCTACAGATCAAAATGTGTGCCCGAGGGCGCTGTTAAAAAATATCATAGCACAGTCTGAACAGGCTGGCTACAAACCCATTTTTGCACAGGAATTTGAATGGTTCAATTTTATTAAAGGTGATATCAATGCATCACAGAACAGCTTTAAAGAAATGACACCGATTACCTCCGGAATGTTCGGTTATTCCATCTTGCGGATGTCTGATAATTACGGGTTCTTTCGTGATCTTCTTGCGATGCTCGAACAGTTTGATATTCCCTTGGAAGGTTTGCATACTGAGACAGGACCTGGCGTAATGGAGGCGGCGATTCAATGCAGCAATGTGCTGGAAGCTGCAGATCGCGCTACACTTTTTAAGTCAGCCGTAAAGGAGATCGGTAAAAGACATGGTATTGTCGCTAGCTTTATGGCCAAGCAGACGAAAGAATTACCGGGCTGTAGCGGTCACGTACATCAGAGCCTCTGGGACTTAAAAAAAGAAAAAAATCTATTTTATGATGCCGACGATCAGTTAGGCATGAGTGAACTGATGAAGCAATTTCTTGCTGGACAACTGTATTGTCTGCGGGATATTCTACCCTTATTTGCACCAACTGTTAACAGCTATAAAAGACTCACGGAAGGCGCTTGGGCTCCCACGACTTTAACCTGGGGGATAGACAATAGGACTACGGCCCTGCGGGTCATCGATGGTGGACCAAAGGCTACACGTATTGAACATCGGGTGGTTGGTTCGGATGTTAATCCATACCTCGCCATAGCGGCTTGTCTAGCGAGTGGACTTTACGGTATCAAGCATAAACTATCCTTGGACAATCCGTATACTGTGGGTAATGGTTATAAGGATTTGCAACATGGCGTTTTACCAAGAAATCTCTATGAAGCTACGAACCGGATGGCGCAGTCTGAAATAGCATCAGAATTGTTCGGTGAAAAGTTTGTTGACCACTTCTGTAAATCCAGGTTATGGGAATGGCGGCAGTTTTCAGAACAAGTAACGGATTGGGAAACAAAAAGATATTTTGAAATTATTTAACTGCAAGATGGATACAGATAAAATTTATGGTTTTAATTTTCCGACACCGATTCGTTTTGGTGCAGGAGCAATCAATGAATTACCGGATTACCTATTGCGCAATGGTCTTAACCGTCCTTTATTGGTAACGGATCCAACCATTGCCGAGCTTCCTTTTTTTAAGGAAATCCAGCGTAAATTGGCGGGCAGAGGGATAGACGTGATTGTGTTTCATGATTTGCACAAAAACCCGGTTAAATCCGATGTGCTGCAAGGTGGAGATGTCTATCGGGGGAACAATAGGGATTCTATCATCGGTGTTGGAGGTGGAGCCGCACTTGATGTTGCGCGGGCAATAGCATTGCGTGCACATCATCATCGTGATCTCTTTGACTATGACGATCTTATCGGTGGAGATATTTATGTAACCAATGAGATCCCACATCTGATCACTGTACCCACTACAGCAGGCACTGGGAGTGAGGTCGGTCGTAGCGCTATTATTTCCGAAGATAAAACCAAAAAGAAACGTATTTTGTTCAGCCCTAGGTTGATGGCGAAAATAGTCTTTGCAGATCCGCTCCTCACGATGGATCTTCCGGCATTCGTCACAGCAGCTACAGGAATGGATGCGCTCACACACAATATGGAAGCCTATTTAGCAAAAGGATATCATCCGATGTGTGATGGTATAGCGTTAGAGGGAATGGCGATGGTGGCAGCAGCTATTGAAAATGCAACCAAGGAATCTGATTTAGAATCACGTTCGAAGATGCTTTTGGCCTCACTCATGGGGGCAGTGGCTTTTCAAAAGGGGCTGGGTATCGTTCATAGTCTGGCACATCCGCTTTCCTCGTTGTTAGACACGCATCATGGACTTGCGAATGCCATTAATCTACCTTACGGTATGCAATTTAACTATGCGGGATTCGAAGATCGTTTTGATAAAATGGCAGTAGCGCTCGGTATTGGCAATAACGCTGGCGATAAAGTCGTGGACTATTTATTTGAACTGAATACACGCCTGGATTTACCTACCCATTTATCATCCATCGGTGTACAAAAGCAACATCTTGCGCCATTGTCGGAACTTGCATACGCGGATTTCTGTCATCCTTCAAATCCGAAGCCGGTGACAACAGAAGATTTCCTTGCTATTTATGAAACAGCATTCTAATAAAAAAATAGTATGATTAAAATAGGTATAAGCGCCTGCTTTTTCTATCCTGACAAGGAGCGTGCTGTTTTTGGTGCTAAATCATTGAGCTATATGGAAAATGATATGGCCCGCTGGATAGGAAAGAAGGGAGTGCTTCCGGTACTGCTTCCTGATTTGGATGAAGATTTATTGATGGATGTAATCGATCAGATGGATGGCATCATCCTCCAGGGAGGGAGTGATATAGCTCCTGAACACTATGGCGAAGAGCCTATAGGTAAGTGGAGAGGAGACGCTTACCGGGATAAGTATGAGTTAAAAATATTGGATTATGCAATCAGGCAGGAAAAACCAGTATTGGGTATTTGTAGGGGATTCCAATTGATGAATGTTTATTTTGGAGGTTCACTTTATCAGGATATCCCTTCACAGATACCTGGTGCAGGAGTCCATCGGTCGGCAGAATTATACGATACGATTAATCATCCCATAAACTTTGTACCTGGAACCTTGCTTGGGGATTTGTATGGGCATATCGCTAATCCTAAGGTAAACACCGTACATCATCAGGCGGTCAAACAGCTTGGACAAGATTTGGAAGTATACGCTCATTCGGATGATGGTTTTATCGAGGCATTTGGATATACCAAAGCAGCTCCAGGTAAAGTGATGGGTGTACAATGGCATCCGGAGTTTTCTGCTACGCAAGCCGGCGAACTGTTGGATGAAGAATTGATTTTTAATGTTTTTCTAGAACATGCAAAACAACATAGAAATTAGAAACCCCGCTACGGGGGAGGTAGATGCTGTGATCCCTGTTATCACAGCATCCGAATTAGAGACAGCGGTCGCTCTTTTAAAAAAAGGACAGCTTTCTTGGGCAAAAGTGCCATTACAACAACGTTTAGACTGCATAATTGCGTTTGGACAGTTAATTCTGGCCAATAAACAAGAACTTGCCGAAATCCTTACGAAGGAAACGGGAAAACCTATTACCCAGGCGCTAAACGAAATTGTAGGGGCGCAAAACCGTATCGAACATCTTCGGACAAATGCGAGCAAATGGCTTTCTGAGGAACTGATTACAACAACTGGGGCCACCCACGAAAAGATTGTGTATGAACCCCTGGGGCTGATCGCCAATATTTCCGCATGGAATTTCCCTTATAATGTTGGGTTTAATGTATTTCTGTATGCACTTGTAGCTGGCAATGCCGTGCTTTATAAGCCATCGGAGTTTGCTACTGGTACCGGCATACAGTTTGAGAAATACCTGTATCAAGCGGGTATTCCCCAGGATGTATTCAAATGTGTTGTCGGAGATGCTGAGATTGGCCAGCAATTATTGGAGCTACCGCTGGATGGCTATTTTTTTACAGGGTCGTATAAGACTGGTCTCCATATTGCGACCACAGTGGCACATAAATTAGTTCCCGTTCAATTGGAACTAGGCGGGAAGGATCCGCTGTATGTTGCCGATGATATCGTGGATATTAAGAAGGCCGCAATTCTTGCCGCAGAAGGCGCATTTTACAATAATGGACAAAGTTGTTGTGCTGTGGAGCGTATTTATGTATCGGACAAAATATACGATCAATTTGTTGAAGCTTTTGTTGAAGAAGTAGCCTCTTATACCATTGGAGATCCGATGAAGCAAGATGTATTTATCGGGCCACTAACCAGAGCCGCTCAGCTGACTGTGCTTGATGCCCAAGTAAAAGATGCGCTTGCAAAGGGAGCAACCTTGCGCCTGGGGGGGCATACACTGGAAGATACAGGTTATTACTATGCACCTACAGTTTTTGAGTATTGCAATCACGACATGGAATTGATGAAGGAGGAGAGTTTCGGCCCTTTGATCGGCATCCAAAAGGTGACTTCAGATGATGAGGCGATCCATCTCATGCAGGATACCACGTATGGCCTGACTGCAGCCGTATTTTCAGCTGATCAGGATAGGGCCATGGCAATACTGGAAAAAATGGACACGGGAACAGTGTATTGGAATTGCTGTGATCGGGTAAGTCCCAACGTCCCTTGGTCTGGACGAAAAAACTCAGGGCTGGGATCAACCCTATCTGCGCAAGGAATCCGCGCTTTTGTTCAGCCCAAAGCATACCATTTGCGACCATAGATTTTTTGTCTAAAGATCGTTTGTAGGGAATTGATTCCCTAATTTCAAGGTTTTAAGTCGTTTTTTGAAAAAACATCTGTTTATTTCTGTAAGGTTTAATACTGAAGTCCATGACATCATATTAAACCTTACTTTTTAAATGGAATATCGTGATCTCAGGTAATATTCCCACTCGACTGGGGTAATCCAGGTAGCCGAAACCTACATTCACATAAAGTGATTGATGTTTTTCCTGATACAGACCGGCCCATTCACGATAGGCATATTTAATTGGGCTCCATTGATAATCTGGATTGCTAAAGCCGAATTGACCACCATGTGTGTGTCCACTAAAGGTGACATCGATCATCGGATATTTTGGTAATACCTCAGCCCTCCAATGTGACGGGTCATGTGAAAGGAGGAAGTTGATGGGTGAAGAAGGATCAACCTTGGACATGGCCAGATCGAGGTCGCCATAATTGTGCGGGTTGTTCGCCCCCCAGTTCTCTACACCTACAAGCGTGATTTTTTCATTATTTACGACAATCTCCTTCGACTCGTTTAACAGGAGCTGCCAACCAAGTTTACGATGGATATCTTTTACATTGCTCAGGTTCTGCTGTTTGGTCAACTTACGCTCATTGTTGAAATGGAACCTATTAAAATGATAGTCCCCATAGTCGTGATTTCCCAAAATAGAAAATACACCCAAGGGGGCCGTTAGTTTACCAAATATGGAGAGGTAATCATCCATCTCATTGGCAAAGTCGTTCACCAGATCTCCTGTGAAGAAAATGATATCTGGCTTTTGTGAAAGCAATAGGTTTATACCCTTTTTTACGGCATTTAAATTATAAAGACTGCCAGCGTGTATGTCAGAAAGCTGAGCGATGATCTTGCCCTCGAACGATTTTGGAAGATCGGGTAAAATCAAATTGACCTGTTTGATTTGGTAATCATAGAGATTGGATATAAAACCACGGGTTAAAGCGACTAAAGGGATACTGCTCAACAAAAGACCACTTTTGATAATGAAATCAGATCTTCCTATGGTCTTTTTATTTGCATCTGGTATTATGTTATTGTTTGTTAGTCGTCCGCCAATATTTCTAAAAAATATCGAAAGTATATCCACGCCGATGGAGAAAAGAAGGATTGTCTTTGCAAGTAGCAATGAAATGGGGAAAAACATGAAACAAGCGGCGATAAAATTGCTCCACTCGAAAAATAAATTCAGGAATATGCAGGCATAAGAGAAAATACTCAATAACCACCAGATTACATTTGCGGTTAATGGTTGTGATTTCCATACGGCCAGTCTACGTAACCTTAAATATATTAAAATATCAAAAAGAAGAAATATAAAGATGATTTTTAAGTAAGTGTATAATTGTGGGATCATATAAAAGTTTGTTTGTCTGAACCAAATCTTGCCATAGGGCAAGCGTCCTGACTAATTAATTTATTTATCTTGTATTCTCGTTAAAAATAACAAATATGAATACAAAATTTGAAGCTGGGATTAATATTGCCATAAAAATTCCCAAAAATAAATATGAAAAGACGGTAGCTTTTTACAGGGATATTCTGAAATTGGATGTCGAGGAGAAGCCGATCGATAACCCGACGGTCTCCAGGACACATGAGGTGAAGTTTGGGCACAATATTATCTGGCTGGATTGTGTGGATAACTACACCCATTCCGAAACTTGGTTGCAGCTTACTGTTCCGAATGTTGCTGAAGCGACCGATTATCTATTGTCAAGTGGGGTGGAAACCTGTGACGAAATTGAGGAGCTTCCGGAGAATATGCATTGGATTACCGACCCCGCTGGTACCGTATTCAATTTGCAGGAAAAGCGATAAAATGCTGATTTCAGGCTATGACAGCAGCATTAATTACTATCGGTGTTCAGCAATAGCGCTCTTTCTCAGCAGATGAAAGTGCGATAGTATAACAATAGGTACTATGATTGTTGGAAGCAAGACATAAGGAAACTGTAGTACAGCGATATTAGGTTGATCAAATGCCATTGACTGTAAAGGTAATGGCGATGATAATATACCAATCAACACGACAATCAGCAGTGAACAGATGCCCAAAATATTCCAGGCTTTGAAAACTGCAGATGTGAGTATTTTTGGATTGAAACTACTAAGTATTAAAAATAAAACGGCGGTAATGCCGAAAAATAGATCATAGTTCCAACCCAAATATGTCATTTCTATGGGTAGCATTTTATGCTCAAAAAGTTGGAAAATAATGAATTCAATAGGGAGTCTTAGGATATGGATACCAAGCAGATAATAAGCGTTCAAGTTAACATTTTTTGCTAATCTATAGTAACTGATACTAAGTAAGAGCGCGCTCACCAAGACAAGTACAAAAGTAGGTGGGAAAATCAAAAAAATATTAAGGGATGACACCGCTGAGAGTGCAAATGCCCATATTGCAATAGGAATCACCACCATTTTATTGGGGGAAGCGAGTCCAAATAAAATGAGGCATGCTAAAGTGGAAACGGAAAAAACAACAGGCATAGAAATGCAGATTTATGATATAAAACTACAAGAAATTCGCTTTGAAATACTTGTCCTAGGGCAAGTATTTTGACTCTTAGAAAAATTAGCGTGTAGTTTTGCTAACCTATGCTGTTTGTTAGTCTAATCCGGAATTTAATTAGTTGAGCTCAACCCTTTCTCTTTCGGTGATTTTGATAGGAGGTCGGCTACTTCAATATTATTCAGTATTGGACCGCGCTTTTGCTCGCTCTTTTAGTATAAAACTTAAAATGCTCTTAGTTGCCAAATATGCCTTCTTTTATAAGATTAAGCTTGTTTTGTTTTCGCTCATTGAAAGTAAATTGACTGGACATGTTGACGAATTGCTAAAGTCTATAGGTGAATGCATTGATATTCATTCCTGCACCTACAGAGGCAAATAAGATGATATCATTTTTATTGAATGAATGTCCTTCAATTTTTCCCTGCCTAATTAAATCATAGAGTGTTGGAATAGTTGCTACACTGCTGTTCCCAAATTTATGAATGGACATCGGCATAATATCTTTGGGCGGCTGCATATGATATAATCCATAGAATCGCGAAATAATGGCCTCATCCATTTTCTCATTGGCCTGATGAATTAATATCTTTTTTATGGCATTAATGTCAAGATTAGCTTTCTCTATACAGACTTGCATGGCTAAAGGAACCTTACTCAGCGCGAATTCATATATCTTTCGCCCCTTCATCTTAATGTAGCGGGTGCCTTCTTCATGTTGGCTGTTAAAGGAGCCTCCAAAATAAAGATAGTCGGCCTCATCAAATGCATAAGTTGCACTTTCAAAGGATAGTAATCCTGCTTCCTCTGTTGTCGCTTCTACGATAACTGCGCCAGCACCATCAGCATAGATCATTGAATCACGATCGTATGGATCTACGACACGGGAAAGAGTCTCGGCACCGATAACCATACAGCGTTTAGCCATGCCTGATTTGATAAAAGCATTAGCTTGTATCACGCCTTCATTCCAGCCCGGACAACCGAATAAAAGATCATAGGCGATACAATGCGGATTTCGTATACCTAATTTTTTCTTGACCCGTGTTGCCAGACTGGGAACAGTATCGGATTGAACTTTTCCATAGGGTACATCGCCATAGTTATGTGCGACAATAATATAATCAAGTGTCTCTTGATCGATGTCTGCGTTAGCGATTGCCCGCCCCGCGGCAATAGACGCTAGATCGGAAGCCACCTGATCATTATTGGCATAACGACGTTCTTCAATGCCAGTAATATCTTTAAACTTACCTATAATGGATTCAGGGTATTTGATAGGCTCACCGGCCTCATCCAAAAAAATACGATCTTCAAAATTCGCGTTATTGATTTTATTGTCCGGAAGATAGCTGCCTGACCCAATAATTTTTATATTCATTAATTTCCCTCCGTTTCTCAATTATTGAGTTGGTTTCTGTATTGTTCTTTGTGGAAAGCAGCAATTGGTTACGATGCCCAGTGATTTATAAATTTCAATGTAGACATTTTCTTGACCGAGCCTTCTTTTGCTTAATTTACCAAAATTATTTAAGATATCGCCATATAAGTTAAATAAAAGGGAACTCGCTCATTGTTTTCTGAATATATGCTAGAAATGTATACCAAATTCATCTTTATCGAGCATGCTTCCATCCGCCCCGGATCAGGCTATGCTGACAAAACTTTTGGTGGAATTGCGGGAAGAACTCTACCGCTGACGTTTGTCTTACTTCGAGGCGCAATCTCATCGATTGATTGAAGTTCGCCTCAAGTTGCGATAGATCTCCACAATGGATATGTGTGGTCTATTCAAGAAGCTTAATTTGATATTAATGATGCTGCAAATAATCGATTATTTTGGACAGATATTAAGTCCTACCCTCCGAATCATAAATCTATCTGGTATTCAAGATCATTACTCACTATATTTAATAAAGCAAATTAAAAGTGCATATTTCGGTTGCTTGAAAGGCTATGAGTAAAATTGAATAATGGTATTTTGGGGTTTAAGGCGTTACAAAGGATCTTATAGAGTACCACAAGACTCGGTCAGCATTTGTCAAAATATGCCAATTGAAAAAGAATAATAAAAACATTTCAAAACCGATGAGTTACGATATTTCACTATACAGGACTGAAACAAAGGTAAGGGAAGAAAATGCTCATGATGCGGATTTTTTCGAAAAAGAAGAAAACCTCGTTCCTTTTACTGGACAACAGTTTCAAGAGCTTAAAGAGCGACTTTTAAACTACAACTACAAGATCACTGGGGAGGATGATCATGGTCTACATTTTAGCCATTCCGATGGTGATTTTGGCACCGCCTTATTAACCGGAAATGCACTCTACTTTACAGCAAGCTGGAATGCAAACTCAATTTTTGAAGTAGGAATGGTCGCTTCAGAATTTACTGACAGTGGGGAATACGCAAAGTATGATTTCCAGCGTGGGGAATGGGAGGTATGGGAATGATCAAGCGTTCCCATAAATTATTTTCGGTATTGCGTTAAGGTCATACCTGTTTGTCTCTTAAAATAACGTTTCAAATACGAACTGTCTTGAAAATTGAGGCGGTTGGCAATCTGCATTCCATTCGCTGTTGGTATAAGCTTAAGTTATGATAATTAATCTAAAGACCAGCCGTTCGATATGCTGTAGGTGTTTTCCCTGTCCATTTTTTAAATGCCCGAACGAAGGCACTTGGCTCAGCATAGCCCAAAATGGTTGAAATTTCTTTTATGGAAGAATTACTGTTTTGCATGTAGTGGACAGCCATTGACTTACGCACCTCCTCAACAATTTGTACATAAGATGCTCCCTCATCCTTGAGTTTACGTTGTAAAGTCCTTACACTGACATTGAAATTTCCTGCCACCGCTTCAATCGAGAGTGAGTAAAGGTAAGAGTTCGCTAGAAGGTAGTTGAATATCCTCTTGGAAAGAGCACCTGTTAACTCGTTTGGATTTTGCAATTTGTTCATTTGGTTAATGAGCAAAGTTTGCACCTCATAGTTGGCTGTAATGATCGCAAAGTCCAGGTATTCTTTGGGAAATTCTACCGTATAATATTCTGCTTTAACTATTGGACATTTCAAAATTATCTCATAGTCCAAGTAGCGATCTTTCTGAAAGCTTGGTAGACCAACCTTCGTGGGTTTCAGATTTTTAAGTAACAGCCCTTTCAGTTCATAAATTGTAAACGCTATAAGGAAGTCCCCGAATTGTCTTTGGGTCATCTGTAAATGGTCAAAACCTGTATTTTTAAGGTATTGGATGACACATGTTTTAGGCCCCAGTTCTATTTCCATTGTATAAAGATCCGTGACGAGGTGCATCATTGATCGTACTTGTAGCAGGGCATCTTTCACAGTGCTACTCGTCTGGATAATCTGTCCGACAATATTCAGCGCCGCTAACTGCATTGTGGCTCCAAAATGCAAGCCTATCAGCTCATCGTTGGAAAACTGAACAATGTTCTTCCATAGATTTTCCACCTGTTGATCGGAGATATCAAACCTGGAGCCATTCATTAGCTGGGCAATCGAAAACCCTGATAATGCAGTAATTTTAGCATTATCTAACCCACGCTCGCCACAAAAGGCAATTAAGGCTTGCAACATGGTTTGTCTATAATTCATACTGTAAATCTAATGATATGTTTTACAATTTGTGTCTGATTGTCGCATAATGTCAATACCCTGTCGCTTATAGATAATAAAAAACAGTCCGTACAGCAATACTTTTGAATAACAAAAAGATAGAAATTATGACACTAAAAAATGTATTGCTGACCAATGCGATCAGCTCAGGAATGACCGGGATCTTATTAGCGACTATGCCTTCTTTATTTACACAACTATTTAAAACACCACACAGTAGTCCATTTACCTTGGTGGGAGGTTTTCTGATCGTGTTTTCTGTATTTGTACTGGCAACGGCTATGAAGAAAATTATCCCGAAAAGTTGGACCAAATTTATCATTACGCTTGATGTTATTTGGGTTATTGCCAGCGTTATTGCTGTCATCTCCTTGTTTTATACGATCAGTATGATAGGTTCTGTTATGATCCTAGCTGTTGCCGCATGGGTTGGAATGATGGCTTATTTGCAGAACAGAAATCTAAACAATATTTGAGATGGAAAATATCAATACACTTGTGGATACCTTCCTAGGCTGCTTGCAGCGGCGAGAACTGAAAAATCTGGTTGATCTTTTTGCCGAAGAGTTTTACCTGGAAATTCCAGGCAATACAGCAAAGATAAAATGGCTGGGATCGAGAAGTTCGAAACCGGAAGTGGAACAACTTTTTAAGTTACTATGGTCAGCCGTAGAACCCGTAAAGGCTGCAATACAGACAGTATTGACCAACGAAGATCAGGCTATTATAAAAGGGAATTTTACTTCCAAGATGTTGGAAACAGGAAGGTTGGTCAGTTCTGTATTCTTTATTCACTTGAGGATACACAACCATAAAATTATCGAATATACACTGTTGGAAGACAGTTATGCGGTTTCGGAAGCTTTGCGATAGAAATTTAGCCCACTTGGTTGTCCTGCTGCTTTTATTACCATATCTTGGTACTATAAAAATAGCAAGGCTCCAAAGCCAAGGTTATAAAGCTTAGCTGTAACTGTTTTCTTATTGGTTATCGCAGGATCCGTATTAAGGACCAAAGATAACTACCAAATAGAATGTAAGCCGTTTACAAAGATTTGGCAAACCGAATAAATCTGGACCGCTTGGGTCAACCCAACGGCCAGATTTATAAAACGACATTATTATTTCGATACGATGCTTATTATTGCCCTATCATCTGTATCCTGATAGTGTTAATTTTTCTGTATATCAATTAAGATTTTGACTTCAGTGGGATCATTCACCAGAGCTTCAAATCCTTCTGAAACGATATTGTCTAAGCTTATTTTGCGTGTCACAAGTTTTTCTACGGGCATACGTCCACTATCGATAAGCGCGATAACCTGTGGAAAGATATTACGATAAGCAATAATACCTTTAATGGTGATTTCCCGCAGGACCTGATCCAGCGCATCGGTCGTTACAGGTTTGCCAAAAAGTGCAACTAAAACGGCAGTTCCACCATTTTTTAAACTATCAATTCCAGTTGTATAGGAGGCTTGTACACCGGCGCAATCCAGAAATACATCCACTCCGAGCCCTGTGATGGACTTAATTTTTTGCGGTATACCTTCTTCTTTTGCATTGATGATATGGGTAGCGCCGATGGCTTTAGCTTTCTCCAATCTTTTGTCTGCGATGTCAGTCACAATAACTGTTGTTGCACCTGCTGCAAGTGCAGCTTGGACACATAGTAAACCTATTGGACCAGCTCCAGAAACTAATACCGTTTGTCCGATTTTAAGTCCACTTTGGAGCACGGCATAAACTGCTACTGCAGTTGGTTCTACTAATGCTCCCTGTTCGAACGACATGCTATCTGGTATCTTGTGTACCATATAGTCTTCGACCACAGCATACGATGCAAACCCACCATTGCTGGAAAGACCTACAAATCCCAAAGGTTCAGATAAGTTATATGCGCCATTCGCGATAAAAGGACTGTCGAAATTCTTAAAAATCGGTTCTACGACGACACGGTCACCTACTTTTAGATGCTGGACGCCTTCACCTATCGCATCTATAACTCCTGAAAACTCATGGCCTAATGTAGTGGTTCCCTGATGCCCATTTAGTGGATAAGGTTGATCTACTGGAATTAATTGCGGACCATGTACATATTCATGTAGATCAGACCCACAGATGCCAGCAAAATGAACAGCTATCTTAACTTGACCGGTCTTTGGTTCAGGAATTTCAGTTGATTCTACCCGAATGTCTTTTGCAGCATGCCAACGTGCGGCTTTCATTGTATTCGTCATGTTATCTCCTTTTTTGAATATACACTAAGGTAAGCAGAATGATTAGGGATCATCGTGATCCATATCTCAAACGTAAATGAGATGGATCATTTTAGCCGAAAATTAATGGAGGAGATCTTATAATTCGAAATGGCGGTCATGATTCGTATTCCGAGGATTTATTAACGAACTGTTGCAATAGGTTGCTGCTTCAAATTCGCTGATGCTGACCGAAAGGAAAGAGGTCGAAGGAAGCAATTTCCTCAGTCGGGCAGTGATTGTTTTTGAGAGATTTGCCTTTTGTTCCGTTGTTCGTCCCTCCATAATATATCCGAATACATGTAGAAAATTGGTCTTATTGCTTCCAAGTTTAAAATGGGAGAAAGACTGAATTCTAACCTTTATATCATTGAGGGCAAAAATTCCTGTAGCATCTGCGGTATCGTATACAGCGTCCATGAGTTCATCAGGGGCTATCATTTGAAGAATATCTTGTGAACATTCTATAATAAAATGAGGCATAAACAATATTATCTGTTCTATACCTAACAGTAGGAATAGGAAATTGTTTATCAGGATTTTATCATCTCTAAAAGTTGATCTTCAATTTCGTTTACGCCTAGGTTGCAGGGCTGATACTTTATTATCCATCTGTTTTCATAGGTTCCATTTTACAAGGGTTATGAAAACAGATGAAGTGTATTCAGCATGAGTTCTGTATTGAACGATTTAGTTCATCTTAATCATTGTCATGATTTTCAGTAGCATATGAAAACTTAATTGATTTTTGTGGATAAGTTTCCATACTCATACGGCTGGTATTTTTGATGATACTTTTTAAGCTGACCCGATCACCCAATTTAAAATAAGCTTCTACGGTTTGATAATCCAATAGATAAGGGCCACAAAAGTAATTTCCATTCGCATCTTTTTCTATGGTTCCCTGATAAAGTCCCGCTTTTGTTTCTTTTGGCATATGTGTTTTATTTGGAAACAAAGGTAGGAAGAGTAATTGGCAATTCGGTGACAATTGTCATATTCCTTTTGCGACTGCCAATATTTATAGCCAATAATGGTATTATCGTCATTTATTTAGTTGGTTTGATCTTAATATCTTGCTAATCCATTTCAGATAAACTTTGTTTTTCGAGAAGTCATTATGCCCTTCATTGTTTAATGTGATAAAACGATCTGAGCTTTTTAACAGTTTGGAAAGTTTTGTAGAAGAACCATAGTAGACGGCGTTATCACCGCTGCCGTGGAAAATTATAATCGGGCATTTCACCTTCTTCAAATGAGATGCATTATCAAAACTGAATGGGATATTTGTGGTGTCTAATTCAGGAGCAACATTGTTTACCCAGTCTACTAAATTGTAATATGGGGCCTGTAAGATCAGCAGACCCGGCTGGTTGTTGGCTGCAATATTGGATGCAAGGGCACTGCCCATAGATTGGCCCAATACGATAATTTTATTTTCAGAATAGATTGACTTTAGTTTGTTGTAGACTATTTGAATATCATTATACAGCATACTTTCATCGGTGACTTTACCTTGGCTTTTACCATACCCGCGATAGTCAAGCATAAAGATATCATAACCATTCGCTGTGTATATTGGAGCGATTTTACCCCAGGTGTCTAAGGCATCATTACTTCCATGCAAATAGAATATAAGACCTTTGGGTATTTTGGCTTTAAATAATAGTCCATTCAGAACAATACTATCCTTCATCGTAATGTATTTCTCCTCAAAGGGAATATCAAAATTGAAAGCTAAATTTTCGATCTTCTTACCTGGAAATAATTGTTCGGTCATCAAAGTATTCCATTCTTCTTTCGTCCACGATTTTTTATCCTGACCATTACAGATGGAGGGAAAAATCACCAAAGTAAGAAACAGGCATATCACCCAAACAGATAACTGCTTGGTCCATATTTCCGCTGATGATATATTGATATCCGATTTCATTGTTAGTATAGTTACTTGGTGTTGTTCCTAAGTTAGTAGTAATATGTCAAATTGTTCTACTATTCCATGTGGAATAATAACCTAGATGGTGAAATTACTCAAATATAAGTTTGTGATAGTGGGTAATAAGTCAATACTTTTTTCTTTGAAAAGCCACTTTATTACCATTCAGAAAATATTAAATTAGCGTTGATATTTAGTGAATATGTAAATTAGGTTAGAGTTAGATATTTAATATATAAATGGTTAATCAAATAAAGATAGAACAATTGTCAGCGATATTAGATGTCCTGAAATTGGCTGAAAAATTAAAATTCGAGTTACGACATAGCTGGTTATCAAACGGACGTCAGGAGAGTGTTGCGGAGCATACCTGGCGGATGTCGTTGATGGCTGTTTTGATCGAACCACTTCTGGATGAAAAAATTGATCTTTCCCGTCTGCTAAAAATGATCATTATTCATGATCTGGTGGAAGCAGAAGCAGGGGATGTTTCCGTATTGGATCAGATTCGTAATCCAGATGTCAAAAAGATCAAGCAACAAAATGAGGAGAAGGCCATCTCTAATATTAAGGAAATGCTCACATCGACGAATGGTCAAGAAATCTATGATCTTTTTTATGAATTTGAAGAGAAGGATACTTTCGAAGCAAAAGTTGCGAATGCCATTGATAAATTAGAGGTACAATTACAACATAATCATGCTGATATTTCTACCTGGGAAGAGATCGAATATGACTTATCCTTTGTAATTGGCAAACATGTTCAATTTGATGATACCTTTGTTGTATTGAAGGATTTAATTGAGAAACAGGCTGAACAAAAGCTTGAAGATGCTGGATTAAATGTTTCAGAGATTCGCAACCGTGCGATAGCCAGTTTTAGCTAAATAGGATGAATCACCGAATATTTCCAGGATAATTCGGTGATTTATTTACCAAGTTTTGCCACCTGTATAGCTATGAATTTCGACAGATAATTTGGAGTACAGTTTTTTGCTACGATTTCGTCTTTATAGAGTCCGGTTTGCTCTCCGATATTGATACATCTTGCTCGGAAATTTTCCTGAAAGATACCGATTTGAGCGGCAGTAAAATTCATCGCCCACTGGACTTCAGGTACTTCATTTTCAATTCGGGATTCAATTTTTGCAAGTAATTCCTCGCTATTAGGCGGCGGTGTTTGTCCTACCCATCGCAATCGGGCTTGATGGTACCAAAAAGTACGTCTTTGAAGGGGAGATATACTGTTTTCCCAACTTTCCATTAATGTAATTGTTCTTTTGTCCTTAGCAAGTTGATTCGCCATAAACCAATCAATCAGCTGCAGTTTTTCGTCTTCCCGATGCTGTTCAATATCGCTTACCAATCTATCAATAATTTCTTTAGAAAGTAATTTCTTGTCCATAAGGAGGATAGCCAATTGTCTTGGGAGATACTGCGCTGTGGCCCAAAGCTCCATAGCTAGTTCCTGATCCTTCTTTATGATGTTGGCAATTTTACGCAAGTCACCAAGTTTGGTTTTCTTGTCGTTAATTTGCATCATAATATTTTCTGCTGTCGATGATAGTTTCATAACCGTTTTCCAATAGTTAATAGATGCGCAACGCTCGCTTACTCATTTTCACTTTCTTTTATAGGCTACATCTTATGATATTTATACGCTGATCAAGTGTTATCATATCGTGAATTTACTGATTTTTTTAATTATTTATTACTGGTTCAGTTTACTACTAGCAAGGTCGCGAAATACAGTCGGTTTAAATTATTATTATATTTTTGTTTGCCGATCTGGTCTTTTTGAGTAAAAGACCAGAACCTAGTTGTTTGGTCATAGGTCAAGGAGGTTGTACAAAACAAGATGAAGGTACTTTTGACGTTATATTTGGATAATGGAATTAAGAAAAGAAATTGAACCCGATTTTAAATCAGCGGAAAAACACTATCCGGAAGTTCTAAAACTTATTCTAGCATATTCAGACTATTGTGAAGAGAATGGAGATGAAGATAGTACCGAATATCAAAAGCTTGAAAATACGCTTCATGAAATGACGGGTAAAGATATGTCTCAATTTAATCTTTGGGAATGGTGGGAGGAAGAAGGTGCTGAGGTTTTGGCATTCAGAATATCACTTCCCGCTCCGAAAGTTATTGAACATATCACAAAGGGTGAACTGACTGAAATTGTGAGACGACAAAAGACTTTTGTCATCCAGGATGAGAATGATAAAAGTTTGAGAGCGCAGTTTCATTATCATCTTGATGATTATTTCATTGATTTTCTAAGCTTAAATTTTACAACTTTTGACCATAGTCTTTTTCAGAGACAAAAAGATAAAAAGGGCAATTATTTTGAATATAATCAAAACGAGATTGTTGAAAAATTATGGAACATGGGAAAGTATAAATAGCCTTGTCCACCTTTGATAAAGTTTATTGCGATCGTTTTCATACCAAGTACTGCTCGATCTGATACAGACTATTTATTTTATAGTCTATTTAATGCGGAACAAAACGGATATTTAGGAATGATAATCTTAGGTCGCAAAATAGAATAAGATTGTTTTTTGTAAATTAGTCAAATGCTGTAACAGACTCCTAGCATAACAAAGAGGAAAATGCCAGCAATAAAATTATAGAAAGAGATGCTCAAAATTTTAAACCAAAAGAAGCTGTTAACGCCTACAATATGAATAGAGAAAGTCCGATCCATCTTTCGTTGACGAGCACAAATAGTCACACCGTGAAAATTGAGGCAGGTCAAGGCAGTTTTTCTATTGGTGAAGCTGATATGGACAAGAAAAAATTTGATGTTCTTGTTGAAAGAGAATCGGCCATCAACTGGAACGCCTTTGATACATATATGACACCGGCTGGTAGTCATTGGCCAAGATTTTTTTATTATTATGGTAATGATACGGGTTTCCTTGAATGGTCAAAAAAAAGAGCGATTGAAGATTTCTTCTGGCAGCCATCCATACCAGCTGATATTAATTTAAATGCTGCTCAGATCGGAAATTTGACAGTTCGTTCGAATAAAATTCCTGTAAAAATTGCTTTACCATCAGGCGAAGATGATTGCCTCCTTGGTTTGAGATCGCTTAACCTATCAGGGGATCTGGAAAAATTTGAAATTTTATCGGAAAATACCAATCCATACATCCGCCTCTATCCTAATGTAACGAGAGATAAAATCGCATTACCTTACCGACTACCTGCTTTTAAATCCCTGGGAAAAATTACCGGACTCGACGTGATTGTTGAACCGTTGGGGCAAGCGCTAGATTGCGAAAGTTTATTGCAATTTCCCAATTTGCAAGGGTTAAGTCTTACAGGAAATCTTAGTAATGTAGCCAGTCTAAACAAACTTGAAAAGTTGGAAAGTTTAGCTATTCGTTATGCTCCCAACTTAGAAAATTTCCCTTCTTTAAATTCTTGGGACAACCTGAAATCATTTATCGGGTGGAATATTGAGGAGATTACAGGAAAAAGATTGAAAACCGAATTAAAGGAGCTCGTTAAGTCAGGAAAAGAACTAGAATATTGTTCAGTCTCCAAACTGCGGAACTCAGTGTGGTTTACGACAGAATATGGAATTCCCTTTACAAACTGGGAAAGCAAAAGCGCTAAAATTGCCACCAAAGCTTATAAAGCTGCTTTACAGAAAATCGTTAATGGTAAAACAGAAAACGAGATAAAACAAGCCCTTGTAGAATTGATCGAAACAATTAACAAACTATCCAACATTGAAACTGCCGAGCGGGAAGACACTGGTATTGCCATTCAGCAATTAATAGAAGCGTCACCGGTAAAAATACAGTCGGAGACCGCTAATGACTGGTTTGACGAGGTGAGAGATTTTTAGTGAAAGCGGGATTCGAGACTCGGAAAAAATCAAAGTAACATAGCAGCACTAGCTAAGTAAAAAACGACTTTCCAGATGGAAGGCCGTTTTTTACTAGTGACTAATAGCCCGGATTTTGCACCAAGTTAGGTTCCACCTGAAAACTACTCTCGTGAAATGGCCATAGGTATTGATGTTTTAAGAACTTTCGATCCTCAATTTTGAGTACTTCAGACTGTCCAGAGCCATTCAAACGCATATGACCGAGAGCTGCTTGATTAAGTACCGTCTCTGCCGTTTTCCATCGCAAGATATCGCTATAGCGTAATCCTTCCCCAGCGAATTCGATTCTTCTTTCGTTGCGGATGAGTGCTATCCATTCCTGTTGTGATTTTGCAACTAAATTGACATCCGCAACGGTCATATCAAGGCCAGCTCTTTTGCGAATTTGATTGATACAACTTTTGGCCAGATCATCTATTTCATTCAACATTATTTTGGCTTCAGCATAGGTTAAAAGGACTTCGGCATAGCGAGCTAAAGAAAAATGCATATTTCCACCGGTACGGAACGCATCGGCTTGGTCCACAAATTTCTTAAACCAGTATCCCGATCTACTACTGCGTAGGTTTTGGTAGTAAAAAGCGCTTTTGGAATCATAGATGTCTATTTTTTCATTATTGAAGAGATCGCCATGACCAAACACACTGGCTTCATACCGCGGATCGCGGTTTAATTTTGGATTAAGCTCATAGGCTTGTTTGCTGTGTAATGGACAGTTGTCAATTGGTCGGCCCTGTAGAGTCCAATAACTATCCACAAGTGCTTTTAGAGGAACAACATAAGATTGTCCATTCCCGGTTCGATATTGTGGGGCCAGATGTTGAAATGACGCCGTTGCGGAATTGTTATGACTTTCCATATCGAACTTAATGATAAACTCTTTATTAGTTTTATCAGCTTGATAGTTAAATAGATTAGCATATTGGGGGTGGAGTTGATATTTCCCACTATCCATTATTTCTTTAGCAAGCTGTGCCGCCAGTTCGTACCTTCCATTGTAGAGCGCATAGCGCATGACCAATGTTTTAAAAGAATACTTATTGAACATATATGCATTTGTCGTGCCTTCATTTTCTGGAAGTCTATTTGCAACATCTTCACTCATTTCAAAGAGTTTATCAAGGATTTCAGCTTTAGGTGTGACAGGTGGTGTTGCCTCTTCCAGTTTAACAGGAGTAAGCACAAAGGGGACATTACCCCAAAATTCTGTAATCCTAAAGTAATGCCAGATGCGCAAACCTTCAAGAATTGCTTTATACCTTTGACGGGTAGATTCATTTTCGACATAAGGGACATCAACATTTGCCAAATAAGTGTTAATACGTCCTATATGCTGATTGTGTAGATTCCAGTAGTAAACGGCTAAAGGAGAGTTGCTAGTCATATTGCCGTTGGCAATGATCATGTGGTGATCTGTCTCAATGCGGGCATAAGCATTGTCCGAACGGCCTTCGGTCATATAAAAAAGGAGACGACGTTCGCCGGGCCCCATAAAAGCATCCAAATAACTGCTGTAGACTACACGGCGTAAATCCTCCTCCGTGTTAAAAAACTCATCAAAAGAAGTTGCTGTCGGATCTCGCTTATCAAGAAATTTTTCGCAGCTACTAAGTGTTGTCAATGCTATTATCAGGGTAATAATTTTCTTTTTCATTGTGGTGATATTAAAAAATGCTCGCACTTAATCCAAAACTGTATGTTGCCATCCGCGGGTAATTTCCATTACCACTACCGATCCGCTCAGGGTCTAGTCCTTCCCATTTTGTAATGGTGAATACATCCTGGGCATTAACATACATCCTTAAGTTTTTGATACTTTTACCAATGGATGGAAAAGTGTACCCCAGTTGAAGTGATTTAACACGGAAAAAGGCAGCATTGCTGAGCCATACATTACTCAAAAGTGTGTTCGGCGTTGAGCCAGTCCAGAGACGCGGGAAGCGGCTATTTGGATTTTCCGGACTCCAATGGTCGGCAACATATTCAACACGTGGTGCCCCTAGGTCATTGCTGTTTCCATCGACATACACCGGATAAGCTTCCTGCCCAGCTAGCCTACCCGTTCTTTTACCCACGCCTTGACCAAGCGCAGAAAAATCCCAGCGTTTATAATGCAGGTCCATATTGATGGCGTAATTGTAATAGGGAAGAGGATCTGCTAGATAAACTCGGTCATTGTCGTTAATTAAGCCATCCTGATTTTGATCGACATAGCGGATATCGCCAGGTCTGGAATTGGGCATTTTCGCTGCGGTTTCATCAATTTCTTGTTGATTCTGGAAGTAACCAATTGATTGAAAGCCATAATAATTATTGATCGGGATGCCTTTATACCATATCTGATCATTATTGCCTTTGAAAATCAAGCGGTCATTTTCATTATAACCAGCCTTGAGTATGCGGTTGCGGTTATTGAATAGCATCGCACCGACTTTATAGGAGAAATCATCTTTCTTGTCAGACCAGTTTACTGAAACTTCCCAGCCATTATTCTCTACCGCACCAATATTTACTGCGGAGACTAAGTTGTATGATCCTGTTAAGGGCGGAACAGCAAATTGGTCATAGATTAAATCATACGAATTTTTATGGTATACTTCCGCTGTTAAAGAAAGTCTATTTTTGAGCGCATTCATATCGAGACCGAGATTCCATTGTTTTTGTTTCTCCCATGAAAAATTAGAATTGGGAACACGCATTGTCCATCCCCAGGTATTGACAGATTCCTGCCACAGATAGGGTGCGACATTTTCATTACCGATCAATCCGTATGAGGCACGGATCTTAATATTGTTGATCGCCTCGGATTCGAGAATTGGCTTGAAAAAGCGCTCATTATGCAGATTCCACGCAAATGCCCCTGATGGAAAGAAACCCCAGCGATGACCCGGTGCAAATTTACTGCTCCCATCCGAACGACCTGTTAACTCAAATATATAACGGTTGTCAAATGAATAGTTTAATTTACCAAAAAAGGATGCCTTGCTAATTTCCCTAAAATCGGTAAAGGTATAGCTCATGATCTCAGAGCCTGCGGTGAGATAGATTTTGTCTTTATCCTGACGCAGTTCTTTGTTGTAATTGACTAATGCCCGCGCAGTCAGCTGGCTCTCACTGACTCCTTGCGAAGCATTCACATCATTACCCCATATGCTGATCGGTGCCCCTTTTTCATCAAAGAATTTGTAGGTTAATCGCTTTTGCTTGTCGGCAGATTTATTGATCATGTAGGATACATTACCTTCGATATTTAGGTTACTGTTGATATTATATTTAGGCCGGAGATTGATCGTACTACGGTCATGCATATAGTTTTTGGTGCCACCATGTTTAATCGAAGCGAGGGGATTTATGTTGTTATGCAGTATGAATGGTTCAGGCCTGTCTACATCATAGTAGATCTGTTGTGTTGGGTTCAGGCGCCAGGCTTGTTGATAGAGTCCGTGACCATCATCATTTGCCATTAGCCGGTTGACTTGCAGACGATGTGCGTAAAAATCGGCCATCAAGACAAACTTATCTGCAATATTGATATTCGTATTGAACCTGGCCGAGAATTTTTGTGTACCTTCAATATTGTTGAGGCCATTTTCCTTAATATGGCCCAACATAAGGTTAAAGGTACCTACACCACCGCCGCCTGAAATACTGGCGTTGTTGTTAATTGCCGTAGACGTGCGTTCCATGATTTCGTCCAGCCAATTGACCCCTTTTATTTTTCCGCTGGCGTATTGTTCAATTGTTTCATCCGAATAGATCGCAGGTTGTCCTTGTTGGACCAGTGTTTCGTTTCGCAATTTCATAAAATCAACTGCCCCCACAAATTCTGGAAGATCGATCGGTTTGTTTATGGCATACCAGTTGTTTGTAAAAACTTTAAATTGGCCAGTTTGCCCACGTTCCGTTTCGATGATAATGACGCCATTGGCGCCACGTGAGCCATACATAGACGCTGAAGCTGCATCTTTAAGTACAGTAATACTTTTCACCTGGTTAGGATCGATATCGTGGATACTCTGTTCCATTCCATCCACGATGACCAGAGGATCGGCGTTTTGTAAGGTGCTGATACCACGAATAGAAATGGTGCCAGGTACACTTCCAGGAAGACTATTCCCCCGCATCATCGTAACACCGGGAATTGTTCCCGAAAAGGCATCCTGCATTTTATAGATAGGCCGGTTTTTTACTTTTTCCATATCCATTTGGGATACCGAAGAAGCCAGGTGCTTTTTATCAACCTCTGAAAATCCGACCACCACAACCTCTTCAAGCCCAATCTCATCACTGTCCATGACAATATTGAGCTCGGTTTTGTTGTTGATGGGTAACTCAAGCTGTTTAAAGCCCACAGCGCTGAAGATCAATGTACCTTTATTCCCATTTGGTAGAGAAAGCTGAAATTCACCTCTAGCATTTGTTGTAGTTCCAATGTTTGTCCCTTTGAGCAATATGCTGACTGCACTTAATAGATTTCCTTTTGTGTCATGTATTTTCCCTTTAAGGGTTCGTTGCTGATAAAGCATTTCACTATTTGATAGATCATTCGGAATATTTTCCTGTTTCCGTTTTATGACGACGGTACCCCGATGTACCATGTAATAAAATGCGCTATTCTTAAAGAGCTGATCAAGTGCTTTATTCAGGGTTGCATCTGTTATTTCAAGATTTGCTTTTTCATTATTCAGTAAGCCCTCCATAAAGATAAAACGTATGCCTGTCTGTTTGGTGATGTTTTTGAGGACTGTTTCAATCTTGGCGTTTTTGGCATGCAGTGTAATCTGAGCAGAGCTTGAAGCGTAGGCACCCACCATGGATGTTGCTAATAATATTCCGGTCAGTTTCATTTTGATTAGATTGTTCAAAATTTTCCCCTTGTCTATAGGACAAAGAATTCCTTTTGAATAAAATAAATTATTCATAATTTGGTAGAGAATTAATAGTTTACGATCAGTTGTTAATTCAGTTAGATGCAGGAGTATTGGAGTACTTCTGCATTCTTTTTCATACAATATTTAGGTATTTATCTTCTTACATATTATAAGCCCTCCTTTTCTTGTTTAGATAGTTTATTTATTTTTTTTCGGTCGGTTTGTTACGATTAATTTTTCTTTGTCGATTGTCAGCTGATAGCCAGTCAGGTCTTTCAGTAGATTACAGACCTCTGCAAGGGTTACATCTCTTTTTATGCCTCCTTTGTAACGTATTTTATCTAATGAAACATTAGAATCAATTTTAATACCATACCAGCGGCTTAATTCATCGAGAATCTGCTGCATAGTTTTGTTTTCGAAATAGAAATAGCCATCCTTCCATGCCGTCGCTTCTTCCATGTCCGGTATTGGGAAGGCAACCAATTGATTTTTAATCATTTTTGCACCATTTCCAGCATCTATAAAAATCTCTTTTTCTTGTCCATTGACTTTTAAGCGTCCTTCAGTTAGCAGTACTTTGGCATTTTGGGTATAGGAATTGATATCAAAAGCTGTTCCTATCGCTTGGATGCTAAGGTCATTGGCTTCTACGATAAATGGCCGTTTTGCGTCCTTGGCTACTTCAAAATAAGCTTCCCCTTTTAGTCGTACTTTCCGTTCTTTTTCATTGAAATTTGCATTATAGATCAGTTCCGATTCCGAATTTACCCATACACGCGTACCATCGCTTAATGTTATTGCTATAGTAGATCTTTTGGGTACAATTAATGTGTGCATCGGATTGTACTCTTTAGTTTTGAGCTGCGCGTATAATAATTCTCCATTTTTAAATTCAATCCCCTGAGAAAGGCTTTGGTCGACTTGCTTATTCATTAGGTTGATATCGTCCTTTCCTTTAATCTTCAAGATAGCACCATTTTCCCCTGGAAGAACATCGTTTTTTTGGCCATAGACCTTATCCGGAATAAGATAGTTGATAGGTTTAACATAGGATTTCCAGATCCAAACAAAAGTAAAGAGTAATAATAGCGCGGCAGCTACTCCGATCCTAACTTTCCATTGTCCATTCCACCAACGATAATTTGGCGTAATTTTTCTTTCATTATATTTGGTTTTTAAAATTTCCCACTCCTGATCTAAATCGGTGTTGCGTAAATCAAATGGAACTTGGATATCCGTATTCGCAAGACGGTAGCGTAAACTTTCCTTTGCGTCGGGATATTTTTCCAACAAACGTTTTAGCTCATTTTCTTGTGCAGTAGCTAATTGCCCATCTTTCAGAAGTAATGAAGCCAATTCTGCCAACACTATTTTATCGGTTTCTATCATAATTTAATACTAAATAACTTGAGGAATCAAAAAGGGTGACTCAGGATGAAAAAAAATAAAGAAGGATAATCTTTAAAGCAAAAGGAAGTTTAATATTAGATTTAGGAATTTGGTTTTCAAAAGGTTTATTGCACGAACCCGTTGCGTTTTTACGGTGTTGACAGATACGTCCAATTCCCGTGCGACCTCCTCATATTTCATACCGTCCAAATAGATTAAACGGCAAATACGCTGACAGCCTTCAGGCAATTGGTTGAGCTCGCGGTGTAATGCGCCAATCAGTTCAGCATTGATAAGATCATCAAGAATATTATGATTGTCGGATTCTTCTACGGTTATGGAACCACGTATCTTATCAAATACCATATCCCGTCGTTTGGCGTTCATTGCCATATTTTTTACAGAGGTGTAAAGAAAACTTTTGATAACGCGTTCTCCCTTTTCCAACAATTCAGGTCTGTCCATCAGGACAATAAAAGCATCTTGTACAATATCCTTAGCTATCTCCTCTGAGTTGACCCATGGAAAGGCAAAGGTGCAGAGCTGTAGAAAATATGTTTTAAAATAGTATTCGATGGACAACATTACCTAGCTATTTTTTTAAAAATATAGCTATTATACAAAAATATTAGAAACAATGTACGTAATTTATATAATGTCCTTCCTGAGCTGTTTTTGCGTGTAAGTAATTGAAAGGTTTGTTTTTAAGTGGTGTTTTTTTTGCTTTATTGGGATAATTGGGCTGTGGTTTTTATCATGTTTGCCTTAAAATTGTAACGAAAAAAAGTTTTGTATTAAAAATCAACAAACTTCCACCTTGGGCTTCGATTGTTTCGCCAGGTGTAAAACCTGCGTGGATTTTTCTCTTTCCACTCCAGTTAGATTCTTTCGGAGCTTTACTCTGGCTGTTCCTATGTATATTGCAAATCACTCTTATCGTTACCAGCTAAATAAAGTCCAGACGCATGGTAAGCCTCACAATGTTTTTGCTCTCCGCAGGCAATGCTATTGTTTCTGGTCTATCATTAGCCTTTCATCATTTGATTCTGATATACGATAGCCAAAGTAGCAATATATCCATAGAAATTCATGCTCAGATTTCA
Source organism: Sphingobacterium sp. NGMCC 1.201703 (assembly GCF_047784615.1). Lineage (NCBI taxonomy): Bacteria > Pseudomonadati > Bacteroidota > Sphingobacteriia > Sphingobacteriales > Sphingobacteriaceae > Sphingobacterium > Sphingobacterium sp. NGMCC 1.201703. The sequence continues at coordinate 314,159 of NZ_JBLOHD010000002.1, read as the reverse complement.
GGGACTAGTTTTATTTTCATCAGCTCCACATTAGCAGTTGAGGCCCATAGTATCGGAATAAATAAAGGACTTTAAAATGCGTCTGGAGATTAAAGGTTTGAGAAAAGAAATTGTGGGGTGTAGGAGGAAAAATAGGAGTGTTCTGCCTTTGTGAACACTCCTTTAAAGAATTAAGCGAATAAAAAACTAATCAGAAAAGACCCCGAAGTCTGCCAGATGTGAGTAAAAGAAATCACCCCAAGAATTCACAGATTCTATTTTAAGATAGCGCGTGCTTATTGTCGAATCAAGGTTAACATTAATCCAAGAGCCAGAAACTTTGCTCAGCTGCGCCGATTTAACCAAGGTCCAGCTTGTCCCGTTTGTACTTGTATAAATATTGATATCTTTCATTGCTCCGTTCAGATTATCACGGTTTCGAAACGCGAGCCCCTTTATTGAGCGTAGAGCGCCCATATTCACGGAGAAGAAGTGCGGTTGTGGTGTTTGTGCAGAAGACCATGGTGTGTGCCAGATTGTACTTCTGTTCATGTCAAGCACATTGCTTGCTGGGGCACCGGATTCGTTGCTGTCACTACCTATGATTGACCAGCCTGTTGTCGGTAATAGTTTATGCGTAACAACTTTACTGAGATCAGGAATATTATTGACGAAGTTATAGGCATATCCTAATGTTGAGCGACTTCCGTTGAAATGCATAAAGCCGATACGCATTTCATAGTTTCCTGTTAAATCATAAAAATCTGCCAATGGACATTCGAATCTGAAACTATCCTGACCAATGATTTTAGTGGCCCATTGTACTGCATCATAGTCGTTGTTACCCCCAAATGGCTCTCTGTCATGCCAAACCACGATATCATTTACAGGCTTGGTCGTGGTAAATTTGCCAGAAATAATGATCTTGTCGTTGCTATAACTTGAGGACAATGAAGTGATCTCCGCTGTCGCTGAAGCATACCAGTCATTTCTTGTTACGGTGCTAAACACCTGACTGTTATTAAAGGTCGCGGCGGTGGTAGCTGTCAATGAAGTGGTGGAGATTCCATAGGTCGAATTACCAGAACCCATCAATGCGGTACCTAGCGTTGGAGCTAATGTCTTATTCATCCGATTGTGACTGGCATTTAAACCATGCCCAAGTTCATGGATCATTCCGCCTATCCAAACTGTTGCCTTCCAGCCGATGTCTCCACCTATTCCTAAGTTTTTGGCATCCAGATTTATGTAATCCAAGGCATAACAGGTGGTACCGGTACCATAGAAGGGAGGACCTCCTGGATTGGCCGGATCAGTATTATAGGTAGGAATAATAATCAGGTTGTGCGCACTTTTCTTTGCTGTAGGGTTCTGGGTGAAATAAGCATCCACTTCGGATTTGACGGCACCGCTACCACCGGAATAGGGATAGGTTGATTTCCCAAATTTTCCAGCAATGTAGTGGATGTTGATCAACGTATCATTTGTCAGGTCCAATCCGAAGGATTTGCGGCCAAATCCTTCACGATTCATATTCGAGGCAAACATTTCCTGTGCGTCCAGAAGGATCCGGCTGATTCGTTTTCTAAAATTAGGAATCGAATCGACATCATTGGGTACAAAGTAAATGACGTTGAGTTTGTACGGATTTGTACGCCACTCATTGGTAATTGTTGTGTTGGATGCTTTAAGTTTTAAATTTTCACTGTTTTCATCCGTTGGGACGAGCGTCTTATTACAGGACGCTACACCTAGGGCCAAGGTGGCAATCAATAAATTTAAAAGTTTTCTCATAATGGTTTATATTGTATAATAATGAATATAGCCCATTGGACTGATTGTCTCGAAAAAAAAATTACATTTTTATCCAGTATTGTTTAATCAATCGATTGATAAATCAATGTTGAGAATTGTTTTGTAACATTTATTAATTTTTTTGATAAAAATTAAGTTTTAAGATGGTGGCGGTTTATCTATTTATGGATGGGTCCGAAAACTATTATTGTCAATGAAAGATAAGATCTATCGTAGAACCAATAGTAAAAACTGCTATTGTAAACGTGATACATCCTAAAATGTAAGCAGATAGGGCTTTAAGATAACCAACTGTTTTATGTGGATCGAAAAACTGTCCTATAGACCAAACGCAATATAACATACCTATTATACTCGAGAGTACCGTAACATTTTTATCTGTAGCACCTTCCAGTATTGCGAAAAATGTATATATTAACATGCTCATTCCTAAAGTAAAACACAATAGGATAATAATTTCAAAAAGATTGAACCCATATTTTTTAAAAAATATTTTTGTCCAAAATGCAATAAATATCCCCATTATAATATTAGCATAACCGTAATGGTTTTGGATCCAGAGGTACATAGCGCCCGTTGTAGAGTGTAGGGATTCATAATAACTAACATATTTATCTTCAACATGAAAATAATGGCTTACAATCGAGTAGATCAATGAGGTGACAATAATAAAAATAACGGGTTTGACCAAGCGACTTCGATTTTCAGAAAGGTAATTCCGTACATTTTTTCCCGGGGTAGTGACAAGTTCCCGGATAGTATACAAAATCCCCCGTTCGAAATGAAGGACATGTTCAATCTCATGGACGATATAGTGCGCATCTATCCTTTTGAGGACCGCGGGTTGACCACAATTTGGGCAGAAATTGGAGATGATATCAGTTCCACAGTTTTTGCAATTTGTCATTTTTAAGGTAATTAAGGCTGTAATGATATGTTTCGGTCTGGTACGTGCTAAAACGCTGCCTATCGATTTCTATTTTGTTCAAAAATATTACACATTATCATAATAAGAGCTACACCTGAGTGTAGTTTTATTTACTTTTGAAGTATATAGTTTGAACATGGATGTTAACGATTTATTTTCACCCAAGAATGCTGTGGATAGTCTATCAGCAAAAGATTTAGAACAGACCAAAGATTATATAGAAATTGTTAAAGCTTTCGCGCGTATTACTTACCAAAGTATTTACGTGATCGATTATCAATTGAAAGCATTTGAATTTGTTTCAGATAATCCGTTGTTTCTTGCAGGTTTAACTTCAAAACAGGTTATTGAGATGGGATACGGATTTTACCAGAAATATGTACCTGCCCCGGATTTTCAGATGCTCATTCAGATTAACAATGCCGGTTTTAATTTCTATGAAAATATTCCGTTGGAAGAGCGGAAGCAACATGTTATATCCTATGATTTTCAAATACAAGATGCAAATAAGAAATATATTTTGATCAATCATAAGTTAACACCATTTTTTCTAACTGAGGAGGGAAAGATATGGAAAGCGATGTGTATTGTATCTTTATCTTCAAATATTTCTTCAGGAAATGTAACCATAGAAAAACTTCATTCTGATTTGCTATGGGAGCTTGACCTATTGACTGGTAAATGGATTGCTCGTACAAAAGTTAATCTCACAGAACGTGAAATCGAAATTTTACGCTATTATCATCGCGGGCTTTCTATCCACGAAACTTCCAAGAAGATCTTCATTTCAATAGATACGGTGAAATTCCATCGACGGAAATTGTTTGAAAAATTGGGTGTGGGAAATATGAATGAAGCCTTGGCTTTTGCGTTGAATAATAGGTTGTTATGAATATTCTGTTGTCAATCCCGTTTTGATTAAACAATCCGATTCGAAGTTCCCACAAGATTCACAAAAGAAAATGTAATCCTAATTGTGTCATTATGAATATTTTAATTGTTTACAGTCATCCGAGCGAGAAATCCTATACATTCGAGATATTGAGCCACCTGAAGAATATGTTGGTTGCCCAAAGATGGAATGTGGAAGTTTCTGATTTATATGCGAATAATTTTCAGGGTATTATGACCTTAACGGAATACCAAAGAGAAGGCAATGCAGATACGACATTGCCCGTCCCAGCGGATGTGATTGGAGAGCAGCAAAAGATAGAAAATGCGGACTGTGTTATCTTCCTATATCCAGTCTGGTGGAGTGACTGTCCGGCAATGATGAAAGGTTGGTTTGACAGAGTTTATTCCGTCGGTTATGCTTATGGGCAAAAACCAGACCTGCCAAAAATGAAAATAATCAAACATGGAATAGTTATCTGCACCGCGGGCCATCCCAATCATTTTTTAGAGGAGATCGGCATTGCCCAAAGTATGGAAAAGGTTATGCTTGAGGATAGGTTAGGGAAACGCTTTCAGCACAGGGAAATGCTCATACTAGGGGGGACATTGTCAATTGAAAATGTACGGGAAAATCATAGGGAGCAAGTCAATGAATTAGTAAAAAGGATAAGTATTAATTCTATTTTCTGATTGATACCCTGAGTACGAAATTTCGGTGCAGGGCTCTTTATAAGAATTAATATTTCGTAAATTTATACTACGAAGTGATTCCGGATTCAATCGACGGATAGCTTCTTTATTCTTAAAACAAGGAATGCATGAGCAGTACGAGACGAAATAGGGGTTTTCTCTTCACACAATATGCCGAGCCGTTTCAGACTCCTTTTGATAAATTATTTGAAATTTTTAAAGAACTGATTACCCATACCGCTGGCGATTTTGACGAAGCTATAGACTGGTTACGTCAATTGGATAGAGAGTTCAAGTTGACTACTCCGGAATATACGATCGATGATTTCATAGCGGATTTAAAGAATAAAGGATATATACGGGAGAAATTAGGATTCGGGACTGAGGGCGGTGTAGATATGACCTCAAAGTTGGAAAAAGCATTGCGACAGAATGCCTTAGATCAGATTTTTGGGAAAATGCGAAAAGGAGTTTCAGGCAATCATAAAACCAATCATCAAGGTCGGAGTGACGAAAATACAGGTGATTTTAGGAGTTATCAGTTTGGAGACAACTTAGAAAAAATAGCATTGACCGAGAGTCTGAAAAATGCTCAGATCAATCATGGGATGGGGGAGTTCAGTCTGTCAGAGAACGATCTGGTCGTAGAAGATACACAATTTAAATCCCAGATGAGTACCGTGTTGATGATCGACATCAGCCATAGTATGATTCTATATGGAGAGGATCGGATCACACCTGCAAAGAAAGTAGCCATGGCTTTATCGGAGCTTATCATCACACGTTATCCCAAGGATTCCCTTGATGTCATTGTTTTCGGCAATGATGCTTGGCCCATCGCGATTAAAGACTTGCCTTACCTGCAAGTAGGGCCGTTTCATACCAATACTGTCGCCGGCTTAAAGTTAGCAATGGACATACTCCGGCGAAAGCGGCATGCGAACAAACAGATCTTCATGATTACGGACGGGAAACCGAGCTGCCTAAACATGCCAGACGGTACTTACTATAAGAACCCGATGGGATTGGATCCGTTCATTACCAGTAAATGTTATAGTATGGCAGCGCAGGCCCGAAAGCTGGGGATACCCATTACGACCTTTATGATCACTTCTGATCCTTATTTACAGCAATTTGTCAACGAATTTACAGCGTCGAATCAAGGCAAGGCCTACTATACAGGACTCGGAGATCTGGGAGGAATGATTTTTGAAGATTATGAAGAAAATCGTAAAAAACGGATACGATAAACAGATCGTTTAACGATAAGAAGATATCATCTGCGCAGCATTTGCGCTTCATTAGCACAATATATGAACTATACGACGATTACAACATTTGGCGCATTGAAAAGTGCAGGCTATAAACCCAAAACGATAAAGGAAGAATTGCGTCAAAACCTGATTGAAAAGATTACTAAGGGCGAAACCGTTTTCACGGGTGTTCATGGTTATGAGGATACGGTTATTCCCGAACTTGAAAGAGCCATTCTTTCCAAACACAATATTAATTTTCTTGGTCTCCGTGGTCAGGCAAAGACACGCTTGGCTCGACTAATGGTTAATCTGCTGGATGAGTATGTGCCTGTGGTGCAAGGCTCAGAGATTAACGATGATCCATTTAGCCCCATATCACGTTATGCACAGGAGCTATTGAAGGAAAATGGCGATGACACAGCGATAAGCTGGCTGCATCGAAATGACCGTTTTGCTGAAAAGCTTGCGACACCGGATGTGACTGTAGCGGATCTGATCGGTGATGTCGATCCAATCAAAGCTGCTAATTTGAAACTGAGCTATGCGGATGACCGTGTGATTCATTTTGGCATGATTCCACGTGCAAACCGTTCGATATTCGTCATAAATGAACTCCCGGATCTCCAAGCTCGGATTCAAGTAGCCCTTTTCAATATTTTGCAGGAAGGGGATATCCAGATCCGCGGATTTAAGTTGCGTCTACCATTAGACGTACAGTTTGTGTTTACTGCAAATCCGGAAGATTATACCAACAGAGGAAGTATTGTGACACCACTCAAGGATCGGATCGGGTCACAGATATTAACGCATTATCCTACATCTATCGAGGTAGCGAAGACTATTACAGCACAGGAGGCAAACTTGGAAGTAGCACAGAAGGAGCATATATATGTTCCTGAGTTGGCAAGTGAATTAATCGAACAGATCAGTTTTGAAGCTCGAAATAGCGAATATGTAGACGAAAAAAGTGGTGTCAGCGCGCGGATGAGTATTACAGCATTTCAGAATTTATTAAGTACGGCAGAATTGCGGATGCTTAGAAGCAGTACAAGAGTAACCGCAGTACGCCTGAGTGACTTTATGGGTATCGTACCGGCGATAACTGGTAAGGTGGAACTCGTTTATGAAGGTGAACAGGAAGGGGCAGCTTCCGTGGCCCTCCAGTTGATCGATAATGCGGTAAAAAGCCTCTTTCCGATCTTATTCCCCAAAATTGAGAAGCTGGAGAAGGACAACGAACGCTATCCCTATGGCGAGATTGTCCGTTGGTTTTCGGAATCGGAGGGGATCGAATTATCTGATGAGCTTACTGATGTAGATTACAAAAGTCTATTGGATCAAATGATACCTATCCAAACACTGATACAAAAATACCAGCCAGAAACGAAAGCCGAAGATCGCTATTTCCTGGCTGAATTTATACTGTGGGGGCTGGCGCTAAACAATAAATTAAGTAAATATAGAACAGGAAACAACCTGCAGTTTCAAGATAATTTTCAGGGTTATCTGCGAAATAATCTTTAGCGATTGCCAAAAGCTTCCCTGCTAGTTCAAGGGAAGCTTTTTTTGAGGTATCCGCTTCTTAGCGCAATGCCAGCAAGAAATAGAATATTTAAAAGGTTTTACTTCTTTTTCAGATAACGATTTATCACAGGACTAAAATCTATTTGAGAGGACCTCTGCATGTGCGCTGTCAGAACCGATTCTGGAAATTCATCCAACGATTTGAAATTAATACAGCCCTTTTGGAATTTAGCTTTGGGCAATTTTGATTTTAGTTCATCCATTAATTCGGGATTTGAATACATTACCAGTGAATGGAATGAAATATAGTTTTTGGCAACGGTAAGTCCGTATTTAAAAACATCTTGCTCATTATAGCTGATTGCATTCGGATTAGACATGAATTTCCCAAAACTTTCTGAAACCGCTTTGTCATTTTCAGAAATTACCTTCCGGAACTGTTGGATGGCTTTTTGTGCGCCTTCGGAAAGCGTACTGATATATTGTTCTATTTCCATTCTTTTTACCCTTTTTAGATCGTTTGTATTTAGGTTAAATTTATTCAATTTCTTTGATGCAGCTATAGGTTCCAGAATAATAAAATAAACTCCTACGTTTAAAGATCAGCTGATCGAAAAACACAATTTCTACAGTGTATCAAACGCTAACGACTACAGATGAGCTTGATAAAATATGGGCTAAAAAGCTAAATGTGAAACCAAAAGTCGGTTATATCAATGAGTTCGATTATAATAAGGAAGAACTAATTAGAATGAAGGTCGCAAACAGTTGTCCATTGCCAACTTAGCATGAAAAACGACATTCTTAAATTATGTCCAGATTTTATAGAGTAATGCGAAAAATACTCGGTCAGGTGGTCCTCCTATTCTTAGTACATTGTGCCAATACAGAGCGAAAAAAGGATAGCACTCATGACCATACTGAACTTGGCCAAAACCTGATAAGAATTAAGGAGGAAATCAATCTCTAAACTACACCCAAGTGTAGCCTTTATTCGAGCGAACTGTGATATTTTTGGAGCATTAAAAACAAACTAATATATGAATAGCCTGAAAAACACAGCACAGTTGATACAATTATCTAATAGAACAAAAGGAATCAATTTAAAAATTGTCCCCATATTGCTTTGTGGAATCCTTTTTGGAAAAGTATATGCGCAAAAAACAAAAGTCTTAAATTTTGCAACTTTTCACATGACATATACACCTGATGCACATAAAGTAAAATTTAATGAAAAGGATGACAAAAATAAAAAAGAGACTTATAAAATTGCAAAAATGCTGGCGGAATTCAAACCGACAATAATTTGTGTGGAAGTACTTCCAACCAAAAATGAGGAATTGAATTCCGATTATAGGAATTTTAAGGAAAATAAAGAGTATACACCAAAATATGCAGGGGAAATAGCTCTAATTGCTTACGAAATTGGTAAAATGGCTGGCGTAAACAAAATATATGGTATAGACGAGCAGCAGACTGCAGCTTATAACTATAATATAGGGCGTGAATTGGAAAATCAAGTCGACAGTATAACCTCAAAAAAATATAGCGCCAGTATTTTCAAAGAATTTATGGCAGCAGAAAACCTTTCTGTGCTAGAAAAATTGAAGCTATTTAATCGCAAAGCGACTTTCCAAAAATTCATAAATCTCAATGCTGATATATTAACTCACAACAGCACAAAAGGCAATTTCGAAGGGGCAGATGAAGCGAGTAAATTCTATAGACGAAATCTGCGGATATTCTCCAATTTGAACCAGATACCAGTCAATAACGATGATCGAATATTTATAATTATGGGAGCTACCCATAGCGCTTTTTTGGATGAATTCATGCAGAGAAGTCCCAAGTACGAGCTTGTCGATGTTGAAAATTATCTCAAATAAATAGTAGGAATATAATAGAAGGCCGCTTAGGTACTTTCCAAACGGCCTTTTTGTATTATAGCATGGGTATGTTTTCAATAGAGTCGATAGCAATTCTTGAATTATTTTATAACCAAGTTACGCTTCCTGTTTCAACATCATAGTTTGCACCCACAATCTTGATCTTGCCTTCTTCTTCAAGCTTACGGAGAGTTGAACTTTGTCTGCGAATATCTTTAATTGCATGTTTGATATTCTGTTGGTTTAGTTTCTCCAACAATACACTATTTTTTGAAGAGCGTTCTTCGTTTTCACCAATCACCTCATTGATAATAGGATCAAAATGACTGACCAGATGGTTCAAGTTGTCCATTCCCAATCCTTCGATCTGTTCAGCGTCCAGTCCGCCTTTTAGAGCGCCACATTTGGTGTGGCCTAATACGACAACCAGTTTAGATCCAGCAACATTACAGCCAAACTCCATGGAGCCCAGAATGTCCTGATTGATGAAATTTCCAGCAATCCTGATACTGAAAATATCACCTAGACCTTGATCAAATATAAGTTCAGCAGAAGTACGGCTATCAATACAGCTAAGCACCACAGCAAATGGCCACTGTCCTTCACGGGTAGCATTTACTTGTTCGAGAAGATCCCGGTTTGCTTTTAGATTATTGACAAAGCGTTGATTACCTTCTTTTAAGAAGTTTAATGCTTTTTCAGGAGTAATTGTTGATTGTGTTTCGTATGTATGTGCCTTCATAAAAAAATAAATATTTGCAGTATTAAAGATAAGAGTAATTCATTAAATTTTAAAAATGGATAAAACTCTTTCGCTTTTCTCAGTCCAATGGATTATTCCCATAGAACCTCTTGTCGGGGCCTGATCATCACCAAAATTAATGACTATCAAAACTCCGAAGGGATGCTAATGACGCATTGGCTAAGGTATAGCTGATCAATTGGTCTGTGGACAATAAATTCACCTAAATAGCTTACTGCATTGGATAATTAAAATTTGCAGCTTAACGAGTTTAAATTTAATGTGCAGGAGACAGGCTAGTTGAAATTAATATGCCGGTCGATCAATACTGGTTAGTTTCAAAAGCCTTCTTATTTAAACATTATTAGAAAAAATGTCAATAAAAATCAGCATACTTTATTATTAATGGGTTAACTTAGAGTTTGATAAAAAACTTACCACTCCAAATTTTGATATCATTTGGAGTAGTATTCGAAGGCTAACTTAATTATAAATTCAAATGATATGTACAAGTCTCTTTTCTTTCTGATTTTCTGTTTTTTTATGTCTTCATTGCAGGCAGCAATTCGTTTACCAAGTATTTTGGCGGATAACATGGTTCTACAGCAGCAATCTAAGGCCGAATTATGGGGATGGTCCAAACCGGGAGAAAAAGTCAAAATTACAACCTCTTGGGATAATAAGACGGCTGAGGTAACAGCAGATGGAAATGCCAAATGGCAAGCTTCAGTCCAAACACCGAGAGCCGGTGGCCCCTATACCATCACATTTGAAGGTGAAAATAAAATTATTCTTGAGAATGTATTGATCGGTGAGGTCTGGATTTGCAGTGGTCAGTCCAATATGGAATGGAATTATTATAATGGTATTTCCAGCATTAAGGATGAGTTTTCGGATCTCGACAAGTTAAATATCAAGCTGTTCCAGGTCACTAAAGCAACAGCGAAGACACCGCAGGACAACAATGAGGGAAACTGGATGGTCTGTGATAGCAATGCCCTGAAAAATTTTAGTGCGGTAGCTTATTATTTTGGAAAAGTACTCAACAAGGAATTAAATGTTCCTATAGGTTTGATCAGTAGTAACTGGGGGGGGACTCCTGCCGAAGTATGGACACCAGTCGAGCTGGTCGAAAGTAATCGTACGCTGAAAGATGCAGCTGCTCAAAAGAAACCCTCTTCTTGGTGGCCTATTACCCCAGGATATACTTACAATGCTATGATTGCACCATTTACCAATTTCAACATTGCCGGTGCGATATGGTATCAAGGGGAGAGTAACGTTGAAACCGCCGCTAGTTATACCCAATTAATGGATACCCTGATCGCCTCCTGGCGTACCTCCTGGCATAAAAATTTCCCGTTTTATTACGTTCAGATTGCGCCAAATAAATATTTAAATCACCATGTTGGGGCTTTACTCCGGGAAGCGCAGACCAAGAATTTAATGACTGAAAATACAGGAATGGTTGTCATTTCGGATCTGGTCAGTGATACACTAAATATCCATCCTGCAAACAAGAAAGATGTAGGTTTGCGCCTGGCGAATTATGCCCTATCCGAAACTTATGGCCTAAATAAAGGATTTTATAAAAGTCCGATCTTTAAGTCTTTTACAGTGCGAAAAAATCAAATCGTGATTGATTTCGACAACCTGGGATCCGGTTTGACAATAAAGGGAAATGAAGGAAAGGAAATTTTTATTTCGGGGGCAGATCAGAAATTTTATCCTGCAACCGTAGAAATAAAAGGCAAACAAATGATCGTTTCAAATAAGCGGGTAAACAATCCGGTTGCTGTTCGATACCAGTTTAGCAATACGGGAATTGGGAATATCTTTAGTAAAGAAGGCTTACCTGTCGCTCCTTTTAGGACCGATACCTGGCCAGTTGATACCAGCAAAATTAAATAATGACATGGGAATTCTTTGCTGTGAAAGAAGTTATTTGTAGCCGATGCGGTTTGGCAGGTCAAATCGTATACAGGTTACCAAATTACGTAATGGGTATCAATAGAAAATGTAAACGCTAAAATATGTATGAACGCCTAAAGCATCTTCGTTCGCCGCTTTTTATTTTTTTTCTTGTTCTATTGATCGTAAATGATTTTTTTCTGAAAGCGGCTTTCCATAATTCGTTTACCGGAAAACTTTCCGATTTCAGCGGACTTTTTATTTTTTCAATTTTCTGGTCAGCTATTTTTCCTAAACATAAATTATCGGTTTTTATCACTACCGCAATCTTATTTGTCTTTTGGAAAAGTGAACATTCTTCTGGGATTATTCAATTTCTGAAACCCTATTTTGGTATTGCAAGGACTGTGGATCCTTCCGATCTGATTGCATTGCCCATGCTCTTGTTCGCATGGTTATACATAAAAAGAGATTCACCGACAGCTACCGGAACAATGTTAAAGACCCAGTTTAGTACCTATTTTATCGGTAGCATTGCAATTTTCTCTTTTTGCGCGACCAGTCAGCCACGATATATCCAGTTTTTCGAGCAACCTCAATATGTATTGTTAAAAAATCCAACCATCCGGTATCTTAATGCCCACGATGAACTCAAGCTTTACAAGAGAGATTCCTTGCTCGCGGTCAAAATAAACTACCTATATATCCGTAGACCTGAGCGGAATGACGATTACAATAAAAACCGATCGGTGGAAAATCTTGACCTTACAGTTTTGCGCCTTCTGGCAGATAGTGCCAGTCTGATTCCTCCCGGAAAAATAAGCTTGCTAACCCTTAATACCGACCAGGGCATTGATTCTTTGCGGTTTAATGGTGGGCGGCTTGACGGAGTGTTTACACGAACCAAAGGTGGTAAAACCATCATTGAAGGGTTTTATAAGATGGGGCTGGAAGACTCGATTTGGACGATTAGGGACACTCTCGGAGATGATAAGATCATACAGACATTTGTCAATGGGGAAGCCACCCAGGTCAAACGCTACAGTGGGGATAAAATCAAATCAACTTCAACGATCAATACCCGGGCAGACAGCATTTTTAATACCTATATTCAGTTGGCTGTTTTAATCCTATGCATGGCTGGTATAAGTTATTTTTTATATACAAATTATCGTAAAGCCCGGCCAGAGCACTTTAAACTTCGATTATTATGGGGTTTGCTGTTATGTTTTGTTGCTCCGTTTTTCGTTTGGCTGTTTTACATCGGGATCTTACTCTTGCTGATGAATTATAGTCAGGATATTTTTGAGACAATTGCCGCAGGTATTTTTATTTTTATCGTAGTTTGTCCATTGATGTTTGTCGTTGTTTTTTTGATCAAGCTTAGAAGGTCTATAGATATTTTTTTATACTGCCTCCTGTTTGCTTTGGCGTGCAGTGCCTGGACTATGTATACTACAATTGAGGCACTCTCGAAGTAGGATTGTTAACCAATTGCTGTAGAAACCAATCTTCTTATCAAGAAATGTGGTTACCTTCTTGAAAGAATACTATTAGGAGTTAGGGAAACTGACATATGTAAGTAAGAGCCATTTAATTTTTTATTACTTTATCTAATTCAAATATTGTTTGAGAACCATCTATATTGATGTATTCCAATTTTATGAACCCATATTTTTCATTAAAATATGAGATCAGAAATGTCTTACCAAGTTGACTGTTGGCAGTTGCCCTTGAAACGACACATTTAATTTCTCCAAATTTTGTTTTTACTTTTTTGTGCTCAAGTATCTCATAGATATATTGGTTTTCGATACGTCCTATCCATTTTTTCCACCTAACATTTGCCCACTGATCTCCTATACTCAAATGCCAGTCCCATTTTTTACCGGTTTTAATAGGAAATGAAATATATGGAAATGGATTTAGTTCCAAGATAGAAAACAGCGCAAATCGCGGCGGATGTATCCAAATATTCTTTTTATTTTCAATTACACCGGTTATTTCTTGCCCAATTGATTGTCCCTCAATATTTAAAAAGTTGTATAAAAAATTGGTTTGGTTGTAATCTGGAATAAACGCCTTGAAAGCATTGCCATTTAGTGGTATGATTGCAATATTAAGAATGGTAGAATCATTCTTTCTTTCAATTGGTATGAATTCCCATTCATTCGTTTTTTTTTCTGATTTGCTTATTTTTCCGATAAGATATGCCCGTTTGTCATTCCCGATGTGCTTATAGCTATAGATGAATTTTGTTCCAGCGACATAAATTTTATTGTCGCGATTGTATCTATTGTCGTCAACATCGGTCGAGTCAAATTTCTCTACTAAGATGCCGTCGTTGTCGATCATGAATTTTGGAGTAACTCTTGTCTTGCAGGAGGCAATAAAAATCGAGATAATAATTATAGAAACTAATTTTGTTTTCATTTGATATTCTAAATTTACATTCAAATTTAATCTCGATCTGTTATTAAGAATTGTAAAAATGTAAACTTAAATAATCAGCCAAACGACTTTATTATTTCCTTGAGTCTGCTTAAAAAAATCTTTAGGTTTATAGGACGTTAATAGTTTAAAATACTTGTTGAAATGAGCCTGGTCGAAAAAGGAATTCTCATAGGTCAGCTTTGTGAGCGTTTCATCAATAGCATGATTTTTGATTGCTTTGCGAAATCTTGATATTGTTCTAAATTCAGTTGGGGATTTCCCTATACCATCTTTAAAATAATTGCTGATATATTGTCGGGATAGATTTAGCTCAGCAGAAATTTCACCAATCGTTTGATTATTGTTTAACCTCTTAATCATTTCTGCTAACAAGCCATCGATTTTACGACCAATCCTATTGGCCAGGAATTTCTCAATTTCAGTATCTAAATCTTTGTTCCCTTCTTTATTAGAAATCCTATTGAACTCCTTTTTCAAGAATTGAGCGTCGCAATCAAAGACTGTTTTAACTTGGGAGTCGTTGATGAGTTCGGGGAAAATGCAAGCCAAAGCACCAGGTTTTAAATAAATAGTAATTTCATCCACAGGGTCTAAATACCTAATCTCCAAGGGACTTTTGTATTGAGTAATCACACTCAATAGTGAATTTCCATTCGATTTTGTAATATAAATAATTTTGCCTTTTTGTTGTACAGAACCATTTTTAATAAAAGTAACAATAGTATAATTATTCGGGAATGTAAGGTAGTGTGGTAATTTTTCATTTTTTTCCGATAAATAATAGTAGCCCTCGATGTAGCTAAGTAATTTTTCATTTTGTGGAGATCTAAATTCTATCATGCCTACCTAAGAGTAATCTGTAAATTTTAATAAAAATTGTTGTGGTAATTCATATAAGTGGGAATATGGCATTCTATTTCGGAATATACAGCATTAAGATAAAGCAAATGGTTCTATAAATGAAATATTATTTCATTTATAGAATCTATCATTGGCCTATACGTATACTTTGGTGGTTTTTACAATCACAGATAAAGTCCGATTCAGCCCCCCTAAAAAAACGCAAATACCTGCGAATGATAATTTATCCCCAGCGAATTATAATTTGTTCAATTTCCTATAGGTTTTACAGCTAAATTTAAAGATCAAATAAAGTAGACATCGTCAGCCAATACGTTGGCATTTTAGAATAATCATATATGAAGAAAATAATATCACTAGCTGTTTTAACGCTATTTTTTTCTTGCAGAAGTCAGGAAAAAATAGACTTAGCGACTCTCAACTTAAACGAACCAATAGAAAAAGTAAGCAGTTTTGATGACGCATTACGCATAGGTGTAGAAACCGTAGAGTACCCTTTTAGTTTGTTGTTAGAGGTTGAAAAATCGAAGAAATATAGGTTTGACGGAATAGATCTGGAAGGCCAGCGGATTATTTTCCAAATCGATGCCGAGAAACTCAAGACGGACAGTATAACTCGTTTTGGAGGCGGGCATATCGATCTCAAACCCGTCAAAAATATTGATGAGTTAAATGCGGCTTTAAAAAGTTACGATGCCGAAAGTAAAATCTACGGTATTAGAATTGAGCTGAAAACGCCAAAACTACAGACCGATATCTTAAAGAAATTGGAGGCGAAATACGGTAAGGGAACCAAAAATCCAAATACGGACCACGGTTTATACTGGAATGTAAAGGCTCAAAATAAGTTTATTTTTTATGCTCCAGATTACAGCAGATTAATTATCCTGAACAATACTGATCTGTCTAAGTCCTGCTATTGGGATGTCATGAATGGTTTAATTGATTTTGGCGGATGCAATAATGAAAAATACATGGCAGACTTGATGAAAAATGCAACCAAGCCAGAAGATGTTAAAGAGAAATCTACGATAAAAATTGATAAAAACTGGAACATGAATGATTTGGTTGTCGGTAAAACAACTGAGGAAGACTTTGTAAAATCGTTCACAAACAAAGGTTTTGAGCGAATCACAGAAATTGATGGCATGACTGGAAAAACGAACGAGATCTATTATCAAAATAAATATCATGATGTCTACTTTTATTTTACTGCAAGTAAAGGCAATCCCGATAATCAAAAGGAAAATTTCATCAATGGCTATGCTATCAACGACTTTAGGAAGGTGGATATCTCATTTGAAAATGGCTTTAAACCCGGTTTAAAATTTGAAGAAGTATTAAAATTGTTGGAAAAGTTGAAAATAGCCTATAACCCGGTTGATTTTGCCAATTATATTGAAATTAAAACTTCACCGTATAAAGTGACCTTAAATTTTAATGATAGCATGTTGCTTTCTGGGATGTTTGTCAAATAGCTTTGTAAGCAGTTTTGCCAAAGGCGTAAAAAGGACGATTTTTATAAACTGTTTTAAAATCAAAAGCATGAACAAGATTAAAAAGTTTCTTATATCGGGTATCATTCTATGTTTAATAGTCCTAGTTGTTGTTTTGGCAACCGACAGTAATATAACAGCCAAAACGGAGAAGCTGATTTTCACCGAACTTAAAGATGTTCCCAAAGTCAAAGTAGCCATTATTTTTGGCGCTGGTATAAACGGCGATCAGCCAAGTAGGTATTTAAAAGATAGGCTTGATGCTGGAATTTCGTTGTACAAAAACAACAAAGTGGATAAAATATTGCTGTCGGGAGATAACGGAAAGGATGAATACGATGAGCTTACTGTCATGAAGTTATATTGTCAGAAAAATGGCGTTGATACCACAAAGATCTACATCGACTATGCCGGCTTCGATAGCTATTCGACGATGTTTCGTGCAAAACATATCTTTCATGTTGACACAGCAATCTTGGTCTCTCAGAAATACCACTTGAACAGATGTATTTACCTCGGCGATAAATTGGGCATAAAATCATTTGGCTATAGTGCGGATAGGGGAGTATATCCGGGGTATAGATATTATGCATTTCGGGAAAAGCTATCCGTTACTAAAGCCGCTTTGGATGTTATCAGAGGCAGAATACCAAAGTATCTGGGGGAGTCAGTTGATATCAATGGAAAATCAAACTATACGAAAGAATAGCTTATGAAATACCGTCTTTTATTTGTATTGCTCGTGTTTTTCTTTGCAATCATTTAGTGGTAATCAATTTTGATTACGTTATTGTTATAGTGTTAATGACCTATTAAGAGATGCATTATTGACTTTGATGAAAGCAGATGTGTTTTTATCTTTTCGATTTGTAAGAGGTACCGCTTAAATTTTACATTTAACATCCTTTATCCTTATGCGATGAAAGTCCTCCATTGAGCAGCTATACGTCGTTGTTTTAAATAGGATGACGTATGGTTGCCTTATTCGTGCATCAAGCAAAAGGAATATCCGTTGCTATGAGCTACAGGAGAGTGTAGAGCATCCAGCCGTGTCGTTATAGCTGGGCGGGCGCTTTACCGAAAATTCCGGAAATAGCTCCTGATATGGGGTTTCCAAGGCCCGAGTTAGTTTAGTCAACATTTCTGTTTTCCCCTTACCAATTTCTTCTATACACTCGTAAAGCAGATAGTTACGCAGTATAAATTTAGGATTTGTCTTTTTCATTAATTCCAGGGATGCTTCCTTTGAAATCGAATTTGAATGCAGACGGGATTGATACTGTTCAATGAAGTCTTTGAGTTTTATGAGTTTTTCTTCATTTAAGACACTATACGCTACCGGACTGAAATGTTCTTTTAAATCCGTATCCCGAGTTATTTTCTCCAATTGATTGAAGAATAAGGTGTGATCCAATTCCAACTCCTGCATGATGCCCTGCCAGTTGCTGAAAAACTCATCATCCGTTGTTTTGAGCTCATCAAATCCGAATTTTTTGCAAAGCATTTTGTCATGGGCTTCCCAAAAATAGACTGCGAAATTATTGAGCTTGCTTTCAAGAAATTTGTCATCGTTGATTATTGGCTGGAGGGCGTTCGCAAGTTTCCATAGATTCCATTGTGCAATCTGTCCCTGCTTTCCAAATGCATATCGTCTTCCCGGAAGATCAGTTGTATTGGGGGTGAAGTTTAAATTATATTCATCCATCATGGAGTAGGGGCCGTAGTCAATCGTTAAGCCTAAGATGGACATATTATCTGTGTTCATTACGCCATGGACAAAACCTACTCTGAACCATTCTACCATTAAGTCTGCCGTCCGGGTGCACACATTTTCAAAAAAATCCTTGTATTTCTGATGATCGGATGAAACAATTTCAGGGAAGTAATTTTCGATCGTAAAATCAAGCAGATCCTGCAATAGCTTATATTCCCCCTGAGCAGCCATCAATTCAAAATGCCCGAAACGAAGGAAGCTTTCGGCCGTTCTGATGATTACAGCCCCTTTTTCGTATTGCGGATTGCCATTATACATGATATCTCGAATAACATCTTCGCCTGTAAAGGCCAGGCTCAATGCTCTGGTTGTGGGTACGCCCAGATGATACATCGCTTCACTCATCAGGTATTCGCGTACGGACGACCGCAATACAGCTCTTCCGTCTGCACGTCGTGAATAGGGTGTTGCACCGGCTCCTTTCCATTGGATCTCTGTTTTCTTGCCGTTTGTATTGGTAATCTCCCCTGCGAGAATCGCTCTTCCGTCTCCCAGCTGCCCTGCCCAGTTACCAAATTGATGTCCGGCGTAAGCTGTCGCGTAGGTCTGCATGGTATGGGGAAGCTGAGATCCCACCAGAAAATGAAGATCTTTCTCTTCAAATTTTCCGAGCCCTATTTCCTCAGAAAGTGCCTCGTTAAAAGCAATTAATTGTGGTTGTTCAAACCCGGTAGGTTTAATCGTGGCAAATAAAACTTTTGGCGTGTTTCTCTGCGCAGGATTACCTGAAAAATCTCCGGGAAATTTTTTGAGAAATGGCTGTCCGATGTGTTCGATATTCATAGTTCAAAGATATTAATTATAAAAGAGAAGACCTTCCAAATTATCGAAAGGTCTTAAATATTCTAATAAGAGAATCTATTGATATCGTTAATCGCTATAGGCGGTTTAAGGATGTGCCGGCCACATTCCGCTGCTGACAGACGGTGTTGATGAAAGCTGATGTATTTTGCCGAACGGTCAAACTGATCCTAAAAGTGATCCTACTGGTTATGCTGGAGATAAGCTGTTGCTTGAACAAACCTGAAATTCTCAGAGGTAGACTCCTTATTCAAGAGCTCAGAATAATCTTGAATTTTAACTATAATAGCCGGCTATTAACCGGCTATTATAGTTAAAAAAATGAATAAAAAAGTTTATTAAAACTTCTTGTTCGCTACGTCCCACCACAATCGTGTACCACCGTTATCAGGGCCACCCAATAACTTTACAGCTGCAGTAACCGCCTGGTTATTACTGTCATATTCCCGTTGTGGATAGGGCATACGTCGGATACCCGGAACTGTAGGTATGGCGTTGCCGCTGAAATTGACAACGTTAGGGAACAGAATGGGATATCCTGTACGGCGGTAATCTGCCCAGGCTTCATCACCGTCTGGAAACATGGCAATCCATTTTTGTGTGATGATACGTTCAAGTTTCCTGTCATTCGAATCTCCATCCTCCCAGCGTATAGTCATCGTGCTCAAATAGGGAGAACCAATAGCTACATTATTTTCACCGGCTTTAATCGCTTTTGGATCAACATAAGCTTTGGGCTTGCTCGTGCTGTTGCTCTTATAAGCTGCAAGGTCTCCGCCTAGATCATACATTTCAAAAGAACGTTCTATACCGGTTTCGTAGTTTGTCTTTGCTGTACCTGCATTGGCCCAGCCACGTAGCGCAGCTTCGGCTTTCAAAAACCAGCTTTCAGCAGCGACCATTAATTGCATCCGGTTGGGGAAAGCTTTTAGCTTCGAGTAATTTTCATAACGGCTTTTACCATCGATATTGATGCCTGAACGTATACCCTTATACTGTCCGGCTACTGCGGCGTCCGTTGCGGGATTAAACCACTTTGCCAATCGTGGGTCACCATACCCGCCGAGTATCGACTCTACGGGCGCACTCATGCGGGTATCACCCCAGGCCCCCGTGATGGTATTTAAGGGATGATCTGTACTGAGTCCGATAATACAGTTGTCAGCGTTTACCTCTAGCAGCCCACCATTGGCCGGATTGAGCGCTTTTTCACCCTCCGTTTTTGCAATATTGGGCGCTATGGCGACGACACGTAAAGCCAGACGCAGGCGCAGCGTATTTGTATAGCGTAGCCAACGTTTGTAATTATCTGTGGTGTAGGCCATATCAGACTTTGCCATCGCTGCCGATAGTGCATTGTTCTGAATGCCTTTTAAAATAGTTGCCGCAGTATCCAGGTCCAAAAAGAAGTTTTTATAGGCATTTTCCTGTGAATCATAATCGATCTGTCCATTTTCATTCAGTACGTTATATTTACTGTAGATAATAGGGCCAACTTTGTCACTGGTGCGATGCATGGCTGATACTTTGAGCAGTTTGGCAAATGCGAAAATATCCTGTAGTCTTTCTTCTTTACGTGTTGCTTGTTCAACGCGAAAAAGCGGGTTCATCGCTTTGATGTAGCGATCGACGAAAATGGCCTGATACCAGCCGGGAACAAGGCTATAAGTAACGTTATTCGCATTTCCAACGAACGGAGTGGGCGGGGTAAGGTACCCCGCATAGGTATCACTGCAGAGGTTATTTGCCAACTGGTATTCACCGACGTTCTCGGGGATGATGTCACGTTGTGCCTGAGCCAGGAATGAGGCAATCAATGCATAGTCGGCATTTGCTTCTTCGTCCGTTACACCTGCCGGATTTGTATTTAAGTCGGTGAAATTTTTGGTACAGCCCGTTAACAAGACAGTAACGAGCAAGAGGCAGATCAATCTGCTATAAGCGAAAAATTTGATTGTATTGTCCATGATCTACGTTGTTAAAAGGATACCTTGAGATTTAAACCATAACTGCGGGTCGTTGGAAGGGCAAAGCTATCGTATCCCTGTCCGCCGACACCGGTTGTTGTATTGAGTTCAGGGTCGTAAGGGGCATCGTTGCGAAAGAAAAATAAGTTTCTTCCGGTCAATGATATGGAGGCCTGTTTGATGCCCTGCCATTTGATGGGGAGTTTATAGCTGAATGCAATCTCACGCATCCGGATATTGGTGGCACTGTATAGTTGGCCTTCGATGATACCGTCACGGTTGCCAATGGCACTATAGTAAGCCTGTGCCGGAAGGAGGCCCTGCCAAGGTGTGCCGTCCATTTTAACCGCTGCAATGTCAACACCACCGCGATCCCTTGCGGCCGCACTTTCTTCACTCACACCAAAGGAATTGAGGTAACCGTCTGTGATACTGATTACTTTTCCGCCAAACCTGCCGTCTATGGTAAAGCTCAGGCCAAAATCTTTGTAATTCACATTATTGGTCCATCCGACGATGGCTTTAGGCGTATTGTTGCCGATATAACCTGCAGGAGCGATCTGTGGCCGGCCATTGTCGTCGA
Organism: Sphingobacterium sp. NGMCC 1.201703; assembly: GCF_047784615.1. Lineage (NCBI taxonomy): Bacteria > Pseudomonadati > Bacteroidota > Sphingobacteriia > Sphingobacteriales > Sphingobacteriaceae > Sphingobacterium > Sphingobacterium sp. NGMCC 1.201703. Next base: position 292,598 of record NZ_JBLOHD010000002.1, on the reverse strand, counting down.
CGATAATTGTTCCGTTCGGATCACGCTTAAACATAGGCGCCCAGAAATCGCCAAAGGAACCACCAAGGCGAAGGACATTGAAATTTCCGCCCAATGGGTACGTATTTCCGAGATTGGGAGCTAATTTTAGTATCTTATTGCGGTTGGCAGTAAAATTAAATCCTGTGTTCCAGCTAAACTGCTCTTTTTTGATTGCCGTCACACCCAAAGCTGCTTCGATACCTTTATTTTCAACATCTCCTGCATTCAAAAATACGGTCGTGTTAACTACGCCCACAGGTCCCTGATACTCAAAATATTGATCTTTTGTGTTGGTTCTGTAAAGCGCGATATCCAGATTGATGCGGTCTTTCCAAAAGCGGCCTTCGTACCCTAATTCGATACTTTTGCTAATTTCTGGTTTCAATGGTATACCCATATAAGGGCCTGATACATTTGGGCTCAGAATGCCCGTATTTAAAGTGTTTACAGGTATTGTACTATAAGCGGCAACATCGTTCCCCACCTGTGCAAAAGATAGACGGAGCTTACTGTAGGTAATGGCGCTTGGCAATTTGAATAATTCACTCAGCACAGTTGACACACCTGCCGACCAGTAAAAATAACCTTTGTGTTCTTTGGGGGTATTCGCTAGCGTAGAAGCCCAGTCGTTTCGGGCCGTTAAATCCAGGTAAACCTTTTCGCGGTAGCCCAGGTTGGCCGAGGCAAATAAAGACTGGATCTGCCTACGTGAAATGGTTTCGGTCGCAGACTGCATTGGAGCGTCACGGTAGATGTTGCTTAACAGAAACTTATTGGCTAAGGCGAGCCTGGCCAGATCCAAAACAGTTCCATTTGAGCGTAAATCATTGATTGAGGTACCTGCTGTAAAATTTAAATCAAGCTGTTCCGCCCATTGTTTATTACCGGTTAATAATAGATCACCATATAAGGCCGTGCTTTCGCTGCGGTCGATATTATAACGGCCATTGTCGCCCAGTTTGCCGTCGATCGGCAGGCCCGACAATACACCCTGTGTTCCGGCATAGATGCGGCGTTCCCAGTGATCCCAGCGTTTGTTCAGGGTTCCGCGGGCACTTACCGACAGCCAGTCCGTTAGGGTATAGCGGAATTGTGCCTGTCCGATAATATTATCCCTTTTTTGATCTGTAGGAATGCGGTTGAGCACCCAGTACGGATTTTGCTGATGATGCGTTCCGGTGAGTTTAGCGTCAGCATTGATATTCCACCAATCCTGTAAGTAGAAGTTGCGGCTTTCGGAGAAATATTCGAAATTTTTGTACTTCTCAAAATCCTGCCCCCGTGGAAACAGGTATAAGCCCGCTATTGGACTGAAGTACAGCCCTGAGGAAGGGCGATTATGAATATTCTGACGCGAATACATCAAGCTTCCGTCAAAGAAGAGCTTATTGTCAAAGAAATTCATCGAATTTCGAAAGGTTGCGCTATGCTGTTTAAAGGTGTTGGTTGGCAGTATCCCCTTGTTGCTGGTGTTGGCATAGGAGAAATAATTCTGTATGCGATTGGTTCCACCGCTCAGCGCCAGGGTATTGATAAAGGTTGTACCAGTATTGTAGAAATCTTTTACAGGATCAGCAAAATTACCTTTTTCACCCCAGCTTTCCTCGCTGGAAGGGGTGGTCTGTCCATAGCGGTATTGCAATTTGGGCAGGTAAAATGCTTTGTCAGCCGTGAATCCACTGGAGAGGTCAATTTTCAGATTTCCTTCGGCACCCTTTTTTGTGGTGATCATAATGGCACCATTAGCCCCTTGGCTACCGTACAATGCCGATGCAGACGCACCCTTCAATACGTTGATGGCGGCGATGTCATCCGCATTTAAGGTGCTCAGGATATCCCCACGGTCGGTACCTCCGCCAAAGGCGCCTGAGTTGCCACTACCGTCTGTATTTGTGATTGGGAGACCGTCAATAACATACAAAGGCTGGTTGTTGCGGTTTGATTTAAATCCGCGTAGTACAATGTTTACGGATCCGCCCATACCCGATGAACTGCGATTGATCTGCACACCCGAGACTTTACCGGTCAGGTTGTTCATGGGATTGACATCTTTCACCTTGGTCAGTTCGTCACCTTTTACGACCTGCGTCGAGTAGGTCAGGCTCTTGGCTTTACGCTGAATACCCAGCGCAGTGACCACGACAGTCTCTAGGGCAGACGATTTGCTTGTCATTTTGATGGTGATGTCGCTTTCTTGTGCCGTTACGGTACGTCTTGCATCTTCATAACCCACCAGTGTAACCAGTAGTTTGACTGCGCCCTGCGGTACATTTAATGTAAATTTCCCCTGATCGTCGGTGGAGGTTCCGATGGAGGTAGATTCTAGCCGGATCGTTGCACCTCCCAAGGGGGCATTGGTGGCGAGGTCCACAAGGCTTCCTTTTAGCATGCGTTGTTGACCATGGGCCAGTGGGACGATCACTAGCCATAGAAGTAAAAAAGACAGAATTTTACTCATAATCATGTAATTAAAAATTGGTTAAAAATAATGTTTGACCCAAGTAGATGAAGATCCAAACGCCGACAAGCCGAATCAACTTTAGCATTGTTTATATAAATGTAAAGGAAAAGTTACGAAATAAAAAGACTTTTTTTTAAAATTTTTATAGGAATGTAATTGTCTGATAATTAGTTGTATATGTGGTTTTGAAATAAGTGGTTACTATCGAATGAGCTGGCAAGGGAGTAAAGAGAGCCTATATTTGCGTGAAATTGGCTCCATCCGACGATAGTCTGGGAACAAGGAGTGTGCTTACGTATCTCAGTCGATATACCAAAGCGTCTTTTGTGAGTCGTCACATTCGATTTTAGCTATAGATTTAACTAATGGCTTTATCGATATCCTGATGTCATACAATCAGGAAAAGCTCCAAGAGCTTTTGCGACAACTTCTATTCTTAGAAAAAAAGGAATTACATCAGTTCCATTTTAAAGAATAATATAACCTTCACCAACACTAGGTTGAAAAACGTTTAAATTATTTAACATAGCTAAAACTAAAAACCGCTAGCTGTTGTCCTATTATTGGAAGCATTTAGGGGTGGTTTGAAAAAATCTGAGAATATACCCATAGCACCTGATCCAGGTAATGCTGGCGAAGGAAAAATGTTTCCTGGGGCTTTGGTTAAGACCAAGGCCCTTTTTTTATCGTTTCATTACCAACGTTTAAGCAAACCTAATGTTTCATGCATAACGAAGGCTTTCGGGTAGGAAGGTCGTTGCGGTATAATTTTTAACGATCGGTGTGGATTCCATTGCCTGACTATTCCCAAATTAAGAAATATATGTACATTTAAATGTGAAAATACGACTAGACAGTCAAAATGAAATTAAAAGAACGGAAAGATAGTCCAATGACTGACACACTCAAAAAATACCTGTCCTTAACCGGAGCCCTTACAGACGAGGAGATCAACTTTTCTGCGGATTTCTTCAAACCTATCAGCTTGAAGAAAGGTGATTTTTTTATTAAAGAGGGTGATACCTGCCGTTATATTGGATTTATTGTCCGAGGTGCTGTAAAGGCATATGCTATTGACAAAGAAGGAAAAGAAAATATAACCTGCTTCAAGTTTGAAAATGAATTTGCCACCTCATTTTCGGAATTTGTGGCGCAGGAAAAATCCAGAAGGAGTATCAGGGTGATCGAAGATAGCATCATCTATGGGATAAGCCATCCCGACTATCTGAATCTGCTTGGTCAGGTTACCGCCTGGAACAATATTATAAAATCGGTGATAGCGCGGGAGTATAGCCAAAAGGAGCTTTACCTGCTGAATTACAACAATCGGTCGGCTTTGGATAAATACCGTCATGTCTTGACGAACGAACCGATGCTCATCCGGCGTGTAGCCACACAAGATCTAGCATCGTACCTAGGTATTACGCAACGTTCGCTTACCCGGGCCAAGGGGCAATTGCACCGATCCAAGGAATTATAGGACAAATGTCCTTATGCCGTCCGGATCAGCGATGTAGATTTGCACAAAAAAATATGTTACGTCACATCGCTCCCGAGGTGGTTCAGATTTCACTGATGCCTCGAAACAGTATCAACTGCTATATTATCGAAGGTGTATTGGTCGACTCCGGAATACGGAGTTCGTATGCCACTGTCAAGAAAGCGCTCGAGGAACTACCCGTTTATCAACATGTCCTGACACACGCACATGCAGATCATCAAGGCTGTAGCGATCAGCTATGTGATGAATTCGCAATACCCCTGCTCTGCCATCCCAACGAAGTGTTTCGGGCTGAAACGGGTATGGTTACCAAAGCCTATCCAAGACCGCAACATTGGATTGCAAAACTTCAACAAAAGTATTGGGCAGGTCAGGGACATAAAGTCCAACGGACAATTGTTGAAAACGACATGATCGGAAACTTTCGGGTCATTGAGACACCCGGACATTCAGCAGGTCATATCTCTTTATTCCGAGAGCGGGATGGTGTACTGATCATCGGAGATGCGGCAGTCAATATGAACCTGCTCACGACGGCAGTCGGACTACGGCTGCCGCCAGGTCTATTCACCACGGATCAGCAACGCAATATCCAATCGCTACAGAAGCTGGCCAAACTGAAGCCTGCCATCATCTGTTTCGGCCATGGACCGGTCATGATCAATAAAAGCGGGACGTTTGAGCAATTTGTGGCTAAATGCAGCGAGCTTTAATACCAATGGAGGAACATCCTTCTTCCAGACCAGCTTTACGCTGGATGACCATACCTTGAATGGCTTCTCTCATCTCTTTGCCTGAGTGACTGTTTTGATTTCATCTAACTTGATTTTGTAGGTGTGATAAAACGGAACGAAACTATTCGTTAACGTTTCATTTAGGAACTCAAGTTCGCCGTCAAAATAGTTAAAGATTTGAGGGATATAATTGGGGTTGTCAACGATAAAGCGATCTGTATTTTTTAAAAATTCATTTTCTAATTCAATTTCAATATTGATATTGACAATATTTTTGAGTTGATAAAGCCCCAAAAGAAATATTGGAACGGATTTATTCAAATTAGCATCTCGGTACCAGCCCGAGGATAGCCATTGGCATCTATTATACAACTGTTCCATTTCCGCAAAGTTAGTTTTGCATAGCTTGTCATCTTCTGTCGTCAATCCGTATAGATATTGTAAGAGAGCCCTATCAAATTTTGATGAAACTTCACCAATAAATTTTGAATATTGTTCGAGGGTCAGCGTTTTTAAATCGGGATTGGTCAAAATTGTTCTGAGTAAGTTCCCGCTCAATAGAAGCGTTGTATCATAAAATACATTCGTATTAAAGCCTAAAGACTTGGGATATTCTATATCCCGCAGTGCAATATCATTATTGATTAGACTTTCGACTACGTTCCAGTCATTAGCTCCGGGAATATACGCCCTTTGGAGAGACCTTAACCGCGAATAAGTAAATACGCCATTTAACAAATGACTATAATCGTTTTGAACGATAGCATGATAAATTGACACATTTAATATCGCCAGTATTGCATCATTGTTAAGGTTCATAAAAAACAATTCTTCGATGGACAGTTTATGATACTGTCTTCCCCAGGCATTAGAATTAAACAAATCTCGATAACCATTCCCTGATGCAATCCGAACTCGATTTAATGATTTTTTTAACGATTGCTGTATCTCATCAAAATTTTGATAGATCGCATTACTAAAATTCTTTTCAATCTTTTTCATTGGTCAAATTATCTATAGATGTTTCGACGTTTCACTCAAATGTTCCATTTCACTTCTTTTATTATCCAGTTCCAATGAAATAGCAACGATACATCATTAGAACTGATCGAAAGTATAGGACCTCAATTAAATATATACGATAATTCTGGGATATTCTGACACGATTTATTATTCGCCCTTGATGGCTTTATATTTGTCTACCTGACAGGGGATGACGTACGGCACCAATACCCGAATTCGCAAGTCTTCATTTTTAACCCAGCTGTAAAGACCAAGGCATCACATTCAATTTATACAGTCGGGCAGAACTATGCAAAACGGTTATACTAGTAATAATGTTTATTTTAAAAGATAAATAAAAGATCTATAGTTGGTTGCGATGAGAGATTCAAATCAAATTGTATATTAACCTACCGCCAAGTAATATGTTTGAATTTTCCATGTAGACTGATTTCTAAATAGCGGCACTGAGCATGCAAAATCTAGGCATTATATTAATTAATCAAGGGTATTATCCAAAAGAGCTTATGAAGAAAATATTATTATTAAATACACTGTTGTTTCCATTGATAGGGGCGGCTCAATTACAGACAGTATTTTAAAGATCGAATGATTTAAAACTAGTTACGTTTTTTGACAGATTCATCTATAAGTTTCAATAGATGATCAACAGTTTTAGCTACTTCTTCTTTCCGCACCACCAATGTCTTTTTTTCTAGACCAGAAGGAAGCGAAATCCTGCCATTAAACTCAGGAAAAAACAAATTAATTTTTTCCTGATCCATTTTATTGAAATTAAAAAAAGTCCATTTTTTTGGTTCGCCTTCTTTTAGTGCTAATAAGTTAGCTGAAGTGATTACCATTTTGTCTTTTTCCGGCGTAGACATTACCAATACCTGGGGAATAAAGCAATAGGCTATGCTATCAATTTTAGAGACATCTATATCAACGTAATTGATCGTGGAATCAATCTTAATTCCGTATTTTATAAGGGAAGAATAAAGTTCCTTGGTCAGTTTTGTTGCTTGGTCTATTCCGCCCATGCTTTCAATTATTCGGGGTGAAGTTTGGCTTAGAATACCTTCAACGTCACCAGATATAGATGCTTTTGTCATGGTCGACAGTGCTTCCCTGAGCTGCGGATCTTTTTGTGCAGAGCTTGTGTTATAAAAGATAGTTAATAGTATAATTAACAAAAATGTTCTTTTTCGTTGGATGTTTTTAAACTTGACGAACCATTTATTGGTTTGCATAATAGAAAGAGATTAATTCCAATGAAATTACAGGTTTTTATTTACAAATCAAATCTCCACATACCGCTTACATACACCTTGTTTCGCTATCGTTCCTCGATGCTGTGGGACATTTCTTTGATACCGTGCACTTTCCACAACACTCAAGAAATATCCCATAAGAGGAGCTGGCATCTACCTGGTCGAAGGCAAGTCACTGTAAATACGGACGTTCTTCTATTGAGATTATATGTTGTGTCAAGATGCCTTTAAAGCTCGATCCCAGGAGTGAATAGCACCGCTAGTCCAGTACCGCAGTTATGCTTGGATTGATCGCAAATTTTCCATTATCCGTCTCTTCGATAAAATCTGATAGATCGATATCAAGCATCAGGGCATGCGTCTCATTCGGCTTGAGCAGCTTGTCACCGGGGATATTAATGGCAATATATTGTCCTTGTGGTGTCTCTGCAGGATAGGAAGAACCATTCTTGACTATTTGATTGCCCGTAGCGGATACTTTTAGCATTACTTCCTGTAGGGTGCCGTGGGGGACGTGGCCACCAGCAATGATGCTGTCCTTTTGTACCTCTAGGATGTTTAATCTTTTATTTGCGTTGATTTTGCCCCCACCTGTAGACGTGCGGGTCCATAGCTGTTGGATCTCAAGATAGACTGCATCATACTGATCACTGTCACTTTTTACCTTTACGTTTAGGCGCGCCTGCTCGGGAGCAGGGCTATCGTCCTTATGGCAGCTGCCCAAAAGTATGAGTAGGGCAAGAGTCACCAGATATAGCGGTGCAGACATTCTGCGGGCGTTTAACTGTGTATTTTTTATATTGGACATAAAGGTCATAATTGTTTTTTTTAGTTGAACACTAGAGGAGCATCCATCGTTTGCTTTTTTTTAAAAACAGTTTTTTTCTCTACAATTGCAGTCAGAAAAATACAACGAATAATAAATCAAGCCCTACGAATCGTGAATGGCTGACTTTAATACCAAGCTTATCCGTATTTTAGCTGTAGGAAAATCAAGGTCAAGTAAGGATGTTTAGGCAGCATTAAAACAAGAAGAAATCGAGGCTCGAGCAAATATAAACAATCGTGGCTGGGAATGATCAAGGTTTTTATACCTATTATTTGTATTTGCTAATTAATTTTATTGTTTAATGAAAAGTTAGATGAAAGGTCGGGTTTGAAGAGCTCGACCTTTTTTTGTAATGTTAAATATAATCTTTGCTGACCTTGAAAATTGAATTGCCTTCGCTATCGAAAATTACGGTACCGCATTCCTGACAGCTGTCATCGCTAAGTGATTCGCCCATTTTTAACTGCCACACATTCATACTTCCGCAGCTACAGTAGACTGTATAAAGAACTTCTCCGGTTTGGCTTCCCCAGGGTTTGAAGCGCCAAAACTCATCGCTGGCTTTTTTGATCTGTTTGCTCTTTTCCATGACGCCTATATAATAGCTATCGTTACTTAAATCAAGTTGCACGATTTCTAAACCCTTGTTTTTAAGCTCATGATTTAATGCTTTCAGAAGAGCGGGGATGAAATCTCCGGGCGTCACCGCCTGATCGTTGGCCATCTTATAAGCTGCTGTAAAATCGAATGTAGCTTCTGTTTTAAAAGCAATTGCCCGTTGCTGTAAGAAGCTGCCTATTTCATTTAAATAGGATTCACCCTTCCAGTCAATTTGTAATAAAAATTGATGGTCCAGTAAATAGTTTAGCATATCCTCGTTGCTGAATTCCTCAGTGGGAAGGTTCTGCTGTTCGCCATCCGATAAAACGTAAATAAATGCTGCCGTTTTCATTGTTTAAAAAAAATGATCATATCCAATTTAACTATTTTTCTGCAGATTCCATAGGGTAGTTAGTAGAATCGAGAAAGCAGCCAAATTGCTTGCTTCAACAGGTTAGAGGGAGAAGTTTAAGGAGAAGCTAAGGTAAAAGCAGAGGTAATCAAAAATCTTTTGTCTTCGAATAAGTTTTCGATTTCGGAAGTTGCCGAACTTGCGAACGTCACTGTAGCGTTTGTAAAGCAGATCGAGGCAGAGATAACTAAAGGAAAATAATCCATATTACAATATTGGACTTTACGGCCGCTTGGATACTGTTCAAGCGGCCTTTCTTTTTAAAGGACGAGGGTATCGTAGTTTTAGACTTTACAACTCATTTGAACAGTCACCAAAAGTTCTTTTGTGAGCTCGTAGCGTTAATTTGCGCGGAAAATGGAAGATTATTAGGATAAATCCGTAATTTCATCGATCAAACAGCTTTAACATGACATTTCTATATCGATATATTCGTTTGACTTTATTGGTAGCGGCATTAATACTTTCCGTTGATGTTTTCGCACAAAAACAATCTAGTGTGGACAGTAATGCTGTCGCGTTCCAGTTCGTTGACCGACTACTTTCTGAAGGTCACTATACCGCTGCGGTGTTGGGGATTCCCAGGCCGAACGCATCGCAGCTTGCAATTGTTGAGAAAATGAAACTTGCCATCAAAGATAATGAAGATTGGTTTCTCAAAGTAATGAAAGAATTGGAACCTGGCCAACCTATCCCATATCACAAAAATCTGGGTATTAGCGAAACGGAGTATGCCGATTTTATGCAGTTTTCTCAATCCGTCAAAATAGACAAAGTAGGAGCGGTGCCACTTAAGGTCATCCGCAGGGACAGTAGTTTACATTTTGAACCTAAAGATTTCGGAGATTATTTAAAATATCTAGTCATCCATTTAAAAGACCATACGGTTATGGTTGATAGTCTACGCTTGTCCTACAAAGGGCAGATCACGATGGATGCCAAGCGGACAACACTGGTTGCAGGACCTTGGAATGGATACTCCTGGGTACTCGAAGAATATCGCAAAGACGGACAATTAATTACAGATCCGGAAAAAGTAGATCCGACGGAAATCAGGGAAATGGATATAAAATCTATCGAGGTTATTATTGGCAAACTTGATCATAGCAATCAGTGTTTTCTCTATCTCAAGAGTAATATAGTTAATAAAGGGCATGTGCTTGCAAAACAGGATATCGCCCTTTTATTAACTAAAGAATAGGCTAAGCTTAATTGCTCGAAGTTGAAATACTTTGTTAAAGCAGTCTTTCTGCTTTTGTACTGTATGCCCAAAGTGCGTAAACAGTAAAATCGCCAAACGGACTGGGGGCATTGCCCGGTTTGTGCAAGGGTAAAACTGCATGTTAAAGAATGCATGCAAACCTTTAGCATGTATTTACATATAGCCAATAATAACTATTAAAAATTAGAGAATTTGGATCTGAATTAGTTGATGTTTTAAATGATGCTATTATCAACTTATTAATGAATGACATTTTCCAGTTGATGATAAAAATGTCACGTTTTGAAAGAAAATTTTAGATAATTTTTTTACTGGCATGCATTTCAGTAATTTTGATTTATAAATAAACTTTAAGTAAGAATGGAAAAGTATAATTACGGGGTCATTGGTCTGGGTGTAATGGGAAGAAATCTGCTTTACAATATTGCCGACAATGGTTTCTCTGTCGCAGGATTCGATTTAGATGAACAAAAGGTAATAGAACTCCGTAAAGGAGTGGCTTCAGGTACAAAGGTTGTTGGAACTGTTTCTCTGGAGGAATTTGTGTTGAGTTTAGACAGTCCGCGAAAAGTTATTTTGATGGTTCCTGCAGGCAAACCGGTTGATGCTGTTCTTGAAAGCATAACACCACTTCTGAGTCCAAAAGATGTTGTCGTTGATGCGGGAAATTCTTATTTCAAAGATACCGAGAGACGTATAGCTTATTTAGCTTCTAAAGACCTTCATTTTATGGGAATGGGAGTTTCTGGAGGCGAGCAGGGCGCAAGACGAGGACCGAGTATTATGCCGGGGGGAGATTTGGAAGTTTTCAATTTGGTGAAGCCTATGCTGGAAGTGATTTCAGCAAAAGTAAAAGGGGAGCCTTGCACCGCTTATATGGGGAAAGGAGCTGCTGGGAATTATGTTAAAATGGTTCACAACGGTATTGAATATGCCATCATGCAATTAATCAGTGAAGCATACGATTTACTGCGAAAAGGAGCTAATCTTAACAATAACCAATTGTATGAAGTTTTCAAAAGATGGAATGAAGGCGAGATGAATTCTTTCCTTATCGAAATAACAAGAGATATTTTCCAGCAAAAAGATGATGTAACAGATGGTTTTCTTGTCGACAAGATTTTAGATAAAGCAGGAGCAAAAGGAACCGGAAAATGGACCTCCCAGGAGGCTATGGAAGTTGGAGTGTCTATTCCAACCATCGATATTGCAGTCACATCAAGAATTTTATCCGCTTACAAAGATGAGCGCGTGAAAGCTTCTCAATTATATGCTAAAGAAGAAGTAAAAACTCCTGAAAATACAGAATTGTTCATCAAAGAAGTGGGGGATGCTTTGTATTTGTCTACTTTAATCAGTTATGCTCAAGGTTTGGCATTATTGGTAAAAGCTTCTGAAGAATATCAGTTTGAAATTCCGTTAAAAGATGTTGTTAAAATCTGGAGGGGTGGATGTATCATCCGTTCGGTTTTATTGGAAAAATTTTATCTGGCTTATTCAAAATACGAGAACTTATCTAATATTTTATTGGATCAGGAAATTTCAGAAATTGTAAAAGATAAAATATCTTCATTGAGAAAAACAGCTGCTTTTGCTGTATCAAATGGAATACCAAGCTTAGGAATTCAGTCGGCTCTAGGGTATTTCGAAGCTTACACCACAGCATCTTTACCTGTGAACCTGCTTCAGGCTCAGCGTGATTATTTTGGTGCACACACCTACCAAAGAACTGACAGCGAAGGAGTCTTTCATACGTCATGGCAAAACCCAAATAACTAAATCCTAACAATGAGTGACAACACAATCCTGCATCCAACAACCATCGTTATTTTTGGTGCAACAGGGGATTTGGCCAAAAGAAAGCTTTTTCCTGCCTTTTTCAATTTATATATCGATGGCAGAATGCCCAAAGGCTTTAATATTTTAGCTTTAGGAAGAGCCGAAAATACGGATGAAAAATTCAGGGCTTATATTAAAGAAAATCTGGAGAGTTATTCCAGGAAGACCGTAATCAAAGAAGAGTGGGCTGGTTTTCAGGCCCACATCAGCTATTTTCAGCATCAGCTTGATGAAGAAAGCTCTTATCAGAATTTATATCAGAAACTGGAAAATTTTGATAAAGTGTACGGAATGAGAGGGAACAGACTATTCTATCTGTCGATTGCACCAAACTTTGTATCGGTCATTTCAAATCATCTTAAAAATACCGCAATAGCATCTGATCCTGCAACAGATCGAATTATTATCGAAAAACCTTTTGGTCACAATAAAGAATCTGCCATTGAGCTAAATAATCTTCTTTCACAAACTTTTCAAGAAGAACAGATTTATCGTATCGATCATTATTTGGGTAAAGAAACCGTTCAGAATATTTTGGCGTTCAGGTTCGGAAATTCAATTTTTGAACCTCTTTGGAATCACAGACATATAGAATCGGTGCAGATTACCGTTGCCGAGGAAGTGGGAGTGGAAACAAGAGCCAGTTTTTATGAGCAGACAGGAGCTTTGCGCGATATGATTCAGAACCATCTTTTGCAAATTCTTTGTATGGTTGCCATGGAACCTCCGGCTTCACTTGAATCGGGTGAGATCAGGGATCGAAAAGTTGATGTTTTAAAATCCATCCGTAGGATTTCGCCCGAAAAAGTAGATCATTATGCGGTAAGAGGGCAGTACGGACGAGGCAAAGTAAATGGGCTAAAAGTCAATGGCTATCGCCAGGAAGAGGGAATTGCTCATGATTCCAATACGGAAACATTTGTCGCGATTAAGTTTTATCTGGATAATGAAAGATGGGAGGATGTTCCTTTTTATGTTCGTACCGGGAAGAAGATGAAAGAAAAGCATTCTTATATAACGATTCAGTTTAAGCCACTTCCAAATTCTATGTTTTCAGAAAGCACTTCGCTTCTGTCGGCTAACCGATTGGTTATTAATATCCAGCCACAAATGGACATCAGATTGCAGTTTATGTCTAAAAAACCAGGCTTGTCTTTACAGCTTAAACCTGTGGAAATGATTTTCGATAATTTTGCCTGTCAGACCGATACTCCCGAGGCTTATGAAACTCTTTTATTGGAAGCACTTGTGGGAGACCTTACACTGTTTATGCGCTCTGATCAGGTAGAAGAAGCTTGGGATGTGATAAAAACGATTCAGGAAACCTGGGAAAAAACCAAAGACCCCTCTTTCCCAAATTATGCTTCGGGAAACTGGGGCCCTGATGAAAGTGATGCATTGGTCGAAAGGCAGGGACATCAGTGGGTTTAAACTCTAATGAAAAGAAAATGAATATTACGATATTTGATCATCTGGATGCATTATATAAAAAAGCAGCAGATACATTTGTTGAGCTTTCGAAAAAAGCAATTCAGAAGCATGATAAATTTGTGGTCGCCTTGAGTGGTGGCTCTTCACCGAAGGCCATTTTTAGCTTATTAGCTACTCCCGAGTATGCAGATAAAATAATTTGGAACAAAATCTATTTTTTTTGGGTAGATGAAAGGTGGGTTTCTCTTGACGATGAGAAAAGTAATTTTAAGATGACTTGGGACGTACTTTTGAATAAGGTTCCAGTCAATAATAATCAGATTTTCCCCATGTATAAAGAGGGAGTCGAGCCTGAAAATTACGCTAAAGAATACGAAGCTCAAATCAGAAATGTTTTGGGAGCTGACGGTATTTTTGATTTCATCCTTTTAGGAATGGGAGATGATGGCCACACAGCTTCTCTGTTTCCAGGTGAAAAGATTTTACAAGAAAAAGAAAAATGGGTGGATGCCTACTATCTAAAGCCACAGGCAATGTTCAGGATTACTTTGACTGAACCTATTATCAATAAAGCTGAAAATATTCTGATTGTTACCTTCGGTAAATCCAAGAAAAATGCTTTGAATGAGGTTCTTAATGGTGTATATAATCCTGAACTATATCCGCTACAGTTAATTGAAGACAAAGCAGGAGTCCAGATTTTTACCGATAAAGAAGCTGTAATTTAATGTCATTTTATAGTGGGCGTCTAGCTAAAAAGACTCTCTTAACGATTGACAAGGGTGCTTAGGTACTCTTGTCAATACAGTTATAGCCCTTTAAGGAAATATTGGATTTTTTTATCCTATGTCTCGGGCGATCCGCCGTGCCAAGACGCCTTTAATGTGGTAGCCAAGGAATGAGTAGAGAAAGTTAAATACAGTTAATTAGTCAATTCGATTTGAAAATAATAGATAAACAAAAAGGCTAGTATTAGTGATAAGCATTTATATGAAGAACCTATTTTGGTAAATTCATGAGCAGCTCCTCCGCAGGGACTTCTTTTATTTTTCCGTCAACTTTTACAACCAAACTTTCACCCTTTGCTGCACTTTCTTCTGCCAATTTTCGCAAAGCTTTCTGTACTCCTAAACGAATTCGTTCAGCAAGGTTGATATTTTCAATATTTACCTTATTGTTCATTGTAATACTTCAATTTTAGTGTTGACCAAATTTCGCTATTTGAAACGAGTTCTCCAAATCTATCACCCTGAGCAATTATTTCGGGTATTAAATCCATGTTGTCAAAGACCAACCATCGATCACATATAGGGATATAGATGTTAAACAAGTTTTCTAAACCACGATGATATCGTCTCTCTATCACATCAGAAGGGATATTATGCCCTCCGTTCTCAACTCTTTTTTTTACACGTTGTATAGCCAATGAGGGAGAGTCGAGCCAAAAATAAAGTAAGGTGACTGAATATCCTTTTTTTTGCGCATCAAATACTAAGTTTTTATAGCTACGGGTAGAAAGGGTTGTTTCAAAAGCAAAATCAGCTCCAGTTTTCATTAATTCCGCAATACGATCTAACATAATACGCCCCGCTGACACAGCCACACTTTGCGGATTAAATGGAGAAATACCTGCTGCTATATTGTCCGCATTTACAAATTCCCTGCAATCTAATATCTCAGGTAGTACAGTATAACTCGCAGTTGTCTTTCCTGCTCCATTGCACCCCGAGATAATATAAATATTTGGCATACTTGTTTTTTTGTCAAAATAATGAAAATTGCCTGCTTTTTCAACTTCTTTTTATAAGTTGATAATTTTATCGCGGCGATTTGCCTAGTTTTCTTGGGATTTATGCTTAAATACTTTTCTCAAGACAGTTATAGCCCTTTAAGGAAATATTGGATTTTTTTATAATTGGAGGGCTGTTGTCATTACTTTATAAAGTATTTCAATTTCTTTAGGGGATATACAAACCTTGCCTGCAGTAAGGATGAGACTACAACGTAAGCCGTGTCAATAGAATAATTGATAAGATTATTCATTATAGTCTTGCCCTATATTGCTGAGGTGACAGTCCAAAATATTCTTTGAATAGATTGGAAAAGTTAGGTACGCTTTCATACCCAATTTGATAGACAATTTCAGCGATATGCATATCCTTATTTTCCAATAATTGAAGTGCTTTTAGAAGGCGATGCTGTTTTATAAACTGGAATATGGTGATCTGCATTTCTTCCTTAAACTGTCTGAAAAGTGTTCGCTCCGATAGAAAAAATTTAGCGCTAATCTCAGCGATTGACAATTTATTGTCGAGGTGTTGGAGGATATACGTGCTCACCCGGATCATCAATTCACTTTTTGCTGGCGTGATTTGTAAAAGGATCGGTTTTGCCAATAGTATGGGGAGCATAGCCTTTAAGGCCTCCAAGGTAGCTATTGTCAACGTGTCGTGATCTTTCAGCGTCCAATGCCGCTGGCCAAAAATCAAAAAATGATTCAACAATTCATTTGATGGATACACTTTAACTTCCTCGTGCATATTGTTCATATCCAAAAAAATGGTTTTTAGTGAGAGTTGCTGAGAACGGGAAATGAGTTTGTGCGGGACATGTGCTGGGATATATACAAAGAAAGTACTAGGTACACAGAAACTGGCTTTTTCGGTATAGATAAAGAGGGTACCATTTGTTGGGCTAAGTACCTGTACTTGTTCATGAGCATGCATTGCTGTGTTGAATTGTCCATAGTTGCGTAAGTCAATTGTGCCATCGCGAAAGTTCTTGGCACATTGAACGAAGGGAATGGTGGATTTTGGCATTATTGAATAACAATTGTTTTATTTTCAAATATATTAAATTCTGTAGTTCCGGTACTTTTGAGCTATAAAAATAAGTTTGGATATGAAACAAGTTAAGATTTTCGACACTACTTTACGCGACGGAGAGCAGGGGCCGGGCTGCCAGTTGACACTGAATGATAAATTACAAATTGCTGAAAAACTCGATGCGATGGGAGTAGATGTGATAGAGGCAGGGTTTCCAATAAGTTCGCCCGGAGATTTTAAGGCAGTGACAGAGGTTTGTAAACTGGTGAAAAAGGCAACAGTCTGTGCATTAGCCAGGGCCAATAGGAAAGATATCGAACAGGCCTCTTCGGCCTTGCGTAAGGCAAAGGTGGCACGGATTCAGCTCGGAATTGGAACATCTGACATTCATATTAAACATAAATTTAATACCACACGCGAGGTCATCTTGGCCAAAGCTTATGAAATGGTGGCTTATGCTTCGGATAAATGTGATGAAGTACAATTTTTTGCCGAAGATGCTGGCCGCGCAGACAATGATTTTTTGGTTCAAATGACCGATACGGTGATTGAAGCGGGTGCGAAGGTGGTGAATCTCCCTGATACCAATGGCTTTTGTACACCCTTTGAGTACTTTGAAAAAATAGCCTATGTGAACCAAAATAGAAGGGAAAAAGAGAACGCCATTCTTTCTGTCCACTGTCATAATGATTTAGGTATGGCTACAGCCAATAGTATTGCAGGGCTAATGGCAGGTGCGCTTCAGGTGGAAGGAACGATTAATGGTGTGGGCGAACGTGCTGGCAATGCTGCCCTGGAAGAAATTATTTTGACACTCATTGTAAAGGAAAATCTAGGGATTGCGACCGGAATTGATCCAAAATATATTGTGGAACTAAGTGGTATGGTCGAACGGGCGATGTCAAATCCTGTACAGGCCAATAAGGCCATTGTTGGGAAAAATGCTTTCGCGCATTCTTCCGGTATCCACCAGGATGGCGTGCTGAAAGACCGTAGAAACTATGAAATTATCGATCCCCGAATCATAGGGGGGAAGTTGCCTGAATTGTTTTTATCCGCAAGGAGTGGACGTGCAGCATTAAAAGACCGGTTAAAAAGTATGGAAATAGATTTTCCGGCTGAACATTTTGAAAATATCTATGACCGATTTCTTGTTTTGGCAGATCAGAAACGTTTTATTGAAGATAACGACCTCCGGAGTCTGGTTTAGTCGGGAGCACTAATTACAATTATATTTTAAAAAATCATGAATGAACATCCAAACTTAGTTTTAGTAAACAAATTTTTCAACGCATATTCGAGTAATTCAATCGATGTATTGCAGGATATATTCCATGCTGATGTAAAATGGCATATTCCCGGCAGACACCCTTTAAGTGGAATTAAAACCGGGGTTGGAGAGATTGTAGAATACCTCAACCAATTAGGCAGCTTTAACTTTAGAGCCGAAGGTGTAGTATTAGGGGTAAGTGATGATTATGTGATTGACTGTCACAGAAATTGGAGTGAATTACAAAATATAGACAACTTAAATAATTTATCTTGTTTATTATGGAAATTTGAAGAAGGAAAAATTAAAGAAGTGTTTAATTTTCCTCAGGATCAACACGTAGTTGACTCTTTTTTTAATGAAAATTTTACGGATAAATAGCTACTGAGTTACATACAGATAGAAAGTGGGAGATCGCCTTCCTCCGAAATAATATCTTTACAAGATCAAAGTGGATAAATTTATCCGCTTTGATCTTGTATAAATACTCTTCGCAGCAGGGAAACAAATATAAACTTCCGCAGAAAGATACATTAATTAAATTTGCACATAGTATATTCTCAAACAGGTTACTTGCAGCATAGTAGCTTAAAGGTAATGATTCTGTTAAAATATTACAGGGCTTTGAATGATCCAACATCACTGAAGTTAGGCACCTTAATTAGTTCGATCAAAGATTGGTTCGATCTCCATTAGATTTAGGCTGTGAAATTACTATGAATTTTAAATCATTGGCTGTTCTATTGAAAATTCTATGAATTTCATTTGGTTCAATATGAAATCCATTTCCCTCTTCTACGGAAAAGCATGGAATAATTTTTATATAGCATCTAGCTGTATAGAATTATGCTTTTGTTTGGCGCGGTCGTAGGCCTTGTCTAAAAGAATACATGCGTAGCCTACGTCCTGTTTATTTTGAAGGTAAAAGCTTATCCACCCAGAATTTTTAAATACATGATGGTCCTTAATTTTTCCTTCAGCCATTAACGAATTTTTTAGTTCTGTATTTAATAAGACATCCAATAAGCCATTACTATGTACATGAGCAAACTCTTTTTCCATATAATTAAACCCAATCCCACCATATTTATGTATTCCAATCGTAGTTCCGGGCATCTGCGTCACATTTTCTTCCAGATCATCAATCCAATCCAGTAATTCAGGTTTCGTTAAGAACATCCAAAATCTCATGAGACTATCAAATATAAGAGCGAATAAAGGGAGCTCCTTTAAAAAACCGACTCTTTTTACCACAAAAGAAAACATAGGCTATCTCTCGCTTAGTAATTTAATATGCTCCATTACTCTAAAATGGACATTTCTGGTGATACTTTCTGCCCATAGATCGTAGTACCAGGTAGGGAAGACATGAAGGTTATACCAACTGTTCCCAATGAGAGTAGTGGTACCGTTTCCATTGTCCTTTAATATAAATTCGCCCCTTTTTATATCTATATGACCCATAATTTCAGGGTCTTTGGGTTGATCAACGATATCAAAAATTAGGTTTTTATTGATATCAAATTTTACAATCTTCTCATCGAAGATATATCCATTGCTAAAAATACATTTTCGGTTTGCACCCAGTCTATGCTCACTTACCGTTGTGGCCATGGGGCTCGGCATCCCAATTTTAAAGAGCCAATAGTTTTCCTTTTGGGATATTGGATCGAAGGCGACCACGTGTTGCCATACCTCTTCTGGGCTTGCCTCAATCAATAGCTCATCAGAAACCATATTTTCGTGATGATGGTCGCTCAGGGAGTCAACAATGAAAATCCCAAGTAAAAGGCTTACAATGCTTATATTCAATTTTTGATTTCTCTTTTTAAACATAGCCCTTCCAATAAAGGCACCTGAGATGATAAAGCCAAAAATAAGAGGTGAAACAATCAGTAAACAAATAAAGCCCTCACCTAAGAAGAAAAAGCTCATTAAAATGGCGATAAGACCATTCAGGATAGAATATCCGGTTATTTGTTTTCCCCTTATCGCCATGTCTTTCCAAAACCAAGCCGTGATAATACCCATTAACATTGGAATAATCACAAATTCTGAAAAAACAAGTATACCAGTATCCTTAGGTGCCAATGAAGACTGGATACCAATAATTAGGAATGCGAAAATGTTGGCTATCAAAATTCCTTGAAGTATTTTGGAATTTAACACTTTAGATAAATTTTTATTCAAACTCATCCTATTTGATCGTTTATTTTGGTATACTATAAATGTAATTCTCTAATAAGAATTTCAATAAATGACTCGGCAAGCATCCTGAACCAATTGTTGCTTTGCATAATGGAAAGAGGCTAATTTCCATTGAATTTACCGGTTTTTATTTATAAATCAAATTTAGATAAGTCTCTTCCATTTAATGCATGGTCGCCTGTTGAAGTGACTTGGGATTTTGGAGAAGAAACAGTGGCCAATATATTTTTAGCATCTAGATTGATCGCAACATTTTTTATTTACTTAACTTTATATGAGTACGATTGACAAGGGGGCACTATAATGATGGAGAGTTACTTGATTATGTTTAACAATACGATTGAGTTCTTAAAAAAGAATAATCTAAAGTATGAATATATGAAATTTTCATCTGGTTCAATAATGCTAGATGTTTGGAATAATAAAAAATTCTACGTTTTTCAATTTGAACCTGATCGAATAGGTTTCTCAGAAGTTGATGAAAAGGTTGGCTTTGATACTATACCTGACAAAGTACTTTTGAATTCAGATCTGTTAAAACTTGTATTGACGAGTATTGTTTAAAACATTGTTTTTTTTGTATTGGAAGCTGTTATTCGTTTTTATAAGCATAGTAAGTTTATGAGAACAAAGTAAAATAGGGGACTTTGTATGCGAAAAATTTGTCAAGACCAAGCGCGGCGATCTGATGAAATTCGGCACTTTCCTCGATGCCGAAGGGCGCTTTTTTGATACCGTACACTTCCCACAAACACTGGTGAAATATCCGCTCCTTGGTGCGGGAATCCCCCCGTGAGTAAGGGTGTTTTTTACACGATATTTGTCTATGTTATCTGGATCACGGTAAAATATTTTACGAAGATCTGGGTTTTATATATTTAGAATTGGTTAACTTTGTTAGAGCTGAGGCAGAGTTAGATAATGATTTGGATCGTTGGCTTTATATACTCAAAAACATGTCCTCGCTAAAGGGACTTTCAAAATATCTGCGGAAGCCAATATTTGAAAAGTTATTTCAGTTAGCAGAGTATAGCAAACTAAAACCGGAGGAACGAGAGATGTACAACGCAAGTTTAAGGAATAAATGGGATGCCGAGAGTATCCGAAGTAGTCAGGAAGCGCAATTGAAACGAGCGCGCGAAAAAGCAATAGCAGAAGGAAGAGCAGAAGGAAAAGCTCAAGGAGAAGCTAAGGCAAAAGCTGAGGTAATAAAAAATCTTTTGTCTCTGGATAAGTTTTCGATTTCGGAAGTTGCCGAACTTGCGAACGTCACTGTAGAGTTTGTAAAGCTGATCGAGGCGGAGATAGCTAAAGGAAAATAAAACATATATCGATATAAGGTTTTACGGCCGCTTGGATACTGTCCAAGCGGCCTTTTTCTTTTTATAGGATAAGTCGGTATCTTAGCCCTATGCTGTATAAACCCTTTGAACAAGTCACCAAAAGTTCGTTTCGCGAGTTCGTAGTGTCCGTCTATACTGAGTTTTGCTGCAACATCGCTATGAAGCTTTTAACTGGAAGGGACTGCCGCAGCTGCTTACGACCATGATTCTGCCATAAAAAAACGGGCAAAATCACTACCATAATTAACCTCCAACGGCTCAAAGAACATCTATCTTTAAATTTTGGTGAAGCATCGATTAAGGAAGAAACCTCAGCCGGTAATTTAATTTGATTTCTAAAATAGCTCCATTCTCGGTTTACAGTAAGAAATATGAAAATTTGACAGCCAGTATGAAAAAATTCATCTTACCACAGATGGCATTTTTTTTAATATCCCTAATAACTGGTAGGGATGTGTTTATCCTTCCAATTATTTGCCATGATTTTAAAATATGATTATAGGAGGAATTTTGATTTAAAATTTTCGTAAATTTAGTAGTATAAAAACTACGCCATGAAAACCCCTATTTTTTACGCATTACGATGCTGTGCGCTCCTTAGTTTTCTATTCAGTTTTTGTTTATACGGCCAGAATAGTAAAACCTCTTCATCCAGTCAAACAGACGTATATATTGTTGGACGTTGGGATGACAGGAGTACAGGTCAGTCTTTCGCTGCTTATTTTAAAAATGGAAAACCTGTTGTTCTCAAAGATGGATTAGGTCCAACCCGGTTTTCGATTGCTTCCTCCGCAAGGGCTATTGCAGTAAACGACGGGGATGTCCATGTCGTTGGTTCTGCCCGCGATGCAAATGACAATGAAATTGCAACCTATTGGAAAAACGAAAAATTTGTGCCCCTACCGATTAAGCGGGATAATTCTGGAAACACTCAAACCGCATCAGCTCACGGAATTGGCGTGTCCAATGGTAACGTATATATACTTCCGTACCATCCGGGCCATCAGGTCGAGTATTATTACTTAAAAAACGGAGTGGAAACGAATTTTCCACAGAAAGTATATCGCCCGCAAGTATTTGACCTTATTAATTTTGTATCAGGTAGTGATATATATATTGCAATGGAAGGTCATGACGCAGGATACTGGAAGAACGGTGAAAAGGTGATTTTAGACAATACAATGAAAGGCCATGACAGGGTGCAGGTATCATCCATTTTTGTTTCTGGAAATGACGTATATGTATCAGGTTTTAAGTCGTATCCCTCAAAAAATGCAGATAATACCAACAAATCGATGGCTTTATACTGGAAAAATGGGCAGGAAGTTATTCTTTCAACCGGAACCGGGCGCTTCGGAAGCAGATCTACAAAATCAATATATGTATCTGGGAATGATGTATATGTTGCTGGTATGACCCAGGATGAAAATACAGGTGCCTCTCGGGCGGTATATTGGAAGAATGGTCAGGAGGTTGTATTGGCAGAAGGTCCAACCTTCACCCAAGCAGTGGCCATAGCAGTTTCCGGAAATGATGTGTACGTAGCCGGACAAAATTCCAATCGATACGTCTACTGGAAAAATGGGAAGGAGATTAACCTCCCGGATTGTAGCGATATTAGGGCGATAGCCTTATCATCTGGAAATAGTACTTCTTCCCAATCTCCGAAGAATAATACAGGAGCTACAAACACTACGAGTGTAGATCAAGCTGTTGATTTAATAAAAGCGAAGGAAAGTGCTGACCTATATCTGGCACAGATGCGAAAAATTCCGGGAATAATAGAAACTCAAAGCGGTTTATTATATCAAGTATTGAAGGAAGGAGCTGGGCCTAGAGTTACCTTTGATCAATTTATTGCTGCTGATTATAGAATAAGCTTCCACGATGGTATAGAAAGGCCTGGTTATACAGGAGGAGTAGGCGGTACAATGTCAGCAAGTAGTTTTCTAATTAAAGGGATGCAAGAAGCCGTGCAATTAATGCAGGCCGGAGGTATTTATAGGTTTATTGTTCCCTATGACTTGGCATATGGGAAAACAGGGAAGAAAACTATCCCACCTTATTCGGTATTTATATATGATGTAAAAGCCTTACAGATTAAATAATGGCCTATATTGGGCTAGGGTGTTGCGTATAACGGTCAAGGCTCTGGAAAATTAAAATTTTTTATCCTTAGCATTTTTTTTAAGAAAGTTATTTGTACCTTGAATTGTAAGTCCAAGATCTATATCTCATAGACCAAGTCAGGAACATCTACGTAAACAAAAGCTCTTGTAGGAGTTCCGGTTGTTTTAAAATCTTTGTCAATGGTATAAGCTTCCATTTCAGCAGCACTGATCTGATAGGTTGCCAATTCAGTAATGCGGTCTTCAGATAGATCCGGAACCATCATCCATTCCCACGCCAGCTCATCAGGCAGCATCGTAGGCATTCTGTTCTTTGAATTGTGGATCTGTCGCATAAGGGAATTTGCCTCGGTCGTAACTAGCGCAACTGTATCAACCATTTAGTCCCATGGTTTGCTTTCGTATCTTTAGCAACTTCAATAAAAGTGTCGAAAAGGTTAGTTGTATGTACTTTCATATCATTTATGCCTTATAATTGTATACGTCAATGTTATTAAATAGCTAACGATTTAGTAACAAAGTTATTTTAAATCTTTAGATAACTGGGAATTGAACTCAGCTTTCCAGATTTAATTTACAGCAAGTGGATTACAATACGAAATATTAAAGCAAGGAACTGGTCCCAAAGTATTGCTATCGGATAAAATTCAAGCTATTCACAAAAAAACTTTAATGTTTGGTAAGGAAATAAAAGAACAGGGAGGATATGGCTTTCCAACTATTTATGAAGTTCGAAATCTAATGCCAGGTTTGATCGAAGGATTAACCCTAATGAACCTCGGGAGTACTTATAGAATATATATTCCTGCCAAACTTATTAGTGCAGATGCAATAAAGAAGGGGGCAACCATAATTTTTGAAACCGAAATTCTCGGAATCTTAAAATAAAAGATGATTTATTCTATTTAAGTAAGGTAATCCCGTAACCATCCCATTTCACTTCATAGAGATAATCCTCAGTATCCAAGGGATCTTTTACCAGGGTACAAAGCATGGGGGCTTATATGGGCAGGCATCTTTTTCATCACAGGACTTTTCAGGTAAACATCAATCACATGCCTTTTGTTGACGAATATTAACTGTTTTGTTAATATGTCAAAACAATCAAACTGTATGTGTTGGCGCTTGTTCTATTCAAAAACGCTTTGTATGTCAGACAATAAAAATCAAAAGGCCGCAAGAGACCGCAATTAGGTCCGCCGTTGTCGAATCGTATGAAGTAGATTATATCGCAAAAGAACTTGGCGTATCGCGGCAGAAAGTCGAAGCGGCAATCGAGAAGGTCGGTAATAGCAGGGAAGAGATTTCTAAATATCTAAGAAATAATAAGAAATAATATGACAGATAGAACCACATTTACAGGAATCCCGGTGACCAATAGCGAGGGGATAGAAAAATATTTTGATTTCGAAGTTGGCAAGGAGGGAGAGAGCGGCGAATATGCTCGTATTACGATGGACGGCTGCCAGCTGATTTTAGATGAAGACCTGGCTTATATCAAAGGTGATCTGCCGGAGCAGTGGCATAAACCCGCCATTAGCAAATTGCTTTTTTTATTGGAGGTTGACCGTAACATGGATGACAATTGAAATAACGATAAATGAAAATAGCAACCTACAACCTCAATGGTATCAATGGGCGGCTAAACGTATTGCTTCGCTGGTTAAAGGAGGAGTCGCCGGATATCGTTTGTTTACAGGAACTAAAAGCACCGCAGGAACGCTTTCCCCTAAAGGTCATTAACGACGCGGGTTATAACGCGGTGTGGCATGGTCAGAAAAGCTGGAACGGTGTAGCTGTCCTTTCTAAATTCGAGATTACCGAAGTGACAAGGGAGCTACCTGGTGATAAGGAGGACAGCCATAGCCGCTACCTGGAAGTTATCATCAACCAACTTTTAATATGCTGTCTTTATCTGCCCAACGGCAACCCTTATCCCGGTCCTAAATTCGAGTATAAAATGGCCTGGATAAAGCGATTAATGAAACGGTCAAAAGCGCTTATAAAAATGGAAGTGCCTGCTATTCTTATTGGTGATTTCAATATTATCCCTACGGAACAGGATGTCTACAAGCCGGAAAAATATATAGAAGATGCCCTTTTTAGAATTGAAGTCCGAAAAGCGTTTAAACAGCTTATCGGCCAAGGGTGGCTCGATTCGATACGGACGCTTTTTAAAGATCAGCAGGTTTATACCTTTTGGGATTACTTTAGGAATGCATATGGTCGAAATGCCGGCCTCCGGCTGGATCATGTTCTTTTAAGCCCAACCGTTGCTCCGTTGCTATTGGAAGGCGGGATCGACCGACAGGTGCGGGGCTGGGAAAAAACCAGCGATCATGCGCCGGTCTGGATTAAATTGAAAGATAAAATATGAAGATTGTTGTTAGCAAGAAATCCAAAAATGAGCTGCTAAAGGAGGCACGATTGCAGGAACTTGAGGGTAAAACCGAAGATGCCATCAAAAGCTACAGCCAAGTCATAAGCAAAGACCCATTACAGGCCGGGGCATACAATCGCTTAATGATCCTTTATCGAAAGCTAAAAGATTATAAAAAAGAATTGGCAGTTATTAAGCAGGCCATCGGCGCATATGAAAAAGATATAAAGCACGATCAACAAACCTGGAAGAAGGCAAACCGTAAATCTGCCCGGCTCAGTCTCAGCCTGGCTAAATCAATGGGGCTTCTCAATGACAAGGGGCTCCCAGTTTATGAAGATCCGCAGATCCTGACATGGCGGAAACGGCACGAAACGGTTCAGAAAAAAATTAAAACTCCTCCAAAACCGCAAAAAAAGAAAGCTATAGCGCGTAGAAAGAAGTGAAACCTGGATTTCTACGATGATAGTTATTGAAAATAACTGTTTATGTTTCTTCCCTCTGCCTGTTAGAGGGAAACTCTTTGTTTTTTTTACCTCTTGTTTTTAGGATCGCCCGCTCTAGATCTGAAAGATAAGGCAAGTGAGTATACTTTTCGGTATCTCCCGTATACCGCTTACATACACCTTTTTTTCCTCAAATAGCCTCCTTAATCCCCATACCCATATCATTTAAATAAAAGAATATGGCAAATCAATCTCTAATCAAAGAGACGATGGATGCAATGCGCAATCTATGAACAACGTAAATCGATGGATTGAAGGGAAGCAATCTTATATATGAAAATGTTTTAAATAAAATAGCTTGAAACTAAAGGAAAAATGTTTTTGTATGGGAATAGTCTGCTTTCGTAGAGGAAAATGTGACGTTAATGGAATAACTTTTTATGTTTCTCCTTATGTTCTTATCTTGGTGGGTAAGTAATAACTGTTATAGTAAATTTAATTAAAAACGAACCTAAAGAGGTCTAATCTTTTATGAAAATATATCGAAGTATATTTGTTAATATTTCAAAACTCGGAGCAGCGCTAATTTTCTTAGGAACTTCCATTTTATCTTGTTCAAAAAATGAATCAACTACTCCTGAGCGGGGGGTACCAAAGCTCAATCAGAATGACAGTCTTGCTCTATTGGATATCTACGAAAGAATGGGTGGGCAGTATTGGAGCAAACAATATCAGTGGAATACAGATACTCCAGTAAGCAAATGGCGAGGAGTAAAGGTAGCACAGGAAGGCAACGAGTATCGTGTCGTGGAACTCTGGTTTTCTAATTTGCTAGAAATAGAGGGTAAGATCTCGCCAAAAATTGGAGATTTAGCATCATTAAAGGTGTTAGGCCTTACAGGTAGAAAATTAAAGGGAGAAATTCCTTCTGAAATCGGGCAGCTAAAAGATCTCCAACTACTAAGGATTTATACAACCGGACTTTCAGGTCCTTTACCAAAAGAGATTGGTAATCTAAAACAACTGAATAGTTTAGAAATTGATGAAAATCCGGACCTTATTGCTGGTCTGCCAAAAGAATTGGGAAATCTCGAAAACCTGAATTACTTGTACGTTGGCAACAGTGAAAATATTTCAGGAACATTGCACCCTGAATTTGGTAATTTAAAAAACCTTGAGAAATTTTATTTGAGAAACATTGGCTTAACGGGAAATTTGCCAAAAGAACTGGGGAAGTTGCAAAAATTAAAAGAATTAAGTTTCGTTGTAAATAAAATATCCGGAGTAATTCCAAAAGAGTTAGCTGCGTTAAATAATTGTGATGTTAATCTGGCTTCTAACCAATTGAGTGGGGATATTCCCGAAGAACTTGGTTCTAGTAGCAGCTATTTTGTGTTGTCAAAGAATAATCTAAAGGGCGTCATCCCCCAATCTCTCTTGAATAAATACATTAATAGAAATGATTTAAGTTCCATATGTCCACAAAATGTAGGCTATGGATTTTCCAATTGTCAGTTAAATATTTCAAAATAATCATTAAATCTTTATGAATCGTATTACGTATACTTTACTAGCCGTAAGTTTGCTTAGCTCTTGTCAGAAAAAATTTGAAATCTTAGATGGTGATTCCAAATCAATAATATCTAAGGCAAAGACTTCGAACCCGCAGTGTACCATCTACATTGGGTAAAAATGATAATTCACTTATAAAAGTGACTTTTAAATAATAGATTAAACACATTTATTTATACATTACATTAAAAGAGATAGAAAAGTTTTAATCATCTAACTAACTATAGAGAAATGGCCGAGTAAATTTTACTCGGTCATTTTTATTTTAGGTTGCTAGTTTTTTTCTTCTTTCTCTTATATACTTTTGAAAACTACTTTTAAGTACTATTGGATCTTTAGCATCAAATTCCTTCATACTTATTGCGTCAATAAGTAAAGTAAATTTGGCTATTGTAATAATTATATTATATATAGCGATAATTTGTAAGCGAGCAGTCTTTACATTGTGGGATAAAATTAAATTCTATATATTCGAGCTCACACTAATTGTTTTAATAATTATTATTTCATGATCGCTCCTCCTTCTGGATAATGCGCAAGATCTGAAATTTTAATTTATCGTAAATTTTATGATTGATTGTATTTTAATAGAAGATGAACCAATAGCGAAGCAAGGGATTGAGAAACATATCGGACAAATTCCTTTTTGTAATCTGAAAGCGAGTTTTAATCATGCGATGCCTGCATTGGCTTATCTTTTAGAAAACGAAGTCGATCTAGTGATATCAGATATTAATATGCCGGGGTTAAATGGTATAGATTTTTTGAAAGGTTTATCAAAGAAACCACATTTTATATTTATCACTGATAAAGTTGCACATGCAGCAGACATGTATGATCTTGAGGTCTTTGATTTTATCCGAAAACCCTATCGGTTTGACCGTTTAATGAGATCTCTACTTCGATATAAAGTAACCTTTTCAAAACAAAGGCTTGATGTTGACAAAGGTAGAAATACGTTTTATACGTTGAAAGATAAATATATGAATTATTTAATACCATATGATCAAATTCAATATATAGAAGGTGACCAGGAGTATATAAAGATTCAAACAATCGATAAAGAGCATCTAACAATCAATTCGTTGAAGAAAATGATCGATGTGCTTCCAACAAAGATGTTTATGCGTATTCACAAATCTTATATTGTAAATCTCAACTACATAAAAGCGGTGGCACATGACAAAGTCGTCATGAGGAATAACATAAAAGATCTTCCTTTGGGAAAGACGTATAAAGAAGCAGTCTTTAAAGAACTAAATTTACGTTGATCGCAGTATGTAATTGAGATACAAAATTGAAGAGTTTACCAACAGCTTCTTTACGTAGGTGTTGGTTGGACTAAAGTTCGTCTATCTTTTTTAATTATTGCCCAGCTTTTATTTGAAGGGGGCAAGATGCGAGGGAATTACACCTCTTATTTATATTTTGTTTGCTCATACAATAAGTCATCATCATAAATGTAATGTTTAAATAAAATTGATTTGTACCTATTCGAACAGCTTCCCTCAATTAAAAGAGGGAAGCTGTTTTGTTTTATGTGCCGTCTGCTAATACAAATAAAAATTGCGTTGAAGGCGTACTTTTCGGTATCTTCGGTATACCGCTTACATATGCCTTGTTTTCCTCGGATAGCCTCCGTAGCAACCATACTTTTGCTATACACATAAAAACAAAAGAATATGGCAAATCAATTTTTAATTAAAGAGACGATGGCGGATATGCGAGGCTTATCTGCTTGTGAAATTCTGGCATTACAGAGCGGATGCTGTGCAGGAGTGGAACTATTAGGGTATTATGAGAAAGGGGATACCCCAGCACCTATTATTTACACACGGAGTACAACTTTATTGGCAGACAACGGCGGGAGTATTGTCGAAACTGGAGGCATCAAATTGGAACACCAATTTATTGAACATGCCAATGCACTTTATTTTGGTGTCAGTACCTCACTTGCTGATAATGCCACGCGCTTGACTGTGTTCTTCGACTATCTAAAGGAAAACAAAGCGCTAGAAGGGGTTTTACCCATCGGAACGATCGCCTATAGTCAGACACTAAACTTTGTTTTCGAAGGAGCCAAGCTTAGAGGACAGGGAAAAGGCACCATATTGAAGTTTACTGGATCTGCAGACAGGGCTTTTGAGATTGACGCATTTAAAGGTGGTACCGAAACAACCCAGTTTATCAACAATATCACTATCAGTGATATGGTTTTCTCCGGAAATGCCAACACCACCATTACCTTATACCTTAGAGGTATTGCACGGAGTAAGTTCTCCAATGTGTGGGTAGGGGATGGCAAGAATAGTAGTGATGGATATGGATGGTACCTCGCTTCCGTACAGCTGACACAATTTTTGGGCTGTGGATGTAGCAAGTATCTCACCCCAATGGCAAGCGTCCCATATGCAGGTATATTTATCGGATTGGGACAGCGTGGTAGTATCACTGCGGGTAACAGTACCAACAACACGTTTTATCAAAACTATTTTGAAGATTTGAGCATTGGTGTATTGATGTCCCAAGCTGACGAAAATACCTTTATCGGCGGAAGCTCAGAAGCCAATAGCGTATATGGCATCGTTGTGGGTAAGGATTGTAAGGTAAATACATTCATCGGTGTCGGATTGGAGGCCAATCCTGTTGATGTTTCCGATAGCTCAAGTTATAGTACTTATACCAATTGTTACTTTGGGAATATCCTGCGTATAGGCAGCACAGCCAAGCAGATCTCTGTTGTCGGAGCGATGATCGGACGGATTGAAATACAAGATGGAGCACGATATATTGAAATCAAGAATTCTGTCTACAACCGATTTAAAAATGGAGCAAAAGGAATTTTTGATTTAGGGAAGCGTACATCCTTTGTTAATGTAGAGGATTTTGACTCAGAAGAATTTATAAAACAAAACATCGAAATCGATGGGACAGTAGCTGCCGATTCATATGAGGTAAAGGAAAAAAATGATATCCTTACGCCAATTAACAGCATTAATCCTGTAGGAGGATTTTCCCCGATTATTATTAAAGATACAGCACCATTCTGGCCGATTCAGGGGGTTGCATTGGGAGTGGACAGAACAGGGAATTTCAATGATACTAATTCCATAAGCTCCTTTCGGATATTTTCAAAAGCCAATACCCTGGATGAACTATATTTTACCAAAAAGCTTTTTGGTACTGGAGCGACAACGGATTGGTCGCCCTTACGTAGGCTTATTCACGACAATAATCTCGCAACCACCACGATTAAAGGCATTGTCTCACAGTCTGCGGTAGTAGCCAATGTCGTCGCGAGTAACGGTACAAAATCAGTTCTTAATGATGCCGCTGATTTAGCTACTTCTGTAGCCCTGGTGAATGACCTGAAATCCAAATACAATCAGGCAGTTGATCTGATTAACGAGTTGAAGGCTCAGCTAAATGCGAAGTTACAGTCTGATCGAGCGAGTGGTCAACAGTCAAATTAACGATATTGAGCTGTTAGAGAAATGGAATATTCGCAAGGATATTCCATTTTTTGCTTAATAGGGACGTTCTATAATTTTGAAAAGCAGGCAATCCAATAAGTACTTTTCGGTATCTTCGGTATACCGCTTACATATGCCTTGTTTTCCTCGGATAGCCTCCGTAGCAACCATACTTTTGCTATACACATAAAAACAAAGGAATATGGCAAATCAATTTTTAGTTAAAGAAACGATGGCAGCTATACGAGGCTTATCTGCCGCTGAAATTACAGCTTTACAAAACGGAACTTATGAGGGAGTTCAGTTATTAGGTTATTATCAAAAAGGGGATACCCTAGTGCCGATTGTTTATTATCTAGCGCCATCTACTCCCGATCCCGGACCGGACGATGGGGGCAGTGTGATCATCGTAAGCAGTATCAAACTTGTTCATCAATTTGTCGGCCATGTTGATGCAGTATATTTTGGTATGTCTCAGTCGAAATCCTCTAGCGAAAATAAGACGATTGCTCAAAAAGTAATTAATTATGCAGCTATTAATGAAGCAAAAAGCGTAAACTTTCCGAAGTGGTTTAGGGTGGTATACTCAGATTATACAAAATCCACATTCGCTAAGCATATTGAAGCACTCATACAATAAGTCATTATAAAAATGTAGTGCTACAATAAAATCGATTTGTACCTATTCGAACCGCTTCCCTCAAATTAAAAGAGGGAAAGCTTTTTTTGGGATTATTCTGAATATAGATCTATAAAACCCGTTTTTCAAGAATAATGATATTTCCTTCATTAGTCATCTTCTGAAAACCCAATTTTTCCGCAAATTTAAGTGCTTTAAGATTCGTTATTTCTGTCTTTGCTACCAATACGTTTACCTGGTACTTTTCTTTTGCCAATGCTATCAACAACTCAAAAGCTGCAGACATTATTCCTTTTCCCCAATATTCGAGCAGCAGAGAACCACCAATCTCAATTTTCTTTTCTTCCTGATTCCAGTGGTGTAAGGCGCAGTCACCAATAACTATATCCTCATTTTCCACAGTTCGTATACTGTAGAGTTCCTCACAAAGAGATAGAATATGTTCTGTAAACTGTACCGGATTCATATGCTCCCCATCAGTTTTCCGATCCTGAATGGCTGATTCATTTCCAAAATACAATCGGTAAAATGACTTAGCATCTTTCAAAGAAATTTCTTTCAATATGATCTTTATATGGTCTCCGTCCGATTTAATAACCTCCATAAATTATGAATTTAATGTTTATTTTTCGATAACTGCTGATGGCAGATCTTTCAGTTCCCTCAACACGATATTCAGATCAGTTTGAGGTTCGTGTATCTCCTGCAGTTAAGGTAGTAAAACCTGCAGATTTCTGCAATTTCATTGATTTGAACAGTATCGGGATCAAACAAAAGGGGCATGGATTCCAGTAGTAGGGTTCCATTACCTTTTTATTTCGCTTAAGAAAAAAGAAGGGAAAAATTCCTTTTGAGTTTGAAAATCTACTGCGCTCTGGGGACTTATTTTATTTAAATATTCGAATATATAATTTTGGCATAATATCTGTTGCCGTAGCAACAGTTGTTCATGTAATTGATCCTAATTTAAAATAAATACGCTTGATAAATGATAAAAAATTTTGTTGTTGTTTTACTGTTTTTAGTTACAACAGTATTTGCAAACGCGCAGTCCATGAAATTAACTCCCAATGACTTTGTAGATGCTGCAGACGAATCGAAGAATTATGTCGTCCTGAATTTTGCAGGAAAATCGCAAAGTGATCTGTATAAAGCAGCGCTGAAATTTGTGAACTCGTATTACAATAACCCGGAGAAAGTTACGACAAAAATAGAAGGTGAGCAGATTGTCGTCGATGCGATGAAAGTAAAAGCAACGGCTTGGGGTAGAGGTAATGATCTTGATTTTTTTTATAAGATTACCATGGACTTTAAGGATGGACGGCTGCGTTTTTCTCCCAATTATAAATACCTCGAAAACTACAATGGAATTGAGTACCCATTGGTCAAAAAAAGTAATCTTTGGGTAAAGACAGCCCTTTTCAATACAGATGGTAAAGTCAGGCGAGAAGCGGCGAAGCAGGAATTGGAACAGTTTATCAATAATTATATTATCGCGATTACAAATAGTATAAATATGAGCAAGTCGAA
The DNA here is from genome assembly GCF_047784615.1 of Sphingobacterium sp. NGMCC 1.201703. NCBI lineage: Bacteria > Pseudomonadati > Bacteroidota > Sphingobacteriia > Sphingobacteriales > Sphingobacteriaceae > Sphingobacterium > Sphingobacterium sp. NGMCC 1.201703. The sequence goes on along the minus strand of NZ_JBLOHD010000002.1, from coordinate 259,456 downwards.
TGACAACTGGTAAAAATATACCAAATAATATGTTAAACAGCCTCCATGGGAGGCTGTTTTGCTCTCCAGCCCATGGACTTGATATCTCTATCTATCTATCTAGTCCTAAGGTCTGAACGTATAATATTCCGGATATTCCGCTCACATATAACTTATTTTCCTCAGATTGTCTAGTCTAGAGCCATACTTTTGGCTCCCCCAGGGTGTCTTTATCAGTTAAAGCCAGACCCGCGGAGTGAATAGCACTCGTCTTTCAAATAAAATGGTAAACGGTGTTTGCTCTTTTTGTATAAATGTATTTTGTTTTCAGATAAATTCTAAGTAATTAAAATAAATATGGTATAAATATATCTTATTTAATACGAAGTTTTAAGTACCTAAATATTATTCCAATGTGCCCAGCTTCGTGGAAGTTAGCAGCTTGAAGTGCTTGAATGCGATTATTTATAAAAGATGCCAATCGGTAAGCTAAAGAATTGGTGTTTTATTACTTCCCGCCACTTAATAAAATTTCAAATAAAACAACCTTGGATAAGTATTGTATCCAGAAAGTGATAAAATGAAAATTTACGCAAACGTTTGATTTAAAAGCTTGACTTTTAATGCAAAAAAAATCCAGTATGTTTGATTAAGAACAGCAATATTATACGCAATTAAACCAGCTATTAAATTATGAAATCAAAATTGTTGATCAAAGATATTTCAGATTTTGAAATGTTGGTGAATACCCATACCGACAAGCTGACACAGACTGCTTTCTTAAAAATTGGAAACCTGCAGGATGCGGAAGATCTTGTGCAGGATCTCTTTATCAATCTCTGGGTCAAAAGAGAGTCCATTGTTATACATGGTCCCGTCTACAATTACCTCTATGTTTCCCTGCGGAATAAAATTATGAATTATTTTGCTAAGGCCAAGCTTAGCCAGGACGTGAAAAATAAGCTTGCACTAAACCTTGAAGTCGTAGATCTTTCCTTGGTCAATCTTTTGATCGAGAAAGATCTAAACATCTTGTTTTCGGAAATTTTGAACGAGTTACCTGATCACATGCAAAAGATTTTTAAGCTACGCAACGAAGATTTTACCCTCAAAGAGATTGCTGTCGCTTTAGGATTGGCCGAACAGACCGTCAAAGGATACAGTGCAGAAATGCATCGCCGTATTAAAGCCATGTTAATAGAGCGTCATCCCGAATTTGCTCGTTCTCTGACAGTAATGCTTTCCTTTTTGCTGGTCAAATAATTTTTTAATTTCTTACATACTTTTGATTATCACCAACTGTCTTACTAGAAAGAACACATCTAGAAAGGATTACCAGTGGATCAAAACCAGTTAAAAAAACTAATCAAGAAGTACCGGGAAGGTACAGCGAGTGCTGCGGAGAAATTTGTCGTGGAATATTGGTATGAATCCTTGGGGCAGCAAAAAGACGAAGATCCAGAAATAAAATTAATTCCAGACCGCAAAAATCTTAAGCAGCGGATTATTGGGGCTGCTTCTGAATATGCAAGTAAGCGATCCGCTAACCGACGACGTTTTATATATGTCGCTGTCGCGAGCATCATGCTGTTTATGCTATCAACCGTTTTATATAACCAGTATTTTTCAACGTCGCATATTGACCGCCTGATAAAGCCAATCAAAATAGTATATCTCGATAGAGGAACGATATCCACTGGTACTGCCGAACGAACGACAGTCATCCTGAACGATGGTACGAAAGTGATCCTCAATGCCAACTCAGGCATAACGGTCGGCAATTACGACCGTCGGCGTGATGTGAAACTCTATGGTGAAGCCTTCTTTGATGTCAAGAGAGATCCGTCTAGACCCTTTACGGTACATGGCGGTGGATTACATATCAAGGTGTTAGGTACCAGTTTTAATGTTAAGGCTTATCGCGATATTAGTAATACATCGGTATCGGTGTGTACAGGTAAAGTGCAGGTTGACAACAACGAGAAAAATCTGCGCACATTGCTGGCTGATGAAAATATATCTTACGATCGCAAATCTAGCAATTTTAAATTGACCAATGCTGAATATTCTTTAGAGAACTCATGGCTATCGGACCATGTTAAGCTGGATCAGGCAAGTTTTGAAGAATTAAACCAAAATTTTAAGAATTTCTATGGATTCTCACTCCATACAGCCGATGAGAAATTATTAAAGGATCGTTATAATATTAATTTCCGACAATCCAAAACAATGACAGCCGCGCTGGAAGAGATTCAGTTATTGACCGGTAAGAAAATTAGTTTTAATAATAAGCAGGAGGGAAAAGAGATCATTTTATATTAAATATAAAAGGGCTCACATAGTGTAAGACCCTTTACAGAATTATATGGAATCTATCTCACCCGATTCCATACCCGGTTTCATTGACGTAAAACCTTAATCAATACAAAATTAACAAATGATTAACAAAAAACTAATAGTAAAAGAAAAAAGAAGCAACAAATACCTTTCTTTAAGTCTTGGTGGGGCGCTACTGCTATTATCCGGCACTTTTCCATTGAACAGTATATATGCACAGGAGAATGCCAAGATCTATAACCAGAACTACCAAAAAACAAATCTGCGGGATGTTATCCTGGATCTACAAAAGAGATCTGGCTCAGATATTTCTTTTACAGAGAGCTTGGGTCTAAAAAATATAAATATAGCGAGATTCGATACCAAAAATGAGTCTTTAGACCAGGTCTTACGAAGACTATTATCTCCCTATGGTATTCAGGCAAAAAAGACGGATAGTGGATTTGTTTTAGCGCGACAGGCACAACGTCAAGTAAAACCTATTTCCGGAAAAGTTGTCGATCCCTCCGGTACACCGGTTTCGGGAGCTACCCTAAATTTAAAGCGCTCCAACACAAAATCCAAAACTGATGACAAAGGGATGTTTCTGCTGAATTCGATTTTTCCTTCGGATACGCTATCCGTGCATTTTATGGGATTTAAACCGATAGATACTTTAATTAATAGTGACCTCACCGGAGATTTTGTGATTCGGCTGGCAGCTGACCGGGCGCGCGAGCTTGATGAGGTGGTCGTTGTGGGATATGGTGTTCAAAAGAAAGTTAATCTCACGGGATCTGTTGCGGTTGTCGATGGCAAACGTTTACAGGACCGACCGGTAAACAACGTTTCCCAATCACTTTATGGAACAGTCAGTGGTCTGACCATCGCATATGGTAACAATGGTTTTGAACCCGGCGCTGCACCGTCGGTACAGATCCGGGGGCAAGGTAGTCCGTATGTCCTGATCGATGGCACCGCCGGAGATATTAATACCATCGATCCGAACACTGTTGAAAGTGTTTCTATCTTAAAAGATGCAGCTGCTTCGGCAATTTATGGCGCCCGTGCACCTTATGGAGTGTTGCTGATAACAACCAAATCAGGGAAAGCTAATCAGAAACCTCAGATTGATTTTTCGATGAATGGCGGACCTACAACCATTATCAATAAACCGAAAATGGTTGATTCCTACACGTTTGCCCGCGCCATGAATGAAATGCATGACAACCAGGGGGTTGCCAGATTGTTTTCAGAATCTACGATCGACAGAATCATAGCGTATATAGATGATCCCTCATTACCTGAGACCGTGCCTGATGCCAACAATCCGAAGAAGTGGTCCACCTATCAATTCTCAAACGGCAATAATGACTGGATAGATATCCATTATGGCAATGGACGCCGGATGCAGGAAAATTTATCTGTCAAAGGAGGATCAAAAGACATGGCCTATTTTTTGTCTCTTGGACATGCATCCGAAAAAGGGGTTTTCAGAATCGTCGATGATAAGTATAAACGCTACAATTTTCAGGCTAAGCTTGATGCCAATATTACGGATTGGTGGAAGATCAGTTCGAATACTCGCTTGACAAATGAACAGCGCAACCGACCGATCTACAATGGTGAAGGGGGATACGGAATGATAATTCACCAGATTTTCAGGACGCATCCCGAGGTTTTTCTTAAATCACCAAATGGTTATTACTCGCAACTTTCTCGGGTGCCGCAGATGAAAGCGGGGTATCAAAAATTGACGGACAATAATCTGGTTCAGCGTTTGGCCACAGAGATCAGCCCTCTTAAAAACTGGAAAATCAATGCCGATTATTCCATAGATTATAAAATCTACAATTATGAGGGCGTCAATCAGGTGGCTTATGAGGATGAAGTAGATGGTACGCTCGTGCCAATATCGCTTACGGTTCCTTCCTATATCAGTAAAGACAAATCCAATACCACCTACAAAGCCCTTAATATTTATACAAGCTATAATTTAGATTTTGGAACGGATCACCATTTTATTGCACTTGCTGGATTTCAGAATGAAATTAATTCCTATGACCTTCTCAGTGGTTTAAAAAGGGAACTTATCACACCAGATGTGCCTTCCTTAACAACTGCAACCGGTGAAATGCAGATATCCGATGCCCTTAGTCATTGGTCTACATTAGGCTATTTTGCTCGTTTAAATTATAATTATGCGGACAAATATCTCTTTGAGGGTAATATACGATATGATGGTACATCGAAATTTGCTCCTGGTAAAAGGTGGGGCTCGTTTCCTTCGCTATCAGCAGGATGGGTGGTTTCAAAAGAGAAATTTTGGACTGGCCTTCAAGCTTATGTTCCTTTCTTTAAGCTTAAAGGATCCTGGGGACGACTAGGAAATCAGAACGTTGAAGCCTATCAGGATCTCGCATTATTGGGCGTCAAAAGTAATTTAGGTTGGCTTATTGATGGCATGCGCCCTGCATACACCACCGCACCCAACTTGGTCAATCGCTTTCTCACATGGGAATCATCCCGTTCAACGAACATGGCCGTCGAAGCGGGTTTTCTACAAAACCGTCTGCAGGCCGAATTCGAATATTACCAACGCTTGACCTATGACCGTCTTGGCCCAGCTCAGGCACTTCCAGCGGTATTGGGAGCAAATATTCCTAAAGAGAATAATTCTGAACTCAAGACCAAAGGCTGGGATTTTAGCTTACGCTGGAATGGAAAAGTCGGCTCGGATTTTAATTATTCCATAGCGGCCAATGTGTTTGACTATAAAAATATAATTACAAAGTATACCAATCCTACGGGTATCCTGACAACGGACTATGTGGGCAAAGATGCTGGAGAAATCTGGGGCTATGAAACCGTTGGCTTGATCAATACAAAGGAACGCGCTGATGAGATCAACGCTTCTGGCTATCAGAAATTTATCAATGGTCAGACTTGGCAAAAGGGAGATGTTGAATATCGTGATCTCAATGGAGATGGGGTAATCAATAAGGGCAAAAACACCATAAATGACCATGGAGACCTTAAAATCATTGGTAATACAACCCGTCGCTATCAGTTTGGACTTAATTTAACAGCCAACTATAAAAATATCGATATAGCGGTATTTATCCAAGGTACTGGAAAGCGTGATCTATGGTTGGATGGCAATGTATTCTGGGGTTTTAGAGCCTGGAATCAATCTTCCCTGTTCCCGCACCACATGGATTACTATAGGGATACCGAAGGTGACCGCTATTCGGGGCTTGGTATAAATACGAACGCTTATTATCCTCGTCCTTATAGTAACACCGGTCAGGACAGCAAAAATAAAGAGGTTCAAACGCGCTATCTGCAGAATGGTGCCTATGCACGTCTTAAAAATCTTCAGATCGGATACAGCATTCCGCCGCTAATGCTCCAAAAAATCGGATTGAAGCGCGCACGTATCTATTTTTCCGGTGAGAATATCTATACTTTATCTAAGCTTCCCGTCGGTTTCGATCCTGAGACGGCGACTTTAGGAGAATTAGGAAATGGAAAAAGTATGTTTTCACAGGCGATTTGGGCATTCGGAATGAATATCTCACTGTAGCCACATTTGCTATTAAATAATAAACGGCTATTAGTAAGTGCCAGAAAATTTATAGTAAGAAATCAATAACCAATGAAAAAAATTATAATCTTAATATATACAGCAGTCTTTTTACTGTTTATCAGTTCCTGCTCCAAAGAATTTTTGGATAAACCACCATTGACAGAGATCGATAATGAAATCTACTGGAAAACGGCAAATGACCTGGAAAATTATACCATACAATTTTATACGGTATTCCCAGCGTTTAACACAGTAGGTAGTTATTTGGGATCAATCGGTTGGGATGGTACGCGAGGATCCGACGTGCAGATTTACAGTTCACCAAGTACAGTCTGGAATGGTACCGAATCGCCGGTTTCATCAGGCGGAAACTGGACCTGGGGTAATATCCGCAGTGTCAATATCTTTTTCAAGAATTATACGAAATGCAAAGATCCTTTTGAAAAATATAAACAGTTTTTAGGAGAGGCCCATTTCTTTAAAGCTTGGTTTTATTTCGAAAAAGTCAGGCTCTACGGTGACGTTCCCTGGTATACGGATCCATTGGAGATGGACTCCGAAGAATTATTCAAAGCACGAGACCCACGTACAACGGTAGTAGACTCGATTTTGGCACACCTGGATAAAGCGATTGAATATTTGGAACCTGTGGCTACAGTAAAAGGTAAAAACAATCGGCTTTCTAAACAGGCTGCCCTGCTCTTCAAATCCAGGGTCGCCCTATTTGAAGGCAGCTGGCAGAAATACCACAAAGGTACAGCATTTGGTACAGCTGGCGCTGATCCCAATAAGTACTTCCGGCAAGCTACTGCCGCCGCCGAAACGCTGATGGATGCAAAATATGGCATGTCGCTGTATAGCAACAACGATCCCGAAAACGATTACTGCAAACTATTTTCCCTGAAAGATCAGCTTGCCAATAAAGAGGTGATCCTTTGGAAGGCATATTCGGTCAACCGTGATTTGTCACACTCTTTTCAGATCTACGTGTCCGATCGCACTGCGGGGATATCCATGACTTTTGAGCAGATCCAGCATTACCTTGGCCGGAATGGTCAGCCATACGATTATTTTACCCTTGGTAAGACTGTGAAAGGCAATGCTTTTTTAGAAAAAATACGGGCCGATTGTGATCCGCGCCTATCTCAGACGATTTGGACACCAGGAGCTTTGATGTGGGATAATGGATTTGGTAAAGCCACCTTTAAAAAGCCATTTCTGGACAAATCCGGTGAAGCATTGAATAATACCGGTTTCCAGATCCGGAAGGGAAATGATCCAAAATCGGCTCTAGCAGGTGGTGGTGTTTCCTGGAGCTCAAGTGATGAAACCGGTGCAGTCATCTTTCGTTACGCCGAAGCCTTATTGAATTATGCTGAAGCGAAGGCTGAACTCGGAGAAACAGTCGATTATACCAAATCAATCAATCTGCTCCGCAAAAGATCAGGTATGCCGGATTTTGCTATTAGCGACGATCCAAATAAGGACAAGTATGCTGACTATGGTTATAATATATCAGACCAGTTGAGAGAAATCCGACGCGAGCGCACCGTAGAACTTGGAGCCGAAGGATTTCGCTATGACGATATCCGGAGATGGGCCGCCCATAAACTGCTGAAAGGCAAACGTCCCAAAGGTTATCCATTTTTGGCCTCGGATTGGACGGGTACAAAAATCAACTATAAAGTTGATGCGGACGGTTTGCTGGATCCTTTTGCAACTCAGCTGCCGAATGGCTATGGATTTAAGGAAAACCGCGATTATCTCGAATGTATACCGCTAAATGAAATCACATTGAACAATAACTTAAAACAAAATCCAGGATGGGAATAAAAGTATTTTTGCCATTGCTGTTCATCCTATTTTACAGCATGATCCAGGCTCAATCTGTTATTAAGATCGGTCTTATCGCCGATCCACAGTACGCAGATAAGGATACCCGTGGGAGCCGTTTCTACCGAAATTCACTTGACAAATTGGATTCGGCCGTCACAGCGATCAACAGGGAAGAGGTGGATTTTACGGTCATGCTTGGCGATTTGGTCGATGTAGGACCCAAAGATCTGCAGCCGGCGCTTCAACGACTCAACAAGCTTAAAAGACCGGTCTACAATATCTTGGGAAACCATGATTATGTGGATGTTGATGACGGGGCTCATTTATATGAGTTATATAACATGCCAAATCCTTACTATACTGTAGAAAAAGGTGAATGGCTGTTTATCATGCTCAATACCAATGAACTTGCCGAATATGCCACTAAGGCGGGATCAGGCCAACGTGAGGCTTGGAAGAAACTCAATGATATACTGAAGAGAGCAAAAAGAAACAATGATCAGCCCTGGAATGGAGGCATAAGCGAGAAACAGCTGAAATGGATGGAAAGACAACTTCACAAAGCCCATTCGGCATCCAAAAAAGTGATTGTTTTCACACATCATCCCTTGTGCCCAGAGAATGGCCTTGAAGCACTGAATAACCGGGAGATATTGGCCCTTATCGAAAAATATCCGGTTGTAAAGGCGGTGATCTCAGGTCATCATCATCCCGGTAATTTTGCAAACTATAAAGGCATTCCGATGATTACACTCGAGGGCATGATCGAAACCGCCGATCAGAATGCTTTTGGTGTTTTGGAGCTCAATGACCATCATCTGAATATTCATGGAGCAGGGCGGATGACAGCCAGAAAAATTAACTTTTAACGATATACTTACTATTTAAACAATAAAAATTATGAGAAAAACAACATTAATGTTTGGCAAAGCAGTCTGTATGTTTGCCTGTATGACTTATCTATTTGCGGGCTGTCAGAAAGATATTACCCAAATTCAGGAAAACGCGCCCAAAAAAACAAGCAAAGTCAATACGACATTGGCTGGTCCGACCTTTGTAAGTGCACATCGGGCCAATGATCTGATTAAGGTTGATGAGATTATCAACGAAGGGATTAATAGCCTGGAGGTGGATATCTATGTTGCCAATAAAAACGGCCAGCCAACCTGCCTAATCGGACATGAAGCCGGAACAGCAACAGGACAGACATTGGAAGAGTATTTTGCCAACCTAAATCAGAAGCTTCCGGGCTATACTTCCCTTTGGTTGGATTGTAAAGATTTGAACAGCGCCACAAATGAACAATTATTTTTAAAGACTTTGAAGAAAATGGATAGCCTGTATTCCATTAAAAACAGAGTATTGATAGAAAGTATGTATCCGCAGCATTTGACAGGCTTTAAGCAGCTTGGTTGGAAGGTAAGTTACTATTGCAACTGGTCAGATTTGAGCGGCAAGCCAGCTGCGCAGCAACAGGTTGTCATGGATTCTATGTACAGCAAGTTGACTACCTATGGTGTGGATGGAATTAGTTACGATGCATCTGTCGATAATGCGATGAAATCTTACTTCCCGACCAAAACCGTTGGCACAGAACGTGTGAAGATGTATGCATGGGCACTATCACGTTATTACGGAGAAGCAGACCTCGCAAGCAAACTGGCAGGATATTCACATCTCGATATATTATTGATTACATTTTACTCGCCACAAGGTATTTTGACAGATGGAGCCAATTACAAAATCGTATCTGCATTAACGAAAGAGCCGAGCAAGCTGGTTGATGCCAACGGTAATCCTCCAGTTAATGGTGAGGATGTCACCTTATGGACTTATAATTATCCGACAACGCCCAATCAGGTCTGGAAATTGAGAAGTGTTGGAAGTGGATATTATGCCTTGAAGAATGTGGCTGATACGACTAAAGTATTGGAAGTACGGGGCGGTGGATCGGCAAACAGCACGCCTGTTCAGGTGGCCACATTTGCAAATACTTCTGCACAACGGTGGAAGATTACTTATGTGGGAAGCGGCAATTATAACCTTGAGCCAGCATCTGCCATAGGTAAAAACCTTGATGTAAATGGATCAAGTACCGCCAACGATACGCAGATACAAATCTATTCAGCGCATACAGGCAATGCACAGAAATTCAGGCTGGTTAAACAATAAGAAATTGCGATCATGACAACAACTGAAATGGTAAAGATCAAATATTTATATCTATTTTTCGCGGTTTTGAGTTTTGCAGGCTTTTTGCTTCTCTCATGTGAAAGAGATCATGCCGTAGAGCATAATCCGTCCGAAACAGTTAGCAAAAAGGGTTCGAGTCTGATCCAGGGAGATATCAATGATCTGACGCTTGCGATTCCTATGGGTGGGAATGCGTTTGTGACCAATGGATCCGGTGGGGCAGAGATTTTTGATAATTCAAATTACGGGCTGCGTAACTGGACCAGCCTTTCGGCTGTGGTAAGTTCCTATTTTAAGGTAACACAATCAGGTACTTTACATTTGGGGATACGAGGCTACGTCACCACAGGCACGAGTGTGGTCCGTTTGACCGTCAATGGACAGAGCTTCGATGTGACCATGACAGGTGGAGCGCCTGCAAAAGACTATTATGCAGGAGCAGTGCAGATTGCTGCACCTGGTTATGTAAAAGTAGATCTACAGGGAATAAGCAAAACTTCGACTTACATCGGTAATATGACCGATATTCTTATCGGCGGTACGGTAGCTTCCTCCGGTCTTACCTATGCGAACATACCTGCAAGCTATTATTTTTCACGTCGTGGCCCTTCGGTACATTTAACGCCAAGTCTTCCTACTGGAAATTCCTATGAATGGATGTATAATGAAGTGACTGTTCCCGCAGGACAGGATCCTGTAGGTAGTTATTACATGGCAAATGGATTTGGACAAGGATATTTTGGCTTTCAGGTCAATTCAGCGACACAACGAAAAATTATATTTTCCGTATGGGATCCAAGCAATGAGGCTGACGGTAAAACCACTGCAGTGAGTAGCGGTACAGATGTGGTCGTCAGTGGTTTCGGTGGCGAGGGGACAGGCGGAAAAAGTAATTGGACATACGACTGGTCAACCGGGACGACGTATAAGTTCCTGACAAGAATAAGACCGGACGGGTTAGGAAGTACACTTTATTCATCTTGGTTTTATGTTCCAGAGTTAGGAACATGGAAATATATTGCGACCTTTAAAAGACCGGCTATTTCAACCTACATAAAAGGTGCTTACTCTTTTCTTGAAAATTTCAATAATACGATGGGCTACTTCGGCCGAAAAGCATATTATTCAAATTTTTGGGTTAGGACAACAACGGGTACATGGATCGAATCAACTTCTTGTAAATTTAGTGTGGACGGCGCAGGTGATAATAATCAACGCGGCGATTATAGAGGTGGAGTTGAGAACGGTAAGTTCTTTTTGCAAAACGGTGGATTTTTTAATGATTTCGTAGCGGAAAATACTGTTTTTACAAGACCTGCTACTGGTACTGCTCCCAATATAGATCTTATTAATTTGCCCATGAATTAAAAATTTTGTAGGTAGTGGTGTTCAATTTGGCGCAACGCATGGATTATTTCATGACGTTGCGCTTTTTTGTTCCACACTTTTTACTAAAGATAGAATGTATTTTCAGTAGAGGTCATTCTTGTTGAATTTGTGATTGTTTTTGAAAGAAAGCCTATTTTACAATACAGAAAAAATAACTTAATAATTTAAGGGACAACTTGGTGCTATAGCCATAGATAGGAAGGACGATGGCAGCTATAAATAGAGTTGATAGCCAATGCTTAAAAATATAAGACCATTTTAGACCATTTTGCGTTAGGCTTTTCATCGTTTGGTCAACTATGTTTTAAACGAAAGCAATAATTTATGTTTAAAAAATGTGTAATCTTCTGTAATGTAGCTAAAGTTAACGCGACGTCCACCACAAATTATGTCGCTGACTGTGAATGTGATAAAAACTAAACCAAAACATCTTCTTGTTTGTTTACTAATAATATTAGTATTTTTGATCGGAGCAACTACCAAAAATCAAAAGCCACAATACAGGGCTTTTTAGGCAATTGAAAGACATGGAAAGGAGTATAGTACATTGTGATCTCGATACCTTCTTTGTATCGGTAGAGCGCTTGCAGAACAGCAAGCTTCAGGGCGTACCTGTGCTCATCGGCGGCAGCAGCGACCGTGGGGTAGTGGCGTCCTGTTCGTATGAAGCGCGTAAGTTTGGCGTGCATTCCGCTATGCCGATGCGGCTGGCACTGCGTATGTGTCCTGAGGCCGTTGTGGTGCGGGGCGATCACGATCGCTATAGTCAGTATTCCAGTATGGTCACTCAGATCATCGAAGAAGAAACCCCTATTGTCGAAAAAGCCAGTATAGACGAGCACTATCTCGATGTATCAGGCATGGACCGCTTCTTTGGTTGCTGGAAGTGGACGCAGGAACTTCGACAGCGCATTATCAAAGAGACAGGTCTCCCGATTAGTTTTGGTCTATCAGTCAACAAAACCGTGTCCAAGATTGCCACCGGTACAGCCAAACCCTGTGGCGAGAAGCAGGTGCAAAATGGTACCGAAAAAGGCTTCCTGGCGCCGCTATCCATCCGCAAGATTCCCATGGTCGGCGAGAAGTCCTTTACCTTACTCCGCAATATGGGGATCTCCAAAATCGGCACCTTACAGCAGATGGAGGTGTTCACGATGCAGAAGGTCCTCGGGGAGAACGGGATCAATATCTGGCGCAAAGCCAATGGGCTGGATGATTCGCTGGTAGTACCTTTTCGTGAACAGAAATCCATGTCCAAAGAAAACACCTTCCAGCAGGATACCATTGATATGGATGTGCTCCGCCGTACCCTCATCGGCATGGTCGACACCCTGGCCTTTGACCTGCGCAAAGATCAGAAGCTGACTAGCTGCGTTACCCTCAAGATCCGCTACAGCAATTTCGATACCCATACCCAACAGCTGCAGATCCCTTATACCAATTCGGACAGAAAGCTTACAGATGTGGTGCTTTCCCTGTTCAAAAAACTCTATAGCCGCAGGATGCTGATCCGCCTTATCGGGATCAAGTTCTCGGGGCTGATCTACGGATCCTATCAGACCGATCTCTTTGACGATAGCGCCGAGGAGATCAACCTGATGCAGGCCATGGACAAGATCCGGAAACGCTATGGCGCCGAATTTCTGATGAAAGCCATCTGCGCACCGCCGCCAGAGAAAGGAGGGGAGCATGCTCTTAAATCTACATAGCTACTATAGCCTGCGCTTTGGTACCCTCAGCCTGCAGGATCTTATTTCGGGCATGCTGGCCGGGGGCTATGATACCGCTGTGCTCACAGATATCAATAACAGCTCCGGATCGCTCGACTTTATCAAATTGGGGCGCGCAGCCGGACTCAACCTGCTTGCCGGCATGGAATTTCGCAGCGGCGATCAGCTCTGTTTCGTGGCCATTGCCAAGAACGAACAGGGCTTCCGTGAGATCAACGAATACCGCACCAAGCTCAATATGGAAAATCGCCCCACACCGGAGCGATCGCCAGACTTTGAGCAGGTGTTTGTGATCTATCCCTTTCACAAACTCAATAGCTTTCCACTGCGTGATTTCGAGTACATCGGCGTCCGACCCAGCGAACGTACGCGCGCCCAGCTCATGGATCGAAAACTGCTCGAGCGCTGTGTAATCCTGGCTACCGTCAGTTTCCGCAGGGCCGACTATACCTTACATCGGCAGCTGCGGGCAATTGACAACAACCTGCTGATCTCGCAGCTCAGTCCGGATCAGGTCGCTGCAGAGGATGAGGTATTTATCCCCCGAGTCAAACTGATGCGCCTGTTTTCCGAACTGCCGCAGCTGCTCGCCAATACAAACCGTATCCTGGGGCAATGTTCCTTTGGTTTTGATTTTACCAGCGTCAAAAACAAGGCGACCTTTACCGGCAATCGCTACAACGATAAGCAGCTGCTGCATAAGTACTGTATGGACGGCTTTTCCAGGCGCTATGGCCGCAATGACCGGATCGCGACCGAACGCATCCAGCGTGAGCTCGAGATTATCGAAAACCTGCGTTTCTCCAGTTATTTCCTGATTACCGACGAGATCTGCCGCTATGCCCGGGGACGCAATTTTCACTATGTAGGCCGCGGGTCAGGAGCCAATTCCGCCGTTGCTTATTGCCTGGGGATTACCGATGTCGATCCCATCGCCCTCAACCTGCCCTTTGAGCGTTTCCTCAACCCCAAGCGCAAGAGTCCACCCGACTTTGATATTGATTTTAGCTGGAACGAGCGAGACGAGATCTATGATTTTATCTTCAACCGCTATCAGACCGGGCATACCGCTTTGATGGGCGCCATGAGCACCTTTCGCTCCAGGAGTATCCTACGTGAACTGGGCAAAGTATACGGCTTGCCCAAGGCCGAGATCGACCGCCTGGTGCATGAGCCCGAGCATATGCTCAACAAGAATGAGGTGACCAACACCATTTTAAGCGTGTACAACCGCATGGCCGATTTCCCCAATCAGCGCACCATACATGCCAGTGGCGTACTGATTTCCGAGGAACCGCTGACCTGTTATTCCGCCATGGACAATCCGCCAAAGGGATTGCCCACCATGCAGTTTGATATGTATGTAGCCGAAGATATCGGTTTTGAAAAATTTGATATCCTTTCGCAGCGCGGGATCGGCCATATCAAAGATTGCCGTACCATTGTGCGGGAAAATCTCGGTGTAGTCATCGATACCGACAATCCAAAGCGATTTTTTGAGGATCCCCAGATTGCTGCACAGCTCAAATCGGCCAATACCATCGGTTGCTTCTATATCGAGAGCCCGGCGATGCGGCAGCTGCTGACCAAGCTGCGCTGTGATGACTACCTGACGCTGGTGGCAGCCTCCTCCATTATCCGTCCGGGCGTAGCTAGTTCGGGTATGATGGGCGAATACATCCGCCGGCATCATGATCCCAGCACGGTCGTGTATCCCCATCCGGTATTTAAAGAGCAGCTCGAAGAGACCTATGGCGTGATGGTCTATCAGGAAGATGTGATGAAGATAGCCAACGCCTATGGTGGACTCGATATGGCCGATGCCGATGTGCTCAGGCGCATGATGTCGGGCAAATATCGCAGCAAAGACCATCTGATCGAAATCGAAGATAAGTTTTTCGCCAACTGCAAGGCCAAGGGCTATGACGAGCAAGTCAGCCGCGAGATCTGGCGGCAGATGGAAAGCTTTGCTGGCTATTCCTTCAACAAGGCGCACTCCGCTTCCTTTGCCGTAGAGAGTTACCAGAGCCTTTTTCTCAAGACCTATTATCCCCTGGAGTTTATGGTTGCGGTGCTCAACAATTATGGTGGGTTTTACAACCGCAAGGTCTATGTCAATGAAGCGCGGATTTCGGGAGGCCATATCTGCTTGCCCTGTGTGAATCAGTCGGTCTTTAATACCTCCATCCGGGAAAAGAATATCTATCTGGGTTTTGACTGTCTACTCAATTTCGAAGGCAAGCTGGCTCATCGCATCATCGCAGAACGCGAGGCGAATGGTCATTATCAAAGTTTGCAGGACTTTGTCAAGCGGACGCAGGCAGGCCTCGAGCAGATCATTATCCTGATCCGTGTCGGTGCCCTGCGGTTTACCGGGATAGGGAAGAAGGCCTTGCTCTGGGAGGCCCATCTGCTGATGACCAGGCATAAGCCAGCAACTGTCGGCATGGCTCTCTTTGAGACCGAGAGCCGCAAACCCATTCTTCCACCTTTGGAGGAGGATATCCTGGAAGACTACTACGATGAGATCGAGCTGATCGGCTTTTGCGTGACCGGTACCTTGTTTGACCTGGCCAAAAGCGATTACCGGGGTGATATGCCAGCTCGGGAACTCCCTCTGCATGAAGGAAAAATAGTGCGTCTGGTAGGGGACTTTGTCTGCGAGAAATTTGTCAAGACCAAGCGGGGCGACCTGATGAAATTCGGCACTTTCCTCGATGCCGAGGGGCGCTTCTTTGATACGGTGCACTTCCCACAGACACTGGTGAAATATCCGCTAAGAGGAGCTGGTATCTATCTGATCGAGGGTAAAGTTGTTGTGGAATATGGTTGTCCATCGATCGAGGTGATCCGCTGTGCCAAGATGCCGCTAAAGCCCGATCCGCGGAGTGAATAATTAATCCTATCTTAGTCCTATGTTGTACAATCCCTTTGAACAAGTCACCAAAAGCTCCTTTCGCGAGCTCGTCGAGTCCGGTTATACCGACTTTGTGCTGCAGCGCTTTGAGTGGCCTGATGTCAAAGACAAGACAGGATTTCTACTTACTCTTTACGATGATAAGGAAAGCGCCGATCAGCATGCCCATCAACTGGGAGCGAAGGAGGGAAGAGCCTTGCAGCTGCCGCAGGATGCGGATAAGATTGAGAGCATGCTGACGACCGGATCAGGCTACCGTATCTTTCTCAACCGTATCAAGGAGGAGAACTGGGACAAGCGCATGCTCAAGCTGTATTCAAAGATCATTCATTTAAATTAGTAGAAGCTCCTTAAAATTTCTTTGGAATATTGAACCAAATTTTCTGTAAATTTAGTAGTATAGAAACTACGCCATGAAAAACCTTATCTTGCATGCATTACGATGCTGTGCGCTTTTCAGTTTTCTTATTACTTTTATTTCTTATGCTCAAAATTCCAAGTCTTCAGCTTCAAAACAGAATTCAGGGAATCGTAAGAATAGCGAAAATCAAGTAGACATATATGTAGCAGGATCATGCTATAACGAAAATACAAGACTCCACACTGCTGTTTACTGGAAGAACGGAAAACCAGTTGTGCTTACTGACGGGCAAAGTGATGCAGAAGCGACCTCAATGATCGTGGTAGGTAATGATATATATGTAGCGGGCAATGTCGGTGGGCAAGCTACGTACTGGAAAAACGGCCATGAGACAAGAATTAGTAAAGATGAGGGAGATTATAATACCGCTTATTCTATTACTGTTAAAAATGGGGATGTATATGTGGCTGGGTATTATAGAGACTATAATGAGGTCAAAACCGGCTACAAAGATTTAGCGATGTACTGGAAAAACGGGCAGCCTGTGACACTGCCAGTTCCTAAGTTTTATAATCCTGTAACTGGTCAGAGTTTCGACGAAATTTATAGCTGTGCAACCTTTATAACTGCCGTTGATGATGATATATATACAATAGGGAATGGGAGTAGTCGATATATACAGATATACTGGAAGAATGGCAATATATTAGAAACTATCAATGAATTAAAATATGTATCCACCATTAGACAACTGAATGGTAATGCTTATGCTGTAGGTAAAACGCATAGCGGGCAACCTGCTTACTGGAAAAACGGAATTATCGAAAGCTTATCCTCCAAAGATGGTGTCGCTAATTGCATAGCTATATCAGGCAGCGATGTTTATATAGCAGGAGTTGATGATAGTAATGGAAGCGGAACAATAGAGGATTATGATGTGGGTAAATATTGGAAAAACGGACAATTATTAGCGAATCTTGAAGGAACCTATAATAATGAAAAATATATTATCTATCGCCCTACTTCTATAGCTGTATCGGGTAATGATGTATATATTGTGGGGAATGCTTTAATTGGACATTCTAGCTATGGAACGAGACTCCTGAAGAACGGTCAAGTTTTAGGGTTAAGTGTTGTTGAAGGATACAGTGGGTCTATTGCAAATTTTGTAACATCGAATGTGCGACGTGAGGATCAGATAACGAAGCGAAATAAAGTTAACCCAGATAATGAAAGTGATCTTTTAATTGATAATGCAAATGAGCCTCAAATTATTGAACCTAAAAATTATACCGTTTTTAACCATTTTCCACGGACAACCAGAATTGAATGGACACCAGTAGCTAAAGCAACAGAATATGAAATAACAATGGAGATTGATCAAACTCCTGGAAACGGCCATAAGAGTTTTGACAAGGCGACTATTTTCGGTCCCTATTTTGTTCATAAAACCCCATTAACTGCCATATCATTTAAAGGTGCTGGAGCACAAGTTCATCGATATAAAATCCAGGCAAAAAATAAGGATAAAATTATTTCCACAACGGATTGGTTTTTTATGGATTATTTACAATAAGTTGATTAAGTTTATGTTTCAAAAAAACATCTTTGTAAATATTACAAAGGTGTTTTTTTGTGGCTACATGCTCTAATTTTATTTAAAGACTGTTGTATATAATCTTTACAGCTCCTTCCACCAGTGCCTTATCCCGTGAACGGTTGGCCCTGGTGTAAGTACCCCATTTTCCGACAGCTGAGATTAGACTTTTCTAATTTACGTTACTAATTGATTTATTTGTTGTTGGTGTCTAATATTTTTTGATAATTCCGTTGATGTAAGATTCCCAAGACCTTCATGCGGTCTGTTGTTATTATATTCATCCATCCATTCCTGGGTATGTTCTCTTACTTCGGTCAAGTTGAAAAATAAATAAGCATCCAAAATTTCTTTGCGATAACTTCGGTTGAACCGTTTGATGTAGCCGTTCTGCATATGCTTACCGGGCTGGTTAAATTGAATAGCAATGCCTTGGTCTTTACACCAGAGGTCAAATGATGACTAGTGAATTCGGGGCCATTATCTACGCGGAGACAGAGCGGTTTGCCCCGCCAGTCTATGAAGATGCTGCCGGTAATAAATCACTATACAGAATGGTGTAATACAAGATCGTATGAAAATCTCAAATAATGTAGGTGTTTAGGGTTAATTAAGCAGTCGGTGGGATATGGGATAAGTTTTTTTATGAGTTCGGATTTCATCAACATTTTCTCGGAAATGATCAATAAATATTCCATCTGACATGACTACCTTTACTCACACAAGGACTAAACAATGGATTATAATTAGCAAAATCAATTGAATAGCCAAATTGCCTCTCTTTGCCGGTTAAGGGGGGCTTTTTAGTTTCTTTAACCGACGAAAAGGGACATCGTTTGTTATAATTTTTTTTAATATCTTTTTTATCAGAGAGTCTTAAATATTGGGAAATTTTCACACGCATTAGTAATATAAAAGGATTAATTACCCACACTTAATCAACTTGGTAAAAAGTACACGATTATTAAATATTTTGTGAATTGCTTCAATTAACAATTCAGTTTTCTGTGGTAAAAGTATTTCAAATTCATCTTTCTTGCTTGTTGGTTCTAAATAAAGTGCTTTTGTTCCCTTTGGAACTTTTATAAAAATCAGGCCGATATTTGAAAGGCGTAAATCATTTCCCTGCATATTTTTCCTATGATTTAAGTTGAGAGTAGTACTTAAAAATGCCTTATCTTTTAGGATCATTCCTTTTTTTAGATTCTTGCTTAAAAATCCGCTATAGATCAATCTTAAAACTACAACGTTATCTTCGATGGCGTTTTTGTTTATTTCTCTGGATATAATATCTATTTCTTTATTAAATGGAAATTCAGGATCGAATGTTTCGTGGTATCTTAGATGATTATTTATAATTCTAGCGACATACCCTGCGTAAAACCCCAAAGCGTCTTGGGAAGTGTTAATTTTTTTAGCAGATATTAAATTGTTATAGTATTCTCTTGATACCTCGTCATAATACGTATTAAAAGCTTTACCCCAAGATATTATTTCGGAAAAGTTATTGAAATATTTGTACTTGTTCGGTTGATAGTCTTCCTTTATTTTCTTTCCTAACAGATAACTAACTCGTTTTTCAGTGAGCTCATGAATATATTTAGCAAAATATGCTTTTAGCTTTGTTTTTGTTTTTTTCATGGAATTATAATTTATAGGTTCGGAATAAGTACATAGAATCATACTAAGACTAAAATAATGGTGATTTAGTGTCGTCACAACCATTTTTTTCTTTAAAATGCTTATCTAAAATACTTCATCTCTATAAGTCGTCTATGCTCTGGAAATCGGCCTTCACGTTTCCATCTTGCTAGACCAATATTGTCAAAGACTATATTGTTATCTTTATTATATACCCAGTCGAAATTTAGTTGATCCAAAATTGGTAAGTTTCGGTTGTGTATAATGGATATTTGGTCTTTTCTGTTGTTTTTGGAAAATTCAGCGCCATTACTTATTATTTCGTCTATTTGATTGATAATCAGGTTGTAGTTGTCGTAGAATTCTCTGATGCCGTTGTGTGTGTCGAGATTAGGGATCTCGAAGTTTGCTAGATCCTTAATATTCTTGATAATTTCGATGCCTGGAATCTCAGACTTATAAAAATTACATCCTTTAATTACTTTGTCTAAAGCAGATATACTATATTTTATACCATTGAAATTCTCAATCATATAATTAAAAAGCAGTGCTTCGAGGCCAGATTTTATGCTTGCTGCTAAGAATTTGCTGTCTGTGCAAATTGCAAAACTTTTAATGTATTCTTTACGGGAATAATAATCGAACTTTAGACTTTGAATATCTTTGGTTTTTAAAGCGATTGTCGAGCGATCAGTGTCAATCTCTATGAGAATTAGATGTGAAATATTCATAGTAATAAAACTTCAATTTAAGCGTCTAAAGTAAATTTAGTAAGGTCATCCGCATAGGAGTTTACATAAACCCATCGGACCGAGTTTATAAATTTCACCACCCCCTCAAAATCATACCGCCTACTTTTTAAAAGCTCGACCTGTTTATCCTTAGGAAGTAGTATAGCCCATTTTGCAAAACTTAATATAGCAGGATTCGTATCAATCCGAAACGCCAAATGACGATCTAAATCTGTCAAAACAGCGAGCAGTTTTGGTGCAGACCATTCAAATCCTTGCTCTTTATCTATTTCAATAGATGCTGATGCGTCTTGATGCCGGAATTCTAAGCCTGCAGCTGATAAAATAAATTTTAAGGTATCAAATATCTTTGACCCCTGGAAGGTATAAAATTTATAGGAATTTTCTCCGACAAACAGTGGACGGTCATCTTCTAAACTGTCAATGGGAATATCTTTAAACACCTGACGCATATCAGCCAATATCGCACAGCATTGCTCATCAAGCTCAGGATGTATGGATGAAGTCATCAGCAATTCTAGCATTTTTTGTCTAACTAAGGGATGTGTATTACCAGGCTCACCACCAAAGATCGGAGGCTTGCCATCGTTCGTAGGTTTTACCAATATTTTCCTGCTTCTAAAGTCTATATCAACCACTTTCCAAATCTTTGCGGCCAACAAAATGTTGTCTTCGATCATGATCGGAGAGGAGGAGGGTAGGTCTCCGATAGATTTGCCATCATATAGTACTTTAAAATGTATTTCAGTCGCAAATACAGAGTAGAAATCTCGCGAATTGACAATTCGCTCGCCTTCGAGTCCTATAATGACCTCTTTACCTAACTGTTCGAGCATATCGGTTTCGATCAGATGGCTTAAAATATCATCAAACTCTTCGGACGTGATATCCTTAAATGCAAAGTTTTGCTCGAGCTCGGTTTTTAAAACCGATATCGGTAAGCCGCTATATTGCTTGACTACTGCCAATAGTTGATGTGCAAATAAATCAAAGGGCTTGGGTGCGACGAAGGGCGGTTCTATAAATTCCTGTTTATAAAGTTCCCAGCAGGCTAATGATTGTAACAGGCTCCATTTTCCAGTTGCATATAACAGCAAAGTACTTGCTTGTCCGTCCTTGCGCCCGCTTCGACCTACACGTTGTATAAGAGATGCAATAGAATGCGTAGCGTCGATCTGAACTACTTTTTCTACGCTACCAATATCGATACCAAGCTCTAGTGTTGAGGTACATGATATCACAAATGGATGATAGGTATTTGTTTTGGCAAAATGTTCAATCCATTCCCTTAGCTCCCGATCGACGGATGAATGGTGTGAGTAGTAAGAAGTATGTCCATTTACTTTTTCGGCAATCCTTTTTAGCTTGACGGCCACTTCTTCGGCCCGGCCACGGCTATTAGGAAATACCAAAACTTTATTGTTGTAAGTTTCTTTGTATAGATCTTTCAGCAGCTCCAAAGAAAGTTGATTTGGTCCGCTCTCAAAATAACGGAATGAAGTCACCATACTTTTAGCGGTCCGGTCCCGTAGTACAACCGTAGCCTCTGGTCGACCGGTCATGCGTTTTGCTTCTTCGAAATCTCCTAAAGTCGCTGATAAACCAACGATGGAAGGTGTCACGTTAGCTGACTTTTGAATGCGGTGAAGGATAGATTTCAGTTGAATTCCTCTGTCTGTGCCTATAAACGAATGAATCTCATCAATAACAATGTATTTCAGGTCGTTAAATAATATGCTAACATTTTGAGGTTTATTGACCAACATAGCCTCCAAAGACTCTGGCGTAATCAGCAGGACACCGTTGGGCTCTTTAATCAGATGCTCCTTTGCCGTTCTGTTCGCTTCGCCATGCCATTTTGTTACTTTAATATCTAGATAACTACATAGATCTTCTATCCGTACAAATTGATCGTTGATCAAAGCGATCAACGGAGAAATATATAAGACTTGAACGCTCTTGCTCAGCTGACCTATTTTGGATAGGATAGGGAGGAAGGCAGCCTCCGTTTTACCCGACGCTGTTCTACTTGCCAATATCGCATTGTCTTCACTTTTCATGATTTTTTCAATGGCAGCCACTTGGATCTGCCGAAGACTTTCCCAGCGCTTATCCTTCACGTAGCGCCTGATTGGTTCGGAGAGCAGTTCAAACGCCATATTATAGTTCCTCTATGCTATCTAATAGAACATCAACTGGACGCTCATCCTTAATTTGGATGTCACTAAATAATGCTGCTTTATCCATCTCCGGATTTTGACGCAGGATGCTCAGAATATTTAGAAAATCACGTATCACTTCCCTGGGTGTCAAAAATTCACTTGCACCAGGTTTATTATACATTTCCTCCATAAAGTTCTGAATCTCGCTGTCCGTAATATCAATTTCCACCTTATAATGAAATTCAAACACCTCCTTGAGTTTGTTGAGCAATACAAATATCTCATTATGATCGATCGGCATCAATCGAATCACCGGCTGTGCAAAATCACGGATCTGCAAAGTTTCGAACTTATTCGTTTCTAATCTTGATTTTAAAGCTTGATAACTAAATAAACCACGACGTTCATTCTCCAAAAACTCACGTGTACCTGCAATATTGATAAATAAGTTGCTGACCTTACCTTGGAAACAATCGTTATAAATGGTCAGAATTTTTTCATAGTTCTTTTCACGCATCGTCGACGTAGAGATCTTATAGAGATTGATGGCTTCATCCAGATTGAGCATAAAACCACTATAACCCATACTGACAAAGAGTGCTGTGAAATTTTTGAGCATGTCGTAGAAGTTCAAGTCGTTGATCACCTCACGAACGCCAAGGTCTTGACGTGCTTCAGTCTTTGTTTTATATTGGCCTTTTAACCACCTCAACGCATTTCTTTTCAGTAGCTCATCATCATTGATATAACCCTCATAGTACTTCATGATTACACTAGCAAAATCAAATCCTCCAACATCTGTCAATTCGTTGATTGATTGCATAATCTTGTTCTGTACTAGATTCAGATATTGCTCTTCACGGATCTGAATAAGGGAAAGGTTATTTTCCTCGGCAGTAGAAGCGACAACTTGCTCGATCCATTTTTCCAATAAAGTTGCTAAAGCGCCGCCCTCAGGTTTGGTCTGTATGGCAATATTATCCATGACTGCTGTATAGAGCACGAGCGCTTTACCATCGTTGGAATACAAGCGGTTATCCGGCGTGAAATCAGCTGTCGAGACCACAAATTTCTGTTTTAATGCTACCGTATTGAGTAGGTGTAGCATAAAAGATTTTCCCGATCCAAAATCACCGATCCAAAATTTAACCATGCTATGGCCATTTTTTACATCGTCCAATGCTTTGATAAATGCATTGACTTCATCCGATCGTCCTACCGTGATATGTTGTACACCAATTCTTGGCACCACACCGCTAAGCAGTGAGTTGATAATAGCAGTAGCTTCTTTAGGTTTTACAGTTACTTTCATGCTTTAATAATCATTTTATAATAATCCTCATTCATGTCCAAATATTCATCATCACGCTCCTCAATTAGGTTGTCGTCCAATAATTCATGGCAGCGTTCGTTGATATCATTAATTGTTGGTCCAGATCGTAATCCCTTGGCAGCGCAATAATTGGAGATCTGTTCTTGCGTTAGACTGAATTCAGAGCGAGTAAATTCAACTATGATTTCACGGTGATGCAATGCTAGATCGATTTCGTCTATAAAAGGGTTAGCCGAATCGGGCTCAACTTCAAAAGCTTCTGTTTCTATTGTTGGCTTTTCTGTAGGAGTGCTATATACAATCGCTGGGTTGTCTAGAAGCTCTTCTTCGTCCTGTAGGTAGTTGTTTAAAAGCTCAACGGTATTTTTATCCTGCTGCTGTACCGTTTTGATCGCTTCGATATTCAATTCTATTTTTTTACGGACAGGAGCATATATCAAATCTACTTTTTCAATGGCAGCGGTGAGATCACGATCCTCTTTTAGTTGTCCTATGATATCATTAAAGGCTTGTTCGTGTTGGTCATTTTTAAACAATGCCTTATAGATTGTTTTTGAGAGCTCCTTACCATCAATTTTATCAGACAGCAGATCAGCGTTCACGTAATGCAAATAAAGCCGGATTGCCTCGTGTTTGTCGATAGGATAGGCCACCTTGCAAGCTTCATAATAGATGTTTTCAGCAGATGGATTCTGTTGATTATCTTCAAAAAGCTTATGTACTTGCTGCATAAAGTCTGCTATATTTTCATTGTTCAATCCATTTTTTATTGCATCAAATTTGAGCATCCAACGTCTGACATTTAGTCTGTTCAATTCAATTTCAGTCGCCTTGTCTGGATCTTTGATTGAAGGACGTAAGCTTTCCAATATGAGATTCACATCCGTTCCAATACGTCTTTCAAAAATATGACTTAAGCCCTTAAAGTATTGGATAAAGTCTCCTGATATTTTCCGTTTATGCTCCCATTGTTCTCGCACCAGGTTTTCTGCGCGTTTAAATATCGTATAGTACACCTGTTTCGTGAAGTAATCATTTACATGATCTGGGCCATAATAATCTTGAAACAGCCATTCACCATCTCTAGTTTCTTTATTGATTTTTCGGGCAATATCGGAGAGATTCTCAATCTCCATTTTTAGATCAGTTCCTCTTTTGGTTAACGTCGCTTTTAACTTTTTGACACAACTGAGAAAGAGCATAATCGTTTCTATGCAGCATCCTTCCACTTCAATAAACACATTATTTACACCAGTTAACTTATTGACTAGGGTAACTTGAGCTTTTGAGAGCCCCATTTTCTCTTTATAACGATTGCCGAGTAAATAATCTTCATAGCTATAGCCGCTTTCAAATCTATCTAGATTACTATCCTGTATAGGACTATTACTTGGAGTTTCCTCCTTTGTAGCAAATAGATTGGAGGCATCCAAATGAACTAGTATATTGTCGATATCCAAAGGATCCTGAGATGGATAGCTCGTATTCTTTTCCAAATCATACTCCCGGTTCGGTATAATTTCCTCATGCTTGTCAGTAATATCTATGATAGCGTTATTTGCTTCTTTTCTTTCAGAGATGTCGTTAACAACCAGTGCCTCTAAAATCGATTCGATTTCATGATGATCTTGTTGAATAGCTTCATTTTCCTGCACTTGAATCGGAATATTTAGATCATTATCTTTATGGTCAATAGCCCCGTCATTTGCATTTAAATTTTCGTTAAATAAACGCTCGGACGAGGGAGTATCATTATTTTCAATTACATTTTTGATAGCTGTATTCTCCTCATCTTGAATTATAAATTTTGATTCAGATGGTTTAGTGTCTACTGGCTTATATTTAGAAAATAGATCCTCGGGCGGTAATGAGCGATAGGTAGGTATAGTATTATCAAGAATGATATCTTCTTTATTTGTAATTACTATAGGAGACGATTTCCCCTTATCCTGCTCAGAAGCTTTTAGATGTTTTTGAAAATCATCTATTACCATCCGATATGCCTTACAGACATTCTCACTATTATATTGGCGATTTCGTAGCAATCGCAATGTAAGATTATAGAGGAGGAGTGCTTCATCTTTATCGCTAAATGCAATTTTTAGATCATACTGTTCATTGATAGACAATTTACGTAATGCTATAGCAGCTATTTCGAAAAAGTCGAGCGGCCACAATTCATATTTGCCATGGTGTGTGATCAAGTAATGGCGCCAGCCCTCAGCATAGTAAAAACGTGCAGTTGTCATTTCCTTTGGCGTTGGAGTTACTTGAGCTTTGGTGGGGGCATGGTACTTGCTTTGTTGCTTTGGTTTCTTATTCTTTTTATTTGAAGCAGCTAAAGCGATAACGATAAAAATCAAAATTATAAAAAAGGTTTCCATTTACTTCCCATATTAAATACCTGTAATAATGTTGGATGCTGGCGATTTAAATCAGTTCCATACGGTTAATAATCCTGTTTTCTAATTTATCAATATTTTTCTATAAAAGCAATTTCTATGCGTTAGTAACTAACGAAGAGTTGTAACAAAAGTATAGGTTTAATATGTTGAATTTTACGGTTTACCGTAATGCTAGGACCCGTTATATAATTAGCGAATGAATTTATAATATGCTTATCCAATAGAAGAAAGCAATAATTGCTTCAATAGGGTTACTACGCCTGCATTTTAAGCAAGCGGCACTGTTATGTCTGAACTTTAATTTGCGCTAGATTAATGGTGTAGGCCCCTGTTGGTGCATTAGAACCAATCGTTCAGCATCTTTAAAGAGTTAATCTTTATATTCGTCCATGTATCTTATACTTTATCGACGCCATTAGGTAAATATTATTTAATTGAACAACAACACAATTGTGAAATATTGTTATGTTTGTGTTATAATCCAGCTAAATGACCAAAGAGAAAGATTTTCCGAATCCGGAAAAAAAAGGCCCCTTGACAAACAATGATATCCTATTTGGGGAATCTATTATTCCTATAGATCGTTTAAAAATATTTTCTCCAGATGATTTTGAAGATTTCACTAGAGAATGGGTCGTGGGCTATTTAATGACTACTGGTGAATATACAGATTGTAAAAAGTGTTCTGGTTCTGGGGATAAGGGAAGAGATGTAATTGCCAAAAAAGAAGGGGGGAAATGGGACAATTATCAATGTAAACATTACGATGCTGCATTAACACCAAGTGATATTTGGAAGGAGTTAATTAAACTGATCTATTACACCAAACAAAAAGAATTTAAATTGCCAGAACGATATTATTTCGTTTCGCCTCATGGCGCTGGTCCAAAACTAAATAAGTATATGGAAAATCCTGAAGATCTAAAAGAAAATCTATTAGCAAATTGGGATAATCATAATTCAATAGGTACAAATTTAACCATAGCGCTGGACGAAGGTATGTTGGAATATATAAATACAATCGCCTTCGATATTTTTGATTGTGTTGACCCACAGGTACTCATCGATCAGCATCAACGTACAGTGTATTTTCCTGCTAGATTTGGAGGAGGACTGATCAAAAAGAGAGCATTGGATAACTCAATTCCTAATGCTATTCAACAATATGAGCAAGTGTACACCAATCAGCTATTTAAGGTATATACTGAATATAAGGGAGACGAGTTTAGCACAATTGGACATTTGGAAAAAGATGCAAAAATTGCGGGGCATTTTCAGCGTCAAAGGGTAGGTTTTTTTTCAGCTGATTCACTAAATCAGTATAGTAGAGATACATTACCACCTGATCAGGACTATTTTCATGATTTAAAACAACAATTTTACCTTGGGATTGTGGATACTGTAGAGAGCGATCATGCAAATAGCTACGTACGCGTTAATGAAACCATAAAGGCTGCAAATTCGTTGAATATCACTTCTAGTCCATTGGTCTCGCATTTAAGAATAGAAGATAGAATTGGAATTTGCCACCATCTCATTAATGATTTAAAGATAAAATGGATAGAATAACTGAAAATATGCACGAAGAACGAAACTTTAAATTATTCAATTCTCCGTTAGAAATAGGGCTACGTACATTATATGTTCTCAATGAATTTGTGGATAGACCAATCTCTATTGATAAGATGATTTATTATGACTATTTTCTGGTACACGCTGGTGATGTGGCTAAAACGCAAAAGAGTTTACATCCGTCATATCCTTTTAGAAGTTCTGAAATCATAATAAAAAGACAATTATTGAATGAGGCACTTAAATTAATGATTTCAAAAGAGTTATTGGAAATTGAATATTCTGAATTGGGCTTGAACTACAAAATTTCTAAAATCGGAATTAAATTTATTGAATATATGAGTTCTGAGTACTCAAAACAATTGATATCTACTAGCAAATGGATATATAAAAAGTACAAGGACTATACTGAAGTGCAATTACAAGCATTTTTTAGGAAAAATATGAAAAAATGGGGTGGAGAATTTATAAACGAAGCAAAATTTAGGTAGGTGTTATGTCATTGAAATTTTATATAACCGATTTAATTATCAGTGGACTTGATAAAAAAGATGCTTCGCTGAAATTTGATACAGGATTGAATGTAATATCTGGAGCTTCAGATACCGGTAAATCTTTTGTTTTTAACTGCATTGACTTTATGATGGGTGCAGCGAATCCCCCGGTTTTTATTGATGAAATGAATGGATACGATACCTGCTATTTGGTCATAAAAACAAAAGAAGGCCTCATATATACAATTAAACGAAGTATAGTTAACTCTTCTTCCTTTTTTATTAAGGAAGGCGGATATGCTGCAGACAATTTATATGAAAGATATGCGCCTAAGCTATCTGATGATCCAAATAATATTTCTTCTTTTTTCCTTCGATTGATAGGCTTAGATAAAGATATTAAATTGAAGAAAAATAAACGTAATAGTACAAACAGATTAAGCTTCCGGGATATTGCAGGACTCTTCATGGTAAACGAAGAAAATGTAATTTCCAAAACTTCACCTGTATTTAATTCAGGTATAAGTCTTGCGGAAACTAAGGAAATTTCATTGTTTAATTTATTGCTTACTGGTGTCGACGGCTCTGCCCTTATCGAAATCGAGGATAATAAAATCAGAAAGAGTAAAATTGATGCACAAATTGAACTCATCGAAGGCTTGATTAAACGCAAAGAGGTAGCCCTTGAAGATTTCGAAGACATAAAGGATACAAATTTGGATGAAGAGCTCAAGTTGAAATATGAAACCTTAAATTTGGATTATGTTTCCACGATTGAACAGATTGACATTCATAGAAACAGAAGATCTGAATTTTACGATGAGAGAGTCTCAGAAGAAAGTAAGCTTTTATTTAACCGTGAATTATTAGATCGTTTTGAACTTCTAAAGGAGCATTATAAAAGTGATATTAATAGACTTGATTTTATAGTTGAAGGTAGCCACTTATTTGACCAGCTTCATGAGGTAAACTGCCCAATTTGTGGTTCTACAATGACAGAAGGTACACACGATCACAAGTGGGAAATTAGCAAACCAAGTGATAAATTTGAAATTGCAATGCATGCTGAGCTGGAAAAACTAAGAATTAAACAAACAGATCTGCATAGCACCATTGAAAAGATCAATAAAGAAAATGCCAAAATCTCTAAGAACATAATCGATTTAGATAAAAGAATCGCTCTTGAGGATAAAGTGCTACATGCTTCCTTGGTACCGGTATCTGAATCGTTAAGGGACCGTTTGAACGAGATTTCAATATTGAATAAGAAATTTAATGAATTTAAATTAATAGAGAGAGATATTAACCAATTAAATACAAAAATTCAGGAGCTAATCGTAAGAAAGAATACAAAGCCGAGTGTAAATACAGAAGATTCCACCGATTATTCTAAAAATTATATTGATTTTAGTGATGTTTTAAAGGATATTCTAATTTCATGGAGTTTTGAAGATGTCCGATCCGTAATTTTTGATACTGATTCCCAGGTTTATGATGTAGTCATAAATGGCAAGCTTAGAGGATCAAGAGGAAAGGGTTATAGAGCGCTGACGTATACGGCTTTTTTATACGCATTGTTAAAATACAATATTAATAAACTGGACACTCATCCTGGGATATTAATTGTAGACTCTCCTTTGACAACCTTTAAGGATAAAGACTCTGCTTTTGATGAATCCGATAATGCGGATGTGCCAATCGGTATTGAACATTCATTTTTCAAATCCTTTATTGATGATGGAGAGCAGATGCAGGTGATTATTTTTGAAAATAAAGAACCAGCAGAAGATCTAAAGAATAAAATGAACTACATACATTTTTCGAAGGAAAAGACTTTAGGAAGATATGGTTTCTTTGAGCCGCTGCAATCAATCTAGGTTTCACTTTTTCTATCTGTTTCTGCATCATTTATGTCAAGTCTGTAGTTATATACTGGATCAAATAGACGATTTATAAATTCTCGAAAATACCTAATATCATACCAATTGTCTATACCATAGCTTGGTATGTCACCATGTCCATGAAACGGATGATTTTCATAACCATATTTTGTCAAATATTTATAATCAATATCTTGATATGCTTGAAATAATTTTCTTAAAAGCCCTGTTGGTCTTACATCATAATTATGTACAAAAACGTCCTCCATTAGGATTCGTTGATATTGTTCCCAAGTCATTGAACCATGGTCAGTTTCAAAGGTTTCATTTTCGGAATTTATAGTCATGGTATTAAATGTTTCAAAGGAAATACCCGCAATAGTATCAGTCCAAGCAGTCGAAAAGGCTTCCAAATAGTCTTCACTGGATTTATTGTGAGTATTATCTATTTCTGGCAATATATTATTCAATCTAATGCCTGACGTATCCAAATCTTTTGTTTTATATATATCAAGTCGTTTGGTTCTTATTAGATGAAGCAGTTTACTGACTTTAAACGGGTTAATACCAGCTATAATCAAAGAGTTAGGAAGAAGAGGCATTTCTGCCCAAGGTTGTGAGGCATAAACGAAACCCGTTATATGTTTTGATTCCATTACTTGCGCAGCATATATGGACAGCTTATTTAATGTATCGACCATATGTGGCTCGGGATTCTGCCGTGGTGGTAAATAATTCCAGTCGTCAACGTAATCCCAAGTCAGCTTAAATATGTCAATATTGGAAGGATGGAACATTCCATTTGAAATCTTAACCAAGTCTTCGTTAGATGGAATCCACGGATGTAATTTAAGTGTAGTTATATCATCATTTACCCACTTAGGAACCAAACAATATACGGGTTTTTCGTCATTAAGAAGACTTAATAATGTGGCTTCTCGTACAATCCTTTCTTCCATAGGGGATATTAAGATATAAACCAAGTCCTCCGTAGACATACCCGGAAATAGACGTTGTATGTGATTGCCATATCCCAGCAATTCGGTATATGCTTGTCTTTCTGTTTGTGAGCTTTTTTTGATTTCAATGATTCCAAAACCTCCTCTCCCAATTGAACAGCATAATAAGTCAGCTCGAATTGTTGAATCTGAATCCTTTTTTAAGCTTACCTCGCACCCAATTAGCTCGGTTTTGCGTGTATATTTATCTACGTCAGATAGCCGACTATAGATTATATTAAAAAAAGCATCTTGGGGATTTAATGACCATATGTCATATTCCTCGTCTATGAAATGGTTTGGTTCAGGAAATTTTACAGGCTGAATCAAATTAACCCAATTATCTCTTAGCCCCCATATATGGAGCTGTATATCTTTTTCGCTAATAGGCATATTGTTTTGGATAAAGTTGACAATGAGTATCTAATATCCGAAAAAATTTAATCCGTAAGGATTATTAAGATAATCATTAGGTGTTAAATTAAACGTTTCCAAAATACTGTTACTTCCATTAAATATGCCATAATCGAATTGAGCATCAATCAAAGCTTTTTCAATTAAGTCTGTTTGATTGTCTATAAAAGTTGAATAATATACGGGTTCAAAATAAATATTCCCTACGTGGCCTGCTAAAAGAATTGTTATATCTGATTTAAGCTTTCCTCTATTTACAATTTGTGAACATACTTTTTCATATAACTTAACATCATCCTTAAAATAGCTTATTAGAAAATACGTCTTATTAGAATCTGGAAGTAGCGAAACATATAAATATTCCATTCTATTTTCTGAATGAGGGATCTGATTGCCTTCAAAATCGAAATCTAAATAAAAGCTGGAAGAGGCTGCTATAGGATAAAAAACTGGAAGTTCGAATATTTTTGTTTCGATTATATTGTAATCGTTTTTAAGAATTGCTTTATCAAATATTTTCTTTGTTTCCTTGATGTCATTGTCTGCTTGATCCCCAAAATTAGCAAGGTAACTTCCTTCGATTTTTTTGTGAGCTGCTACGATAAAACCCCGATATGCAAAAAGGAAATTTTGTTCTGCAGTTTGGGTGTAGGGCAATACTTCAATTGGTTTAAATATTGCGTCATGCGTGTTACAGAATCCCCAAAATACCGACGCTAAACTTTTGCCTATTAATTTACCATCAAATCCTGGCGAAGTCTTTTTATATGTCATTACATGACCATCTTTTGCGATTTGGCTGAGAACTCGATTGTTTTGGATTGAATGCGCTGCACTAATTGAAATATTTCCTGCTTTATCAAGCTTGCATGTTTGTACACCTGCCTCTGGATGCCAACACCTTTTTGAGTTTTCTTCCGATCTTCTAAACAATTCTCTTATGACAATCTGAAAATCATCTTCATTCAAATCTGTCAAATTGAATTTTTTAAAAACACCATAGTCACTGTCGCTTCTTGATACAATTGGTGGTAATTTTCTCACAAACTTTATAAATTCATCATAATTATTCGGATTTAACCCTCCTTTTCTAAAATCACGCATAACCTCAAAAAATGCTTCATAATTTAATTGAGGATGTTGTGTTTGATGTAAATAGTTTACCATAAGAATAATTAATGCTTTTATGAGACTTCATTACAAATGATATGGAGAATGCGTAGCAAATTTTGTTATGCACAGTCTTTGTCATTCAGTTGTATTAACCCATTGTCCTGTAACTCACTATATGTACTTTTTAGTTCTGCATTAAGTTGAGTTATGTATTCTTTGCAAATGTGGTGATACAGATCTTCTTTATCGTCAGTCAAGTTGAATTCAAATTCCCCCTTTTTAAGTTGTTCCAATAACTTGTTGAATACACTCTTTACATCATTAGGTCTGTCTTCAGTCAAAACTATGTCTAACACAGTTTCTCCGAGTGCAAGCCTTAATGTTGCACTTAATTCTTTTCTGTCAATAGTTGCGTTATGAGTTTCCATATATTTTACCTCTTTCACCGAAAGCAGATTTCCCACCCTCTAAAGTTTTCATGCTAATTAATTTCCAATCTAAGTTAGGTTTTTGTCCTGAATTACAGACTAAGCTGTTGGAAAACGGGTTTCCTGAATATGTGTAGTAGCCGTTAACATCGTGTTCTCTATAAATTGAGTTGTATGGCAACGTCCTTACAGCAATATTTGCGTCGTGAGTTGCAATAATTACTCTTTTGCCACTTCTTGCCCTTTCCTTAATTAACGGCACAATTACTTCACTTATATAATCGTTACCTAAACTTTTTTCCGGTTCGTCAATTAGATATATTTCTTTGTCTTTCAATAATTCATTATGCAAAAGAACCATTGAAGATTCTCCATTTGATGGTATATAGGCTAGGTCGTTTAAAGTAAAATGCCTGTAAAAAAGAAGTAAATCGTCAATTGAATTTACAGTTTCTGAACTTTCAATGTTTTTAAGCTCGGCAATTTTTTCAAATAATGCGTTAGAATATATATGCCTTTGGATAATTTCAATTTGTGCAGCAACCAATTTCTGAGGAATCTTAGTTGCGCTTGCAATATGCTTATATTTGCTATCTGTTATTTTACCATCTTGAAAAATTAGATTGGTGGTGCAATACAATTTCCCTTTTTCACCCAAATCGCCTACATATTCAATTTGTGGTTCAATGGTTTTAGAAATGTTTTCAATAATTTTTCTAACGTCTTTCTCAATTGCAATTCGATTGCTTGCATATTCATAAAATCCAGCCTTTATAGGTTTTTCAGGTTGTCCTGTTTTTCTTGAAATTTCAGTTACAAATAGTTTTATAAGGTTATTGAATAAACTTATGCTTTTGTAGTCAATAAGTCTCTTTTCCGATTCCGAATTAACCTTGTCTATGATTTTTGAAAGGACACCAGCTAATTCTTGGAAAAGTTCATCCCCAATAACAGCTTGTAATTTTGTATCACTATTAAAGTATTCCTTAAACTCACGGATTTCATTTAAGTTATCTTTGATTTCTTCAAAACTCCTTTTAGACGAATTTTCATCAAGTTGAGTAAACTTGTCAATCTTGATGTTTTTAGATATTTTATTAGTTGCCTCCGCAGAATAATAGCGTGTATATGCTGATAGGCTCGTGACGTTTTTCTCTGCTGCGTTTTTTATAGAAGCAAATTCAGCAGCACAATTATCAATACCTAAACTGTCTGTATCAATATTATATTGATTTCCTTTCAAATCAAAAACTACGTCAAGTCTTTTAGCATTTGACTCGTAAACATCTGTTTTAAAACCAATGCCATTATAGTAATTAGAAAGTGCTCTTAAAATTTCCGTTTTACCT
This sequence comes from Sphingobacterium sp. NGMCC 1.201703, assembly GCF_047784615.1. Lineage (NCBI taxonomy): Bacteria > Pseudomonadati > Bacteroidota > Sphingobacteriia > Sphingobacteriales > Sphingobacteriaceae > Sphingobacterium > Sphingobacterium sp. NGMCC 1.201703. The sequence continues at coordinate 225,008 of NZ_JBLOHD010000002.1, read as the reverse complement.
GTCCCTTTGGAACCAAAAAGTATATTGATATCATTATAAATATCAATATTTATTAGCTGGGCAATTCCAAACGGATTTATTTGGATAGTTTCTTTGGTTTTTTTATCAAGAATTGTTTTTATAGTAGCATCATCTTTATCTAACAATAAACAAAACTGTTCAAAACTCTCGACAGGAAGTCTCAATTCAGGCAGATTTTTAGCAGTATTTCCATATTCATTCCAATTATGAACATCTGATCCATGTATGGAATTGTGTCCATGGTTTATGTAGATACCTGCTGAAATTGAATTCGATGCCTCTTTTAAAACTCTTTTTTGATTTGAAACCAAACTCACAAGCTTCTCTACATCAGTATCTGTTAAGTTTGGCTTTTTTGAATGGTAGTGTGCAATAAAAATCGCATCAAGATTGTCGAATTGGCTTACAACATCATCAATACTAATTGCAAAGGTATCGGCGGATAAATTCCCTATAACTTTTTCAACCTTATTATTAAATGCTTGCGAATTTTTGGGATTTACAATAATAATCAAATGCGCTCTTCTTCCTTCTTCGAGAATATCAAATTCTACACCTGGCCATATTTGACAAACTCCATCAACTTTATTTTTGAATTCAATATATTGGTCGTGGTCAAAATGATTATGGTTAGTTATAGCCAAAATTTTCACATCTGTTTCCTTAATAATATCCGAAAACCTATCAGCATTGATATTCCGATATTCAGAATCACCTTGTTTCACTTTTTTTGTATGTGTATGTATGTCGATTCGCATTCCTATATTTTGAGTCTTGTCATCCTACGATATTGTGTCCATTAAATATATTGACGAAGAACTAAGGTTTATAATTTTTATGCTTGGTCAATAACAGATATACCAAATATGCAAAATTTACCGCTAAAAATCAAATAGGTGAAACTAACAAACACTCCTAATCAAGATTCGACTGATTAAAAATAACAAACACTTAAATATTCTTATCAGCAATTAATAATATGCATTTTAATGTAAGGACGAGGGTTTATCAATCCTATAATCTTAGGTCATTAATGAATGTTACGAAGCATTTTTTGTCCGCAAAGGCCGTGCGCAAAAAATGGCTCTGTCACGTGTAAGATATAAAAAAAAATAGGCGATTTATAAAAACCGCCTATTGTTTTATTATGCCTATGGCAAATTACAGCCATGATTCTGCCACAATAAATTTGCTATGGCTTTTTATGACATTTTGAGGTGCGATTCATGCTAGAACTCGTTAAAATCAAAGTACTAGAATATTTATCAAGCCCAGATCATCATTCATTTATTATAACAATCTTAATTATGCCTTTTTAGCCTAAATAACCATAAGAGATTAATTGACCGTTTTAGTTTTTAGCAATAGAATCAACTCTTCCAAACTTAGTGTTCGATTTTTGCGTCGATGTATCATGGAGTGGCAGTTCGGTCGTTTTCTGTTATGATAACGTAATTCATGTCTATAAAATTTCTTAAAGTGGGCCGAGATCTCCAAAACCAAGGTTAGGGGATTCTTAATTTTCCCTACCATATGCGATACCTTGCACACGTAATAATTTATAAGGTTTCTTGCTTATCCCACTTTTCTCATAATATAGCGTGGTCGATTTGTCTTTTCAATTCGCTGACGCTCCATGCTTGCCTAATACAATCTAACTCATAAAATGCGCGCTTTTCTAAATTTTGAATTGGGAGGAGTTGTACGAAGTGAGTAAAAGAAATCTTTGATAAAATTTCGAAAGGATCTGTTAGGGGCCCGTGTTTTATAAGGTGTTGAAACGCTTGTTTCAATTCATCAGTCATCGACTGATGAATTGAATTTGCCTTGTAGTCAGCACGTTGTAATTGGTCAGTCAGGGACTGACCAATTTGAATTCCTTTTGAGTTATTGTTGATCAGAGCATCTTCCATTTCTTAATAATGTCTTTTATTCTTTTTAATCACTACGCTATATCTGTCAACCTACTTATCTTCCCATCCTCTGAAAACTCAAAAACAGACTTGCCTTTTAAGGTGATCTCATCACCTTTTTTCAACCCATTCGGAAAATCCATTGCCGCGATAGCTTTGTAACTAATTACGATCTCAGTAGAATTGTATTTATGAGTCATCGTCTCGATGGACTGCTCTCTTTTAGTGAAATAGGAGAGAGCTTCGATGGCTTGTTTCTTGAATTCTTCAATTCCCCGCAATTCCATAGTGTTTTCGCCGTTCATGACGTTTAGGAAAATGATTTCATCAGCAAAATTTGCAGTCATATTTTCCAGATCCATCTGATTATAAGCCTCCACATATCGGAAAACCATTTCCGTTCTTTCATTTAAGAAGGATGCGCTTGTAAGTTTTGGTATTTGATTTTCCATTTAATTGCTAATTGATGAATGCTTTATTTCTCTTTGAGGTTGCCTGTTTAAAATCTGAAAATACAGATGCGAGGAGAAAGCGCGCATTAGGTTGCCATTTTGGGTTGCGAATCTTTTTCATCAGTTTCATTAAATTTTTTTAATTGTCAATTCATTTCTACGTTACTATTGTATCTTATTCACAATAGATAAATTATAACATCTCAAATTGCTTCATCTTAAAACGGATACAAGAGGTTCATGACAGCAATTATTTCTTTATTATATAAGTGTTTTTATTGCCAGACCTGCTTTCGATTTTGACAATATCATCTGCTTTTAAATTTCTCATGACCCCCGCAATTTCGCTTGTTGTGATTGTATCCTTAGGTATTACTTTTAGTCTTTCCAATTCTTCTTTAATCTGTTGTGATCCCTTTCCAACCGATAAGAAGCCAGTTAATATAATATTTACTCGTATTTCCTTTGTAAGCTTTATTGCTTTAAGCCGTTCTTTGGGAAGTTCCTTAGCGGATTGCATTTTTATTTCCGCTTGAGTTAGAGTGGCTAAAGGATACTTTACAGCTTTTCCGTATTCTACATAATAATCTATATTCGTAACTTGCCCTTTTTCTATTCCTACCAATGTATTGATTGGAATTTCAGTCATTTCTTGAACGTCATTGAGGGTATATCCTTCATTTATTCTTTGCTCCCGCAAATTTTTTCCAATAAATATTCTGTATTCCGGAGATTTTATCCGTTCCGATTTCTTCTCTTTCTCCATGTTTTTTTGCTGATATTTATTAATTAATTAATGTATAATTTGCATTTGTTGATTTGTCTTTTTATATTTGTTTAAGTTATTGTTAAAGCGACTTTTAAACAAGGATTAATTCCTGTGTAACGATGTCTCTCGTCTGAGAAAACCGGCAAATTTTACCTGCGAGAAGACTGCGAGTTCGCCAATTTCTATCGGATTATTTTTTATCTTTACGATATTATATAGCCGATGGGGCGAACTTTGTATCAGTCTTTTTGGAGGTAAAGTAGATAAATCTCGAGTAGGTTAAACTACGAGGGTTTCCTGCCGGTTTCCCTCAGCCAGAAAGCAGCAAGGTTCGCCCATTGGTTTATAAAAAACTAATTGATCTCCTTTGCGGCACTCTAGACATCGTTTGATAACCAAAATGAATGATTATGAAACGATTAGACCCCCCAAAAAACACCACACGTTACCTCCAGGAGGTAAACCATTGGTTTTCACACACTATTCCCATAAAGAACGTTATTCGTTCGCCTGGATAGATTATTTAAATCACTAAAAACCAAAACAGGAGAGGGCTGCTATCGCAGGTTTGTAATATGCCGATAGGATACAAATAAGTACTCCCTTGTCCGAGGTTTTCCGATCTGTCTGTATACAACATCCCTTTTTGATCTGGTTAATAATAAAGTTAATTGCTCTATCGAGCCTGAACAACTTAAAATTAGCGTTTAATTTTTATTTTGCCAAATAAATAAAGAAATTTGTGTATAGTTTTTCTATAAAATACAGGTCGGTTTTTTATCTTTCCCGACAGGAAGCGCCATAATACCCCCCTAACCAATGCTTTGTAATTGTTTTGAGGTGCTTTGCGGGATTTTGTTTATTCTTAATTTGTGACACCAGCAAGGACTAAGAATTCCCTGCAATGACACCTCTTTGGAATGCAAAATTTTTTGCAATAGGGGAAGGTATGTCCGATTCAAACGAAAGGACATTGCCAAAGTCATCTTTATGAACCTTAAAAATGAATCAAAAATATTCAAATGTGCTAGCTTTAGAACTAGCCATATACCAAGTACACGATCAAGATTATGATCCCACGGATAAGATCGTTTATTTTTGGAAAAAGTATGATATCCGTACCATTCAGAATACCATTTCTTTATTACTTAAGAAATCAGCAGACCGTTGGCCCAATGAAAATGTATTAGAACTCTGCCAAAAGCAGGTTTTCGGTTTCGATCTATTAGCTGTACTGATTGCTTATTTCCACGTGCATAAAGATTATGTGGACATGAGCAAATTAGATTTTTCAAACGCTGAGACAACAGGTTTTAGCCTGGATGAGCTGGAGATCACCAAGCGGATCCACGAATTCTTTGGACGAATAGTAGACTAACCTTAACAATAAGCAGATGACAAACAGATCAAATCTGATGTCTGCCTTATTGGATAAGGTAGCATATCTGGCGTCCTTAAACGGCGCTGAAAAAAATAATTTAAAAAAAGTTCAATTCGAATGGGGTAAAAATTACCTTTTCAATTGTATAGTATATAGCTTGAGGCAGATGATGTCGGCATGTACCCCTGTACCGACGCCGAGGAGCCTAAAGGGTGTGATACAGTTATCGCTGAATCTATACTTTTTAATTTTCAATGCTATTATTTGTCTTTCAAAGGCATTGAAGAACAAACATGCCCTGCTTATTCTGGCATGTTTGTTTCATATGTTTAGTTTATCGGCTCAGACGCCCCGCAAGGACAGCGGGGCCGATGGGCTCTTAAAAATTGCACCTCTAAAAATTGGTGATCAGATCCCTCAAGAATTATGGGATCTGGTATTCAATACCATGTATGATCCGTCAGGTTCACAAGAGCTGCAATTGCGAGAGCTGAAAAGCAAAAAGCTGATTATATTGGATTTTTGGGCTACCTGGTGTGGATCCTGTATCGGATCAATTAAAAAGTACATGGCTTCTGACGCCTACAAAGATAACGATATTGCTTTTATAGGTGTTACTTATCAAGATAATGCCGAGGTTAGCAAATTCAATAACCGTTTCGTACTCAATTTTCCTACAATCGTAGCGGATAAGATCCTAAAAAAGTATTTTCCACATCGCATCCTTCCTCATATTGTTGTTTTAAAAGATAATAAGGTATTGGCAATTGCGCAGCCGGAGATACTCCATCAGCAAACAATGCAGACGCTAAAAGATGGTACCTATGGAAAGGAGTTGGTTAAAGCTGATATTCTTGATTATGACCCCAAAAAGGAGATCGCAGAGCAGGGTAATATAGCCTTTCAAAATGCAACGCTTGCCCGTATTACTGTGCTGGGCCCGATAGTAGGGCTGCATGGGATTACCTCGTATAAAAAGAATGAACAAAACCAACGTATTCTGATTACGAATAAAAGCCTTCAGCTGGCCATGTATGAGCTGCTCGATAGCTATTGGCACAATCGTATTTTTCTTGATGTGAAAAATGAAAATCAATTTAATTACTATGGTCAAGAGCAGGAGCTCCCGCTAAATCAATGGCTCGCAAAATATGCGGTTGGTGTAGAGTCTGTGGCTCCACTGGCGATGCGAAAGTCCGAAATGAAAAAAAATGCGATGATCGCCTTGCTCAATGCAAAAGGCTATGATTTCCAGATGACGGTGCGTGAAGTGCTTTGCAGGGTGATCCATCCTACACGACGAAATAAAACGAAAGAAAATAAAGGCAGTAAGCTGTCTTTTTCAGACTTAGTGCGTCAGCTTAATTATCAGCCGATAGATAAGCCAAGAGGACCAATTTATACAATAGGAAGTACCATAAGATCACAAGATAGTGTGTCTATTGATGAGGCTAGGCTGCAGGAGCCTGGTTATCTGCTCAAGGCTCTGGCGGAGTCTGGCTATGAATTGAAACAGGAATTGCGCAAGCAGCCCATTATTCAGGTAACGGAAAGGAGGGGATTATGAGAATCACATTCTTATTTATATGGATACTATGTACCTTAACAAAAGTAAGTAGTCAAACAATTCGCATTCGTGTTGTCGACCAACAATCTGCTGCTCCCATAAGTGAAGTAAGTGTATCAGGGAAAGACTTTATTGGGAAAACGGATATGGATGGGTATCTCAGCTTGCCCACAACTGTAAAGGTTGACAGCTTGGTGTTTTCTCATCTAAACTATGTAAAGCGAGTACTTTCGCTTGCACAGGTACAGAATGGCAATATAGTCGATCTCAAAAAGTTGGACAATGTGCTTGAGGAGGTTGTCATCAACACTGGATATCAAAAGATAGAACAGCGTATATCAACCGGGGCGGTAGATAAAATAGCGCTTGACCGTACGCAGGATATTTTTGGAACCAATATTTTTCAAAAATTGGAAGGCAACTCTCCAATCTTGTTCGATAAGGGATCTGATCGGCGGGCGATGACTATTCGTGGGCTTAGCAGCATTAACAATAGTAATCTGCCATTGATTGTCTTGGATAACTTCCCTTTTGAGGGTGACCTCAATTGGATCAATCCAGAGGATATTGCAGATATCACCATCTTGAAGGATGCTGCGGCTGCAGCGATATGGGGTGCGCGAGCAGGGAACGGTGTCGTTGTCATTACCACAAAAAAAGGCCGTTACAAGATGGCCAACAAAATAAATCTGACAAGTGCTATACAGTTTCAGAGCAAGCCTGATCTATATTATCCTAATCAAATATCTTCGTCGGGCCTGATCGATCTCGAACGCTTCTTATTTGAGAAGGGATATTACAAAAATAATGAAAACTCCTATACGATGCCTTATCTATCTCCTGTGGTAGAGCGCCTGATTGCCATTCGTGATGGCCTTGGGAATGCCGCAGATCATGAGCGGGAGATCGAAAGACTTCGGACACTGGATGTCAGAGATGATTATGCGCGCTATATGTATGGCACGTCAGTAAATCAAAATCATAATTTGAGTTTTGAAGGTGGTGCTAGTCAGTTGCGCTATCAACTATCGGCTCGTCTGGACGATAATGTCGGTACATTGAATGAAAAGTCCAAGCGAAGCCTGTTGCGTAGTTTTGTGGAAATAGAATTGCATCCGCGGATCAAAATCTCTTCCGATATCCAATATGTCAACGAAAGGGCGACCTCGGGAAAGAAAGCTTATAGTGCTATTGGCACCAGGCCTTATATCATGTTGGCCGACACCGATGGGAGCGCCCTACGGCATGCGGACTATCGGGTTGGCTATCTCGATACTGTCGGTAGTGGGCTGATGAAAGATTGGTTTGAATATCCTCTAAACGAATACCAAAAGCAACGCAGCACGATACTATCCAATATGGTATTGGCCAATTTGGGCGCTGATATTAAGCTGGCAGATGGGCTCAATCTACAGGGTAGCTACAGGTATCAATACATATCAACGGAGAATAAGTCTACGTACGATGCGGACAGCTATATGGTGCGTGATCTGATAAACCGCTATACACAGATTGACTATAAAAACGGTACGGCCTCTTCCGGGATTCCCAACGGTGGGATAATAGATCAGGCTATGGGATCAAAAAAGTCATATGACCTTCGGGCTGGATTGTCATATCGTAAAGAATGGCGCGATTTTTTGGTGACAGCATTGCTTGGCGCCGAATGGCGTAACACGACGAATGAAAATGTGACCAATAGGTTTTACGGATTTGACCCCAATACGTATACGCTCGCTAAGGTAGATTATTTAAATCCATATCGGCATTTTATCAATAAGTCAACTATTTATCTGCCTTATAACGATGGTAAAACTTTGCGGACCGATCGCTTTATGTCGCAATATGCGAATGCTTCGATTGCTTACAAAAGCAGGTATATCCTCACAGGAAGTGTGCGCCGTGATGCCTCCAACCTATTTGGTGTGGAGACTAATGAACGCTGGCAGCCGCTCTGGTCTGCAGGATATAAGTGGAATTTGTCGGACGAGCAATTCTTTGGGGTAGGTTGGATCAATTCGTTGAGCCTCCGTGGTTCTTATGGTGTGAGCGGAAATGTGGATCAGTCTCGTTCGGCGATCACGACGATACGCTATATGAAACCAGATCAGTATACCAATCTGCCACGGGCTATTATAGGACAATATAGTAATCCCAACTTACGCTGGGAACGCAATACAACATGGAACACAGGTCTTGACTTTGCTATCTTCGGTAACAAACTGAGTGGCTCGCTGGATTATTACGTCAAATGGGGCGATGACCTATTTGGAACTGCTCCGGTTGACTATACGGCTATTCCAAGCAAAGGTGTCATGCGCAATATAGCGGCAATGAAAGGTGAGGGGCTAGATATCCGACTAAATGCCAATATTCCTTTCGGCAATAAATTGTCTTTCAGCCCACAGTTGATGGTTAACGTAAACAGCAGCAAGGTCACTGACTACCATTTTGAAGGTGACTATGCCTATCAGTTTTTAAGCAATGGCTCTTCTGTCAACGGTCAGATAGGCTATCCGGTGTATTCTATCCTGGCTTACAAATGGCTTGGGCTCGATGGGGATGGTAATCCACTTGGAGAACTTGCAGGGGAGGTTTCAATAGATTATCAGCAGATAAGATTGCAGGACAAGTCTGTATTGGAATATAAGGGATCAGTGGTACCCAAATATTCAGGTTATTTTAATCCAGCTTTAACAATTGGCAATTTTGATGTTTCCGCTAGTTTACTGTATAAATTTGGACATGTATTCCGGCGGAGGTCACTCAATTATGGTGAATTGATTGCTATGGCCGCCTTGGGAGCGGGAAGTGGGGATTTTGAAAAGCGATGGAAAGTAGCAGGAGATGAATACAAAACCGATATTCCAGCATTCCTTTATCCAAATGACAGTCAGCGCAATTCATTCTATGAAAACTCGTCGGTATTGGTTGAAAGTGCAAGTCACATTAGGCTACAAAATGTTAGCCTCGCTTACAGATTTTCGGTGAAAAACAAGTTTTCGGGGCGGCTATTCTGTAATGCTACCAACTTAGGGCTTATCTGGAAAAAGAATAAAAAAGGTATCGACCCGGATTACTTTGAACAGCTAAAGCCGCAGAAGCTACTGGCAGTAGGTGTAAGATTAACTTATTAATACGACAATGATGAAAACATTATATTTTATATTGGGTTTGTTGTTTTGTGTACAGATCCTATCATGCAATAAATTTCTGGATGAAAAAGTAGACGCAAACTTAAAGGAAGCTGACAATCTGGATGATCTGGATGCGCTATTGAATAGCACCCAAGTCATGAATTACTATGTTATGGGGCTGGGTGAGGCTTCGGCTGACAATTATTATCTGGATAAAGCCAGCTGGGAATCTATGGATATCGTCGACCGGGAGATTTATGGTTGGGGCCCTGAAATCTTTTTTCAAAACTCGCTAAGCGCATGGTTGGATTATTACAAGACCATTTATTATAGTAATCATGTGCTGACTAGGTTGAATAAAATAACGGCTTGGTCTGTACAAAACAAGCGGGCAGAAGAAGTTAAAGGAAAGGCCTATTTCTTTCGTGCTTTTGGCTTTTACAAATTAGTGGGGTTATTTTCAAAAGCTTATGATAAGGAAGGGGCAGCAACAGATCTGGGCATTCCTTTGCGCTTGACAGATGATTTTAATGTCCCATCCGAGCGGGCTTCGGCCAAAGTCTGTTATCAGCAGATTTTAGATGACCTATATATGGCCGAAAAGCTATTGCCGATAGAACAGAGCAATCGGCATCTACCTTCTGTTCAGGCTGCGTATGTCTTGCTTTCCTCCATTTATCAGCATATGCAAGATTTTGAAAAGTCACTTGACTACGCCAAAAAAGCACTCTCCATCAATAGCAAACTAAAAGATATGAAGACCTACAAGGCAACAGAGCGCTATCCATTTATCGGCTCTGAAGAGGAAATTGTCTTTATAGTAGCCGGAGGTGCTTATACTTTGCTTGATAAAAAATATTGCAAGATTGATACAACACTGTATGCATCTTATAGTCAGCATGATCTTCGCAAAAAGCTGTTTTTTGAAATAAATAAAGATGGAAGCTATTATTTTAAAGGCTCGTACGTAGGCTCGCGGGGACTATTTATGGGCTTGACCATTGCAGACGCTTATTTAAATGCCATTGAAGCATTAGTTCGATTAAATAAGGTAGAAGAAGCCAAAGAATATCTCGCTGTATTTCTAAAAAACAGGTATGCCGAAGGATATGTACCTACACTCGCTGAAAAAAGTCAGCATGAATTGCTTAAACTTACGCTCGATGAGAGGCGCAAAGAATTCATCATGCGCGATTCAAGGTGGTCGGATATCAAGCGATTGAATAAGATTGATCAGGAAACGATTATTCCGATGCGGGATGTAGGAGGGAAAAAAGTGTCTTTGCAGCGGAATGATAACCGCTATGCGCTGCCGCTTCCTGCTGAGATTATCGAAATTACGGGGATGCCGCAAAATCCGAGATAGAACAAAAGAGCCGGGCAATTTTTATTACCCGGCTCTTGCGTTTAAAATGCTGTTCTTAACGTTCTGTCGTAATCATCTGGATTATCGCTCACGTTACCATGCGATAGTGCTGGCTGCGAACTATTCGATGGATTTGCGGTATCCTGAATTTCACAGACAATTGGACCAGAACCACATGTGACGTCCTCGTCAGGTTTAGTAAGCGCATAGTTGGCTGGATTGTTAATATCAGCCGGATTGGTACTGTTTAATTGATAGTACCAGGTCATTTCTGTCAACTGATTTTGACTGTTAACAATTTCAGACTTTTTATCTTCTGGTTGGTTCATTGCTTTAACAACGAAAAATGCTCCTACAAATAGTGCGAATAATGTGGCGACAAGTAGTCGCGTATTTTTTAATGTAATCATAATTTTCTCTGCACTTAGTGCTTTTAATAAATAATTGAGCTATGTGACAAGTTTATATTTTTGGCTCTTCGAACTTGTCATCACGAAGCTTTCTCCTATTTGGCTACCAAATTCCTAGAAATTGGCTAACCTTGATACTCGGGAAGAGGGCAAATTTTCTTTTGTATTGTTTCATAATTTTGTTTTTAATGGGGCATTTCGGATAGCGTTTTACCGGTACATGTTACTTTCTTCGATTAAGTTGAATGGCATTGATCTGCTATATCCGACCTGCTATTACAAAGTTCTAAAGCAATACGCGTTATATTTTGGTATTTGGAGCACTATGATTTGTATGCTGAAATCCAAAATATTGGTATTCAAAAATCAAAAAATTGGAGCCCTAATACTCCCTGTCCCTGAATATCCGGCGCAACAGTTCCATGCTGATGCCCATAAACTTTGCGAGCTCCTTTTGTGTAATATGCGAAAGTATGTCGGGGTATTTATTAAAGATAAAATCATATTTATCTTGATTATGGAGCGACAAAAGCTTGTGCCTGTAATCGAGATAGCTCTGCTGCCTTTCCTTAAGGTTGGCGTAGAGGTAAAAAACTTTGGGATTGCGATCATTAATCTCCTCCAATTGTTTGAGGGAGGTGCGATAGGCGCGGCAATCGCTCAGGGCGGTAAATTGATAAGCGTGCCGATGGTTGGGGATCATCAGCGATTCGCCAGCAATGGCATAGCGTACAGGACAGGTTTTCTCATACTTACCAAAGATCCCATCCACAATTAGATACAGATCGCCCCAGTCATTGATCAGCTGCTCACTCCTGATAAATCGTTCTTCTTCAAATACGGCTGACAGCTCAGGGATTTCATTTTGCCATTGCGGATGAATATCCCCAAAAAAGGGATCGAGTAGGTCTTCTTTACTTTTTTTCATTGTTTAGTTTATGTTGGCATTTTATCATAAAAAAGGAACATGCAATTTAAACATTTGATTAATTATTTATTATTTGAGGGATAGATGACCTATTTGAGGGGTGAACAGCATATAGTAGGGGTGATTGGTATTTTAAACCCTTGTCGTCATCAACTTTTCAGTTCAGTGCCGTTTTTTTGCTCTATTTCCCCCGACTTGCTTTTTTCCCGTTGCTTGTTGCAAATTTGTTTATCAGCTGATCATTGATAAATATATCGTACGATAGAGCAGGATAGATTCGACCTGCATCTTTCGAGTCAACAAAATGAATTTAACATGGAAAATGAATTGCAGACAACAGTAACTGATCTTTTCGCCGGGTACACAGTTTTTGAGATCGTGGGTGAAGACCCGATATTGGGCGATCTGGAAGATGATAAGTGTTGGCCAGGATCTTTATAGGCCTTAATCGTTAAACAATGGCGTCAGGTGATTCTAAATCACCTGGGCCATATTAAACTAAAACTGCATGAACAATCAAAAAAAAGAAGAATTGCAATGTCTGCTGTGGATGGCTAATGTACAAGGCTTTTATCCGGATAAGTCTGCGGTCGAACTGGAGGCCGGTTATCAACGGTGGAAAGATCATCGCCAACGGTTTGCCCTAATGAATCGAGATTTTCCTTTTGAAAATATCCTGCATCAATCTCCTAACGTTGAGCTAGCCTCTTTACCCGGCAGCATCGTATTTACATTTCATTATGGCCCATATCGCCTTTTGCCACGTTCTCTGGTCGCTGCTGGGTACCGACTTACCATAGTCGTCTCGGCTTCAGTGCTGGACAGAGAGCGTACGCGATATGCACTTGATCTCGCTGCTATGGGCTTGCCAGCCGATAGGCTCGAATGTCTGGAAGCGAGTAACGCAATGGTCATACGCAAGATACTTCAGGCCATTTCCAAGAGTCGACTGATCCTAGTATTCTTAGATGCGAATGAATCAGCCGGTAACAACGGAAGTAACAGGGAGCATGGCCGACTTCGAGTCTCTTTCGGTGCAAGCTACTTTTATTGGCGTAGTAACCTACTCAAGCTTGCACATCGAATAGGACTACCTGTATACGCCATTCATCTAAGTCCAAAACTTCATCATACCGGACCAACCTGGCAAGTCGGTGATCCGCTCACCGTCTTAACACCTGCGGACAAGAATAATCCGATGGCGCTCTTAAATGCCTTTACCAAACTGCAGGAATACTTTCATGCAATGATGCAGCAGGATTGGACAGCCTGGGAAAACTGGGGTCTGATGCACCATTATAAGGGATTTGACCAGCGGGCTGGTATTGATGCAAGGTGTCAGGGCAGCTATATGGTTCCTTTTTCCTTTGCGGATAAAGGTTATCTATTTGATTTGTCACGAAAGCTTTTCTATGAAATTATTGCTAATAAAGATAATATTAGTTAATTTGGGTTAATAACTTGACCAATTCAGATATGAAAGCTTTATCACTAAACCTTACTTTTTTTAATAATAAATTGCGTTATAGATACTTAGTCGGAGTCACATTGTTTGGCTTACTGTTGGGGATCCTATTCAAAAATTTATGGCTAAATCACCCACTAAACATTTTTATACTGTTCATAATTCCATATGTATTTTATTTTAGTGTCAGTTTTATAATTTTCCATATCATACGATTGCAGAAATATCGACTCTGGTTTGTACTGGTGCCCGGAGTTGTACTGATTGTAATGGTTTATCCCATCGTAAAATGGTACTATTATAGTTTTCTGACTGTACATGGCGTGGTGTTCTATTTCCCCTGGACGGATGGGGATGCGCAAAAGCTATTTATTAAAATCGTTCGTGGGCTTGCATTTGTGTTGCTTTTCCTCTCGCTCGATACTGTTTTGTGGCAGAAGAGAGAGAAAATAATGAAAATAGATGAACTTCAGCTCGCCGTAAAAGATATTGCTGATCATGCGCTGCTGTCTGGACATTTTTTGTTTAAACTTTATCAGTTTGCAGCGAAGAAGAAAATTGTTTTTGATCTTAAAGTGCTGGATTTCTTTCAATACGTTATCAATAAAATTGCCGCACATAATCCTAGGGTAGGTTTGATTGAGGAATGGGAATATCTGAAACAATTGATGGGTATGTGCACACATCGGACCATAGAGATCAAAGGCGAGGAGCTTGTCCCAAGTCATATTTGGAACAGGTCTGTCCCTGCACTTTCGCTGATGACTTGGATTGAAAATGCGGTTTCCTACAGCCCGATTGGTAGAGCTATTCCTATTGTTATAGAGTGGATCCGAGAGAAGGATGCCACCATTTTTATGGTACGCAATCGGATTGCGAGCGAAAATAAGAACAAAGGAACTGGCAAGGGACTAGAACTGGTCAATCGTCTTTTTGAACCTTTGAAAGAAGACCGCGTAAATCTTGCGTATCGGATTGAGGAGGAAAAGTATTTTGTGGTGGAGTTAAAATTTATGAATTAATTATGCCTAAATATAGTATTGTCGTGGTCGATGATGACAGAACGGACGCCAATCGGGTGGTAGAGCAGATCTTAAAATTAAAAGATATTCACAAAATAGGTGATTTTGAAGATATAAAGGTGTTTGAGGATGGAAAAGAGGCGCTCAACTACCTGATGCGCAATAAGGTCGATATACTCTTTTTAGATATACAGATGCCTGCGCTTTCGGGATTTGAGCTCTACAAGATCTTGCCGCAGCACATGCGACCTGCGCTGGTCTTTGTCACGGCTTATGTTGAATTCGCCCTCGATAGCTACAAATTGGATGCCTGCGATTACCTCATGAAAAATGTCAGCTTTGAAGCTGTATTCTTGGCATTGAATAAATGCCTTAAACGACTAGGTATGCCAATTATAATTGCTCCAGAAGTACAGCGCCAATACTATGTGTATGAAGTGAAAGACTCCCGTAGTAAACGAGTCTTGCACTACCAAGATATTATCTATATCCAGAGCATAGACAACTATGTGGAGATCGTGACCCGCAACGAGCGGCTGATCTGCAGAATCACCATGGAGGAGATCGAAGAAAATATGCCCCTTTCTTATTATGCGCGTATCCATCGGGGATACATTGTCAACTTTAAATTTGTCAAAGATATTGATGGTGCCAAGCTGTGGCTCACCGAAGGTGAAAAAGTTAGCCTTCCGATCAGTCGGTCGCGCCGGAAAAATATTGCAGGAATGAGGAAACCAGCTGAATAACCCGTCTTTTATAAACCCTAAATATATATGTATGCGTAAAAATCAGTACCTCAGGGGCTTTTCCATAAGCCCCGGGCAGTCCCATGCCCACAAATTGATCTTGCTGGAACTATTGGCGGTAAAGCGCCAGCTGGCGAATTATCTAGCCCTACGGGAGCAGCTAGAAGCAGAGAATGTCATACTTCGCGATGCGGAATATGTCAAAGCACATGTCGGCATCTCCACCGAGACACTCTATCGCTTGCAGCGGGATGGTTATATCTGCGTAGCCAAACGTGAGCGCAACAAACGCTACTACCGGGATGTGGATGTAGATCGCTTGCGCAATAGCTACCGCGGTCTATAGTACCGCTCGATCAATTGATTTTTACCTGTACGCGGATTACTTTCTTCGGGCGTCTCTCTTACTGGAGAGACGTTTTTTATTTATTTTTTTCCATCACATAGTTTGTCAGCTCCACACCGTTTCGGCTGACCTGTTGCGCACGGATCACCCGATATCCGCGGCGCTCGAAAAAGGGCTTTGCCGTAATCGAAGCGTGGGTGGTGAATTGATCGATCTCGATCGCATTTTCCAACGCATTGCATAGCGTAGTGGCAATACCCTGTCCTTGATAGTCTTTGTGCACATAAAGTCGGTCGATGTAGCCTTTGGTAGTGATATCGCCAAATCCGACTATTCCATTATTCAAGACTGCAACGAGGGTAAAGTGGGCCAAAAAGGATTCGTTCCAGGCAACCAGATCAAGCTTGCCTGTCGCCCATACATCCAGCTGCTCCTTACTGTAGTCTGCTGCATTGACCGTATGCACTGTATCATAAAATAGCTGGCTGATCTGTGTCAGATCAGAGGGAAGGTATCGTCTTATTTCCATTTTTCAATTTTAAGGGTTTCAAAGCTACCATTATTCATCCGATTGCCCAACCTTCTTCGGACTTTCTCCTGACCAACTCCCAGCTCCGCGGCAGTCAGCATCGAATTGGCTTCGGGTATTCATCGGAATAAATTGCATCCCCACCCGAAGCCGGACCGCAAAAAATACGATTAAGGGTAGAAGTTAATCAATAAATGATCGAGAGATAATCAGGGGTTGAGAGCCTGTGAGTATCGACAAAATTAGTTTAAAAATGTAGTCTTTTTTGACCTTATTAGCATCACAAGGAAGTCTATTTTAAGTAGGGTCCGGTCTATTATCGGTCAAGTTTACGAAGCCTATCGGTCAGCAATCAGTCTACTGGTTTAGTCCTATTTGTTGTTGATTTAAAGTGTTTTATGTTTGCTATGTCAATCAGATGTACCGGTACGCAAAAGATTGATTTTTAACACATGGGAACTATTGTAAACGGAGCTAATGGAGGCTTTAAGGGTAAAGCCGGCTCCATAATCGGAAGTAGTTGGAAGAGTATCAACTACATTAAAGGGCTTTATAAAAAAAGATCAAAGCCCGCATCGGAAGCACAGATGATGCAACAGGAAAAATTCAAGACGCTGATGCGCTTTTTGCTTCCCATCAACTTCTTTTTGAAGATCGGCTTCGGCCGTAAAAATACAGAAAAATTGACACCGATCAATGCGGCATTTCAATTTAATCTGGACCGGGCAATCACGGGTGTTTATCCCAACTATTCGCTCGACTATGCAAAGATCAGCATCGCTGATGGTGGCTTGTATGGAGGCGGCTCGGTGGCTGTCGCCTACGATGCGGGTGAGCTGACGTTTACCTGGAGTACGGGTGATAGCGAGACTTTCGAAACCTTTGCGGATGATATGGTTTATGTGCTGGCTTACCACCCCGAGAAGGACGAGTTTATCTCAACACCGGCACCGAGTACACGAGCATTGGGTACGGTGACCTTCACGGTGCCTGAGCACTTGGCCACGGGTAGTGTACATACTTGGCTGTTTTTGTCCAACCGATCGAAAACCAAGGTATCCAAAAGTGTGTATCTGGGCGAGATACAGCTAATCTAATTTAGATAGGGGCTGAGCTGATGTGGCTCAGCCTATTTATACGCTATATTATGACTAAAAGAACAGCAAGTCCTGCTCAGCTGCGTGTACGGGCTGCATTTAAGGTCGGACAGGCCTTTTTGGTACCCTTAAATGGATTGATCAGAAAAGGATATGCCGAAACAGCGAAACGAAAAAGATCTCTGCCTGCCGGGCTGGCGCTGGGCTATACACTTCAGGTAGCAATAAAGCACGAAGCAGAGGGGCCAGTGGTGGATCCCTCGTTAGTACGCTTAAGTGATGGTGCGCTGCCCGGAGTCAGTGTGCCCGAACTGAGACGGTATGCCGATCGTATTGAGCTAATACACGACAATGGTAACGCGGGGTTATTAACAGCGGACGATCGGCTGACCCTCTGCGCCTATCAGGTTGAAAAAGGCTATGCCTTTGTCAATGAGCAGATCTGGCAACGTCGCGAAGGGAAAGTTATCGTTCCGATACCTGAAGGTTTTCGGGAGGATGGATTTCATCTCTATCTGTTGTTGTGCAACAGAAAGGGCACAAAGTATTCACGATCAAATTATTTGGGTTATTCAACAAAATGAATACAAAACATATCCTGCTGCTCCAACGGAAATATGGAGCAAATGGAACTAACGGTACCATCAGCTATCAAGGCGAAGAAATCTGCCATACCATCGAACTACCAGACCGAAATAACATCCCTCGGATCAGCTGCATCCCGATAGGTCAGTACAAACTGCAAAAGCGTCGTTACCCCAGACATGGGGAGCAAATCGGCATCCCGAATGTGCTGGGCCGTGAAGCCATACTGATCCATGCGGCTAACAATGCATTGCGGGAACTGCATGGCTGTATAGCCCCAGTTACAACCTTAACTGGTGAAGGGACTGGTGATTACAGTGGTAAGGCTTTAGCAAAACTTAAAGAACTGGTGTATAGTCTGTGGGATATGGGGGATGAAGTGTATTTGAATATTCGATAATTAGCAGATGAACGATCAATTGCTTTATTCCTTTGTGCAATTGCTATTGCCCAATGGCTAAATGAATTCAAACTCACTTCGTTCAGACAAGAATTCATCCTTAACGCCTTTGGACTTCATCAATTTGCAGTCGGAATATGATGCTGATGATCGTTCATTCTGCCAATTTTAATTGGTAACATGAAAAAAATCTTAAACAAAATCGGACAGGTGCTGCAGGTGGTTCTGCTGGCGCCTATTAAGCTGCCTGGTAGGACAGTGAATATCTTAAAGTACATTGCTGTGGGATTGGGTGTATTGGAGACAGTTCTGGAAAAAGAGAAGGATCCACCGGAGGAAGTAGCTGATGATGCTGATCAAGGGGTAGGGTCAGTGCAGGATTCCTCACCCGAACAGCAGGCTGATCCGCCAATGAAAGAGCTGAACGCTCCGGATCAAAACGTAAGGATCAATGGGGCTGGAACCGGAGAAAGGAGCGAAGTCAATGAAACTGAATGATATCCGTATCTCGGCCATTGGTGGTACCATCTGTTCCATCTGGGCAAGCCTTTCGCTGGGCGATGTGCTACAGACGGTGCTGATGGCTGCACTGGGTACAATCGCGAGCTTTGCGACTAGCCGACTGCTGGGGAAATATGTGCGGAAGAAGTAATCTGCATCAGTATTGTTACGGAAGTACGGACAACCGTACTTCCTTTTTTTAACAATACTAATCCAGTATATAACGTTCTTGAGATCGCTGACGATCTTCTCGTTATTTGATACAAAAAATAAGTAGGAAAGTGACCTTTATCGATTCAGTTTTAATTATTCTTTAAAGTATTTTGATATTTTTTTAAAGAACTATCTTTGATCAAATGATTAAAAGTTGGCTATAAAAACAGTGTTTTTAATTATTAGCCATTATTATCAGAACAAAGTCTTAGAAAATGACGAATTTTTATAAAGTAATCGGTATTATTGGACAAAATACCAACGAAACAATAATATTCAATAATACTAATGCCAAATCTTTAATAGAACAGATAAAAGTTTTAATGTCTATTTTTGGAATTACTCGAGAAAGTAAGCCAGAAACACCTATACTTTTAACGCAAGCTATCCTTGGGTGATGTGGTGCAGTTAATGAATTGCCGAAACGTTGTATTTGTAAAGTGACGATATTAAAAAATAGTATCTTTGCCGAAGCATGTAACTGCAACACATGTTAAGATACATGTAATCACATAAAACTCTTGATCGATGTACAATTTTAAAATCGCTACAACACTGCTGGCCTGTATCTCCTCATTTTTAGGAGGTAATGGGCAAGAGAGAAAGACTGGAGATCTCCAGACTTATGCCGATGCGCTCGTAAGGCCGGTGATGCATGGCAATCATATTTCGGGTTTAAGTATCGCCGTAAGCGTCAACGGAAAGCATACCTTTTTGAATTATGGCGTGGCTTCAAAAGCAAAGGGTACAGCAGTCTCTGAGCAGACCTTATTTGAGCTCGGATCGATCAGCAAAACTTTTACTGCTACATTGGCCTGCCTGGCTGAGGTCGAGGGTAAACTTGATTTTAGCAAACCGGTTAGCCAATATCTGCCCCAACTGAAGCATAGCGCTTTTGACAATATCAATCTCTATCATCTAGGCACGCACACCGCAGGTGGATTCGACTTACAATTACCTGATGCTGTCCAAAATGAGACGCAATTAATGGATTTCTACAGATCCTGGAAACCAGATTATGCAGTGGGAACCCAGCGGATCTATACCAATCCCAGTATCGGACTGCTGGGCGTAATTGCCGGCAAAGCATTTCAACAGACCTTCCCAGCGGCCATGACACAGCATGTGCTTAATAAGTTGCATCTGTCGAATACATTTTATGAGGTACCTGCGGCCAAAATGGAACAGTATGCGCAAGGTTACGATAAAACCGATCAGCCTGTACGTGTCAATCCCGCTATGCTCGCCAATGAAGCATATGGTGTAAAATCCTGTACGGCAGATATGATTAAATTTGTAGATGCAAATATGGGCGTAGGACCTGTGGATAAGACGGTGGCTGCGGCGATCCGCAAAAGTCATACGGGGTATTTCACTACCGCAAACATGACCCAAGATTTGATCTGGGAGCAGTATGACTATCCGGTAACGTTGGGACACTTGCAAAAGGGGAATGCATATGAGATGATTTATCAGCCAAATAAAGTGGAGGAAATTATACCGCATGCGGAAGAAAAAACTCAAGTATTGATCAATAAAACCGGTTCGACAAATGGTTTTGGTGGTTATGTCATGTACATACCTGCCAAAAAAATCGGTATCGTTATCTTGGCCAATAAAAATTATCCGAATGCTGTTCGCATCGATTTGGCTTATCAACTGCTTTCTTACTTAGAAAAGGAAGTAAAATAATTCGGCTTTACTCACCGACTAAGGGGCGAAGACTTAACTAAGCTGACCGAATTGCTCAATAAAGTGTTGGCAGAGACAAAAAAAAAGCATGTATACGGAAAAGGCAGCCACCTCTGGCTGCCTTTTCTCGCGCGTGTATTTTACCAATCATCCAGTTGTGATGAATCCGCCTAAGGGCTTAGTGAAACAATACATTCGTCCGATTGCGTATTGAATTATAAATTGATCAAAAGATATTAATGGCTCAGCTGTAATTTTCCGATAAAGGGGCGGCTATCGATCGTCGTAATAGCTTCTTTAATGGAATAGCATAGTTGGTAGTTTTCGCTCAGCATTTTTTTGCTGGATTCTATTTTGCTGTTTTCAACCTTATCGACAATCCAGGTCGGGTTTAACGGATCTGAATTAAATTTGGTGATTAATACTGTAAATCCTTCTTTCTGAGCATTGATTAAAGTGTCTTTTGTGATGTCTACTATTTTCATAGTGAGATAAGATACGAAAAAAATAGGAAATAGGCTTTGCTTTGTTTAGCTGATGGCCTTGTCAACATCCTTGCAATTGAACGAAAATGGATCTTCTTTATGGGTTCCGGGTCTAAAGTGTGAAGGTTCGGCGATCGATTTATCCATCGTGATTCAGATTGCGAATAAATTAAATGTAACAAAAGGCGGTCTTTGGTTGCATTATTCTACTGGTTTTATTAGAAATCCACCATAAATTGATTTTCCATTTTATTACAATCAGGATAAAAAGCTCAGCAGTAAGCTGGATATAATATCCATTCCGACAACATTGGTCCTGGATAAAAAGGGGAACATCCGTTTCCGAAAGGTGGGATTTGAGGGTGAAAAGCTACTGCAGAGCCTCGATGCCATGATCGAATACCTGAAAGAATTGGAGCACTAATACTGAGATCATTTTTATTTTTTATCTTCGGGAATTATGTTCAGTTCAAATACACTAACTCCATGTTAAAGTACCTTTTCATTTCAATGTTGACTATTTTATGCCTAAATACACATGCGCAACGTCGTATACGTCAATTGGGATTAACGCCCGGTGTGCTAGCACCCGGAAAGCAGAACAGCATTACAGATGTGAAAGGCGTGTTGGTGGGCCATAAAACAGTAATAAAGGGAGATAATGTAAGGACCGGTGTTACCGCGATATTGCCACATAGCGGCAATATCTATCAGGAAAAAGTACCTGCTGCCGTCTTTGTAGGAAACGGCTTTGGGAAATTGGCCGGCAGTACGCAAGTGACGGAATTGGGTAATATTGAAACACCGATCATATTAACGAATACATTAAATGTGAGTACAGCTGTCAGTGCTGTAATCAATTATACACTGCAGCAGAAGGGAAATGAAGAGATCCAATCTGTCAATGCCCTCGTGGGCGATGTAAATGATGGCTGGCTAAACGATATTCGCGGCAGGCATGTGCAGGAATCGGACGTCGCAGATGCCATCCGTCAGGCGGCTGATTCGGTGGTTGAAGGAAATGTTGGTGCTGGAACAGGAACTGTTTGTTTTGGCTTTAAAGGCGGAATCGGTACTTCATCGCGCAAATTGCCACAGAGTCTCGGCGGGTATACAGTTGGGGTATTGGTACAGACAAATTATGGCGGCGTTTTGCAGATGGACGGCGTCCCGGTAGGAAAAGAACTGAAGAAGTTTTCTTTTAGCAATCAATTGCTCAATAACGTGGACGGTTCGTGTATGATTGTGATCGCAACAGACGCTCCTTTGGATCATCGCAATCTAGAGCGAATGGCGTCCAGAACCATGATCGGACTGGGAAGAACAGGCGGAATTGCAGCACAGGGGAGTGGCGAATATGCCATTGCTTTCTCTACAAATCCAGGTCTGCGGATACAGCATCAACCCAAAAATCCTGTAGTCAATATACCCAGTTTACATAACGATTATACCTCCCAATTGTTTATGGCTGCTATTGAAGCTACGGAAGAAGCCGTACTAAATTCGCTTACTATGGCGAGTACCATGAAAGGATATCAGGGCCATGAAATTGAGGCACTGCCATTAGAGAAACTCCGAGAATTAGTAAAAAAATACAAGGCTATTCCTCCGAAGGATACCAGCTTTTCGCCCGCATCCAATTTTATTGCCGACATAGCTCCATGCAGTCCTTAAGAGATGCGGAGGGAGGAGATTATGTCGGCAACTGAATACTTTTATGCGTTTTCGTGAAATTTTCCCTTAATTCGGCTAGCTATCGAGGAAACAAACTGGTAGCTTATTTTGCTATTCGTATTGAATTATAGCCCCATAAATTTAAAAGGTTCAACTTTTTTTAGGTGTTCATTGCTCAATCCCGTATAGGTTTTGTTCTGCTCCACATCAAGTTTAAGAACCTGACCTTTTTCGCTCAGATCCAGATCTTTTAGATTGATCCAAAAGGTACCCGGTGTGGTTACTGTCTCAAAATAGTAAACCAAATCTTTATGATCTGCTACAGAACGCCAACGTGTCGTGGAGATATTGGGCTCTTCCTTGGAGGAAATTCCATAAGGAACAGAACAATTGCGAATTACACTAAACACACTTGCAACCGATTTCCTCACATCATCAGTCTGTGGAATTGCATCAATATAAAAGGAAGCGCGCACAAATCGGTCTGCGGCACGGTTGGTGCCAGGCAACATGATGGTGCCCGGAATCCCCCGCCAATAATTATTGAGCGCCAGCTGCTCTTCAAAGATAGGCGAGTTTGTCATCACGACATATTTCGGGTCATGGTGTATCACAAGCTTTCCGTTGATGTATTCAAATATGGCATTGTCGCCAGATTTATCGGATAATGATAAATGCAGTGTCGTAAACCGTTCTGTGCCCGGAATATAGTCGCTTACTAAGACGAATGGTTCGCCTTTGAGAGCATCTACGGCCTCTGCTACCGAAGCATAGTTGTCTAATATATATTGTGCCCAAGCGGCAATGGTCAATCCGGGCTTCTGTCCTTTTGGATCGAATTTAGGATATTGGGACTCGGCTAGCCAAAGGACATTGGCGACAAGGCCAGCCTCATTCAAACCATCGGTAGTGGCCATGTCCCAGGCACTGGCAATGACACTGCCATATTTTGAAGTCCATTTGACAGAAAGGGGACCCACTTCTCCATTTCGTTTCATCCCTTTTGGAAATACCCACAAATTAACGGGTATTTCATCCCGCCAGTCCATACTTCTGGCGGTAAGTACAGTGTGATTGGGGCCTTTATATACAACGCGTGTGCATGCATCGGTTTTGCGATAGACAAAACAAAAAACTAGCATTAAAACAATTAAGATTCTTTTCATTTCCTTAAATTTATAGGGTTAAAAATATATTACTGCGTTGGTCCATAGTTCTGTAGCTCACTTTGCCTACTGCTCCCGCCATGCCGAGCTCCTGGTAACCACCAATGGTTCATCTCAATATATAATTACTTGTGTAAATAGAGATATCAGTGCTACATTTAACTTATTTAAATCTATTTCTGTTAATTAGGATAATTACTATTGCATTAATAACTAATTTGCCCCTCTTTTTGTTTGTCGTATCAGTCAAATTTTAGGTGGCTTAATAGTAAATTAACACTGGGGCATAATAATTTTCTTATTATACTCATGGCTGCCATTCGCGATCTTTAGGTATCAATAAGGTTTTGGTTTGCTACCTTATTGATGCCTATTGCCTTTATGATAATACGAGATGTTTTTGTTAATCCCTTGCGCCGCATTATTTCTATCTGGTGATGCTATTGCGGGATATAATCAGCGATACTAAATTATACAACAGCAGTGCATTTAATGAAAAAAACGAAGTTTGAAAAGTATCGGACTGGTAGTCAATTTGTTAATTTAGCTTAAAGTTTGTTAAATCGAATCTTCCTATAAGCAAACATATCTAAATAATTCGTTATTTAGGTATAAATGGAAACATGATGATGTCCGATTTTAAAAAAAATATGCACTTGGCAAATCGCGCCGGATTTGGGATGAGCCTACAGCAGATTCCTATTTTTGAACAGCAGTCTACCGCAGTCCTCTGGAAGCAATATGCTCAGGAACATAAATTTCATCCGATCAGTTTCAATAGGGAGCAGACCGACGTCGACTATACAGCACTTTCAAAGTTGAATGCGGCAGACAAAAAGCGGGTGCAGCAGCTTAATCGAAAGCGTAATATTGAAATCAGCCTTAATTTCCTGAATGAAATGGTGCATAGCGAAGATCAGCTCCGGGAGAAGATGGCCTTTTTTTGGCACGGCCATTTTGCAAGCCGGGTTATCAACTCCAATTTTAGTGCCCATATCCTCAACGAAATCAGAAAAAATGCACTCGGAAATTTTCGTGATCTGCTGTTTGCCGTTTCCAAAGCTCCGGCTATGCTCAATTTCCTCAACAACCAGCAGAATAAAAAAGGCCATCCCAATGAAAACTTTGCCCGGGAAGTGATGGAGCTCTTTACGATGGGGCGTGGCAACTATACGGAATCGGATGTAAGGGAAGCTGCGCGTGCATTTACGGGTTGGTCGTATGATAGGGACGGCCAGTTTCTGGAGCGTAAAAAGTTTCATGACTCGGGCAGCAAAATATTTTTGGGGAAAACCGGGAATTTTGACGGCAATGCTGTCTTGGATATTATCCTGGGGCAGCCCGCTACTGCCCGTTTTATCACCGATAAACTCTACCGTTTTTTGGTCAACGAACAAGTGGATCAGAAAATTGTCGACACGCTGAGTAAAGATTTCTTCGATTCAGGATATGATATCAGGCAACTGCTCGACCGCATATTTACAGCAACCTGGTTTTACGACTCCAAACATGTAGGCAACAAAATAAAGTCACCGGTGGAACTCATGGTCGGTATCATGCGCGTGCTGCCCATGGAGATAGCGAATCCCGAAAACCTGATTGTTTATCAAAAGTTGCTGGGGCAGATGCTCTTGTATCCGCCGAATGTGGCGGGATGGCCATCTGGAAAAGCCTGGATCGACAGTTCTACTTTGTTACTCCGGATGCAAATACCACAGATATGGACCGGCCTGCGGCCGTTGGACCTTGATGCGCAGAATGACGATGACCTCGACATGGGGCTGAAGCAGTCGCGGGCACTTTCTAAGGTCTACAAAAATCCCAAAATATCCATTGACTGGGCTGGAGTCGAGGCTGCATTTGCAGATCGGGATCCCTTTGAACTCTTGCTGCAGCAGCAGCCTTCCTTTGGTAAGACACTGCGTGATAGCTACGCTGGCGGAAGCCGCCGTAGAACTATTATCGAAGTAATGAGTATCCCGGAATACCAACTCTGTTAATCGTAAATAGGACGCCATGATCATCAAAAGACGCCAATTTCTCAAAGCAGGTTCACTGGCAACAGCTTCGCTGCTGCTGCCCAATTTCTTGAAAGCTATGTCCTCGCCCGAAGCACTGGCAAGGGGACATAAGGTGTTGGTCATCTTGCAGCTTAGTGGCGGCAATGATGGGCTGAATACCATTGTTCCGATGCGCAATGATATCTATTTTCGGGAACGGCAGACGATTGCGGTCAATAATGCGCTAGCCCTCACGGATGAAGCGGGCATTAATCCGGCGTTACCTTTTTTCAAGACACTTTATGATCGTGGCGAACTTGCGGTACTCAACAATGTCGGTTATCCGGACCCCAATAAATCGCATTGCCGCAGCATGGATATATGGCATAGTGCGAGCCGAAGCGACGAATACCTAGAAAGCGGCTGGATAGGACGCTACCTCGATCAGGCCTGTTACGATTGCGGTCATCCGACACAGGCCCTGGAAGTGAATGATATGCTGAGCCTTGCTCTCAAGGGAAAAAAGAAAAAAGCGTTTGCGTTTAAAGACCCCAAAAAGCTTTATCAGACCAGCCGTGAAGAGTACTTTAATACACTCTTTCAGGAACATCAGCACCAGCATGAAGAGGAAACAGTAGCCTATCTGTATCAGACCCTGGGTGATACGATCAATAATGCCGACTATATTTTTGAACAGAGCAAAGCGAGTAAGACCGCGGCAGCGTACCCCGATTCGGTGCTTGGAAAGGATCTGAAGACGGTATCCTCCTTGATTAAATCAGATATCAATACACAGGTATATTATCTGCAGATCGGTAGTTTTGATACGCATATCAATCAGCAGCAACGGCAGCAGAACCTATTCCACATCATCAACGATGCCGTGGAAGCTTTTGTAGACGACCTCAAGAAAAATGGCCTTTTTCAGCATGTCATGCTGATGACCTTTTCGGAGTTTGGTCGCAGGGTGGCCCAGAATGCCAGCAATGGCACTGACCATGGTACGGCAAACCAACTTTTCTTTCTGTCCGGAGGCTTGAAAAAACAGGGGCTGCTCAATGCCTTGCCCGACCTTACCCAGCTCAATGAGGGGGATCTCCAGTATACGGAAGATTTTCGAAAAGTATATGCAACAGTGCTGAAAAACTGGCTACATGCGGATTCCGCCAAAATATTGGGATGGAAAAATGGGATTTATGATTTTATTTAAAAACACCTGCTTATGGATAGGTATTTATACGCTTTTTTTTCCGATAAGCAGTTTTTTACCTGAATTGCGTGATGGGCTTTGATTTACAGGATTTATTAGAGATATTAGTTCTATAAACTTAAAATTTGAGTCCATTACACAACCTTTCGGAAGAAACATTGATTCTTTTGCTTAAGAAAAAGAACCAGCAGGCCTTTAGCTATCTCTACGATAACTATGCGGACGCCTTGTATGGCGTAGTTTGCCGGATTGTAACTTCTATTGAGCACGCAGAGGAAGTTATTCAGGATGTTTTTGTTAAGATCTGGAAACATATTGATCATTTCGAGGCAGAAAAGGGAAGGTTATATACATGGATGATCAATATTGCGCGTAACGCCGCACTGGACTACCGGAAATCAAAGGCAGCAAAGAATGAATTGAAAAACCAATCCCTTTCCAATATCGTAAATAGAGAAGAGGAACAAGATCAAAGCCAAAACGAACGATTTGCGCGTACTGACTTTATTGGATTTAATAATATTTTAGATAATTTGAAGCCTGAATGCCGCATTTTGATTGAAATGGCCTACTATGAAGGATACACCCAACTGGAAATCGCGCAACAGCTCGATATTCCTTTGGGGACCATAAAAACACGGACTAAAGCTGCGTTTTTACATTTAAAAAAATTGTTAAAAGAATATCGTTGATTTTGGATATCGAAGCTTACATATCATCTGGGATTATTGAATCGTATGTATTAGGACTCGCTTCCGAAGAGGAAGTAAGTATCCTGAACTGCATTCGTAAACATAATTCCGCAGTGGATGAAGCAGTAATCGAAGCTGAAAAAATGCTCGTGAACTTGGCTGAGATCCAGGCGGTGGCACCGCCTATTCCTCTGAAGGAAAAAATCTGGGCTAGGCTTGAAGATGAAAACCTCGTTGCGAAAAATAATTCAGCACATCTTGCTCCAACGGTGATTACTTCATCGAATGAATATGATAAGTCACGAACAAATTCCAGCACTGAAGAGCAGACGGCTCAGATCGTATCGGTAAGATCTTATGGGTGGGCAATCGCAGCAAGTGTTTTGTTTGTGCTCAGTGCTGGTGCGAATTTAATCTTTTATCAGCAGCAAAAACACGATAGACAGATGCTTGCTCAAACCAATACGCAACTAGATTCGAAGCAAACTACGTTAGCTGTATTGCAGGACAAATGGGCACTCATTCAGAATCCGGCAATCAAAACGATTTCTTTAAAAGGTATTGAGACCAAACCAGATTTGCACGCACTAGTTTACTGGGACCAGCAGTCTAAAGCAGTATACTTGAGTCTTGAACATATGCCCGTTCCTCCCAAGGGTAAACAGTATCAGCTCTGGGCCATGGTAGACGGACAGCCGGTCAGTGCTGGTGTATTTCCGGTGGCTGCCAGCAATCAGATGGTCAGTAAAATGCTTGATGTTGCCAAAGCACAGGCCTTCGCCATTACGTTGGAGGATGAAGGTGGAAAACCTAGCCCTACGCTAACTGAGCTCTGCGTAATGGGAAATATCTAGCACCTTATTCTCTTAAATTTTTTACTGTCGTTCAGGATTTAATAGCACGAAAAAGCCCCAATTTGTAAACCAAACCGGGGCCGTTTTCACAGGTAAATTAAAACTTTTGTTAAGCTTTGATAAATAAACCTGCAATATTAAGTACAGCTTCTGCGGTTAATGGCTCATCAAAAGATTGTGTGGCTGCACTCGTTGAGATTTTCCCCATGGAGCCAGAAAGCGAAGTAATGTCAACGCCTGCTTGCTTTACATTATCCTCACCTGCATAAATAGGATCTACGACGGCACCGATACCCGTATCATTGGCTCCCGTAATCCAAGGCTTTTGATTTGCAGCACCGCCGCCGCGTGCGCGGCGCATCTGCCGGATATGGGAGGCATGCCTTGCTTCGACAGAGTGGATCTGCAATGCTGCGGTAAGAACAACGCGGTTGCCAAGCAAGATGCCTGCCTGTCCTTTATACGCTCTCACCCCGGTATCTTCAAATGCCTGAGCAACCGCTAAAAATGTATCATAATCGCTAAAGACATTTCCAAATGTGCCGCCAGCGGTAAAATCAAATGTCGGCTTTGAAACAGCCTTACTGCCCAATACCTGTTTCAGAAAATTCACGTGAGCTACCTCATGATCCCGTATGGTGGTAATGGCTCCGAGCGGTTTGCCTGAGGGAATGAGTCCAGATTTGGCAACTCCCATGGTATAATATTCTGCTTCTAAATATTCGAGGGTCAATGCATAATTTAGTACACCATTTACGTCCGTTGGAGCTGTGGCACCATAAGCTTTTTTGAAAAGTTCACTAACGAAAAAGGGTAGCGCTGCCAGGGTTACTTTTTTACTCATGGAAGCTAGATTTTTGATTGCTTCGCGACGTGGGCTGATGCGATCGCTGAACTCAGGATCTACAGCATTTATTTGTTCAAAAACGTTTAAAAGATTCATGATAATTGAGTTTTGGGTGATTAATAAGTGGGTAGATCCGATACGTCGATTTTCGATTTGATAAACGGTGCCGCAGCGCTCAGTACGACACTGGGGCTTTTGGCAACATCAAGACCATTGGAATCGACAACTTCCATATTGGCAAAACTGCCGTTGTCTATCATGTCACGTACCCAAGCAGCATGCCGCGCTTCGACCGAAACGATCTTACCTGCCAATAACAGGTAATTGGGATCTTTAATAAGCCATCCGGCACCGTTATACGCTGAAACGCCCAGGTCTTCAAATGTTTTGGCCGTTGCCAGGACATTTTCCCGGCTACTGAAATTAATACCCGAAAGATTTAAATCAAGGCTGGAGATTGCTTTGGCACCCAGTGCAACTTTAAAAAATTCGCGATGGGCAATCTCATGATCACGGATATCCGTAAAGAATGCCTTTTCCATATCGGTCATGCCAGCGTAGGGGTTATTGACCAATTGAATATAAAAGGCGGCTTCAAGCTGTTCGAGCGCATACGCATAATTGAGAATCGCAATATCGCCGCTGCCAAAATAAAGACCTTTACCGCCGTTATCCATGCCGTCGTCGTGGTCTTTTTTACAACTGGACATACCGAGAATGGCTAATGATGCAGCGCTTGCGCCTGCAAATTTTAGGAAATCCCTTCTGCGAAGATCCCTTTTTTCAATTTCACCATTGGAATCCAATAGCGAATCATGGTGGGGCTTTGTTGTCTTTTCCATAACAAAAGTCTTTAAGTTTTATAATTTTTCTGTACTTATAACCATTTACGACTTTTTGAATAGCTTGGATTTTATAATTTTATTTTTTTTTAATTTTTTTTTGATGTAGGTTTTAGCTAGTGTAAATAAAGATCGTTTCACACGTAAGTGGATAGCTCATTTCGTTACTGTTCGTGGGATAGCAGCGCACAAAAAAACTGATGCAGCTTGCATCAGTTTTTGCTAAGAGCCTTTTAAGCTATACCATTTACTTCTTGGCTAGCAAGGGCAAATATTTTTCATAACCCTTGGCTTTCATTTCTTCTTTAGGCACGAATTGGAGAGAGGCACTATTGATGCAATAGCGTAGCCCCCCTTTGTCGGCAGGGCCGTCATCAAAGACATGTCCTAGGTGAGCGTCGCCAGTTTTGCTACGTACTTCCGTGCGGCGCATGCCGTGAGAATTATCAGCTAATTCTTCGACTAAGTCTGGATTGATCGGTTTGGAAAAGCTGGGCCATCCACAGCCTGATTCAAACTTGTCGGTCGAGACAAATAGCGGTTCACCGGTAGTAATATCTACATAAATGCCATCTCTGAACTCATCATTGTATGCGTTATCAAAGGCACGCTCGGTTGCCTGATTTTGGGTTACATCATATTGTAGTGCTGTAAGTTCTTTTTTAAGTGTGCTCTTGTCCTTTCTTTTGTAGGTTGGTGACACAACTGTATCTTTGGCGGGCGCAGGATTGGCTTTGCGAGCCATCTCGAATAATTCCGGATCAATATGGCAGTAGCCACCTGGGTTTTTGTCGAGATATTTTTGATGGTATGCCTCAGCGTCGTAGTAATTTTGTAAGGGTTCCAGTTCAACAACTATTTTTGCCGGATATTTTCTGGCCAGTTCGGCGAGGCTTTCCTTGATAACCGGAATGGCTGAATCATTTGTATAGTAAATACCGGTACGATACTGTGTTCCGATATCGTTTCCTTGCTTATTGAGCGAGGTCGGGTCGATAGTCTTTAGGAATAAATCTATGAGCAGCTTTAAGTCAACGACTTGTGGATCGTAAGTGACTTTGACAGTCTCCGCAAAGCCCGTTTTTCCTGTGGAAACCTGCTCATAGCTTGGGTTTTTTAGATTGCCATTGGCATAACCAACTTCGGTAGCGGTCACCCCGCGGACCTGCTTAAGAAAATGCTCCGTACCCCAAAAACATCCTCCTGCAAAATAAATAACCTGATCTTCATCGCCGGTAGGGTTCATAGCTTGTTTTTTAATTATTTTGGAATCATTAGTTTTCTGCGAAAAACCAAATTTGCTGAGCATAAATAAGCCTAATCCTAGTAATAATAATAAAAATACCTGTTTCATAGCGTTTCTCTATTCTTGTTTTTTAATATACGATGTAAAGATCCAGATCGGTTTTAATCAATTTAAAAATTGAGATTCTTTGCTTCGTTATTGGTAAGATATATCTAATTATGAAATTCCATAAAGATCGATAGAGAGTTTTAGGATGCAGGCACTTTTTTTACCTGCACCAGACAATGCGATACAGTTACCGATAGAAATCTATTGTTAAGTTGCTAAAAGTTGACGGATAGGTGCTTCCCATTTTTAAACTTAAATGGATGTTTATTGTTTCCTATTCGAGATAATGCCCTTGGCGGATAAGCAGTGCCCTGTATTTATTGAATACGCTAGATTTGGACACAAAGCCCAGATATTTTTGCTCAGGTCCAAGCACCGGGAGGATCCAAGTGTCTTCTTTGTTCATTTTTGACATCACAGATTCCATACTTTCATGAATAAGGACGATGTCATTGGGTTTTTGAGCCAATTTTTCAAATGCTGTATCCAACCCATCCAATTCGCCAAGTAGAATCGAGAATAGATATTCGCTGTTGACCAGCCCTATGAATTTGCCATCATGGCTCACAATAGGAAATATATTTCGTTTGCTATGAATAATATCGTGCTGCCTAGATTTAGGGGTTTCATCCGGACGTAAAATCACAAAGTTGGTTTCCAGAACGTATTTGATGCGCATCATGCTCAATACGGAACGGTCTTTATCTTCATAAGATATAAGGTCTCCCGATTCTGCGAGCACTTTGGTATAGATCGAATGTTTGAGCACTGTTCTATTGATGAGGTAAGATATCGAACAGACAAGCATCAAAGGAACCATCAATGTATAGCCTCCGGTCACCTCTGCAATAAGGAACATACCGGCTAAAATCCAAAAGCCATGGTGATGCCGCCAGGAATAGGCCCGAAAAGATATCAAAAACCAGATGCACGTCCATCGGCACAACACGAAATAGAGCAAGTTCGTATTGTGTAATAGCACTGTATACCAAGGTTAATATGCCGAGTAGCACAAATACTGCTCCTTCGGGACTACTGCTGCTGAGATCAAACAGCTGTGGGCAGAGAATCAGAAAGAGCGCTGTTAGATAATCTAGTATGCCATGCATCTTGGTGCTGAGAACTCTCATAGGCTATTATTTTAGTTTATCCTTTATTTTTTCTTTTTGGAACAAAACTGATAGGCCACCAATCCAATCATTACAGCGGCCACAATAGACTTGCCGATCAAGGATTTTTTATTATGCTTCCATTCGGCCCTTAAGCCCAGTTCGTTGACTAAATTCGGAAGGTGCCCCTTTTTAATATCGCAAAGGATGCCTTCTATCATATTGACCCGGTCGGCGAGCACCAGGGGTAGCCAGCGCCCGTAGCTGGATTCGCTATACTGAAAGGCAATTCGCCTGAGGACTCCACTGAGGCCAATAGGCGGATTGCTGGTGCCATAGACTGCTGTCAGATTGGGCCTTTCCACAGACTTGAGGATCTCTACAGTCTCCTCCTGTAGCGGCGGACGCTGCCAGGAATAGCCCTGATGTTCGGCATTGTTGCGTTTTTTAAGGGGATAGGTCGGATCATTCTTGGGATCAAAATCGATGCCCCAACCCTTAATATGGCTGTAGCGCCCTTGTCTGTCGTTGATAAAATCTTCGGGTGTAGTTTGATCTGTCATCATCATATAAATTTTAGGATTTAAGCGAAGGGTGGAATAAGCACAGTTTTGATACAATTGTCCAGCTTGGAAGAGAAAATATGATAAGCGTCAGCAACTTCTTCCAATGGAACCCGGTGTGTGATCAATTCCTTGGGATTGATGATCCCATCTTGTACATGTTGGATCAGTTTGGGCAGAAGTCGCTTTACCGAGGCTTGGTTAGCCCGTATGCTGATTCCTTTGTTGAGTACATTGCCAATGGGCACCAGACTGTCGATAGGGCCGTATACCCCAACAATGGATACGATACCGCCTTTTTTGACGCTATTAATGGCCCAGTGCAAGGCCGTGGTGGATCCGCCCTGTAACATAAGATAGCGGCCCAACAGCGTATTCATTGTATTGCCGGCAGCTTCACAGCCGACGGCATCGATGCACACATCGGCTCCCAGTGAATCGGTAATTGTCTTTACAAAAACTACGGGATCGCCAATGGAACGGAAATTAACGGCTTCGCATTGCGCGTATCGTTCGGCAAATTCAAGCCTGTAGTCAACCTGGTCGATGATAATAACGCGTCCTGCACCAAAAAGCCAGGAGCACTTGGCGGCCATAATACCGATTGGGCCAGCGCCAAAAACAACCACGGTATCGCCGGGTTGGATACCGGCCATTTCGGCCGCCTGATAACCCGTTGGTACCACATCTGTCAACAGGACAGCGTCGTCCGGGTCCATCCAATCGGGAATAACCACGGGGCCGACATCCGCATAGGGGACACGGACATATTCGGCCTGCCCGCCAGCATAGCCGCCCGCTGTATGGGAATAGCCAAAGATACCGCCGACAGCTGTAGCCTCCGGATTGGACTCATGGCAGTTGCCGTATAGTTCCTGCCGGCAAAAGGCACATTTGCCGCAGGCAATATTAAAAGGCACCATCACCCGGTCGCCAACCTGTAGACTTTCTATTCCGGCGCCGACCTCAACCACTTCACCTATAAATTCGTGTCCAAAAGTAGAGCCTACCCGGGTGTCGGGTACCAGCCCATGGTAGAGATGCAAGTCTGATCCGCAGATACAGGAACGCAAGACCCGGACAATGGCATCCTGTGGATGGAGGATCTCTGGCAATGGGGCATTTTTATCGGCGCGTACGCGATAGGGCCCCCGGTAGTTCATTGCAAGCATAATTCCTAAAGTTTTAAACTATCAAAAAGCTAGCGCCCGTTCAAGGACACTTAACTAGGGAAGGCATGTGCCGCAGCATTGGTTTGCCTATTTTGCGGATAGCGGACTTATACGGTAAATTGCGTATTTAGGACAGCAGCAGGAAGTGAATGAAACTTCGTATATATAACAGCCCTGTAGTAAAGGCGGTGTTGGATATATGCAATGTTAAAGAAAAATGGCGGGCAGGTAAGCCACATGAGGTTTACCTGCCCGCCAGTGCTATCCCATGGATCGCTTAATCCAGATAGAAGAAAAGCCGGCTGAAGATTTGATTCGGCACTTTGGGCGCAATAAAATAGGGGTGCACCTTGCCCTTATCGTTCAATTTTGGGAAAAAGAAGCCAACGGCGGGCAATTTACTTTTTGCTTCATCGCCTTCAAAAGCCCATTCATCGGTATTGGCCTTGGTGAAATGTACTGTGGCACTCCGCAGGTCGACCTCTTTGTCAAAGCCCTTGAGTGGCATATAATCGACATAGACCCATTTTCCGGGAAGCACACGTTTTGCAATATACTCCTTACGGACATTGCCCGTAGTTGCATCGACCTGCTGTAACGAAATATCAACCGGAAAATCAATGCTTTTATCATAAATGTAAAAGCCCAGCTTATTGACATTGGGGTCAGCAGCGGGGGGAACCACCTGCTGTACCTTGCCGTCAAAATAGAGGTAATTGAAATTTACCCTGATGGTATTCTCGGGCAATTCAGCACTGTATACCACTTTCTTAGTCACGGTATCGGTCAGCGTAACCAGTCGTTTTTTGGGTACCCTGTAGCTGTAGGCCGTTGTAAAATGGATATTGCTCTTGGGCTGGATCATAAAAGCGCCCTCTTTATGATCAAATACGGTGGTATCGATCGCCACGACCAAAGGATGCTCAGCACCATTGTAGCCATTGATCAGGATATGCATCGCGCGCTCTACTTCAACCGTATCCTTGTTGCAAGCACTGAAAAAGAAAGGAATGCCGATCAGCAGCAGCGCCATGCATGGGAAAAATGTCTTTGTCAACAAATTTTTCATCTGTATAAATTATAATTCTAAAACCTTATTAAACTGTATCATATTATTGACCGGAGCTTCGTTGATGATCAACAACTTGGAACTGGCCTTTACGGGTGAGGGCGTCGGAGCAACCGAGGTCAGCGGGTTGAATTCATAGGGCGTACCTGCGTTATAGGGGATGTCGGTCCCGGCTTTGTAAATATGTGCCCGAAACAAGACCGGCGTTTTCTGCCCATTATATTCCTGTACGCCTAAGGGGAAGGGAGCAAAAGAAATGGGCTGAGAGAACTCGTTGGGCTTTAGGTTTTTGATCCGGACGACCTCTTCAAACACTTTGGGGATAAAATAGTATTTCTTGAATACAATATCCACCGGTTCGCGGTAATTTAAAATATTGGACTGGAACATATAGATCAATTGCACCTTGCCCTCCACGGGTGCCGGGATCACCGGGAAATCGCCTACCTTTCCGTTCATATAGATCAGGTTGAGGTTGGTCTCGGCTTCCGTATCGTTGGCTCTGATTTCCCGCTCCAGCAGAATTTTATCGCTGGCTTTGGATTTCATGGTGAATTTTAAGCTTTGCTTCTTCGGATCATTGAAATTATAGGTGGCGCCAAAAGCGATTTTGCTAAACGCTGACGTCACTGTAGGAGGAAAGGTGTCCAGTTGCAGCGTAAGTTCCTCATTGCTGTTATTGTACCCACTTAAATTGAACAGATGTATATTGGAATGGTACAAAAGCTCGTCTCCGCCTTTGTTGCAGGACAGGAGGCCGAAGAGCAGAAAAAAGCTGATTGCCGTAGCTGTTAAAATGTTTTTTATGTTCATAACGCTTGATTTAAAATGTATATCCAATGGACAGGCTAAAGGAACTGCCTACTTTGCGGTTAAAGGTTTCTTTGTCGCCTATGCGCATCTTTTTGGTTCCGTCTGCTGAGGTCTCGTAGTAACCTTCCTCATATTTTTGGGAAAACCCGAATTTCCACTCGTAGATCTCGTCCCACTCCTGGGTAGGCCACTCGGAGTTGGACAGGCCTTTCCAGCGGTCCTGTATCTTGTAGGTTTCGGGCCTGTTGACATAAAAACGGAAGGGGCTATTCAGCAGATTGCTGAGGTTGAGCTTAAGGTCCAGGTTTTTGTTTTTCAGTAATTTGTAGCTCAGCTGTGCATCGAGCTGATTGCGGGGGCGCTCGTATTCGATCAGGTCTTCACTCATGGCGGTCATAAAGGTTTTGTACCCCATATGGTTGAAGGCGACGTTGGCACCTAGGCGGTCTCCGGCATATTGTAAGGCGGCATTATAGACGACGGGGATCTGTCCATAGAGCGGGCGCTTGCTTTTGAGGAACTGTTTTTCGCGGTACTCAAAGGTATTCCCATATTTATCGGTGTCGATGCCCTTGGCCCTGAATTCGGCCGATTGCACCTCGGAGCTCTGCAGGGTGACGTTGCCGCTGAAATTAAAATCCTCGAGCAGGGAGCCCGGAAGTATAAACCCGAGGTTTTTGCGGATATCAAACTCCAGTCCTTTTATTTTGGCCCATTCGGAGTTGTTGGTGGTGACATAGATGCGGTGGGAGGAGTCCATCATCTGCCGGTACAATTCGATGGGGTTCTGGAAATATTTATAGAAAAATCCAATGGAGATCACTTCCGCAATGGAAGGATACCATTCCAGGCGCATGTCATAATGGTCTATGACGGTAGACAGCACGCCTTCATTGCGGCGGTAAGCGCCACCCAGTGCCGGATCCTGACGTACCATCCTGGAGTTTTCGATCAATGCGGGGCGGACTACCGACTGCGAATAGGCCATGCGGATATTGAAATCCTCTACGGGGATCAAGGTCAGGCTGGCCGAGGGCAGGTAGCGCCAGGTTTTCTCTTCGGTCTCGGGGTCTGCTGTCATGCCCACCAGCTTGCCGGTTTTGGGATCTACAAAGCGCTGCTTGCGCATGGCAATGGTGCGGGCATCCATCTGCAGGTCATTATCGCCATTTTGCAGGCTTTTATACTTGAAGTATTCGGCACGCAGTCCCCAGACCAGCCGGATCCAGGAGTTGAACCGATTGTCTAACATCCCATAGACGGCCTGGTTGATATTCTTCCCTTCGTAGGCGCTGATGGAGAAGGCGGCGGGATAATAGAACATCCCATGTAAGGGATCCTTAAAATCAAGGTACTTCGACCAGGTGTTAACGGGCGAATAGGTATTTGCACCGACCGAAACAATCGGCAGGGAGACCCATTCGAATAATCCATGCCGGTCCATAAACTGATAGCCGGCTTTCAGGGTCTGCTTTTGCCCGAGCCAGTTGATCTGGTAGCTCAATGCCCCCTCGGCAATTTGGTTGGTCTCGGTATAATGGTATTCGGAGCGTGTAAAGGTCCCATCACCGGCATTGGCATAATGTGAAGGCACAACATTGTACAGGGTATCATTGAGGGTGCCTCGGGGTTCGAGCCAGGCTTCGGTGGCATCTTTCTCGCGGTTGTTCAGCCGGTTGCGGGCAATATTCCATTCCAGCTTAAAGTTGCCCAAGCGATGTTCGCCATCCAGCTTGTTCTGAAGCATATCGATAAATTTGGGGCGGTCATACTCGCGGATAGCGGGTCTGGAGCCATGGCCAATATCGTTTCCCCAGCCCTCGATGACAGAGAACTGATTGTTGAACATGCGGGAATAAAAGTTGCGCGCGGTTATTTTATGGTTTTTGCTGTTCCAGCCCAGGTTGACCAATCCGCTTAGACTCGAATTGAAGTTATACTGCCTAGCGCTTGTCGGATTGATTTCTTTTCCGGTACTGATATCGAAGCTGGCTCCGTCTGTTTTTTGCCAGTTGCCCCGTTCAAAATTGGAGATCTGATCAATAGACTGTTCATTGCGGTAGCTGAGCGAACCTACAAATCCAAAGATACCCTTTGCGCTATTGTAGCTCCGCCCCAGGCTGAACTGATAGTTTTGCCCGGGTAGCGCGGTATATTTTCGTGTTCCCAGACGTTCCAATCCGCCGATGCGTTTGTTCTGTGCCCCGATCATTTCGGGGGTAAAAGGCGTGACTCCCTCGGGTACCGGTTTGTACGGATTGGCAGGATCGTAGTTGATGCCGTTGAAGACGGTCAGATCCCGGGGAAAATTACCCCGCGTGCCGTCGTCAAAGGCCAGGTAGTCCCAGCTGCCACGGCCATAGCCCAGGAAATCTTTTCCCGTAGAGCCATTGATATATTTGCTGCCCAGCGAAAAGGAGGTGAAGTTTTTCAATGGAATGGCCAGGGTGTTGATCTGGACCAGTCCACCGCCAAAGCCAAAACTCAGGTCTGGCGATGCGGTCTTGTGGATCACGACATTGTCGATCAGGTTGCTCGGCACAATATCAAATTCGAAGTCCCGGACCTGCACATCGGTGCTGGGGAGGGTGGCGCCATCCATCATGGCCAGGTTATAGCGTTCGGCAATACCGCGGATCACAACCCGGCGGTTGTCATTGGTGCTGACGCCGGAGATGCGCTTTAAGGTTTCACCAACGTTTTTGTCGGGTAACACGGCAATCTGCTCGCGGCTGATCCCGTTGGAGATCGTCGTTGCATTTTTTTGTTTGGTATAGAGTGAAGCAATACTTTCCTGCTTGTAACTTCCCGTGACGACCACCTGTTCCAGGCTTTTTACAGCATCTTTTAACACGATGCTGAGGTTGGTCTGCTTGCCGGCATGGACAAGGATATCGGTGATCCTTTTTGTCTGATGGGAAATGTAACGAACTTCCATGGTATAGATGCCGGCAGGGATGTTGAGCGTATAACTACCGTCGGCCTTACTTTTCAAAGATAGTCCTGTCTGGAGCACGGTGATGCTGGCATCTGCGAGCGCTTCGCTGTTTTCGTTGGTGATCCTTCCACTGATCGTGCCCTGCTGTTGGGCGCCGATGTTGCTTGTGGCACTGGCGGCTGAAAGGGGGCTGCTGCTTGTCTTTTTTGCCGAAACAAGCACGGATTGATCCCGCAGTTCGAAGCTCAGCGGCTGGTTTTTGAAAATTTCTGCCAGTACAGTGTTAATATCGGTGTTTTTAGTTTCTATGCTGACCGGTCTGGACATTTTGAGCAGGCTGCCTTCGACTAAAAATCCATAGCCTGTCTGCGTACTTATTTTTTTGAATACTTTGGCCAGGGAGCTGTTCTTCTCGGAGAGGCTGATGTTTTGTCCTACTGCCCCCAAGCTGATCTGTAGCATGCCAAAAGCGGTCATGAAGGTGCTTAGCTTCATTTTCAATAGTATGTTTGTATTTTTTTTATACATTTGTTAAGCTGAAATATGTGTTAAATCGGATCGAGAAATTCATTTTGCCTATTCCGGCTATCGGCCAGTAGTGTTACGACCACTATTGGCTTTTTTTGGAATCAGACATTGGGTTGTGTATTATCTTTTTTCTACAATAAGCCTCCTTCCTTGCATTTCTACCTGAATGCTTTTAAACGTTTTTAATAGATTCAATACTTTTTCAAAAGGCCAGGAGCGTGGTATCCTTCCCGTGAAGGTTTCCTGGGTTGCGCTGCCCTGATAGTGGATGTCCACATTGTACCAACGGCCCAGTTCGTCGATCACGCTGCCGATATCGGCATCCGTAAAGTCAAAATAGCCTTCTTTCCAGGCAATGACCTCCGCCGGGTCCACCTGTTTGACGGATAGGGAGCGGCCGGTCACAATACCTTGCTCACCGGGCCTGAGGACAATGCGCTGATGGGCATTGCTCAGGGCGACGGAACCGCTCAGGAGGGTGGTTTTGGCCACGGATTTGGCTTTGTAGGTATTGACGTTAAAATGGGTGCCCAGCACTTCGATCGTTTGGTTTTCGGACTTCACCCGGAAAGGCATGGCGGCATTGTGTGCTACCTCAAAGTACACCTCGCCGCTGATCGTCACTTCCCGTGAATCACCGCGGAAGGCAGAGGGGTAGGTGATCGAAGATTGTGCATTCAGCCAGACCTGGGTGCCGTCCGCTAATGTCAGCTGGTACCTGCCGCCGCGGGGGGTGGATAGGGTATTGACATGTACCTTGCTGACTTTAGTGTCGGCGGTATAGACCAGGTTGCCCGGTTCGAGTTTGTTGATATGAATATTTCCTTCGCTGCTGAGCTCGCCGTTTTTGGACTCATCCAGCAGGATCTTTTGTCCATTGCCGAGTGTCAGGATGGCTTGGTCCGTTGCGGGCTGGATAGCGCTGCTTTGTGCCGCTGGGCTCAGGGATTGCTTGTCTGGCTGCTTCTTGAAGAGGTAAAATGAGGCAGCACAGAGCAGGATCAGCGACGCCGCTACTTGCCACTGCCTATTGCGCGGGTGTAGGAAAGCGTGCTTTTTGGGCATTTCTGCCGCTGGGTTGATCTCTGGGCCCAGCTGATCGAAGATCTTTTCCTGCAATTGTTTTTTTCGGACGGCACGTTCCTCCGGGCTTAAACTGTCGGTGATATCCGGATTGCTTTCAAACGAAGCGTACCAGTCATCGAGCGTCTGGAGTTCCTCTTCCGTGATCGTTCCGGCTTCGTATTTCGCAAGTATATCGCGTATGTATTGGTTTTGATCGTCCATTTCCTTTGCTTTATACTAACTAGTACCCTAAGTATTCAAAAGCGGGAACGGGAATTTCAAAAAAAAATGAATTCGCTTAATTTTTGTGCATATAGAACAGCAGCAGCAGATAGAAAATATCCATTTGCTTTTCTTTGATCTCGGTGCGCATGATATGCATGGATTTGGTAATGTGCTTGCGCACCATGGCCACAGAAATATTCAGTTGGTCGGCGATATCCTGATTGGAACGTTTTTCGAAACGGCTCAATAGAAAGACCTCTTTGCAGGTGGCGGGCATTTTTTCGGTGATCTTAAAAATCTCGGCATGGATCTGTTTGGACTCGAGGATATTGTCGGGCTGGACCGGAGCGCTATGCCCGATGTAGGCTACAGTCTCGATGTATTTATCTTGGACCTTTTGTGCCCGATAGGTCTTAAAGACCTGAAATTTAATCGCTGTTTTTAAGTAGGCCTCCAGGGAATGGCTGAGCTGAATTTCCTTTCGCCGCAAATAAAAATCGACAAAAACATCCTGCACGATTTCCTCTGCTAGGGCAAGGGAGAGTGTCCTTTTGCCTGCCAGATTGATTAAGGGTTCCCAATAACGGTTATAGAGTTCGGAAAAAGCAGCTTTATTGTCTTTCAATTGGACCAAATCGAACAGTTCCTGATCTGTAAGTGCTGTAAATTCACAATTAGCCATGATAATTAAGCAAAACCAAATATAGATAGGCAATTATACCTCTGCGTTTTACGAATATTAATAAATTATTAATCTTCATTTGGTCTATTGGCTGCCGGGAGGGGGCTGTAATTTTTTTTATACTTTATTTTTGACTATTGTTGTTTGATGGTCAAAAGTTTTTATATTTGTTATACGGAATAACAGAAGTTAACAAGGGGCTCATGGGGATGATCAGCCCGTGTTATGAATTTGGTTATGGACCATAAAATTAATGTGCAACAATGAAATATTACTTATTGACCTTTTCGGTTTCGGCCCAGGTGCTGGCCAAACGTGCCGATCTCATCAGCTATCTTAGTCGTCATAT
The DNA here is from genome assembly GCF_047784615.1 of Sphingobacterium sp. NGMCC 1.201703. Classification (NCBI taxonomy): domain Bacteria; kingdom Pseudomonadati; phylum Bacteroidota; class Sphingobacteriia; order Sphingobacteriales; family Sphingobacteriaceae; genus Sphingobacterium; species Sphingobacterium sp. NGMCC 1.201703. Next base: position 182,831 of record NZ_JBLOHD010000002.1, on the reverse strand, counting down.
CGCTGACCTGAAATATATTTCCGCTGACTTGCAGGACAGGTTATGTACAATAACGGTACGGACCTTAAAACGCGACGAAGCCGCTATCCTGAACCTGATCGCCATCCGGGGATTTAAGGCTGCGTTTTTATCGGCGGTGGAGAGTACGTAGACGCGTATCACTGTCGAGAGCTTATCGCTGTCGAACGTGTATAACAGTGGAACGCATAATAACTGTCGAATGTGTATAACCGTCGATGGCAGTTTGATTATGATCTTGCTGATCATAATTGACAATATGCTGCACTGCCTGTTTTTGAACCGGATGATACAGTTCGGTTGCTATAGGGATAGCGTATCATGCGCAATGATTAAAAATATGGGTTTCTAAAAATTGACCCGCAAGGTTAATGATGTCGCGTTCCCCGCTGGTGGTAAGGAATATTTCTGTTGAAATCAGCCGCATGATTACCACTGCTCGATAATAAGGCGGAATCCACATATTGCAGGGCAACAATATTGGGCGCATCTGCCTGGGACAAGTCAGGAAGCGGGCGATAACCCGGGGGGCGCGCTTGTTTGTTGCGGCGCTGCTGACCGGCTGTCTTTGCTGTTGTAGCCTGTTTTTTCCAATGTTTGAGTACCATCAGGGCGGTACCGGCGATTGCTGCAATAACTAATGTAATTTTCGTATTCATACCTGATCTTTTCTTAAGGGAACAAGTTTAGCGCGTGGATAGTTTAGTGAAAAATTTAAAAGTCTGTTGGCCAGTATTAGCCTCCCAATAAAATTCCTGAGCCCGATCCTGGGTAGTCAGGAGATATAACCTGATGTCGAAGTTCTCAAAGGCGATAATCTAGAAGAGTTAAGAAAAGACCGAGAAATAATAGCACTGGTGTTGTTCGGTAAATAGCGGAGTTAGGAAAAATCGGAGACAATCCGATTGGCAAATTGAATAAAAAGTGCCGGAGCTCTTATCATTGCTCGTAATCATTGCTAAGGATATTGCATAAAGTCTGAACAATTTCGTAAATTCTCGCTTTCTAAATACGACAAGATGAAGTACGAAAAAGTATATCCGAATGAAAGTATCAAGCAGCTTGTCTGCTTTTTCTGGAATTTTGAGGCCGATTTTGGAGCGACATCTTCGTACTTACATTCATCTGTAGCATCAATTTATCCGAAATTAGCCTTTCAATATATTCCTGGAATGAAAATTTCCAACAATCATGAAATAAGCAATTTGTTCAATAGTGGTTTTCAGTCGCAAACGGATACCTTTTGCCAACTGTCTGCCGAACAAAAAGTAGGGATCTTTGGAATTTATTTTCAGCCTTACGCAATACCATTTCTCTTTGGACTTCCGACATCTGAAATGACGAATCAGCATATTGAAATAACTGCATTATTGGGCAAGGATGGTGTTTTCTTGGAAGAAAAGATTCTGAACTGTGTCAATACGCAAGAAAGGGTCGCTGTGATGACGGAATTTCTAGAACAAAGGATAAATAAATTTTCACCAAGGCTCGATGATACCATTGCTGCAATACAGCATATTGTTTTTCATAAAGGTAGCATGAAAATGACAGCAGTTCTCCAGCAACAATTTCTATCTCAGCGGCAGTTTGAACGTAACTTTAAGTTATTGACAGGCTTTTCCCCTAAAAATTTTTCAAGAATTGTCCGTTTTGAGAAAAGTATCGAGACCGCCATGAATAAAGATCTGTCATTGACCGAAGTGGCCTTGCAGGCAGGTTATTTCGACCAATCACATATGATCAGAGAATTTCGGGCTTTTACGGGTAAAAAGCCTGTAGCCTATTTTTCTGAGGACCTGTCCTTGTTCTTAAAAGAATAAATGTCGAATTTATACAATTTTAGTTTTTAAGCTGATGGTATTTTTGGGTATGAAAAGAATCGGATCTTTTTTTACTAATTATCATTTTAATCAATAGTTGTATGAAATCACATCCTGAAAAAACGATCGTCACGAATGGAATTTCCATTTACACAGAGTCTTTTGGACAAGCGGAAAATCCTGCGATTTTATTAATAGCTGGGGCAACGGTGTCGCTATTATACTGGGATAAGGAGTTTTGTGAAAGATTAGCCCAAAAGGGATTTTTTGTCATCCGCTACGACAACAGAGATGTCGGTAAATCAACGACCGGAAAACCGGGTTCCATCGCCTACAGTATAGAGGATCTTACTGATGATGCCATTCATATTTTAGATGGCTATCATATCAGACGAGCAACTATGATGGGAATCTCATTAGGTGGTTTGATCGGCCAGATTATAGCGATCAAGTACCCTGAACGGGTTGGTTCACTCGTTTTAATGTCTACTGGACCATGGGGGACACCTGATCCCGATGTTCCTGAAATGGATAAGCAGATTATTGATTTTCAGCTCAAAGCAACGGCTGTCAATTGGGACGATGAAGAAGCTACAGTAAAATATATGCTGGAAAGTTCGCAGCTGATGGCTGGCCAAAAACCAGTAAATTATGCGAAAGATGAAAAAAGAATCCGGGCGGATTTTCATCGATCCATAAACTACAGGAGCATGTTTAACCATGCCCTGCTGCAAGGCGGGGAGGCCTATTATGATCGCTTAAATGAGATCAAATCACCAACATTGATCATCCATGGTTCTGATGATAAAATATGGCATTTTGGACATACGGACAAACTGTTAGCGGAGATTAAAAATTCGGAACTTTTGAAGTTAGATGGTACCGGGCATGAACTGCATGAGAATGACTGGGATATGATCATCAACAGACTAAACGAATTCATAGAGTAGTCTAAGGAAATTATGAAAAATGTGGATGTAAAATATAATCCGGATACCGGTGCGATGTATTCTATATTACGGGTAAACGGGACTAAATTTACACTGCTCGCGGGACGGAAGCGGAGTTGAAAGCTAGAATATCATATCTGCTAACATTTTAAGCAATCGATTGCATTGCTTAAAATTTTCGCCAGTTTGATTAAATCTCCTATATTTCAGGGACTGAACTGTTTATAAACAAAGGGAAGCACCAATCACCTAAATACAGAACATGAGATTTAAGCTAATTATACTTGCACTGGCATTGATCGCCACGGAAAATGGATTCGCACAGAAAAAAGAGAATAAAACGCAGGACTGGCTGATCAGTAATGCTGCGCCGTATCAATCCCGCATCGCCCTTGCGGGGCAGGATATTGTACTGGACAATGGCCTCGTGCGCCGTTCATTTCGCATCAGCCCCAATGCATTCTGTTATGATTACACCAACCTGACCACGGGGCAACAGCTTATACGTGCCGTACAGCCCGAAGCGCAGCTGCAGCTCAACGGCAAGTGGTATAATGTCGGCGGTGTGGACGGACAGAAGGAGCGGGCTTACCTACGGCCGGAATGGATGCCGAGCTTTACGGCTAATGCAAACGATTTTAGTTATGTCAAACATGAGACCAGCGAACTGGATCCCTTATTGCCCTGGAAAGGGGATAAGTGGTGGTCTACACACAAGGCTGCTGGCAAAGGGAAGGTGCTGACCTTTACCTATGCTGCCCCGGCCAATGCGACGTTGAATGGGGTCGAGGTCAAGGTGCATTATGCCATTTACGACGGCATTCCCTTGATCAGCAAATGGGTAACGGTACAGAATCACAGCAAGCAGACCCTGCAGATTAACCAGGTGATCAACGAAAAGCTGGCCCTGGTCGAAGAGGAAAGTGCCGTAGTGGGCTCAGTCGAAGATATGAAGAAACAGCATGGCCTGTACGTCGAAAGCAATTTTGCTTTCAATAATGCAATGCGCTACCACCTCAGCGATCAGTCGCTGCACTGGAACGCGGATTCTACCTATACTTCTCAGGTGAACTACAACCTGAAAACACCGGCCATCCTGGAGATATACCCGACAGTGGGAGTAGGCATCAGACTGGCCGCTGAGGATAACTTCAGCTCCATCCGTTCCTGGGAACTGCTGATGGATAGTTACGACCGGGAGCGCCGTGGCCTGGCTATCCGCAAGATGTACCGTACCATAGCACCATGGACCACCGCCAATCCGATCTTTATGCACTTGGTCAGCAAAAAAGACGAACAGGTGTACACCGCCATAGACCAGTGTGCGGCCACAGGCTATGAAGCCCTGATCCTTAGCTTTGGTAGCCATGTCAATATGGAGGATACAACAGTCGCGAACCTCGCCGCGCTGAAAAAGCTGGCAGATTATGCACACAGCAAAAATATTAAAATAGGGGCTTATTCCCTGTTTAGCTCCCGCAAGATCAGCGAGCAAGATGATATCATCAATCCAAAAACGGGGAAAACGGGGGGCACATTTTTTGAAAATGCACCTTGTTTCGGTTCCAACTGGGGGATAGGCTATGCGCAACAGATCAAGACCTTCTTTGAAAAAACGGGATTTGACATCTGGGAAAATGATGGACCCTTTCCGGGGGATCAATGTGCCTCGACAAGTCACCCTGGCCACCATGGCCTGGAAGATAGCCAATGGGTACAGTTTAACATGCAAAAACAACTTTACCATTGGCTGAATGCCCGCGGCGTATATATCAACTCCCCGGACTGGTACTTTTTGGACGGTTCCAACAAGACCGGAATCGGTTACCGGGAGGTCAACTTTTCATTGCCCCGTGAGAACCAGCGTATCCTCAACCGGCAGAATATCTATGATGCGCTCTGGGAACAGAACCCGTCCATGGGCTGGGGATTTGTGCCCTTAACAGCTTATCAGGGTGGCGGAAAAGAAGCGGTACTGGAACCTTTGCATGAGCATAGGGAGGATTATAAACAACTGATGATGCAATATTATGGTGCTGGTGTGCAGGCCTGCTACCGCGGGCCGCGCCTCTATGATACGGAGCAGACCAAGCAGACGGTCATTGATGTTATTCAATGGTATAAAAAATACCGTACAATCCTCAACGCTGACCTGATCCACCTACGCCGTGCAGATGGTCGCGACTGGGACGGCTTCTTGCATGTGAATGCATCGGAAAAGGGGATCAAGGGCTTGGGTATGCTGTTTAACCCATTGAAAACGGCCATCACACGGACCATTGAACTACCGCTTTACTACACGGGCCTAAGTGCTCATGCCAAAATCACCTGGGATGACAAGACCGTAAAAACAGCGTCTTTGGATCATCGCGCTAAAACAACGATCACCCTGACCATCCCGGCCGAGAGTTATCGCTGGTTTACCGTGGAATAGATTAAGCCTACGGGATAAAAATTACTGCTTTGATGTTGGTTGTATCAGGGAGTGACGACCTTATTGTCATTCCCTGATATGCTTCAATCTTGTTTTTTGGACCAGAGCTCCATATCTGGGAATTGATATGTTGAATTGTCAAATATGGGATCCTGCTTGGCTTTCTGTTGGTCGCGGTAATCTGCATATAAGACTAATACCTTTTTGTGCAAGAGTATAATCGCTATTAAGTTGAGCCAGGCCATCAGGCCCACACCGATATCGCCCAGGGTCCAGGCGGTTTTGGCGGTACTGATACAACCGATATAGACGGAAACTAAAATAAGAATGCGTAACAACCAGATCAAGGCGGTCTTGTGTACTTTCTTGCGGCTGACAAAGCTAATATTGGTCTCGGCGATGTAGTAATAAGCCATAATCGTTGTAAAAGCAAAGAAGGCCAGGGCCAAAGCGACAAAAGCCTTGCCAATGGAAGGGAAGTGATGGGAGACGGCCTGTTGGGTAAATCCTGGACCCATTTCTGTCGCTGGTAGATGCTGGACGAGAAATCCGCCTGCGGGGTTTTCTACATTATACTGTCCGGTGAATAGGATCATGAGTGCGGTGGCGGTACAGACAAACATCGTATCGACGTATACTGAAAAGCCCTGTACAAGGCCCTGTTTAATCGGGTGAGTCACTTCGGCTGCGGCCGCAGCGTGGGGTGCCGTCCCTTGTCCGGCCTCATTGCTATAGATACCCCGTTTGACGCCCCAGGAAATGGCCATCCCGGCAACAGCACCGAAAGTAGCCTCCATATTGAATGCTGCCTTAAAAATCAGGGCAAAAACTGCGGGGATCTGTGTGAAGTTAAGTCCAATAATTACCAAAGCCATCAGGATGTAAGCGCCTGCCATAAACGGTACTACATATTCGGCAACGGTGCTGATACGCTTCACCCCGCCGATAATAATAATGGCCAGCAAAGCGGCAATAGCCATACCGGTTACACTCGGCGAGAGCTCAAAGGCTGATGTCATCGCCGAACTGATGCTATTGCTCTGGACGCCGGGCAGCAAAAATCCGGTACTGATAATTGTGGCAATCGCGAAGGTCCAGGCAAAAGCCGGCGACCGCAGACCTTTGAGTATATAAAAAGCTGGCCCGCCCCGATATTCGCCATCATTTACTTCCTTGTACATCTGTCCGAGTGTAGCCTCGACAATGGCGGAGGCACTGCCCAAAAAGGCAATCACCCACATCCAGAATATGGCTCCCGGACCGCCCATGGCGATCGCTGTGGCGACACCAGCAATATTGCCCGTGCCTACACGCCCCGAGATGGCCAGCGAAAAAGCCTGAAATGAGGATATCCCTTTGTCAGAACTACTCCCATTGAAAAGCAGACGCAGCATTTCACGCAGCTGTGTCAGTTGGGGGAACCGAAGTCGAACCGTAAAATAGATTCCGGTCAATAGACAGAGGTAGATGAGTGCATCACTCCAAATGATATTATAAATTTTGTCGATCAGATTTTCCATTAGTTATAATTGAAACCCATAGGGCAGCTAAAAATAATTAAAACTATTCAGGCCTCCCTAAATAATACATAGATTATATTGATAGGATCTTTTGTATGTATCTATTGTCTCTATATTATTGGTTTAACCGGAATGAAGTATGTTTAATTTCATGTTTTCAAGAACAATTATAGGGGTATGGTTGTTGAAAATGTAAAGAAAAGGGTGGTTGTTTGAAGAATAGTTAATCTTTTACTATTTTATGCCCCTTACTTTACATTTTTAATAAAATATGAGTGCTATGAACAATTTAGAACTGAACGATGTCCAGCAACATTGGAATAAATTTATTTCCTCTGCCATTGCCTGGGCACCTCGTATTATTACTGCCGTAATCTCCGCTTTACTCATTTATCTGATAGGTTCCTGGATCATCCGCCTGGTCAAACGAATGATTGATAAGGCCTTTGAACGCCGTCAGATGGATGTCTCCTTGCAACGTTTTTTAAGTAATCTGATCAGCTGGATCTTAAATATATTGTTATTTATAGTCGTGGTGACCCAGTTGGGGGTACAGACTTCGGCTTTTGTAGCGATCATCGGGGCGGCCGGACTGGCTGTGGGGCTGGCACTGCAAGGATCATTGTCCAATTTTGCTGGTGGGATCCTGATCCTGTTGCTGAAGCCTTTCCGGGTAGGTGATTATATCTCGTCAAGTGCAGACGTCTCTGGGACCGTCAATGAAATCGATATTTTCAATACGAAACTGACTACGCCGCAAAATCAACGGATCGTCGTCCCCAATGGTGTTTTATCAAATAGTAGCATCACCAATTATACACAGCTCGGTACGAGACGGACTTGGTTTGATATCGGTGTTGCTTATAATGCGGATCTAAAATATGCTAAGGAAATTCTGCTGCATGTCGCTCAGAACAATGAATTTGCTTTTAAGGAGCCGGCTCCGCAGGTGGTGGTGACCGAGCTTGGTGACAGTGCGATCAATCTCTCCGTGCGGGTTTCAACATCAAACGAAAACTTTTGGACCATGCAGGAACAGCTGATTATCGATTGCAAAGAGGCGCTGGATAAGGCCGGGATTGAAATTCCCTTTCCGCAACGGGATATTCATATCAGGAGCAAAGCATAATCTTTAAAATCAAAAACGGAGCCTGTTATTGGCCTCCGTTTATTCCATCATATAAATAAAATTTAGTGAGCTTATTCAAATCTACTTTAAAAAAGGGCATCGTTGTCCCCAGCCTGATCTTCATCGTCGGGACTTGCCTACTATCGGTATTTCTCCCGACGTTGACCGTACGTATTTTAGACACCGTAAAGGAATTTATCTTTGTTAACTTCAACTGGGTCTATGTGTGGGGGGTGACATTGTTTGTTATTTTTCTGGTCTACCTGATGTTCAGCAAGTTTGGCAATACCAAATTGGGGAGCAACGATAGTAAGCCAGAATATTCGTTCTTTTCCTGGATCTCGATGTTGTTTGCTGCCGGGATGGGGATCGGATTGATGTATTTCAGCGTGGCCGAACCCATGCAGCATTACTCCACCGAGGTATTCGCTTCAAACCATTATATCAACCGCGCAAAGAATGCGCAACTCTATACCTTCTTCCACTGGGGTATCCATGCCTGGGCCATCTACGGGGTCGTGGGATTGGCGCTTTCGTATTTTGCCTACCGCTACAGACTGCCCCTTTCGCTGCGCAGCTGTTTTTATCCGCTGCTGAAAAACAGGATCAATGGAAAATGGGGTAATGCCATTGACGTGTTTGCACTGTGTAGTACCTTCTTTGGTATTACCACCACGTTGGGTTTTGGTGTTGTTCAGGTCAATGCGGGTTTACAGACCCTGGGTGTTGTCCCCGAAAGTAGCTTTACCTACCAGATCATTATTGTGGGCGTGTTGACCTCGCTTTCCATCCTGTCGGCAACCTCTGGGGTAGACAAGGGGGTGAAGTTATTGAGCAAAATCAACATCATTACGGTGATTGTCCTATTATTGTTCGTACTACTGCTGGGCCCTACATTTTACCTGATCGGTAGTTTCACGGAAGGGATCGGAAACTATATCAATAATTTTTTCAGCCTGACATTTGACACCCACGTCTATGACGAAGCTACCTTACCCTGGTTCTATAGCTGGACAATCCTGTATTGGGCCTGGTGGATCTCCTGGTCTCCCTACGTGGGACTATTTATCGCAAAAATTTCCAAAGGCCGGACCATACGCGAGTTTGTCGCGGCAGTACTGATCATTCCGACATTGTTCAATTTTATATGGATGTCTGTGTTTGGGAATAGTGCCATCTGGTTTGACATTAACATCGCCAAAGGGGCACTGAGTCTCCTGGCGGACAATCCCGATGCACTGATGTTTAAATTTTTGGATTATCTGCCCGGGTCAGAGCTGGTCAGCTACCTGGTGATCTTGATCATCATCATCTTTTTTGTGACCTCAGCAGATTCAGGAATATTTGTGATGAACAGTATTGCAACCAAGAACGCCGAAAAGTCACCAAAATGGCAGATGATCTTTTGGGGTGCGCTGCTGGCCATTCTCGCGCTGATGTTGTTGAATACAGGTGGATTGCAGGCCTTGCAGACCATGACACTTATTACGGCTTTGCCGTTCTCTGTTATCATGCTGCTCTTTTGCGTCAGCTTGTTCAAAGCCCTGGTGATTGACCGGAGTTATTACGAACGCGACTTTTCAGTCAGCACGGTACCCTGGTCGGGCGAGTTTTGGAAAGACAGGTTAAAACAGATTGTTTCGTTCAAAAGCCGGGAGTCTGTCGATCAGTTTATCGAGACTACGGTTGGGAGCGCCTTCGGAGAATTGCAGGCTGAATTTAAACAGAACGACATTGAAGCCAAAATAAAACGGTTGGATAACCCCAAAAGGATAGAAATAGAAATCCGCCACGACGTAGTCAACAATTTTATATACGGGGTCAAAAACCAGGTCAAAGTCGTATCGGATTACCTGCTGGAGGAGGAAAACCTGCCGGATCTGCAGGATAAGAAGACCTATTTCCCGAAATCGTATTTTGGTGATGCCCGGGAGGGATATGACGTGCAGTACTTTACGAAAAATGAGCTGATCAGTGATGTGCTCAAACACTATGAACGCTTTCTGGAAATTATTTCGGAAGAGAAAAATGAAATGTTCATCAGCAGCAATGCGAATAAGAAAATGAGTTGATTTATGACATTTAGTGATACAGGAATTATGAATTGGAAGAATTTCGCCCTTTTGATATTGGCTTCTTTTCTATTTGCTAGCTGTAGCGAAAAGCCAAAGATCCATTTCGTGGACAAAGATGGTCATATTCATCTATTGACGCGTGAGGGTGAGCGTACAGCAATGGGCTTACAGAAAATCATTGCACATGGAATTGATACGATAGTGACAATAGATGAGAGCGGTCGACAAAAGATCTGGACAGCTTCAGATGTCGACAGTATTGATACGACCAAAATTCAATATTATCTAAAAAGAAGAAACGGGGATAATATAAATATATATACACCTTTGGAGGGGACTGAAGACCTGAGGATTGACCGGGGCAGGGATTCAATTTAAGCAATTGGTGTTTATAAAAGAAAAACTGGGATTTCCGCCTTGGAAGATCAGGAACGGACTCACTAAGGGTATAAAAAATAGCGTAAAAATATCAGCTTAAATCCTGCTGCTACTGGGATACGCGATGCAGCAGGTGACGGATTAAATAACTTTATTAAAAAATTGTAGGGTGAATTAATCTTCGGACCTAGGAATGAGTCATAGTACTAAATAATCTATTTTTTTATGTTGAAATATAGCGTCGTTTTTTTTCTCGTCCAATTGATCGGGATCAATCTACATGCACAATATCGTTCCGGCAATGCAGGGAGGATTACTGTTATCTCCGACAGCCAGCCTTTTATATTGTCTCTGAATGGAGTCGTATACAACGATCGGCCTGAGCTGCAGGTGACCATTGACGGACTTTCAGATCAATTGTATGCGATAAGTACGCTGATAAGCGGAAGGGGGCAACGGGAAATGGAGCGTAGGCAGATTGCTGTACGCAATGAAAATGGTGATTATGTGGAGATGATCTTTAAGGTCGGCAACCAGCGCAATACGCGGAGTCGTGGCCAACATATTAATCTATTTGCTCAGATTCCGATAGATATGTCTTCCATAGACAATGGTAATGGGGTGGCCTATGCCTATGGCGCACCGGGCAGACCTATTCACCTGGACGATGGACCGGATATGGGAATCCCGCCGATAAACTCGATTACCCCGATCAGCAGAGCAGAATTGGACCGTTTATTCAGTCTCATGAACAGGGAAGCTTTTGACGATGCGAAATTCAAAATAATTAACCCCATCTTTTCTGAGACAACGCTCCGTGTTGAACAGATCAGTGAAATCATGAAACGTTTTCAATGGGATGACGGAAAGCTGAAAGTCGCCAAGGCGGCGTACGGAAATTGTTCGGACAAAAGAAATTATTCAACATTGAGCGGAAACTTTACGTTTCTCGGTAATAAAAATGAGCTGCTTGATTTTATAGAAAAGCAGCAAAGAATGAAGTAAAATTCGTCTTCAAGGTATATAGCGAGCCCGGCATAAATTGTCGGGCTTTTTTTTACCCAGATAAATTAAATTTGGATAATTGTCGATAACTTTTAACTTTGATTTGTTACACCAGTTGTTTTGACATCGTTTGTGTTTAACACCTAAAAAACGGATTCAATATGGGAAATCTATCTAATGATGAAATCAAGATCTATTTTGATCTGAATTATCATCGCTTGTTTCTTTTTGCTAAAAGCTTGGTAAATGATACAGAGATCGCACATGATCTTGTTCAAGATAGTTTTATAGTGTTGATACGTGCTAATATGAAGACTTCGGATGCTCCTCCTGTAATTAAATCTTTTTTATATACAACGGTCAGAAATCTCGCATCCAAAAATATCAGAAAACAAAAATCGGCACAGCTTTTTTTTCGTAAAGAGAAGACGGAAGAGTGGGAAGATGCCGCTGTTTTCGAGAAGCTTTTTCAGGCGGAAGTTATTGCTGAGCTCTACCTTGCTTTGGAATCTCTGCCACCAGGCTGCAAGCAAATTTGTAAATTAGGCTATTTAGAAGGACTAAAAAATCAGGAGATAGCTGATATGTTGGGTGTTAGTATTAATACAGTCAAGACACAAAAGAAGCGTGCACTCCAACTTTTAAGGGACAAAATCTCTCCCCAAGCTTTCGCACTGCTATGTATTTACCTTTGTCACTAAAAAAAATATTTTCTTTTCACCCGTTTTTATTAGTAATGGTACATAGTATTAAAAAACCTAAGTTACCGTATGGATAAAAATGGAGAACACCTTTATTTTGCCGGACTTTTAGCGAAGTGCATTCAGGGTATATCCTCTGAAGAGGAAATCGTGAGATTGAAAAAATACATGGACGAAAATCCTCAAGCAAGTGAAATACTTGTTAATCTAAGAGAAACTAACCGGCTTGATCAAGACCTCGAAGAATTGGGTAAAATAGATCTTGAGCAGCGATGGGCTAACTTTGAAGAGAGGGGACAAACAAAAGCAGCATCTCGTAGAACTGTTTCGACCTTGATTATTTGGCTATCGACGTCTGCGGCGATACTTATTGCTGCGGTTTCTTTATTTTTAAACCGTCAAATCGAATCCAATACTTCAATTATTCCAGATCATCAATTTGGTTATAAAAATGATGTCACGCCGGGGCATGCCGGGGCAATCTTAACTTTGGCCGATGGACGCGTGGTAGAATTAGGGTCAACAGGCCAGCAAGGGGAGCTAATTGATACAAACCTGATTCATATTTCTAAGGGTTCTGTAGAATTTAGGAATGAAACAAATACCAATGAATACAGGGCTAATCGCATCCAAACCCCAAAAGGAGGAACTTTTCAGACTATTCTGGCTGATGGTACCAAAATATGGTTAAACGCAAATAGCGAAATTGAATTCCCAAGCCAGTTTTCTCCTAACGAACGACGCATAAAGTTGCTTTCTGGAGAAGCATTTTTTGAGGTAGCCAAGAACAAACAAAAACCATTTATTGTAGAAACACAAGGGTATGCAGTTCATGTAACAGGTACAGCATTTAATATCAATAATTATGAGGCTAATATTGTCAAAACTTTATTGACTGAAGGTAAAGTAGACGTAATAGGTAAGAAGACACGTGCTAGCCTATTTCCTGGGCAGGCCGTGGTTAATAAAGGGGAGTTTCTACAAACAGAAACAGCAGATATCAACGAAGCATTGTCCTGGCGTGATGGTTATTTTTACTTTGACGGAAAGACACTTCAGGAAATTCTTGGCGACGTATCAAGATGGTATGATGTCAGCCTCGACTATCAGATAAGTTTAGATCAAACGACGTATATGGGTGGCGCAAAACGCTCGAACACTTTAGGTACAATCTGTAAGATGCTGACGGATATGTCCCAATACAAGTTCGAAATCAATGGAAAGAAATTAATTGTCAAAAAAAATAAAGGAGGAAAAATGAAATAAACTGACCTAAATGATGATGGTATAAGGAATCCGGAGATACTGCAAATATCCCCGGAAGTAATTCGGCATACCAAATGTGTAGTAACAAATAGTTTAATAACCTAATCAATTCAAAATTATGTATAAAATCTGGTTAAGGCAATACCCAGACGAGCCTCGTTATGGCATTAACCTTCGAAAAACAGTATTAGTCATGAAACTTTCTTTAGCGTTTTCACTTGCATTGACAGTAAGCGTTCATGCCAGTGTTTTGGGGCAAAAAGTAAACCTTCAAAAGAAAAATATCACTTTAAAAGCGTTGCTAACTGAATTGCAAAAACAGACAAACTATCGCTTTATGTATAAAAGGGGTATTTTGGAAAACTCTCTACCAGTGAATCTTAATCTACAAAATGCCCCGTTGAGTGAAGTCCTGGAAATTGCTTTCAAAAATCAGCCTTTTGAATATCATATCTATGATGGGACAGTAACGATTTCTCGAAATTCGGTTGTCGTTCAACAAGCTGCTGTGCGTGGAAAGGTTGTTCAGGCAGATAATCAGCCTTTGGCTGGTGTGTCGGTGAATGTTATCGGTAAAGGAATCACTACGGCCACAGACGAACAGGGTAATTATGAAATCAAAGCCAATATAGGGGATCAGCTGGAGTTTAAATACATTGGCTTTAGGTCCAGTACTGTAGCTGTTGGTTCAAATAGGATGGCGACTATTACGATGATTCCAGCCGGGGATAGTAAATTGGAAGAAGTTGTGGTAATCGGTTATGGAACACAGAAGAGAGCTGACCTTACAGGCGCGATCAGTTCCATCAAAGCAGAAGATCTTCCGAAAGCTGCCAGTGCTTCGGTGGAACAGATGTTGGCAGGAAAAGCCGCTGGAGTACAAGTGCGGTCGACCGATGCACAGCCAGGGGGAGGAGTCGAGGTTTTGATTAGGGGCGCAGCTTCGACAGGAGCAGGAAACGCACCCCTATATATAATTGACGGGTTTCCAGTGACTGGCGGTGTGGATCCTGGAACAAATACCCGCTATTCCATCGGTAGTCGCAGTCCACTCAATTCGATTAATCCTAATGATATCGAATCTATTGAGGTGTTAAAGGATGCCAGTGCAACAGCAATTTATGGTGCCCGCGCTGCAAATGGGGTTATTTTGATCACAACTAAATCTGGCAAACAGGGGCGCGCAAGGGTTTCCTATGATCTGAAAACGAGTATGCAACGTGTTCAGAAGCCATGGGAAATGATGGATGCCAGTCAGTGGATGCGTGCGCGCGGTAATTATTTATATGAACTTTGGATGGTCAATAACAAAGTTGGTGTATACGGTGGTAAAGATCCCTCAACTGTACCAGCATTTACTGCTCCGTATACCGAAGATGAAATTAATGCAGCCGGTAAGGGTACAAACTGGATCGATGAGGTTACTCGAAAAGGACGTATTCAAGATCATAATCTGAGTATCAGCGGCGCTAATGATAAGACAAATTATCTCATATCATTTAATTATTTTGGACAGGATGGTATTGTAAAAAAGAATGACTTCAATCGCTATACTGGACGTGTAAATATCACCCAAGAGGTCAATAGCTGGCTCAAGGCTGGTGTACGTGCTAGTGGAAGCCGGATCGATATCAACAATCCAGCATTGGGAACCGGAGGAGCAGAGAATACCGGCGTATTGGAGTCGGCACTTAAATTTACGCCTACACTACCGGTTTATCTCCCGGATGGAAGTTACTCCATTGTTCCGAATTCGACGTTCTTCCCAAATCCTGTTTCCTTACTCGATATTAGCAATGTAACGGAGCAGAACCGTTTGATGGTGCAGACCTTTGCTGAAATAGAACCGATCAAAGATCTCAAAATTCGTACACAGCTAGGATTTGACAAGCAGGACGCGGTGAATAATACCTATCTACCGAAGTCTACACTATATGGTGAGGCTGTGGGAGGACAAGCGACCATTGGGCAGAATAATCGTTTTGATAAATTATTTAATACGACCGTCAGCTACAGAAAAGTGCTCAATGAGATACATGATCTAAGTCTGTTACTCGGTTATGAATGGCAGTCCATGGGAAGTTCGGGCCACAACTTATCCAATAATAAATTTCCGACAGATGCCTTTGGCACGAGCAACATCGGCGCGGGAGAGTCTGTACGTCCAACCGTTGGGTCTTACAAGAGCATCAATGAACTGGCGTCTTATTTCGGAAGGTTAAATTATAGTCTGATGGATAAGTATCTATTTACTTTTACTATGCGTGCCGATGGCTCTAGCCGTTTTGGAGCAGGAAATAAATTTGGATATTTTCCATCGGGTGCATTTGCATGGAAGATCGATCGAGAATCTTTTATGTCTGATGCGAAATGGATCTCAAGTGCCAAACTGCGGCTGAGCGCTGGTCAAACAGGTAACAGCAACATTTCTGGCGCCTTTGCCTTTTATTCTTTTGGAAGTGATTACCTTTTTGGGAATGCTGTCAATACAGGGACTTACCTTTCTTCTTATGCCAATCCTGATCTGAAATGGGAAACGACAACGGAGTATAACCTCGGACTGGATTTTGGCCTATTTGACGAGCGTATCAGTGTAACAACAGAATTGTTTTCCAAAACGATATCCGACCTATTGGGTGAAAGGCAGCTAAAGACCTATCTTCCCTTGGATAAGGTAGCGGCCAATCTTGGTAAAACCTCTAGTAAAGGTTTTGAGGTGACCTTGAATACACAGAACCTTACAGGTGCATTTCAATGGACTAGTACATTGACGTTGTCTGCATATCGTGACCGCTGGAAAGAGCGAAGCCCAGATGTGGTCCTTCGATCCTACGAATCAATTACAGATCCCATCCGCGTGCACTGGGGATATGTATTGGATGGTCTGGTGCAACCAGGAGAAGTAGTCCCTCATATGCCTGGTGCATTGCCTGGTGTGCAAAAAGTCAAAGATATCAATGGTTTCGATGAAAACAATCAATTGACAGGAAAACCAGATGGTAAGATTAATGATGCCGATGTAGTTAAACTTGCCAATGCAGATCCCAGACTCATCATGGGCTTTGGTAATACCTTTCGATACAAGGGTTTTGACCTGAATATCCATGTATATGGTATGTTTGGAACGAGACGCAACAATGATTACATGGGCTATGTGACGGAGATGAACCCCAATATCAACCGAGGTTGGAATATGCCGAATATGGTCGACCAATTTTGGTCGAGCAGCAATACACAAGGGACATATCCTAATCCATTTGTTGTCAATCCATTTCCGGGAGCTGGACAGTTTCTATTGCAAAAGTCTGACTTCGTCCGGGTGCGCAACATTACGTTGGGTTATGATCTTAACCCCTTGTTTCACAAAAAATGGTTCAACGCCTTTCGGGTATATGTAGATGCTTCAAACCCTATTGTTTTTACCAGTTTCAAAGGTATAGATCCTGAATTTACGGGAATCTATCCACCAGCGAAATCCTTTACACTGGGACTTAGTGTTGGATTTTAATCAAATTACTGGCTTTAATACATTTATTATAATGAAAAAAATATTTATTTTATTGCTAGGAGTGTCCTGGCTTTACTCCTGCGAGAATCTTGAACCACAAGTGTTTGACCGCTTGAGTCCATCGAATTACCCGAAAAATGAAGAAGACGCGCGTACGCTGGTCACCGGAGTCTATGGTATTCTCAACCGCGGAGCATATGGTGGATTTTCGGATATATCCTGGCAATCACGCTGGGTCATGAATACAGCTACTACTGATGAGTTCGTCTGCTATTGGGGTGGTGGTGTCTGGGAAACCTATGCCAAATTTCTCTGGAATTCGAATAGTGAGCACGTGACAGCCAAAACCTATGGCCCGTACATTAAAGCAATTACCAATTGTGTGAATATCGCTGAGCAGCTTGAGCCGATCAGTATGAACGCTGAGCTTAAGACACGCTATCGTGCCGAACTAAAGGGGATTACTGCCCTGTTGGCCTACACCTTATATGATTTCTATGGGCCAACAGCTATAGTGACCGATCCTGCGATAACCTTGGATCCGAACACGAATTTTCAGCCTGAAAGACCTACGAAAGCATGGATGGTGAATTTTATCAAATCTACAGCTCGGGAGGCCGCCGATAACCTTCCCATTAGTTATTCGTCACAGGATTATGGTCGTTTTACGAAAGGAACCGCGTTGATGGTGTTGCTCAAACTGGCGATGCATGAAAAGAACTGGACGGAAGCAGCTCAAATTTCAAAGGAGATTATGGATTTGAAACTGTACGCGCTACAAACGTCGTATCCATCCATTTTTGCCGTGGACAATGAGATGAATTCGGAAATCATCTTTGCTATTCCATGTTTGACGGTAAACGATCGCTATAATAATTGGCTTGCGCACGTGTTGCCTTCGGAATATGTTGAACCCAATGGTATACCGGTACAAAAATGGGGTGGATATAAAGTGCCTTGGACGATGTTTGATAAATTTAAAGCTGGCGATGACCGTCTGAAATCAATTTGGGGCAGTATTAATACCAGCAAAGGCATGGTTGATCTTCGTTCAATCAATGAATCCTGGGCACAGATGGGCGCTGTACCCTATAAATATCCTGCTGATCCTGCTTCAACTGGCGAGGCGCACGGAAATGACTGGGTCGTATACCGCTATGCGGATGTTTTGCTTCTTCGGGCTGAAGCCTTAAATCACCTTTCTCCTCTTAGTAGTGAAGCGATAGGTTTGATTAATATGGTACGGAGCCGCGCGAAGACAACAACTATTGAGGCTTCAGATTTTGCTGGAGAAAATGCTTTGAATGACTTCATATTGGATGAAAGGTTTAGAGAGCTGTTTATGGAAGGACACCGTCGGGAAGACCTGATCCGGCATGGTAAATATCTTTCGGAAGCTAAGAAACGTGGTGCATCTTATTCAGATGAAAGCAGGCTATTGTTTCCAATACCGCAATGGGCAATCAATGAAAATAAGAAAATCCAGCAAAATCCTGGTTATTAAGGTTCGTTTTTGATAAAAAATGTAAGATGGAAAAAACAATCAAACAGCTGAGTTTGGTATGGGCGCTAATGGCGCCCATATCTCAGACGTTCGGAAGCATTTCGACGGATACCTTGCAACAAAAGGACCAGTACATGGAAATTGTTGCTAAAAAAGCGATCCATAATCCCGAACGGGGATATCATCTAGAGGCTAATTATTTTGCACATAATTTATATAACCCTTTTCACAAAATTGCTTACCCGGAGGGGTGGATAGACGAACAGATCCTCCGCTATGGTCGTCCTGATGACCAAATTTCGGTCTTACAGCTTTACTTTTACCTCACTGATTATGTGGGAGGTGATATTACGAAAGAAGGACTGGATAAGATGCAATTCATTTTTGATGAGGTCGAAAAGAAAGGTTTTAAGGTTGTGCTGCGGTTTGCCTACGATGTCGATTATGGAAGTACCAAAGCCAATTTTAATGATGTCTTTAAGCATATCAACCAGCTTGAGCCTCTGATCAAAAAAAATATAGGTTTAATTGATATTTGGCAGATTGGATTTGTCGGTGCATGGGGAGAGGGGCATAGTTCGCCAATGAGTTCCGATGATTATAATAAAGCAAAAATGGTAAGGCGAATACTGGATATTTTTAAAGATAGACAGACGACAATCCGTTACCCTAATCAAAAGACAAGACTTAAACTGGAATCGACGTATTTAAATCGAATAGGATATAATAACGATTATTTTACGGCATCAGAACACCCAAAAGCACCAGACAATGATTATACATTTGGGAGTAATGCGTATGAACAGGTCAAACGTGAATCCCCTGATGTACAGGTGATGGGGGAGATTCCTTACGCCGAGGCAACTGAATGGGGGCTACACAGTCTTATTTCGGTAACGAATAGCCTCAAAGCGTTGAAGGAACATCATTATAGTCTCTTTGATATCACACAAAACAATGAATTGAATATTTCGAATTGGAAGAAAACTGCATTGACGCCTGATATGCTCAGGTCGATGGGGATCTTGTTTGATCCAAGCTATTTTAAAGAGAATAAGGATACTGTAGCTCGATCAGCCTATGATTTTATAAGGGATCACCTCGGGTATAGGCTTTATATAGACCGTGCCAATACAACAGTTCAACGTCATAACAAGGGACTGACTGTTGACATTGTCGTCAAAAATGTCGGTTTTTCGGCTATTCATAATCCGAGGCCCGTATACCTTATTATATTTGATAAAGACAATAAAATTGTAGGTCGGAAAAAGCTGACGGTCGATCCACGTCATTGGCAACCTTATGGTTCAAACGGAAAGGAAGATGTGGCTTTGTTCCATCATATACAGACGGAGATAATCATGCCTAATATAAAGCACGGAGCTGTTGGCCTGTGGCTTCCAGATCCGGAGAAGGAGTTGGCTAGTAAAGCCGCATACGATATTCAGTTTGCCAATGATGATATGCGTATAATTACCGACCATCCTGGATACGGGCGAATCAACATTATTGCGGATTTTTAATCCGTTAAAAGCATAAACTTGCCAAGGCTTGCCTTTGCCGGGCAAGGGTCATTTTTTTGTACGAATAAAAATCATCGCGATCACCGTCGTGACAGCGCCGAAAATAAAGGCAAAAATAGTAGAATTAATGGCATAATTCTTATAATTGAAATTTGCTTCCGCTTCGTCTATTGTTTTATAATAGCCTATTTCGACCGATCGCTTGATGACGTTAGGGAAATACTCGGGACTGATAACATAAGAAATAATCCATTGTGTCAGCGGACTTAATAAAGCGATAATAGCAGAAAGTACTAAGCCCGAAATTAAGCCCTGCGTATAGCTCATATTGCCATGGTAGAAATTTTTCTTTTTATCTTTCAGTGCCAGGACCATAAATAGGATGGCCGGTATAGCAAAAAGATTGGTCAGGTAAAGGTGATAGTCAATATACTTGCCATGGAGCCCGCATATTTTTTCTAAGAGCATCCACGTTAGCGTCATCAACGTAAAAAAAATAGCCCATTTGATCTCAATTTTAATGTTTTTCATAATTCTAGTAGTTTTAGGTAATATATGTTATGTCATCATTTAGCTGGAAAATCATCCATAATCAGTTTATTAAATATAATGTTAATTTGGTAATGAGTTGCAAGGTTTTAACCTTTTTTTCGCTGAATTAAACGGGCAAATTTCTGTTGCAGGCGAGGTATGTCCGAAATAGTTCTGTAGAAATATTTCGTGCTGACA
Organism: Sphingobacterium sp. NGMCC 1.201703; assembly: GCF_047784615.1. Lineage (NCBI taxonomy): Bacteria > Pseudomonadati > Bacteroidota > Sphingobacteriia > Sphingobacteriales > Sphingobacteriaceae > Sphingobacterium > Sphingobacterium sp. NGMCC 1.201703. Next base: position 162,271 of record NZ_JBLOHD010000002.1, on the reverse strand, counting down.
GACAGTTGTCTTATGTTTTATTAATTTTATATGCAAGTAGTAGGAAAGTTTAGCGCTGACGATGCGGTAAAATGCTTCGTAAGTGGAAATATGGGGATAATCCGTCTAGGTCTGGAAATAACAAATAAACCAAAAATGAGCAACATACAACAGGTAAATGAGGTACGATCCATCCGTATCCATACAGCGGAAGAGTGGCGACAGTGGCTGTTGGACCATCATCTGGTCGAACATTCCGTATGGGTCATCTGTAACACAAAGGGTTCGGGGCAGCCAGCTGTAGCATGGAGTGAACTGGTTGATGAGGCATTGTGTTTCGGCTGGATTGACAGTACGAGAAAAACAATTCAGCAGGGTTCGTTTAAACAGTTGTTCAGCAGGCGCAAACCGCGCGGGACCTGGTCCAAGGTCAATAAGGAGAAAATAGAAAGGCTTATTGCCAGCGGGAAGATGACGGCCGCGGGACTGGAGACCATTCGCATCGCACAGAAAAACGGTTCCTGGTCCATTCTCGATAGCGTGGAGGAACTGCTTATTCCCGAAGATCTGGACAGTGCATTGAAGAATCATCCCGGCGCAGCGGCTTATTTTGATGGGCTGAGCAGATCGGTGAAAAAGATGCTTTTGCAATGGATCGTGATTGCCAAGCGCCCCGAAACCCGAAATAAACGAATAACGGAAATTGCAGAACAGGCCTCTCTGCAGATGAAACCAAAGCAATTCCGGTAAGCCAGCGGCTCGAATAAAAGTTAAACCTTATCACTGCTGTAGGTCCCTTATAGGTAAGATCAAAGTTGAATGTGCAATATAAAATCTGGTCACCGGCTTAAGGTTACTTTTGGAAAATAAAAAACGGGTAATTCTTACATCGAAAATTACCCGTTTTCGTAAACTAAACCTTTGCCCATTATTTGATCTGGTAAAGGTTTCCAAAAACCAACTTATGGCACTGTCTGGTTACAGGATGATTACTTATTCTCGAGGGCTACTTCCTGTGCTTTGTAATAACTTTCGATCACGGCCTGATAATTAGGCATTACCGTGGATAATGCCTTAGCGTACTTCGCGGCATCTTTGTGCTGCCAGGTTTTTAACACCTCGCTGATGACTGCTGTGGTTGTGATTGGGATAACACCGGCCAGCTGTAGCCGCGCTATGGTCACCTGTGTGGATAGTGGGCTCATATCGCCAGAGGCATCGATGACCGCAAATACCTCATAACCTTCGGCGATGGCTGAAATAGCAGGAAAAGCAACACAGACACTGGTGAGTACGCCAGCAATCACTAATTTTTTCTTTCCTGTATTCTTTACAGCCTGAACAAAAGCGGGTGTATCCCAGGCATTCACCTCGCCGGTACGGCCTACATATACAGCATGGGCTGCATGCTCATGAATTTCGGGCATTAACGGTCCATTGGGGCCTTTGGGTTCGGATGCCGTAGTGATGACTGGAATTTGTTCGACTGCCGCGATTTGAGCGAGCGCGATGACATTGTTTCGCAATGTAGGGATCTCGATATCTTTGACCGTCTGGAACAGACCACTTTGGTGATCGATCAGTAAAAATGCTACATCGTCTGCATTGATTCTCGTTGTAAGTACCATGATTTTAAAATTTAAATGTGAATAATAAATCGTTGGTTAAAGGTAGGTACAGCATCTTTAGTGGAAAATGAAGCAGATTAAGCACATGACTTAATGTACCTTAAGTTTTAGGGAATGACTTGATTTGAAGGAAGCAGTTTATTGCGCATACACTGTGGTCCCGATTCGGTGGGACAACCGGAACAATCCTTCATATACACTAGGTATGTAAATGAGTGGATTTAGTTGCAGTTTACGAATCATAAGTCTTTTCAAGCGGATATTAAAATAGTTCTTTTTGATAAATTCGATTTAATTATCTTAGCGGTCAGGAAACTACTGGTCACATGTTGAAGATTTTTTAACGAAATCGGCAGTATAATCAAAATTATCTATTATAAATGAAAGATACAGGCAACCAAAACCCAACTAATCAAGTAAAGAGGATTAACTTTTCTTATATCAGCCATGAGCTTCAGCATCTTTTACACCTAGAAAGTGGATTCTTATATACGGTTAAGGAGCTTTTTTTTCGTCCGGGAAAACTTGTCAGGAGTTTTATTTTAGCCGATAGAACAAAGGCAACCAAACCGCTTATCTTTCTAATATTTTCAGCGACATTGTTTACATTGCTCTTCCATTTCTTTCATACCGAATATCATTTTTTTTCGCTAAATCAAGAAATAGGAAATGTTGATCAATATCTAAAAAAAGAAATGATCAGTAATTGGGTGAATAGTCATATCGGTTATACTTCCTTATTTATTGGATTTTTAATTTCGTTATGGATATCTCTATTTTTCAAAAAGCATGGATACAATATTTATGAAATAACTGTTCTGTTATGCTACTCAATTGGTCAATCCTTTTTAATTGTTTGTCTGTTTGCATTAACTGGGCAATTATTTAAAAGTAACGTGATTGCAAACGTTGGTGTATTTGCGGCCTATTTATATGTGTTTTGGTCAATCGGACAGTTTTTTGGGGAGAAAAAAATCATTAATTATATAAAATCATTTTCATGCTGCCTTCTTGGAGCTGTGAGTTTTCGGTTGATCTTGATATTATTGGCCAATATATTTTATTATCTAGGGCTTAAATAGAGCTTGCAAGTCATGGATCTTAGTAATAGACATGAGATTTACGTCTATGGTTTTACTACTTTGATTATTGCTAGGAGGCACGGTGGTCCAGATTCGGTGGTCCAACCGGAACAATCTTTCATATGCACATAGGTATGTAATGAGTGAATTTAGTAGCGGTTAACGAATCATAAGTCTTTTGAATCATAAGTCTTTTCAAGCATATATAAAACAGTTCCTTTTGCAGTTTTCAGTATTTCTATCTTTATGATTTCAGATAGTATATAGTGATTAACGATGAAAGGAAAACAAAGAAAACTGCTGAATATTCCGCTATGTATATATTGGATTATGATCGGAATTGGTAGGACTTCATGTCATAATGGTTCTCAAGCTACAGCAGGGTCAAAAGTGGTGAATGATCACTCGCAAAATACCACAGAGATCAGGCTAATGCCAGGTGTTGAAAGCTCAGTAGGGGACATAACGCAATTGAATACAGTAGAATATAAAGGCATTTCTTTCATTACAGAAAATACGATGCATGGCAGCGGTGTTGTCCATTGACCAGAAAGTTGAGATTTTAAATCTGGACAAAACGATCTATGGAAGTATCGTACCAAGTAATGCAGTTGAGCTTGTGGACTATGAAATTAATCTGCCGCAAATTGTGATCGCCCGTCAGATCATCCCCTATTCCGAACTTCGACTTTTTGAATTTGATGCGGAATCTCCAGATCAGGATAGCGCCTATTTAACTGTCCTCATCAACAAGGAAAGGAAACTTATTCTGAAAAAAGACCTTCAATATAGTTTTTTGAGCTGAATGACTACATCAAATCCGCATTTGTACGATTAACAACAGCTGTGCAGAACATCAGTATAACAGAACGAAAATACCTGTACCAGGTACTGGAGATAAAGAATGATTTTATGTTAATCAAATTAGTCCCAAAATCAACCTGTGATTATGTCGAAGATTATAAACCTATTTCCAAATGGGTAAAATGGCGGACAGACCAACGTAAATTGATCGAATACAACTTCTGCTATTAAATTCGGGTAAACTTTTTGTCCGGTTTTGCACATGTATTGTCCGAATTCGAACAGGTTGTTAAAATGGCTGTTTTTGGTAATTTACTGATAAGTAGTGTTTTGTAATATTGGTCTGGCTTGTGTATTCAACGTAAACAGATTTGACCGTTAGACCGAATAAAATTATGTTAGGACATTATTTAAAATTATCTTTTAGAAATATCAGGCGATCACTGGGCTATTCACTCGTTAATATCCTCGGTCTGTCTATAGGTGTATGTAGCTTCCTTATCCTACTGCTGTATCTAAATTACGAATTAAGTTATGACCGTTGGCATCCGGACCTTGAACGGGTTGCCAAAGTATCCCTTCTGGAAAATGAGGATGTGTTAAATTCAACACAGGCACCGTTAGCTGCTTTATTAAGAGAGAAGGCTTCCGTCGTTGAATCCGCTACGAATTTATCACGGGATGAAAATTTTGAGACTCCTTTGTCGACCCCTGAGAAACGAATCGTTCAAAAAGGGACTATAGCCGCCGATTCCCTTTTCTTCAAAGTGTTTCCATATGAGATTATAGCTGGAGAACGTAATGGCCCTTTAAACCGGCCTAATACCGTAGTCATCAGTGAAAACATAGCAAAAAAGCTGTTTGGGAACGAAAGTCCTATCGGTAAATCAATTAAATTCTTCAACGCTTTGGATTGCGAAGTTACAGCAGTGATGAAAGAAGCTACAGGGCCAGGGCATATGAACGTAGAGATTGTATTTCGGAATCCCAACGAAAAAAACAATTACCACTGGGGCAATTATTCTTATCTAACTTATATCAAGACTAAGCCTGCAGTGAAGCGGGGGGATGTAGAGGCTACAATAGCTAAGATTTTTTACGAGGAGCGGCTGAAGACCAAACACAATAATAAGTCTTACGCAGAATTTAGCGTATCAGGTCCTCAGGAAGGTTTATTTTTAGACTTCGTTCATGATATCCATAACTTTCCACGCTATGGTAGCAGCAATATCAAAACAGTTTCTATTCTCATTGTCTTGGCTGCCATGCTGCTGATTGCTGGGACAATCAACTTCAGTAATCTTTCTATTGCGGCAGCGCTACCCCGTGCAAAAGAAATCGGAGTAAAGAAGGTTCTCGGCTCAAGTCAGAAGCGACTGTTTTGGCACTTTATGGGAGAAGTAGCCATACAATGTGGCATTGCATTTACCATTGCTGCTTTGCTATTGTATCTTGCTTTACCTTATTTTAACCAGCAATTTAATGTTAATTTGAGCCTTCTGAAGAACGGCATAACTTACACAATCGCGGTTCAGCTTTTCCTATCTTTTATCGTGGTGGTAATTCTTTCAGGCTTGTATCCAGCGATTTTTTTGACACGTTTCAATACGACTAAGGTTTTAAAGGGTGATTATTCGAGAGGTAAAAATGGAGTTGTTTTTCGCAACGCGCTTATTGTGCTCCAGTTTGTCGTAGCAACATTCTTCATCTACAGCGTGGTGGTCGTGACCAAGCAATTGGATTATATGCAAACCAGGGACAAAGGTTTTTCCGGAGAACAGATTTTGCGAATTCAAGCCTATAAGATGAGCACTCGCGAGGAAGGCTTTAATGCGTTACAATCACGATTAATGCAAATCAAGGGGGTGGAATCTGTCTCGAAGTCAACAAAGATACCCGGGGACAAATTTAACGATACCACAACGGTTGCATTTAAAGCTGAAGGTAAAGTATACCGGATGAGTTCGGTCAAGGTAAGCAAAGATTTTTTTAAGACCTTGAACATCAATCTGGATCAGGGGCGGTTATTTGACGATAGTTATACTGATCAGCACACGCGTTCCGCAATTATCAATCAAACGGCTGCTAATAAGTTGGGATATAAAAATGGAAAACAGAACTCGATAGCCTTTCCTGATTGTGATAGTATCCCCTTGCAGGTGGTGGGGGTAGTGGAGGATTTTAATGTTTTGGGCATGGAACAGGAGATTCAGCCTACGGTGTTTACAATTGGCAATGAAGCTTGTATGTTTCAGTCTGGAGGGGCAATTTTAGTAAAAATAAATAATGGGGATATCAGTGGAACCGTCAAATCCATCAGAACAGAATGGAAAGATATTGAGCCAGATTTTGATATGAAATATTCATTTTTGGATGATGATTTCCAGCAATTTTTCGACACTCATATCCGGTTGCAACGCATTGTTTCGTTTTTCGGTATAACGGCCATTGTTATTTCCTTGATTGGTCTATTTGCATTGACAGCTTTTCTTATTGGTCAGCGTAGAAAGGAGATCAGTGTACGTCGGGTGCTTGGTGCAGATCTTGTCGATCTGGGACTATTACTCGGTAAAAACTATATACGGTTAATTATTCTGGCTGTCGTCATTGCTGTTCCGCTAAGTTGGTGGGTAGCAGAAAAATGGCTGGATGGATTTGCTTACCGGATAGACCTGAGCGGTTGGTTATTTGGTCTGAGTGCTGTCGGGATTCTTGTAACAGTAGCCGGTACAGTCGGGATACATATCATTAGGGTATCACGTGTAAATATCTCAGGTGACCTGCGTGATGAATAACTATATATCCAAATGCTGCATTTTGAGGAATTTAATTGTAATACCCATTTGTCCCAAGTGGTACATGTCATGGTGAACTAAACCGGTTAACAGGTAATTATAATCATGTGGAAAGGAGCTGTCGGCATGAGGATAGGCTGTGTGCAGGAAGGAATCATCTTTTCCCTCCAGAAAAGAAATAATATCTTGCTGTGTTGCGTGAAAATCCTGTAATAGATTTTCCCAGCCCCGCTGTCTCAAGTCATTTGTTCGCCAGTTTGCCTCATCGCTCATTTCAAGCCCCCTTGGATTTCCTTTTAGGCGGCTCAGCACTTCCATGCGCCACTCGATCAAATGTGAGGTTAGCTCTGCTATACTGTGCATTTCGGCAATCGGCCGTTCAAAAGCTGTTGTTCCATCGACCTGCGATAGCTTCTTCTCAAAATTTTCGTCGATCCAGAGGTCGGTGCTTTCGACATCCTTTAACTGCTGAATACGGTCTTTGATCAAAATATCTTCCATGATTTTATATGATGTTGCTATCTTTCGGAAAGGAACAGTTGCTGGATAGCAATTGTTTGTTTTCCGTAGCGGAATTTTTGATTATCTGCAAGGGAATTACTTCAGATAAACAACGTGTAGGACAGATTCTTTGATAGTTACAAGAAGCTGAGCCCTGTCACCTCAGGAGGAATGCAGGGAATAATCGCCGGGCTAAGCCCTGATGGATGGTATCCAATGGGAAAGATTGAGGTGTTATAATACGATTAAATGATCCTAAAAATAAATGTAAATATTATATTTAGGTTAAGGATTGTAATTTGTTGTTTTTTAAGTATTATATGTGTTTTTATTTGCTGTCTTTAGAGGAGTTCTGATCACCGCTTTTTCGTTAACAGGAAGATCATTTTAATAGGGGATTACAGAAAGTAATACACAACGAATCCAAAGGTCATTATGGAACGCTTATGAATACGATGAGATCGGTAAGATAAATTCCTATGTGATCAGCTACTCACAGCGGACGAGCGTTTGAAAATTGGGCGCTTGTTGCTGTTTGTTTTTTATTGTTACACTTTGTTAATTAGTTATTTGTGATCTTTATTTGAATTAAAAATATAATTAAAAAAATAGGTGGTTATAACCAATGGTTATGACTGTTTTCTGAATGATCTAACACAGGTTTGTATGGCCTTGTCCCGGTTTTTGATGTTGCGACAAGGGGTAAAAAGCCATTCGGGATAGCTAGTGATAAATACTTAATCTACATTAACTTTTTACCTTAAACTAGCTTATTGGATTGTACTTCCTTGCTGGCGTAAATTTGACTATGCAAATCGGCAGCAAGCAAGCAAGCAAGCAAGCAAGCAAGCAAGCAAGCAAGCAAGCAAGCAAGCAAAAAAGAATATGTTCGATAATGCATGGATCTAAAAGATAGGAGTACTAAAATGAAAAAATCAATTGAAAAAATCTTCCCTCGTCCTGCACAACCGGGGATGGTAGGTGACGGATTCCGTGTATACAATATGGTTCCCGGTAACGGGATCAGCAAAAGACGGATAAGTCCTTTCCTCTTGTTGGATTTCAATGCGGAATTTGATTTTGGTCCATCGGATCATATCCGTGGGGTAGATGTGCATCCGCATAAAGGTTTTGAAACGGTGACAATTGCTTATAAAGGTAGTGTGGCGCATCACGATAGTTCGGGCAACAGTGGGGTGATCAATCCCGGAGACGTTCAATGGATGACAGCGGGATCGGGTATATTGCATAAAGAGTATCATGAGGAAAACTTCTCCAGGGCCGGTGGTCCCTTTGAAATGGTACAACTCTGGGTCAATCTACCTGCCAAAGATAAGTCTACAGCGCCGCATTATCAGGGGATCACAGCGGATCAGATGGGCAAAGTACAGCTGCCTGACGGAGCTGGACAGGTCAACGTCATTGCCGGTGTATTCCAGGAAACAAAAGGGCCGGCCGAGACCTACACCGCCGTGAATCTCTTTGATATTAAATTGGAAAAGGGACATCAGACGACATTTCATGTTCCGCAACATCACAATGCTGGTCTGCTGGTGGTCAATGGTGAAGCTGAAGTAAATGGTCAGTTGGCCAATGAACATAGTTTTGTGTTATTTGAAAACGATGGTGATGAAATCGTGATCAAAGCCAATGAGCAAGCTGTCTTGTTGTTTATGAGCGGAGAACCTATTGACGAACCGATTGTCAGTTACGGCCCCTTTGTGATGAATACACAAGAGGAAATCTATCAGGCTTTTGAAGATTTTCAGGCTGGTAAATTCGGTACGCTTGACTAATCATTCATGGTCATAGTAACATTTTTCGCTATCGACGGTCACCGTTCCCGAAAATCGCCGATGCAGAAATCTTATCAGGAACTTCCCCTGGGCTCAAAAAGCTTGGGGGATTTTTTTGATAGGGAAGATCAGAGGCGTAACATGGGATAAAAGTAGACCAACAGCGGCAGGTAATTCCTGAGGTCTTTCCTCAGGATTTTTAATGCCTGCTGGATGCGGTAATCAACGGTCTTGGGGGATACACCTAACTTCAATGCAATTTCTTTATAGGTCAGATGCTCAAACCTATTCAATTCAAAAGCCTCTCGGAACGAATCCGGGAGATTGCTGATCGCTCTATCGATCTTCTCTTTCAGTTCTTTTTCAAAATAAAGATCCTGGCCCGATTGTTCGAATCCAGTCAGTTGACTTAATTCATAAAAAGAACTTGCTTTCGTTTTTTCCTTCTTGATCGCTGTAAGACAACGGTTGCGTACCGCTGAAAACAGATAACTTTTTAGGGAAGTGCTAAAATAGAGATTCTCACGGTTGTTCCAGAGCCATAACATCAAGTCCTGTATATTTTCTTGAGCATCAGCCAATTCTACGTATTGCTTGCCGTAAGCCAATAGTGGGGCATAGTACTTTTTGAAAATAGACTCGAACGCGTATTTATCTCCTTTAACCAGATTTTCGACGAGGATCTCGTCGCCTAAACTCGTATTCATAAAAAAAATAAAAAAATTTTTAGGACATACTCCCCTTAAATAGTCATCCTTTAAAATCGTTGTAAAAATGCATAAAAATGATGAATATATAGAAACTCTGCTTTTGAATTTTATTAATAATAATTTATCGGCGGAAGAAGAGGAAAATTTGAGGAACTGGTTGCTAGAATCGGAAAGTAACCGGGAAAAAGCACGTTCTTTTTGTGAGTTTTACCACCAAATTGATGCTTATGCCATATTGGAAAGCACTGATACTGATCGGGCCTTTGAAAAAATGACTTCAGAGATCAGCGAATTCAGACCTACTAGACGCTTGAATTATCTGCATATACTGCAGCGCGCGGCTGCGATATTGTTCGTGCCGCTATTGCTGGTTCAGCTTTACCAGTGGTATAGCAGGTCTGAGTCTGTAGCCTGGGTCACTATGCGCACCAATCCGGGAATGGTGGCTTCGATACGGCTGCCGGACAGTACAACGGTATGGTTGAATGCAAATACCGTGATCAGCTACCCACAACGATTCACTAAGGAGCGTCTTGTCAAATTGGATGGTGAAGCGTTTTTTGATGTGACAAAAAATCCGAAAAAGAAATTTAGTGTACAGACTGCCGCTAATGCAGTCGTTGAGGTATTGGGCACCCGCTTTAACGTGGATGCCTACCATACAGACTCAACTGTGCGTACAACGCTCGAAGAGGGGCGTGTACAATTTAAATACCAATCTGATACTGGCCCCAAATCCTTGCTGCTAGAGCCAAGCCAAACCGTAGTCTATAACAAAAAAAACAGGTCGATTGTACCCAATGAGCTGAACGAAAAGACCCTGACCTCCTGGAAAGACAACCAGATTGTGCTCAACAACACAAGCCTGACGGAGTTACTGACCATTATATCCAAGCGCTTCAACGTCAAGTTTAATCTAAAATCACAAAAACTAAATGACGAACGACTTACCGGTGTGTTTGATTCACAACAGCTGATCACCGTGCTGGAGCACATCAAGATATCTTCTCAGATCCAATATAATATTGTTAATGACGGTAGTAAAACCGATGGTTCGATTACCGTAGAACTCTATAAATAAGTCCTTATCATGTAAACAATAAAATTCTACTTATACAATTTATTAACCATTATCATGAACAAGTTAAGATTAAAACTGATCTTATTGGGGGTTGGAATCTCTACGTTCCAATTTGTCCAAGCACAGCAGAAGTCCCTGACTTTGTCTGTTAACAACAAAAGCATGCAGACTATTCTGGATGAAATTGAAAAGAAATCTGGCTTTCGGTTTTTTTACAACAATAACCAGATTGACACAAAACGCAGTTTTTCGGTCAATGCCAAAGGGGAGGATATCAATGCTGTGCTTGAGCGGCTTTTTAAAGGCACAGAGATTAACTACCGTATTATGGAAGGGAATATCATCCTTTCGGTAAGAGAAAAATCAACGCTGACAAAATCGGAAGGGCAGCAACAATTGATCACAGTCAGCGGGGTTGTACTGGACGAATCACAAAAGCCTTTTTCCGGTGCGACAGTCAGTCAGGGGGAGCGCAAGACAAGTACAGATCAACAGGGGAAATTTACAATCCGTGTACAAGCGGATGAAAATCTGTTCGTCAATGCAGTCGGTTTTGAAAGCGTGGAACTAAGTCCTTCGAATTCGCATACGCTCCGTGTCCAATTGAAAGCAGGAAATAAAGCGTTGGATGAGGTGGTTGTTACTGCTTTGGGGGTGAAACGCGATCAGAAGGCATTGGGGTATGCTGTTCAAAAAGTGGGCGGAGCAGCACTTTCTTCAGCAAAAGGTGTGGATGTGGCAACTTCTTTGACCGGACGTGTGGCGGGTCTGAATATCAAAAACAGCACCGAGTTTAATACCACGCCAACAATTGAACTGCGCGGACGTGCGCCACTGATCGTTATTGATGGGGTGGCTTCGCAATTTGTCAGTCTAAGGGATGTCCCGGCGGATGATATCGAAGATATCAGTGTATTGAAAGGGGCGACAGCCGCAGCTTTATATGGAAGCAGAGGTGGTGGTGGAGCCATCATGATTACGACGAAAAAGAGCAAAGGCAAGGGAATGGACGTGCAGATCAATAGCAGTACAATGTTTAATGCGGGCTACTTGCGGAGACCGGAAGTCCAGACATCTTATAGTACGGGCCAAGGGGGAAAATATCAACCGGGAAGTTATGTTTGGGGAGATAAACTGGATATCGGAAGAACAGCAAAGATTTATAATCCTTATACCTACCAGACAGAAGATACCGAATTGCGGTCTATCGGAAAGGATAATCTAAAGAATTTTCAACAACAGAGCTTTATTACCAATAATAATATCAGCATTTCTCAACGGGGGGAAAATGGTGGTGTTAGGGCTTCATTTACGCATGTTTACAACAAAGGCCAGTATGAAAACAACAAGCTGAACAAGATGACCTATGCCGTATCGGGTGATATGACCGCTGGTAAATTTAAATTTGAGGGCGGACTGAACTATAATAAGCGATACTATCCAAATATGGGAGCCACAGGATATGGTGGTGGTGGGATTCTGTACAACCTAACCGTCTGGTCGGGGACTGAATATGACATCCGGGACTATAAAAACTATTGGGTAACTCCCCATGAAAAGCAGAACTGGATGGATGCTTCCTGGTATGATAACCCCTATTTTATTGCCAACGAGATTGTACATTCCAATGACTACAATATTTTAAATGGTTATCTAAATACGGAGTTTAAAGCAAATGACTGGTTGACGATTAATGCACGTTTAGGGTCAGATATGTATTCACAGCTTGATCAATACCGAAATCCAATTGGTGCTGTTGGGGGCTGGAACAAATTGGGGTATTTCTCCAATACCCGTCAGGGTGGTTACAGTGTCAATGGGGATTTAATGGCTACCGCAAAAAAGCAAATCAATCAATTTGCATTTGAAGCATTTCTTGGAACTGGGTTAAATTATCGAAATAACGACAGCCAAAGCGGAACAACGTCCGGCGGCTTGACAATTCCGGGATTTTACTCTTTGCGGGCTTCAGTAAATCCTGCTACCACGAGTTCAAGTTTAACACGCCGGCAAGAGAACGCAGTATATGGGCGGTTAACGACATCCTGGAGAAATGCGATCTTTGTGGAAGTCACAGGCCGGAATGATTGGACATCTACACTGGATAAAAATAACCGTTCATTTTTCTATCCCTCAATATCTTCTAGTGCAGTATTATCGGATCTAATAAAATTACCTACCGTGTTGAGTTTCTGGAAAGTGAGAGGCTCATGGGTCAGAACAAAAACTCCACCCGAAATCTATGCCATTAATCAGCAATATGCAATTTCCAGTGATGTCTGGCAGGGGCTCGGGACTGCTGCGTATCCAACGGTCTTGAGGAACGCCTCGATTAAGCCGGTCACAATTGATACTTGGGAGCTCGGGACGGGACTTAATTTCTTGAAAAATAGGATACAGCTAGATGTTACCTATTATAATGCTTTAACATTTAATCAGCAACGTAATGCTGCAGTCAGTTCAGCTACCGGTTTTTCGCAGACTCAGATTAACATCAAAGAAGACTTACGTAGAAAAGGGATCGAAATTATGTTGGGCGCGGATGTAATAAGAAATCAGGATTTCAACTGGAATTCCAAAATCAACTGGTCGAGGGATCGGTATACTTATGATCGGGTGGATCCGGATTATTCAACAGATAAACCTTGGGTAAAAGATGGAGCACGATGGAATTGGGTGGCAGTGTATGATTGGGAAAGAGATCAGAACGGCAATATTATCCATTATGGCGGATTACCGAGAGCCAGTGCTTACCAGACCGTTGCTGGGTACAATGAGGCTGATTTTATCTGGGGCTGGTCAAATACTTTTTCCTACAAACAGTTTACATTGAATCTCTCTTTTGATGGACGTGTGGGTGGGATCACACATAGTGTGACCGACCAGGCGATGTGGAATTCTGGTAGTCATCCTGACAGTGATAATGAATATCGCTATGATATGGTAGTCAATGGTAAAAATAATTATGTAGGACAGGGCGTAAAAGTGGTGTCTGGCTCGGTAGACTATGATTCGTATGGTAACATCACAAGAGATGACCGGGTATTTGCGGCCAATGACGTACCTGTTTCTTATGAAAATTATCAAATGCGTATGGCTCCCTATATCGGTAGTCCAAGGTCCCAGTTTATGTTCTCACAGACTTTTGTCAAATTAAGGGATCTGAGTTTAGAGTACCGTTTGCCTGCTACCTGGTCGCAGAAAATTAAAGCAAAAAATACCTCTGTGGGTCTGATAGGCCAGAACCTATGGATGTGGACCAAAGACTTTAAATATTCGGATCCCGACGTAGGTTTGGATAACCTTAATTCGGCATCTATACGCTACATTGGTATGAATCTAAAACTTCAATTTTAATCCGCAGCATCATGAAACAAAAAATAAATAAATTATTTGTGCTTGTATTCGCTGTCAGCACAACTGTACTTGCTTCTTGCAACAATTTCGAAGAGATCAATACGGATCCGAATGGGTCAACTCAGGCATCTCGGCCGTTGCTGGCTACGAATATTATACTTGAACTAACCTCGAGTAAAATGGGGAAACCGTTTTATGGCAATCAACTGCTGTCAAAAAGCCTGGCCTGGGGTGAAAGCGCTGATGGCGATCAATATAATTATTTCGGCCGATCGGAATTTAGCGGCTATAGTACCGTTATCAACGGTAATAAAATGTTGGAATTAACAACGGAGGCATCCCGGCCAGCGTATGAGGGGCTGTATTATTTCTCGAAGGCTTACCAACTATTTTATCTGACGATGCAATTGGGAGATATACCCTATTCGGAGGGATTTCAGGGAGAGACAGGGGTATTGAAACCAAAGTACGATACGCAGAAGGAAGTACTTTTGGCAATTCTAAGTGATCTCGATCAGGCCTATGAATCGTTTAATAAAGGGGTTAAACTGGATGGTGATCCTATTTTTAAAGGAGACCCGGTCAAATGGCGAAAGACTGTTCGGGCATTCCAACTCAAAGTATTGATGCATCTGTCGATGAAGCAGGCCGACAATGATCTCAAAGTAATCAGCCGTTTCCAAAACTATGTGAAATTAGATTTGATGGCTTCGAGTGCAGACAACTTTCAGCGTACCTATGCCAACAACGCTAAGGAATATTATCCGGTTTATTTTACCCGGCTTAACCATAATCCTTATGCAATGTTGAGTTACTTAATCGTCGACAAATTGAAAGAGAGTGCAGATAACAGGTTGTATTATTTTGCCAAACCTGCTAAAAGCGAAACAGATAAGCAGATACCGGCCAACAGTCCGGATGCCTATTTAGGCGTAGACCCATCAGTATCCTTTGATGTGATCAGCAAAAAGTGGTCTTCGGGTCAATTCTCGGGAATTAATGCGCGTTATACGCAATTGCCCAGCGGAGAGCCTGTTGTTAAGCTCGGTTATGCCGAACAGCAATTTATCTTAGCTGAAGCCGCATTGCGTGGCTGGATTTCGGGTTCGGCCAATAGCTATTATAATGAGGGTATTCGTGCGAGCATGGCCTTTGTAGCCGATAATACGCCGGATATAGCCGACTATCACCATAATAAGAAGATTGATGCAGCCAATATCCAAGCTGTGCAAAATCATCCGTCAAACCTTTTGACTGGAAATTTTGAAACTGATTTGGAAAAAATTATATATCAGAAATACTTATTGTCTTTTATGCAACGTGAGTGGGAGTCGTATTATGACTACCGTCGCACAGGATATCCTAAATTTCCGATTAATCCAAATACAAATCAGAATATCACGAACACGAAAATGCCGATGCGCTGGATGTATCCAAACTCGGAATTTGATACCAATCGGGAGCATGTAGATGCGGCTATACAACGTCAGTGGGGTAGTGTGGACAATGTCGACAAACTCATATGGTTGTTACAAAAATAAAATAGGACTTGTACCAAAGTCTTTAGATATTTGAACAGGATACCTGTTTTAGTCCGCTGGAGCAGGTATCCTAAATTGATGAGTTAAGACATACCATAAAGATGAAACTAGGAAAATTTATCCTACTGTTGCTACTGTTCAGCATCGTACAGATGCTATCTGCGAAAGGGAAAACGGAACTTAAAGTTCTGCAGATCAATATCTGGCAGGAAGGGACGGTAGTGCCCAATGGTTTTGCGGCTATTGCGGATGAAATCATAGACAAAGATGCAGACATTGTGCTTTTTAGTGAGGTGCGCAATTACAAGGGAACTGATTATATTCAGCGTATATTGACTGCGTTAAAATCCAGAGGTGCAAGCTATTTCGGTAAGTCAAGTGATGAAAAACTGGATGTGGGACTAATCTCAAAATTTCAGGTAGGAGAACAGCGTGCACTTTATGACCTCGAAAGTGGAATGGGAGGCGTGCTGAAGAGCAAAATTAAAGTCGGTAAACGCAATTTTGTCTTTTATTCTTTACACCTGGATTATACCAATTATGCCTGCTATTTACCCCGCGGATATGATGGAGTGACCTGGAAGAAATTGGAGAACCCGATCAACGCGGTCTCGGCTATTGTGGAAGCGAATCGCAAAAGCAAAAGGGATGAAGCGATACGCGATATTATACGCGATGTGGACGGAGAGGAGCAATCCCAGTCCTTTATTATCGCCGGTGATTTTAATGAACCCTCACACCTGGACTGGACAGTAGCGACCAAGGATCTGTTCGACCATCGGGGTGCCGTCGTGCCCTGGGACTGCTCGGTTCTGCTGGAAAAGGCGGGATTTATCGATAGTTTTCGTATGATGTATCCCGACCCCGTAAGCCATCCTGGTTTTACTTATCCTGCATTCAATAAGGATGTACCTATTGATAAGCTGGCCTGGGCGCCGACAGCAGATGATCGGGACAGAATAGACTATGTCTATTATCGCAGCAAGCAACCGCTAAAAGTGAAGGCGACAAAGATTGTAGGTCCTGTGGAAACAGTAAAATATGCCAAAAAACAGGACAGAGATAGCAAAGATGAATTTCTGCTTCCAAAGGGAGTATGGCCTACAGATCACAAGGCCCTGCTGGTGACCTTTGGCTTTTAGCCGATAAAAGCAGGGAACACCTTGTTTAAACGGAAAAGTGATTATAAGATAAGGCGAATATCGCATAACCTTGGCGGCACAGACTGGTTTTAGCTTACCGTCTGTGCTTCTTTTTTTGCGGGTTGATTTCTTGTGGGAAATGACGGTAAGCCAACGCTAAAAATCGAACCTTTATGGGGTATACTCTGGATATCGACTATACCTTTGTTGCGTTCGATCAGGTCTTTACAGAGGACAAGCCCCAGGCCCGATCCGGGTTCTGCTTCTGTGCCGAATGATTTGTGCTGAGCCACATTAAATAACATCGCGGATTTAGAGGGATTGATCCCAACCCCCTCGTCCTGGATATGGATGTGGGTATGGCTTCCCTTCGTACTGCAATAGATACTTATCTTTCCGGCAACATAGCTAAATTTGATGGCGTTGCTGATCAGGTTGCGGAAGATAATGGCGGTGTGATCCCTGTTGGCAAAAATCTCTGTGCTTTCGGGGATGTCAATCTCGATCCTGAGTTGTTTGGCCTGGATCTGGTCGGCAAACAGGCTTATGATTTCCTGTATCAGTGGTTTGACCATGACCAATACTGCTGGGTTCGTAATGCCACGCATGCTGCTGGTACCCCAGTGTAAAAAATCGTCCAATGCCTGGTTTTGAAGAACGATCTGCTGATAAAGTTGTTGGATATATTCCCTGGATATCGTATTGTCGAGGACCTGGTCACGGAGCATCAGCACCAATGCTTCCAGACTGGCCAAGGGGCTTTTGATATCATGGGCGACGATAGAGAATATTTTTTCCTTATCGCGGTTCATGGATTCCAATTTACGTCGCTGTTCCTCGATTTTCTCCATATTGTTGTAAATAATCTGTAAGAAAGAATTGACAGCGATAACAATGAAGGCAAGTGCATTGCTGATATTGAAGATCAGTCTCAGCCGTGGTACGCGATGGGACAGGGGAATAAGCGGGGGCAGGAAATAGAGCAGTGCGATGGAGCAGGCAGTAGCAAGACAGAAAACAATATGGATGCGGCGATCGTCATAAAGTAACATCGAAGCAATCAGCGCACACAAGAGAAAGTACTCACCCCCGTTTTTAAATAACATGGCTCCTAGAAAAAAAAAGATAAAATTGCTGATCAATAACATGGCCTTTGCAAAATTATGTTTGCC
Organism: Sphingobacterium sp. NGMCC 1.201703; assembly: GCF_047784615.1. Lineage (NCBI taxonomy): Bacteria > Pseudomonadati > Bacteroidota > Sphingobacteriia > Sphingobacteriales > Sphingobacteriaceae > Sphingobacterium > Sphingobacterium sp. NGMCC 1.201703. The sequence continues at coordinate 144,683 of NZ_JBLOHD010000002.1, read as the reverse complement.
ATCATACTGTAGGAAAAGAACCGTAATAGAACAGATCGCGTTAGATAAGTTGATCGCCGATAAGAGGTAACGTTTGTCCATGATATTAAGGACAAAAAAGCAAAGCGTGGGCAATAAACAAAGTATGGCAATCAGATTGACCATCTGTATCCTTTTGAGATTGACATAGGAAATATCCGGATGCGTACCGATATTTGTAAGTATGTTCCAATATCTTCGGATATACTTCATAATTTTATTTAATCTGCTAGTGAATATTAATCCGCTAAATTAACATAAATAAGGTGTTGTCGCGTGATACAGATAAAAAAATGTTCGCTATACTTTAATTGGCAGTAGACTGGGGGCTGTCCCTGCTTATTTATTGGTCTGCAACTGATTTAAAACCTGAGTTGAAAGGTCTTAAATCAGTTGCTGGATTGATGGAAATTAGCTATTTTCTGTATGTAACCAGACTACTTTTTGCTCTGCTTCATGTTGCTGACCAATAATGTTGCGGTAGAGTTCTGGTCGTCGGGCGCTGATATAACGATACCCACCAGCCTGTATCAGTTTTTCGGGTGTGACTGTGGCTATGACAAAACTATCGTCAAATGTATGGCATTCTGCGAGAATATCCCCGAAAGGATCTAAGATCATTGAACAACCATTTTTTAACTGATCGTCATCTATTCCGATGGGGTTTGAAAACACGGTGTAAACTGCGTTGTCATAGGCCCTGGCTGGCAACCATTTCATTAACCAACTGCGTCCTTTCATTCCATCAAACTCCAATCGCAAGGAGGTTGGATCCTGTTCACGGTTGTGCCAGAGCTGAGGATCCACAAAGCCCGCTCCAGGTCTAGATGAAGGAGTACACATGGTAACATGTGGCATAAAGATAATGTCGGCTCCCAATAATTTTGTTGCGCGTACATTCTCAATGACATTATTGTCGTAGCAGATCAAAATGCCGCATTTCCATCCTTTGATCTCAAATACCGTATAAGCTTGACCTGGAGTCAGATAGGGGTTTATAAAAGGATGTAATTTGCGATGTTTGGCGACTAACCCATCTTTGTCGACACAGATATAAGGCTTATATAAATTGTCGTTTTCATCTTTTTCAAATAAACCGGCAAGAATGGTAATATTGTATTTGGTTGCTATCTCGATCAACTTCTGGGTGCTGTTTCCTTTGGGAACGAGTTCGGCAATATCGAGCATTTGCTGTTTATCTAAATTTCTTGCGAAAGTATAACCAGTAATGGAACATTCGTGAAAAGCAATCACATCAGCACCTTGGGCTGCGGCCTGTTGCGCAAGGGTCTCTATGATTGTCAGATTATAGGCTTTATCCGCACTTTTATGCTCAAATTGTGCTGTGGCAATTTTTAATTTGTCCATATTTCTTTCTTTGATCTATAGACAAATCTACTCGTAAGTTGTTAAGATAAATTGTACAAATCCGACAAGCGATCAGGCAAGGCTTGGAACTCCATAAAATTGATTGCCAGTCTGCATGTATTGTTCAAATATATGGATGGCGTAAAACCAGTATATTTTTTAAATGTTCTGATGAGATGAGATTGATCAAAATACCCGCTTTCGTAGGAGATCGTCGTCAGTGTTGTACCATCAGGTTTATTGCGAAGTAGCTTCAAAAAGAAATGGAGTTGGACAATGCTTCCGAATTTTTTTGGACTCATACCGACCTGTTCGGCAAATATCCGTTCCATCTGCCGCTCATTATGACCACTAAGTTTGAGTAATTCTTCCACAGAGAGGAGCCCTTTGTGGTCGGTAATATATTTTAATACGTTAGAAAAGGAGGTCTGACCTAGCGATTTGTGTCGAGTGTCGAGTGTATAAAAGAAGGTGTTTAATGCATTTAATTTGGCTGTTGGATGCTTGCAGCACATAAGCTGATCGTAAAGCCGGTCTGCTGACTGTCCAAAGATATCCTTTAAGCCAATGATTTGATCTTTTAGCTCATGTGCCGGTATACCCAGCAATTTGTAGATACCATCGGGTTGAAATACAACAATAATAAAGGAAATGCGTTCGATCAGACAGAGATCTTTAAAATGACTGATCTGACCATACAAAAATGAGTGGGGAAGATGATCGCTTCGGTTGATGGATAATTGGCCTTCATTCAAAAGAAATACCATTCCTGTATTGCCGTCCGAGAATAAGCGTAGCGTTTTTTGCGGATCAGCAGCGCTTTCCAAAAAGAGGTAGTGCTTGATGTAAGGCAATAATTCTTTTGGCGGGAGTATCTGCATGGCCTAATCCTTGAGTTGATGTATACCAAATGTACGTATTTCCTCTTGTATGAAAAATTAAAAATGATTTGATATTTCGCGTTATCTGTCGTCTCAATTGAGGTTTCTGACCGCTCGCTTTACGATGTATATGGTTTCTTTACTTTTACTTTCTGTTTCCCATCTGGTAAATAATTCTTTAACAAATAGCGGACAGGTTTTGGCGGTGTCATCCAGCCAGTTAGCCACGCTGTTTTGTACATACCGGGATAGGTCACACTTTAAGGCTTCTAATACGGGTAATGCAATGGCGGGATTTTGTTTCAACGCATCAATATGTGCACACCATACATCTCTGGACCGTATAGCTTCTGAAGCAAAGCGCCTAATGACGGAATACTTCGCAAGGAAGTCTTTAAAGAGCTGCCCCCGCTAGTAGAATATATACTGAAATTACTAGGTAAAAGTCTGGTAGAGGTGCTCTGGAAATTAAACGACGGGGGTGAATCGCTTTTAGTTGTTTTATTCCTTCTTGGATTGGCGGGATTTAATTTCCTGGTTGATCTGTGCGTAATTCACATAGATGGGTATAAAAAGGCAAAATAATGAAGCTGGAATACCCGAAAGCGCATATTTTTTGGTTTTAAATGCTAGATAAACCAACAGTACTATGGCTACGCACATTACGATGCCAAAAGATAGCATAACTGCTGTAGATTTTTTTTTCTTTTTGTTTAACTCGTCGATGGTTAAATCGGATAATGCTTTATTTGCTGGCATGTCTTAATGGGTTAGGATGTATTAAAAAGGTTATATAATTGTTCTGTTCGGTACAAATTTAAATAAATTTTTGACCCTGTCAAGTTCTTTTTGGAAGCCGATTGTGATATATTTATAGGGATAGGTTTGCAAAATAGATTTGTTCTTGATGAAAATTTAGGGGTAGAAATGAATGAAAGCGAAAAAATCAAAAACGATCAAACGCTTAGGCCATTTTGTTGTTCTTTTAACTAAAGTAGATTTGGATGTGCTGAATTGCTGTTAAGCATTCACCGGGACAGCAATCAAATTAGGAAATCGTATAAATAACCATTAGAACGCAAAAAGATGAAATCAGCAAAATACATTGTGCTCAGTTTTCTGGAAAGTCTGAACAAAGAAGATTTTACGGCTGCATATGAATTACTGGATAAGGACATGGTCTTTGAAGGGGTACTGGGAAGCAGACATACTGCAGACCATTATATTGCAGATATGAAGAAGATGAAGTTAAAATATAATATTAAAGAGGTGATGACAAACGGCAATCACGTCGCCATCTTCTATCATATCAATATGGGCGGGAAGGAAATATTTAGTGCAGGCTGGTATCAGGTGGAAAACGAACTGATCCTGAAGATAAAGGTAGTCTTTGATCCACGGCCATTGATAGCCGATAAACCATAGCCCAGGGGGCTGTCGTTCTGGGCTTTATTAGTAGCTACTCGGCCCTCTGTCTGAGATCTTCGGCAGCGCCGGTTTTACGTGACTGTCCGGATTTGCTGGATCCAAAATTATAGCTATAAGATAAGGTCAGGATGCGGGGTTCTCTTCTGCTCTTGAAACTTTCCTCGTAATTATTGTAGGCAGTCAACCCCTTTCTATTATTGCTGTTGAAGGCATCGGTAAGGGCAAGTTTCAGGCTGTTCTTTTCCTTAAATTTCTTCTGCAACCCGATATTGAGATTCCAGTAAGGGGAGATACGGACAAAGGCATAAACCTCTGTTGCTTTATAACTGGCTGCCAGTTCAGCGACGAAATTTTTACCCAATTTAAGGGTATGGATGCTATTGATATCGAGGGTAAAATTACCGATATTGTTAATCTGCGTTCCCGAAACATTGCCTGTATAGGAACCATAATAGAAGTTGGCGTTGTTGTTTATATCCCACCAATTGGTTGGCTTGAGCGGCAGGATCAGATTAAGCGAATAATAGGCGGCTGATTTCAGGTTTTCTTCGGTCTGAACGGTGATATTTTCTCCATTTTCGAGAATGGGCTTGATGACAGTGGTGATGTTGTCACTTATTTTGCTATAACTCAAGGTGGCTATGTATTTACCTTTGAAACTATAGGTCAACTCGTAGTTTTGTGATGTCTGCGCATTTAGATCAGGATTGCCAACGCGGTATGTCGTCGCATTGATATAATATTTAAAAGGATTGAGCTGTTGGTAATTGGGGCGGTTGATACGACGGCTGAGGTTAACTTCGAGATTATGATCAGCGGTGAAATCATAGGAAAAAACGACACTCGGAAATAGCTGCGTGTACTTCCGCTTATTAATTTGGTCGGTGGTTAGCTGTGTTCCGGTAACATTGGTGTTTTCTATACGCAAGCCGAGTACAGTTTTCAGCTTATCCCATTTTTTTGAAACATTTCCATAAGCGGCATGGATGTACTCCTGGTAGATATAATGGTTGGACTTATTGCTGTCAGGTACTGCCGGTGATGTACTATGGTCATAGAACTTAATATCGTTATCTGACTTAACATAACTCGTTTTAAAGCCGATCTCCAGTTTAAGGCTTCTAGGAAGGATCTTGATCCAGTCGCTCTTTAATGCAAAGATATTCAAATCACCGTCAGTCTTGCCCTTTAAGATATAGGGTATACCGATAGGGCCACCGTTATTGTCGCTGGTTCTGGTATCAAAACTTTGATTTGAGGCGCTGGTATAGCGAATAAAGTCGAAATCGGTGCTCAGTTCAGAACCAAGGGTATCCATAAGGTATTTATGGTTGAGGTTTGCGGAGATGTTTTTTGTGGTATTGACCGTCTCACTTAGTGTAGCGGTATGGTTGATCGCCTGCTGGTCAGGGCCCATCAGCGTTGTCTTGCTATCTCCAAGCGGTTTAAACACATTACTTGCGAAGCTGACAGCGGCACCGACCAGGTTTTTGTCCGTCAGGTTGTAATCGAAGCCAATTTTACCGTTGTGGTTGCGGGAGCTGAACTTAAAGAAGTTATCCTGAATGAAAGTTTTCTCCAAATGATCGTCCTTATAAAATCTTCGATCGAGCATAAGCTCATTATATGTCTTGCGGTAAGCAAAATCATAGTTCGCAAAGACGTTGAGCTTATCGTTGCGATGATTGATATTAAAACTGTTGTTATTTTTTAGGTATCTCGCGGCACCTACTGCGGTTGAGAAACTGCCATTGGTGCCTTTATTTGTTCCTTTTTTCAGTTTTATATTGATAATGGCGGTTCCGGCAGCATCGTATTTTGCAGAGGGATTGGTGATGAGTTCAATTTTATCGATGGCAGAGGCGGGGAGCCCGCGCAGGTAATTGGCGAGCTCCTCACCGGTAAGTGCTGAGTTTTTTCCATCAATCTGGACAAGAATATTGCTTTTTCCCCGCAGAATAATGTTGTTATTCCCGTCTACGGTAACACCGGGCGCTTTTTCGAGTACTTCCAACGCTGATCCGCCCGTATTTTGAAGGCTACTTTCCACATTTAAGATCAGTTTGCCATCATGTCGTTCAATATAGGGGCGTGACCTGTTGATCACGACGGTTTCCAGCCGTTGTTCGTTGATCCGAATTTCTGGCAAGGAGATATCCTGCTGCGTTACCAGGATCACCTCGGAATTGTAGAGATCTGCTTGCCCGCGACGCACTTTGATATAATAGGCTCCTTGGGGAACTTCGTCAAAATGGAATTCACCCTGCTGATTGAGGAATTCGGTCTTGACGAGTCGGCTCTCCGTATTGAATAAGTGGATTTCCAGACTGGAAATTTCTGTGCCCGCTATTTTCCCTGATAATGTAAATTCATTTTTCGGAGCCTGTTGGGCAAAGAGTCCGGTTGCCGATAAACACAACAATAGGTTTATGAAAGTGATCAAAATTGATCTCTTTGTCGAATGGCTAAGCATGATCGTGCAGGGGTTCCGTTGAGTTTGCATTTTTAGTTTTATATCCATCGCGTATGTTTGCACTGTTAGGTCTATGTCGCAGGAGCTGACCATATGTTGCATATTAATTGGATACATGTGGAAATAGCCGGATAGCGTCTTCGTAGCAGAGAATTATGATTCGTTGGGATTAACTTAAGATTCGTCTAACGACAACCAAAAATAACTTTATATCTTTGAGTCAACTTGCTTTATCTGTGATTAAGCTTATCTAAGCCCGTATTGGAAAGAAAATAATGACTTTTAAGCGGGTATCAATGTCCGAAGATATTGATGAGTTATACGAGCAAAAGCATTAGGGAATGAAACAGTGTGCGTATGCTCAAAGTAGCATGGCTTATAGCAGTGGGGAATGATTATGGACAATGAAATCAATAGTAGTATAGATCGAAATCATGGGAGGTACGGTTTTATGATAAAGAAAAGCATTGTTATTGTGCTGGCTGTGATGACCATTATAATCTGTGGATGGCTCATCCTTGGTCTGACGAGCTCTTTGGACATTCCGTCCAATAAGAATGATCAGTTTGCAAGTGAGCAAAAGTGGCAGGTAGATCAACGGAGTGATATTGATTCCTGCGAAAAACAAATAATCAAAAATCAGATAGACCTGAAACGTATCAATGAAAGGCAGATTTCGGAGCAGGCTTTTCAAGCACAACTATTCGCGCTTTTGATCATTGTATTTCAATTGATATTGATTGTTTTGGTAGTATTGATACGCCAGATGCCCCACTCTTTACAAAAGACGCCCTAGTATGAAATTATTGAAAATTATATTTGCGCTGGTGATCCTATTGGCTTGTATTTTTTGCCTTATTTCATTCTTGAAGCCCATACCTTATTCCAACAGCTGCGGTGAGGATAATCTCTATCGATACCGCATGGGAATCTATCAGATAGATACAAATATTATTCAAGAAAAGGAACTTAAGAAACTTGGTGGGTTATTGTGCTTTGCTGGAATAAAGTATATTCGGTGCCCTTATGAGATGGCGATACAGCGGGATAAAATGCTTGCACAAGCTATTGATAGCACCAATAAGAGCTTAAAATGGAGGTTTTTGAAAAATGATCTATGGATTAATAAAAATGGAGATATAGGATTGAAGGAAAAGATCGCTATTGGAAATGAAGGTGTTACTTTTGTTGATAGTTATCTTACAAGAATGGGCTTTAATACCGAGGAACCATTGAATGCAATCATTGATACCAGTACATTTCAAAAGCTGAACAGTGCATTCTATAAAGATAAAAAACATATTTATCGCTATTATGCAATGGCCTATGGTGGAAGTTTTTCTACTTTTGAAGAAGCTGATCATGCAACTTTTGTAGCACTTGGTGATTGCTACGCGAAAGATAAAAGGTATATCTACGAAAATCGCCGAGGTATTTTAGATCATGTAGACTATAAGACCTTTAAAGTCAAAAATACGGTGGTCGGTTGTTTTGCTAAAGATAAAAATGGTTATTTGTCTTGGGATGATCGGATTACCGGGGCGGACCTAGCGGATGAATATGTAAAACGGGCGATCAGCGAATTGGATAAATAAAGCAGCGACTTCTGATTTTAACGGTTCAAAATCCGGCAACAAGCTGATGATCTACTATCAAGTATTTGCTACCTGATGATTAGTACAGCTTTGCCTAAGGTGAAATTTTATTACCGCTTACGATGTGATCCCTGTATTTTGTTCCCCAATCTCCAATGGCATCAATGATATGCTGAAGGCTTTGGCCAAATTCTGTAATTTCATAATCCACAGTAACGGGCATCGTATTGTTTTGGGTCCGTTTAATAAGTTGATTCATTTCCAGATCCTTCAATTCTTTGGATAATGTTTTAGAAGCCACGCCACGCCATCAACTTGCCGTTTTAGATCCATGAAGCGCATTTTCCCCGTGTAATACAGATGGCTGATGATAATAGCTTTCCATTTGCCATTTAATAATGACATTGCATCCCGCACCCCTCGAAGGTGAATCAGGCAGGATTCATCTAATTCGATCTTTTCTTTTTTCATCTGGAATTATTATACTGCAAATGTAAAAAAGTTATAGCATATAAGCACCTTGGTTACCTTTTGGTAACTGATTACTAAAAGTTAACAGGTATGTTTTTGATCCCTGATATCTTTTAATTTTGCAATCAAATTTTAAAATTATGTCACTAAAAGAAGCACTTAACTGGAGGTCAGCAACAAAAAGCTTTAATGGGAAAAGCATTGAAGACGACAAGCTCCAGCAAATACTGGAAGCTATCCGCTTAGCTCCCTCAAGTTCAGGATTGCAGCCGTTTAAAGTTTTTGTTATTTCCAACAGGGAACTAAGGGAGAAATTAACACCTATTGCATGGGGGCAACAACAAATTCTTCAGGCCTCACATATTCTGGTCTTCGCAGCGTGGGATCAGATGTCGAAGGAGCGCGTAGATGCTTTCTTTGAATTTAGTAATCTGGTTAGAAGTCTGCCTTCCAGTGCAACAGATGATTATCGTTTGAACCTTCTAAGTTTACTCGATAATAAAAGTGAAGACCAGCACTTTAACAATGCTTCCATGCAAACTTATATTGCGTTGGGATTTGGCTTGCTTGCTGCTGCTGACCTGAAGATTGACGCAACACCTATGGAAGGATTTGACAAGGAAGCCTTGAATGAGCTACTGAGCTTAAAGGAACAGGGCCTTAAAAGCACAGTGATGATGGCAATAGGGTATAGGGACCATGAAAATGACTGGTGGAGTAAGATGGACCGGGTACGAAGACCAAAGGAAGAATTATTTGTAGAACTGAAATAATGATTTTAAAAAAGGTATTTCATAAAAAAGGAAGCTTTAAGGCTTCCTTTTTTATTTTAGAACTTATAGAAAAGCAAATCTTAACAGACCCCACTGGAAGGGGCTCGTAACAGAAAACTAAAAGAGTTTTTGTGATACAGCCGTAGGTCGCGGTAAGTTTTGGAAGTGGAAATTTCCTGCAAATGATTGTGATAGAATTCCTCATCATACATTAAGGCTATAAGGTGCCATTTCAGCCGCTCGTTGTCCTGCTCCTGCGAGTATCCCGGGATCGTTACCAGATGATCAATTTCTATTAACAGTAAATTGACGAAATCACCGGCCTCAGCAGCAAGTTTTATTTCCTGGATATATTTGTTATCGCTGTCAGGGATAGTGGAAGTAGACGTTCATTTTCCCACGATTACTATTACAAAAATGGCAAAGATGCCATTCATCCCAGATCAGGATATTCGCATAGTGAAGAGAAGCGATATGAAGCTCATTCAAAACCAATATATTTCTGATTATATGTTTTGTGGCGGGTATCTGTTTAATAAGTTAATTATATATAATTTACTGTTAGTTTATTTTTAATGAGGTAAAATAATATTTATATGCAAGTAATAATATTCTGAGTGTTTTTTATTGACCTAAACGACTGTTTGTTGACTACACATTTGTGTAGATTTTACAATAATTGTGTTCGGACATCATTTTTATAAATATATTCGATATATACATATATAAATATTAATTATGAAAAAAAGTATTTTAAAGATGATGCTACTAGGTGGTGTTATCTTTGGGGCGAGCCAAGTTAAAGCATCAACTATTGCAGAAGAAGCTCCAATTGTGCAATCAGAAGCGATGGTTGAGCAAGAAGGACCTATCCAATGCTTGGTAGAAGTTGCAATTCGGGGTGAACAGATGGAAGGTCATTATCCGTCTGATGTTCTGGACCGTATCTTAGAAATGGAAATGGAAAAATGTTTAAATGGTACCCATTCTTCATTATAGAAGATCATAGTATAAAAATGTTATCTATGTTGGGTATTTAAATGTAAGATATGGTTGGGAATACCCAACCATATTCAAAATTTTAAAAATGAAACTAAATAAAATATTTCTTCTTTTTATATTTATCTTCATAATGAGGGGTAAATCCAATGGACAAGAAATTGCGGGTTATGCTCATTATGCTGTATTAAGGAGCACTGATAGTATTAATAATGGCCCTGAAGGCCTTTGGGTGTTAAACGCATACCCTTTTGTTCCTAAGGTGGCTGCTATGATGCGTTTTAAGCTAGAATTTACAACTACCAATTCAATGTTTAATAGGGTAAAAACCAAGGAACTTGAAAAAGTTTCGAATGAAGATATTAAAACAACCGAAACATTGATCGGTTATAAAGATACGAGCTGGCATGATGCATCGTATTTTTATAGTTTTGATAGAGATCTTAGGAAAGGACCAGACAAAAAAGGCCTTATATTGAAGACACGTAATAATTTTGACTGGAAAATCAGCGACGAGACGAAAAAAATAGGTGAGTTTACCTGTTACAAAGCAAATGGAGATAAAGTAATAAGCTATAGAGAAGGCGGCGAATACAAGATTAGAAAAACACCTGTTATTGCTTGGTTTTGTCCTGAAATTCCTGTGCCCTTTGGCCCTGTATTTGCACGTGATCTTCCGGGATTAATCTTTGAGTTTCAATATGATGGGATTGTCTACGGACTAACTGATATTAGCTTAACATCAAAGGCCGAAATTGCACCATTGCCAGATAAAGAAATTCTGACAAAAGAACAATGGCGGGAAAGATTATATAAATTGGCCAAAGAACTCAATATTCCCTATCAATAGCTTGTGACGTTAAGATTTAAACTATTATTTATTCTCTTATGCCTGCTGACCAACAGTTTATTGGCACAACAGAGCTTGCTATTTAAAGGACTTGTTGTTGACGAAAGTGACAGTCCATTGGAAAGCGCAAGTATCGTGATAAAGCATATTCCTTCCTCCGGAATTGCTCCCATATTTCAGAAAAGTGATCAGCAGGGCCATTTTCAGTTTGAATTTTTGAAAGTAGGAAAAATTGAACTCACGATCTCCAGATTAGGCTATCAGAAAATTGTTGATACCTTAGATAGTCAATCAGCAGAACGGAAAATCAAATACAAATTATTAAAATCAGTCAAAAGACTTGATGAAGTAAAGGTTGACTACCGATACCGCGCCGTTGAAATTGCCAAAGACACCATCCGTTTTTCCGCCGATTATTTCAGGGACAGTACCGACCGAAAATTACAGGATCTTATTGAAAAGATGCCTGGCTTTTCCATCGAAGAAGGGAAAGTGCGTTTTCAAGGAAAGCAGGTCAATGTAACCTTAGTTGAAAATGAACGGTTTTTTGGAGGTGGAAGTAAGCTCGCTATCGAGAATATTCCCGCAAATGCAGTAGACAAAGTTGAGATGATCAGTAGATTTTCCCAAAACGACCTGTTGAAAAATGTGCAGGTAAATGATCAGCTTGCCATGAACGTCAAACTGAAAGAGAATAAGAAGAATTTCATCTTTGGAGATCTTGAATCTTCATTGGGTAACGAAAAATCATACAAGGAACACGCCGCCTTATTTTATTACTCACCGGAAAAAACCATGTCTTTTATTGGGGATATCAACAATATCGGTACTTCACCGGTGTCCAAGGAAGATATTGACCGGGTTCAGGGTGCCGAGTTACAATATTTCTCAAATTCGGTTTCTAGGGATGCGCTGACGGGTTATAATCTTGACAATAGAAATGTGATAAAGAATATCAATAAATTCGCCGCATTCAACGGTTTTCAAAAGGGACTAAAGAAGAAATTGAGCGCAAATCTCTATGGCGTATATGCCGAAAATAGATTAAATGCAATGGTAGATGGCGCCAATCATTATTCTTTTCCCGACCTTCGGTATACAGAAAAAACCAGTATGCGTTCTTCGCAGGTCAATAGACAGGCGTCATTCAATATTTCGAGCAATTTTAAGCCAGATCCATATTTTAGCGTAGATTATAACCTGGGTACATTCTGGACGATGCCCCAGCAGCAGGTACATACGAACAATGTTATTGACAGATTTGGAGTAGACAATAATAATATACAACACCAAAATGGACATTCTTTTGTGTTAAAACAATATCTGGAAGGCAGCTGGAAGCATTCTTTGCGAAGTTATAGTTCTTTTGCTTTTCAGCATCAGTACACTTCTGAAAAAGATAATTTTTCCCTTTCCTCAGACAGTATTTTCCTGCGTGGTTTCGTACGTATTGATTCTATGTCGAACTATAGTATACTTAGACCTGTGCAGCAGAAAAAGCATCTTTTAAATGGGTCTTATAAATACTATTGGGTAATCAATCAAAACCAACAGCTTCATTTGGAAGTGAATTCGCAAAATGAATTATTACGACAGAAAGGACAATCAGCGGGCGTACAGGATACTAGTAATCTGGACTTATTTAACCATGATCAATATTATCGAAATAGCAGCAATTATTTGGGGGGGAGCTATCGGTTGGACTTCGATAAGTTAAAAATACTATTTTCCTTAAAGCAGTACTACTTATACCTAATCAATCAGACTCCAGCAAACGATGATCGTCATGGGCAATGGCTTCTACAACCCGAGGTGGATCTTAAATATGGGAAGAGTACTTTGGATGGATTTCGCCTTAACTACCGAAGAGACTATACTGTTGCGACAGCAATGGATCTTAATCCCTCTTATTGGATCACAGGTTACAATAGTTTGTCCCGTGGAAATATCTCGATGGAAGGACAGAGATTCCATAAACTTAATTTTACCTATAACAATTTCAGGCTTTCGGACTTTCGGGTAATCCATTTTAACAGTACACTGACATTGAAGGATAAGATAAAAGGAAACAGCCTTTTAACCTCTTCCTATGAACAGTTGAAGATGGTGCAATTGTTCGATCGACCTGATCTCAATTTTACTAATTTAGGAGGGTTTAGCATAAGATACGGTAGGTTTGAACCGGGTGCATATCTTTCCTATATTCATATGAGGTTGGCGCAGCGTATTGATAACAGCGAGATTTATCTAAGGCAGAATACGGTTTCGACAGATCTGTCCTTAAGATGGTTTATACCAAAGTGCGTTGATGTAAAAGTGGTCTGGACCAAAACAGATAGCTGGCAGAAGAGCCTGAGTGATAATCAAAAGGTCATACTCAATAAATGGAATATTACCGGAAAGTATCAGATGAAGAATATCGTATTTAAAACAGATTGGAGTCTTTTAAAAACTGGGCTTGGGGATAATGGTTCTGATCCCACTACTATCAATGGAAATTTTGAATTGCGTTATCAGAAGGGGAAATCTCCAATTAGTTTTTATATTCAAGGGCTAAATGTGTTAAAAAATACGAGCTACAGAGCAGCAGTACTGACGGAGTACATCAGCTCCGAAAAAATTATCTATACGATGCCCCGTATTTTTTTAATTGGGTTAGCCTATAGTCTATAATACTTTATTCTCTCTATCGCTTTAATGAATTTTTATCCCTAATTAAAAGCATCCCGCACTTTTTGTTATTTCCAACAGGGAACTAAGGGAGAAATTAACACCTATTGCATGGGGGCAACAACAAATTCTTCAGGCCTCACATATTCTTGTCTTCGCAGCGTGGGATCAAATGTCTAAGGAACGCGTAGATGCTTTCTTTGAATTTAGTAATCTGGTTAGAAATCTGCCTTCCAGTGCAACAGATGATTATCGTTTGAACCTTTTAGGTTTACTCGATAATAAAAGTAAAGACCAGCACTTTAACAATGCTTCCATGCAAACTTATATTGCGTTGGGATTTGGCTTGCCTGCTGCTGCTGACCTGAAGATTGACGCAACACCTAGGGAAGGATTTGACAAGGAAGCGTTGGATGAGCTACTGAACTTAAAGGAACAGGGCCTTAAAAGCACAGTGATGATGGCAATAGGGTATAGGGACCATGAAAATGACTGGTGGAGTAAGATGGACCGGGTACGAAGACCAAAGGAAGAATTATTTGTAGAACTGAAATAATGATTTTAAAAAAGGTATTTCATAAAAAAGGAAGCTTTAAGGCTTCCTTTTTTATTTTAGAACTTATAGAAAAGCAAATCTTAACAGACCCCACTGGAAGGGGGGCGTAACAGAAAACTAAAAGAGTTTAGGCCTTGAAAGTATCTGAAATACTAAAAAATCCAAATTTTGCTGGTATGGAATCAAGAGGAAACCCCCATTAAAACAAACCAAAATTCTATTAGATCTTACAAAATTGTATGGTTATGTAAGTATTTGATTTGTTTTTAGATTGTTCTGCTTTACTTTCTTACTTGCCAATACAGAATTTGGAGAAGATATTGTCCAATAAATCATCTGTGGACACTGTTCCAGTGATCTCACCAAGATGATATAAGGCCTGACGGATGTCCATTGCCAAGAAATCCGATGTAACCGGATTGTCAATACCAAATAATACGCGTTCCAGTGAATCGGATGTCTTCTGTAATGCCTCTACATGTCGGATATTGGTGACCATGACATCGTCTGTGTTGAGGTTGCCAAGTTGTACTCTATTGATCAGTTCCTCTTTTAATTCTTCGACTCCTATCTGCTCTTTTGCTGAAATATAAAGCGGATTAAGTGGCGCATATGCTGCCTTTTGTTGATCGGATAATAAGTCGCTTTTATTGATAATCGTCAAAAATGGAATTTGCAGGTTTTGAATTTCGGACAACTGTGACTGCACATCATCTATTTTATCCTGCATTGGATCAAAAAGATAAATAATCAATCTAGCCTGTTTCATTTTTTCGCGTGTACGTTCAACGCCCTTGGCCTCAATAATATCTGCGGTCTCCCGAATCCCTGCGGTATCGATAAACCTGAAGGTTACCCCATGGATATTAATTTCATCTTCAATGGTATCGCGCGTTGTTCCGGCGATGTCTGAGACAATGGCACGTTCCTCGTTCAGGAAAGCATTCAACAAAGTTGATTTACCTACATTTGGTTTTCCGGCAATAACCACAGGAACACCATTTTTTAATACATTTCCCTGTTCAAAAGACTGAATTAGTTTTTGTACGATTACTTTTATTTTATTGATTAGATTTTTGAGCTGGTCTCTATTCGCAAATTCTACATCTTCCTCCGAGAAATCCAGTTCGAGCTCAATTAGGGAAGCAAAGTGGATCAAGTCCTCACGGAGGGATTTAAGTTGATTGGAAAATCCGCCGCGCATCTGCTGCATGGCAATTTGATGGGAGGCAGCCGAATTGGAAGCGATTAAGTCTGCTACTGCTTCAGCCTGTGAAAGATCCATTCCTCCATTGAGGAACGCACGAAGCGTAAATTCACCAGGGCGCGCAGCCCGAGCTCCTTGTTTGATAAGCAAGTTGATGACACGCTCAATAATATATTTGGAATTGTGTGTGGAAATTTCTACAGAATTTTCTTTGGTATACGAATTGGGCGCGACAAAAAGGGAGACAAGCACCTCATCGATAATCTCTTCGCCATCGCGAATGGTTCCAAAATGGATGGTATGTGAGGCCTGCTGGAGCAGGTCCTTACCTTTGAAAATGTGATTGGTGATTGCAATGGCCTGTGGACCTGACACACGAATGACAGCAATTGCACCATTCGTACCAGCCGATGTCGCCAATGCGACTATTGTATCTTCAGTAATATAACCTGTATTGGACATGCTGCAAAGATACGTTAAATTGGCTGGAATGAAGCGCGCAATGGCCGAACAAATTAAATTTACGATGATGGATTAAACCTTTGTTAAAACACAGATGTCATACCAATAGGAACGTTTATAAAAATTAGCAAAAACGTATTTGATTTATAATTTAAATGATGGGGTTATGAAAAAGATAATATACTTCGCATTGGCAATTGGGGGACTTACCTTACTCTCCCCAAAAGAGTCTTCAGCTCAACATCGCGGACATGATCGCGAATGGAAGCATGATAAAGAGTACTGGAAATACGAGGAAAAAAGGGATCGGGAAGAACGGAAATACTGGGAAAAAAGAGATAAGGAAGATCGGAAATATTATGAAAAGGTAGCCAAGCGTTATCGCAAACAATACAGACATGGCCCGCCAGCCTGGGCGAGAGCGCACCGATACGATAATAGACATCACGTTTATTTCAGAGACTATAAAACATTTTATGACCCTTATCGCAATGGATATGTTTATATGAGAAACGGACGCTGGAGTTTTTCGGCAAGTGTACCTTCTTTCATGCTAAACGTGAACCTGGGAGCAGCTAACATCCGTGTGGTGAAAGATGTGCCGATAAGTAGACATCCCGAAGATTTTTATGATGACTACCGCTGGGATTAAAATATAATTTATCTTGTTGTTTAAGTTTAAAAGCCTCATTCTTTATGGAATTGAGGCTTTTAATTTATGCTGTTAATTTTCTTCGAAACTGACTTTGCCCACTTCTAAGGATTTTATCCGTGCTAAAGATTCTATCCTGATATGGGGTAATTCGCGCAGTCTGTTGCCACCTTCCTGAAAGGATTTTTCAATAATAAAACCCATACCAAGTACTGCTGCGCCAGATTGCTGAATGAGGTCCAATATACCGAATGCTGCATTTCCATTCGCTAAAAAATCGTCTATAAAGAGTACCTTGTCATCCGCTGTCAAGAATTCCTTGCTCACACAGATATCGTAAGTCCGATTTTTGGTAAAGGAATGCACTTCACTCGTATACATATCGCCCATGGTCTTGGGTTTGGCCTTTTTAACAAAAACTACAGGGAGCTCGAGTAGGTAGCCAAGCATGATAGCTGGCGCAATGCCACTCGCTTCAACAGTGATGATCTTGTTGATGGGTAGATCTGCAAAACGACGTACAAATTCTACAGCAATAGACTTCATCAATACAGGATCCATCTGATGATTGATAAAGCTGTCTACTTTCAATATGCCCCCAGAGAGACTTTTACCGTCATTAAGGATTCTATCCTTTAATAATTTCATGTGATACTTTTTATAAATAATTGTGAAGATATACTCAAATAGGAGTGACGCGGTTAATCGGTCTCCATTTGATATAAGTTATTGAATTCTTCCTGATGATGTTCGAGAATAACTTTACGTTTCATTTTCAAGGTCGGCGTCAGCTCCCCATTTTCAATCGTGAATTCATCCTTTAAAATAATAGGCTTCTTAATCTGTTCCCAATTGCCAAAATGTTGATTGGCGCGACGTACTTCCTGATTTACTTTTTTGATAATGGGAGGACTGGTCAGGAAGTCCTCTTTGCTCATATCTGCTAATTCTGGAGCATCGTTTTTAGCCCAATCCAATAGGTGGGAATAATTGGGGACAATAAATGCGGACGCAAATTTCATTCCGTCGCCGATGACCATGGCTTGCTCAATAAATTTGGATTCCACGAGTTTGGTCTCGATAGGTTGTGGGATAACATACTTGCCGCCTGAAATCTTGAACATTTCTTTTTTTCGGTCGATGATTTTTAGGAATCTTTCATCTTCCCATTTACCGATATCACCGGTATGTAGCCAGCCGTCAATGATCGTTTTGTCGGTCTCCGCTTTATTTTTGTAATAGCCCAACATGACATTAGGTCCTTTGACCAATATCTCGCCGTCCTCGGCAAGCTTGATTTCTACAAAACGAACGGGAAGACCAACGGTACCGATCCGTATGCCTTTGATGTAATGGTTGACCGAGATCAAAGGAGAGGCCTCAGTCATGCCATAGCCTTCATATAATGGGATGCCGGCGGCTAAAAATGCGCGTGTCAGCCTATTATGCAGTGAGGCCGAACCCGAGGCTACGGTCAAGAGCTCGCCGCCCAAAGCTTCATACCATTTGTTGAGCACAAGCTGTTTGGCAAGTTTGAGCTTCATATTATAGGCGAAACTTCTCTTGGCGGGATTAGGATCGTATTCTTCAGCTACGCTTACGGCCCAATCAAATACTTTTCTTTTGACGCCCGAAAGTTCATGACCTGTTTTCATGATCTTCTCATACACTTTCTCAAGTATACGGGGAACGACGGTCATGATATGCGGTTTTACTTCCTTTAGGTTATCCCCGATTTTATCAAAGGACTCTGCAATATGTATGGTAAAGCCCAGGTACATGTAGGTATATAGCACCATGCGCTCGTAAGCATGACAGGGGGGAAGAAAAGTGAGTCCCCGGTCATAAGCTTTACAGGGGGTAATCTCTGCAGCGCCCAATACATTAGCAAAAATATTGTTATGGGAGAGCATGACTCCCTTTGGCTTACCGGTGGTGCCGGAGGTATAAATTAATGTGGCCAGATCCTCCGGTTTGATCTGCTCACGCAATTTAGTTAATGTTTCATCGGTACAGTTGACGCCCAGGTCGTTTAGCTCATTCCAGCTTCTGGTGCCTTCCTGTTCCGAAATACAAAAGATATATTTTAAGCTGTAGATAGATTCTGTGAGATTCATCAAACGGTCATATAACCCTTTATTACTGACAATACAGACTCTGATTTCAGCATCATTAAAGATATACTGGTAATCGGCATCAGTAATATTGGGATAGATAGCCACTACAACTGCACCGATCTGTTGAATGGCAAAATCTATCATGTGCCATTCCATACTACTGCCAGCGATAAGACCGACTTTTTCGTTGGGCTTTACACCGAGCTCTAGTAGCCCTTTGGAAAGACTATCTACCTTTTCAAGAAAATCAGCCGTTTTGATATAGTTCCACTTGCCATCCAGTTTATGCGCAAACATGTTGAGATCGGGATATTTGCTGATCTGTTGATGGGCAAGATCAAATAATCTAAGTTTTTCTTCCATTTCAAATATATCTACATTTTTGTCCCATGGGAACAGCCTTTTCCTATGAACTTTATTTCAGGGGAAAAGTTTGCAAACATAAATAATTGTTTCAATAATTGGGAATCAATTTGTAATTAGCTCCTTCGCATATCCAAAAGCAGGTATAAGTTTATTTTTTGAAGCTTCTATAATCCCAAAGTGAATGGAGGGGGCAGGTAGGAGACAAGCGGAGCCTTGATCTGGGGTGGGAAGTATCGGATGCTGAAGTGTGTTGGAAAGTCGAAATGAAAAAGAAAAGCTAGTCGTTATCGACGACTAGCTTTTCTTCTTTGTTTTTCCTTGATCAATAGCCCTAGTTCGCGACCAGTGGCTCCTGCAACGGAGGTATTTTCCTGTGCCCTTCTGAATAGGTAAGGCATTACTGCTTTAACCGGACCATAAGGCATATATTTAGCGACATTGTAGCCATGAGCAGCCAGATTAAAACTTAAATTGTCTGACATTCCCAGCAATTGTGCAAAATAGATACGATCTGTTGATCTGTCGATACCACGTTTGTCTATTTCCTCTGCCAGTAACATGCTACTGTCTTCGTTATGCGTACCCGCCATCAGTCCGAAGTTGTCCAGGTGATCCAAGATAAATTCAATGGCTTCATTGTAATCTCTATCGGAAGCCGCTTTATTTGGTTGGATAGGATCTGCATATCCCATTTGCGCAGCGCGGGCACGTTCGATCTCCATATAGGCTCCACGAACTATTTTTGCACCCATATGGAATCCTCTGATCTTGGCATATTCAAAATCAGCTTTCAAAGAAGCCAACTTGTCGCTACGGTATAATTGGTAGGTATTATATACAATAGGTTTTTCCATATTGTATTTCTCCATCATCTCACGAGCGATGTCGTCAATAGCATCCTGGATCCATGAATGTTCGGCATCGACCAATACCTTTACTCCCGCTTCATGACAAGCTTTGCAGATGCGGTCGGTACGGTCAAGCATGCGTTGGTATTCTGCCTGCTCTGATTCTGTTAATGTTTGTTTCGCATTAACCTTCTCGAACAATTCAAAACGGCCTAATCCCGTCGGTTTGAATACTGAAAACGGAATATACTTATTCTTGCTCGCTGCGGAGACCGTACGCAGTACTTCATTGCAACAGGCATCAAAAGCACTTTCGTTCTCTTCGCCTTCAACCGAATAGTCCAAAATCGTACCAACACCATTTTCACCCAATTCATTAATGGCTGTTTCACAACCTTCAATGGTTTCTCCTCCACAAAAATGTTTGAAGATCGTACTACGGATTATACCCTGGATCGGTAATCCAATGTTCAGCGCAAAGTTGGTCATGGATGGACCTACTTTTGTCAAAAAGTTATTCGCTATTATTTTGAATAACCAATACGCTCTTTCTAAATCCTTATCGCTTTTACTTTTAAAAGCAATCTCTGTATTATCAAAGGACAATGTTCTGGGCTCAGAATTCTCAATCATAATCTTTATTTGCAATAAGGCAAATGTAGCAATTTAGTAAGCATTAAAACGATGATTATTCTTGTATTCCTCGGTTAAACCACTATTTTTGTGAAATGCAAGAATTTAAAATCGAAGGGGAATATATACAGCTTATCCAGTTACTTAAAGCTTTAAATTGGGTAGAGCATGGTGCTATGGCTCAGTGGGTTGTTGCTGAAGGTTATGTGAAGTATAACGGTCAGATTGATTATCGGAAAAGACTGAAATTGAAGCCTGGTGATGTTGTGGAATTCGACGGAATGGAAGTAAAATTGGTGTAATATTAAACAATATTGGTAAATAGAAAACTTAAACCTTAAAGAATCGTAGAATGGAAGTCATAGAAAGTTTGGGCTATCAGGTATATTTTGATGATACGTTGGCCTCTTTGGAGACGTTTTTAGCTGAACGTAATTATTCAAAAATCATCGTTTTGGTAGATAGCAATACTTTAGACAATTGTTTGCCTTTGTTTCAACAGGCCCTACCCAATTTATCCAACTATGATGTCATAGAAGTAGATCCGGGGGAAGAAAATAAAAATATAGATTTCTGTATAGGGGTCTGGCAGAATATGCTTGATTTTGGTGCTGACCGACATTCGCTGCTGATTAATCTCGGCGGAGGCGTTGTGACTGATATGGGAGGTTTCGCAGCATCTACTTTTAAGCGTGGAATGGACTTTATTCAGATTCCCACAACCTTGCTTTCGCAGGTAGATGCTTCTGTCGGCGGAAAGACCGGAATCGATATGGGAAGTGTGAAAAATATAATCGGAACATTTGCTCAACCTCAGGCTGTGTTTATCTCAAGCCAGTTTTTAAAAACATTGGATCAGAGACAATTGATATCTGGATTTGCAGAAGTTATCAAACACGGGCTGATCTTTGACCGGGCATATTATGAGCGTGTGAAAATGCTCGATATAACGCAGGTGGACAATACGCTGGTCAAACATTCCGTTTCTATAAAGAATAAAGTGGTCCTGGATGATCCCAAAGAAAAGGGGCTTCGTAAGATCCTGAATTTCGGACATACAATCGGTCATGCCATTGAGGGCTATTCGTTGTTGAATGATCGCAAGCCTTTATTACACGGCGAAGCTATTGCCATTGGGATGATTTGTGAAGGTTATCTTTCTTATAAATTGAATGGCCTTTCCTTGGATGAATTGAATGACCTGATTGCCACTTTTAGAAAGTACTTTACGGATTATGCCTTTAGTTCAGCTATAGATACAACTTTGTTGGATCTGATGCGTAACGATAAGAAAAACTTATCCAACCAGATCGGCTTTGCGCTCCTTGATAAAATAGGTAGCTGTCAGTATGATATTTTCGTCTCTGAGGACGATATTATCGAAAGCCTTGATTTCTACCGTGAGCTAATGA
The DNA here is from genome assembly GCF_047784615.1 of Sphingobacterium sp. NGMCC 1.201703. NCBI lineage: Bacteria > Pseudomonadati > Bacteroidota > Sphingobacteriia > Sphingobacteriales > Sphingobacteriaceae > Sphingobacterium > Sphingobacterium sp. NGMCC 1.201703. The sequence continues at coordinate 122,904 of NZ_JBLOHD010000002.1, read as the reverse complement.
GCGGCTAGAATAATGGAAAAGCTGTGTACAGGGAGAGTGCACAGCTTTTTTGACGATACTCTACGTTTTTAATACATAAAAAAGTGCTGTGAATTAAACTTGTGGAGAATAACCTAAACTAAATTCTAATTATAACCATTTAAATCATGAGTAAACTCTTCATTTTTTTATTTTCTCTTTTTACGGTAACATTGACCGCTAATGCTCAAAAACAGGTACTGATTTTTAGTAAAACACAGGGATTTAGGCACGGTAGTATCGAAAAGGGAGCCCGGGTTCTTAAACAATTATTGGATAAGGAAAAGATCAGTTCAGACCATTCGGAAGATGCCGCCTTATTTACGGACCAAGGTTTGAAAAAATACGATGCTATTATCTTTTTAAGCACTACCGGAGATATTTTAGATAGCAACCAGCAAGATGCATTTATGCGTTATATTCATTCGGGCAAAGGTTTTGTAGGGATTCATGCAGCCACAGATACCGAATTTGACTGGCCTTGGTACAACGGTTTGGTAGGGGCTTATTTTACATCTCATCCAGCTGTACAGCAGGCGAAGATAGATGTTCTCGATAGGAAACATGCGGCTACCAAACATCTTGAGCCTACATGGCTGCATAAGGATGAATGGTATAACTTTAAAGATGTCAAAGAGGGTCTACATGTATTGATGAATTTGGATGAGAAGAGTTATAACGGAGGAAAAATGGGGGATCATCACCCGATCTCATGGAGTCAAAATTATGATGGTGGAAAGGTTTTCTATACAGGATTGGGGCACACAGAAGAGTCATATGATGAACCAGCGTTTCAAAAACATCTGATTGGAGGTATTTTATCTGTACTTCCGAAAAAATAGTGCAAGCTGTCTAAATTTACTTATAGATACATGATGACTTGTATGTCTTCATGTTAAGGGGATAATATGTCCAATACCCCATCATTGATTATCAATGATGGGGTATTTTTATGTAGAGGAGACAGTTGCTCGTTTTTATGGAGCAGGCGTATTCTGGCAGCCTTAAGTGTTAGTAAGTGAATTTATATTTTGCACCTAAGCTTAACCATCTTCCGGGCATAGGAACCGCTGCAGCTTCAATATAGCTCTTGTCAAAAATATTCTGCATATCGGCGAAAATATTGAGGTCATTAAGCTGATACGAAGCTCTTATATCTGCGATAAAATAATTCTTGTAGCTGATGCGCTCGTTGAAGCGGTTGGCTGTTGTCAGCATCCAGTTTTTATGACTCACCGTAAAATTGAGAATAACCTGATGCCTTAAATTTTCAATGGCATATTTGGAGCGGATTTCATCTTCAACGTTGATTTTCGGATTTAGATAGTTATAACTTAATGTGGTGTAATAGCGTGTGCTGGCCATTGGGTCATTGAGCTGATAACGAAAAGATCCATTAACGCCATCAACCGTATTTTTTCCAATATTTGAAGGTTTCCATGGTACCACAGTTCCTTCGGGGGCCGGAGCGTCTGTCTTTTGCCAATCTATAAAATCATTTATATTTCGGTGGAAATAGCTTGCCTGAGCAACGATACGATCGGAAAGGTATTTGATTCCACCTTCAATCTGATAAGCATTCTCTGAGGTCAGTTCAGGATTTCCGATATTGGCTGTCTGTTTGGTATAAAGGTCTGTAAAGGATGGAATGCGTTGGGCGGATCCGGCACTAAAAACAAATTTTAACTGTTCTGTCAGATTATAACCCAAGTCAAGTCCAGGAAATACCTGCCAGCCAAATTTGGAGTTATAATTTACATAGGCTCCCGCATTGATCATTAATCTGGCAATTGCTTCGGTCTTGAACTCGAAATAACCGCCATAATTTTCGCGATTATGGGTGCCAATGGCGGTACTGCTGATCCGCTCGAACCGGCTTTCCAATCCAAGGCCAAAAGTTCCGTAATGCTGTTCTAAAGCGGCATTTACTTCGGCTCCAAAAACATTGCTATAATGTTTTGACCGTCCTTTGCTGCTCTGTTTTCCGAGATACCAATATTCGTCTTCATTATATCTGTTACTGATTCGTGGGCTGATGGAAAAGTCTTTGCTCAACTGATGTTTCGACTGCAGGGATGAGAATGCTGTTTTAACTTGTTCATATGCTTCTTTGTCGGTTGGGGCAGCATAATATCCGTTGGCACCAAATTGATTGTTAATATAGCCGAAGTTCGCTTTTATTTGATTGGATGCATTGGGCTGATAAGTTCCGTCGTAATACAATTTGTTGTTATTGGAGGCTGTATTGTAGCGCTGACCATTGGAATCTTCATGCCCAAAATAGATTCCATGGCTCGTCAGTCCACTGCTAAATTGCGCGCCTAATTGGGCGCCTTTGCCGTAATATTTACCAGAGTTTGTCTGCTCATTATCTTTAAATGATGAGCCTCCATAGACCTGTGCACTAATCTGGTTGGATTCGATTTTTTTTGTAACGATATTAATTGCTCCAGTTAGCGCATTGATGCCAAAGATACGTGATGCCGGACCTCTGATTATTTCGATACGTTCGATGGCCTCCACAGGTACAGGGAAATTCATGTTATGGTGCGCGGACTGTGGATCCATAATTTTAACTCCATTTAATAGGATAGCAGTTTGTTCAAATGAGCCACCATCTATACTGACATCAGCCTGTGAACCAAAGGGGCCTCTTTGGCGTACATCTACACCAGGTATATTTGTCAATAGTTCGTTGATGGAACGGTTTGGTAGGCGTTGAATATCCTCTTGTGTGAGTATATGTATATTTTTACTTTGCTTTGAAAAGGGGATCTGGAGCCTGTTCTGATTAATAATGACTTCGTTTAATGCTGTGGTATCCCTTACTTGTGCATAGGTGGCACTTACAGTCAGCATAATGGCGAGCTTCGTTAGCGCTGTTTTTTTGTTCAACATAATTTCATTTAATTTTCCTAATACTCACAAACGAACCTGGTTTTAAAGAGATCTGATAGGCTCTTTTTGCCTTTTGTCGATTGAAGTCCTTTTCCGTGATTTCGCGGTTATTCGCCGTTATTAAAAATCACGCTGAGGATCATAGGTTTTATGCCGCAAAACTAATTCAGTTGGTTTAGAAAGTAAATAGTCCGGCACTAATATTGTGTGTAGTCCGGTGGGTTATTTGACATCTGCTTACATCCATTCTTCGCGGCCGATACGTTTTTTATCCTGTGTAGCAATGCTGTCCTGTTTATTTTCAAGTTGGATTTTAGCCGTAGGGGCAAGGTTGGGCTGGCCAGCTTCGAGCCAGGCAGAGTACCAATAGGAGGCCACGCGGAGAATTGTTTTACGCATTCTCCGTTCTACCATCCCGTTCAATGCATGGTGATAGGCCTTTGCATAATTATCGGAATAGGTCCATAGCAATTGATTATTCCGTTCGATAAATGAGTTTTTTTGGGAGGCTTTAAATTTTTTATTGAGTAGTGATTCTATACTGAGCACAGAATCGACAAGTTGATTGCTTTCACGGACAATATTCCAGGCTTCGTTTAAAGGGTCTTCGATATAAATAGCTTTTCCCACAAGTAGGTTATACTTACCGGCAAACATTTCGGGAAGTCGGCTCTCCCAGAAAGCGTGAATGCCGATCTGATCTGTCAGCTGGCCATTATAATTTTTAGTGGTATGTAAGGGGACATGTGCATCTGCTATATAATGCCCTAAATCTGCGGAGTGTTTGATAATTTTACTGTAGTCTTTGGATTGGAATGCTTTTACAAGTTTTATATAGGTGAAATTGATTTGCCAGGGAATAATTCCGTTTTTAAGTAATTGACGTTCTTGAAATTTTTCCTTTGCTTGCGACCAATGTACGGGTATTGAATCGATCTGACGGTCTTCGCGGTAATCATCAATATCTATAAAGTGCCGTGGTCCCTCGGCACTGTCGATAAAACAACGTTTGTCGGGGTCGACCGCTTTCTCGGTAATAAGGTCAATATTGGCCTTATAAAAATTGGCTAACTTTGCTGGGAGTGCAAAAACGGCATAGTGATTGATTTTTTTATGCGCAAAAAATCCCCATGCATTAAATATAAGCAGCATAACAAAGGAAAGTATCAAAAGGAGAGGAGACCTTTTCATAGTAAATTGGTTATTAAATAATTGTTAATATTAAATATACATAAAAAGGAATAAAAAAGCGGTTAACGCTATGGATTCTTTATATTAATTTATCTTATCTTAACATAGGTAAACAATAAAATAATATTGATAGTCGTTAAAATTCATTAATTTGCCTGCATAAATACAGTCATTATGAAAATATTGTACGCCGTACAAGGGACTGGCAATGGACACCTGAGCCGTGCTATGGATATTGTTCCCTGTTTGAAAGCCTTGGGAGAAGTGGATATATTGGTCAGTGGAATTCAGGCCGATCTCTCGTTGCCTTTTGAAGTGAAGTATCGTTTTCATGGTTTAAGCTTTATTTTCGGTAAATCGGGCGGGGTAGACCTGTGGAAAACCTTTATGAGTTCGACCATCCGCAAATTTACTAACGAGATAAAAAGCCTGCCAATCGAAGGTTACGATCTCGTGATTAATGATTTCGAACCTATTTCAGCTTGGGCATGCCATTCTAAAGATCTGGACTGTATCGGTTTGAGTCATCAGATCGGGGCATTGGATCCTGCGAGTCCCAAACCTGAAGAAAGTGATATGTTGGGTAAGTTTATTATGAAGAATTACGCTCCTTCGACGTATTCTTATGGTTTTCATTTTAAAAGATATGCTAAAAATATTTATCCTCCAGTTATCCGGAATGCCGTACGCAATCTAAGTGTTTCGGACGAAGGACATTATACGGTCTATTTGCCGGCCTACGATGATGCACACCTGTTGAAACATTTAATGAAGTTCCCGGACGTCAAATGGGATGTCTTTAGCAAACATAATTCGAGACCTTTTGAGATGAAGAACGTAACCATTAAACCGATCAATAATCAGGCATTTATTGAAAGTATGGCCTCGTCCTCCGGAGTTTTATGTGGTGCAGGTTTTGAAACCCCGGCAGAAGCCTTATATTTGAAAAAGAAACTATTGGTCGTCCCAATGAAAAATCAGTATGAGCAACATCTAAATGCTGCATCACTGGAAGAAATGGGAGTTCCGGTGATTTCAAGTTTAAAACAGAAAAATATGCTGGCTATAGAAGCCTGGCTAAACAGTAAATCCAGGGTTGAAGTTGATTACCCTAATATAACGCAGGAAATTATTGAGGAAATTGTGCAAAAGCACCGTTAAGTAAAACATGAAATACATCACATTAGCCCTATTGTCTCTGACAACCGTAGCTGGATTTGCCCAGCAGAAAAAAAAGACCAGTACGGTCAAAAAAAAGATAACCACAACAAAAACAAGTTCAACCAATCTGTTGCCAACTAAGGCGGACTCGGTATCCTATGCATTCGGTATGGATATTGGAAAGTCGTTGAAATCTACCGAAGTAGCTTATTTAAAAGCGGATGTTATCGCAAAAGCAATTACGGCCACACTAAAAAATGAGAAAACCTTATTGGAAGATGGACAAACAAGGGAAGTTATCCAAAAAGCCATAATGGATATACGTGCTGAGAAAGAGGCTGTAAGTCGTGCTCAAGAAGATAAATTCTTTGCTGAAAACGCAAAAGTAGCAGGAATGAAAACGACAGCTGAAGGAATCCAATATATCGTATTAAACCAGGCAGAAGGTGCAAAACCTACAGCCAATGACGAAGTTACCGTACATTACCGCGGGACTTTATTGAACGGTAAGCAATTTGACAGTTCGTATGATCGCAATGAGCCATTGAAATTGTCATTGGGGCAGGTGATCAAAGGATGGCAAATTGGTATCCCATTGATGTCCAAAGGGGCTAAATATAAATTTTTTATACCGAGCCGGCTCGCCTATGGTGAAAGGGCTACGGGTGAAATTCCAGCCAACAGTACTTTGGTATTTGAGGTAGAATTGCTTGATTTTAATACGAATGGAACAACGTAAATTAGGCAATACTGGCCTGATGGTTTCGGAAATTGGTTTGGGCTGTATGTCATTAAAAAGCAATCAGCCCAAACAATCCAAGGATATTATCCAAAAAGCTTTTGATAAGGGAATTACATTTTTTGACACCGCCGATCTTTATGATAAGGGCCAAAATGAAATGGTTGTCGGTGAAAGTGTGCAGGCCTTTCGTAAGCAGATTGTCCTGGCCAGTAAAGTAGGTAATCTCTGGCGGCCAGATGGCTCGGGCTGGGATTGGAAAGCATCAAAAGACTACATCGTTAGAGCTATTGAAGGGTCACTTTCGCGATTGAAAACCGATTATATTGATCTTTATCAGCTACACGGGGGTACCATAGAAGATCCAATAGATGAAATCGTCGAGGCGTTTGAATTATTGAAGAAGCAAGGCAAGATACGTGCTTATGGGCTCTCGTCAATTCGTCCCAATGTTATTAAAGAATTTTTGTCCAAATCAACCATTTCGTCGGTGATGATGCAGTATAATTTATTGGATAGGCGGATTGAGGAGGAGATGGATGCATTATTGCGTACGAACAGTGTTGGCATCTTAGCCCGGGGAACACTGGCGAAAGGACTTTTAGTTAATAAACCGGTGGAAGCGTATCTTCAATATAGTTCAGGAGAGGTGGCACATGTGCTCCGCAATCTGGACAGCATGGCAAAACATTCGGGAAAAGACAGGGCGACGGAATCACTCTCTTATGTGCTTTCTAATCCTGCGGTAGCAACCGCAGTGGTAGGGATTAGTACTAAATTGCAGCTGGATGAATTGCTCTTAACAACACAGCAGATCAGGCAATTAAATGAGGGAGATAAGAAGAAATTACTGGACGGTGTCCGGTCTTTATATTATACCGAACACCGCTAAGGGTCTATTTATTAAAAAATAGTTTTAATATTTTGTCGAGATCTTCTTTCGTATCTACTGCGACAGTTTCATGGGTGGTGACCGCAGTTTGAATTGCGTAGCCATTTTCTATCCAACGCAACTGTTCGAGCGCTTCAGCTTCTTCCAGACTCGATACGGGTAACTTAGTCAAAGATCTTAACGTTTCCGCTTGATAGGCATAAATACCAATATGCTTGTAGAAGGTTTGCTTCGTAAGCCATTGTGCCTGATCAACTCCTCTTAAAAAAGGAATCGTTTGCCTGCTGAAATAAATCGCTTCCCCAGATGTGTTTCGGACAACTTTGGGAATATTTTGATTGAACAATTCCTCTGCAGTCTGAATTTCTTTCACGAGGGTTGCAATTTTTGTGCGTGGATTTTCAAAACAGGAAGCCAAAAGATCTATCTGCTCAGGATTGATAAAAGGTTCATCGCCCTGGATATTGATCACGACATCATATTCCCGATTATTAGCAATAACTTCGGCACAACGGTCTGTACCGGATTGATGTGTATCGGATGTCATTAGCACATTGCCACCAAAGGAAAGTACTTCTGCAGCTATGCGTTCGTCATCGGTCGCGACAATTACTTCGGTCAATTTTTTTGATTTCTTTACCTGCTCATATACCCGTCGGATCATGGTCTTGCCTTCAATATCAATCAAAGGTTTACCTGGAAATCTGCTTGAAGCATATCGGGCAGGAATAATGCCTAAAAATTTCATGATAATTTGTGAATTTCTATTTAATAAAAAGCCTGTAAAATTATCAATTTACAGGCTCTTATCTATCTGTTGTCTATTGTTATTCAAATAATCCGAATAATTCGGCTTCTATCTTTTGTATGATTCCACCAAGATCCTCTGGATTAGTTGTGAAATCAAGATTATCTTTATCTAAAATCATGACTTTACCTTCCTTGTAATTATTGATCCATTTGTCATATTTATCATTCAATTTAGATAAATAATCCAACCGGATGCCTGATTCATAGTCACGGCCTCTTTTTTGGATATTGTTAACTAAAGTGGGAACAGACGCTTTTAAGTAGATCAATAAATCGGGTGGTTTAATGTAATGGATGATACTTTGGAATATGTTGCTATAGTTTTCAAAGTCACGGGCACTCATTAAGCCCATGTCATATAAGTTTTCGGCAAAGATATAGGCATCTTCATAGATTGTACGATCCTGAATCATATTAATCTCCGTCTCCTGAAGCTTTACAATATGCCTAAAACGGCTATTCAAGAAGAAGATCTGAAGATTGAAGGCCCAACGTTTCATGTCCGAATAGAAGTCCTCTAGATAAGGATTATTGTCCACGGCCTCAAACTGAGGTTCGAATTTGAAATGACTCGCCAATAATTCCGTTAGCGTCGTTTTTCCAGCACCTATATTTCCTACGATAGCTATATGCATATGCTCTTTCCTTGTTTAATAAAATCTCTTGATACCAATAATTTCGCGAACTTCTTTTAATGTCTTACGCGCAGACTCACTCGCTTTTTCGGCGCCCAATTTTGCAACTTTTGCAATATAAGCATCATCGTTTGATATGTCTTCAATACGAAGGCGTACATCATTTGTTGCTAAAACCATATCTTCGGCCAATTGCTTTTTGAAGTCGCCATAACGGATCTCACATTTATTGTAAAGCTCGTCAAAGTGCTGTAATGTATCGGGCGTCGAAACCACTTTCATAAGATCAAATAAATTTTGGACCGCTTCGGGTTTGGGTTGATTCATTTCCGTTGGGCCAGAGTCGGAGACTGCACGCATCACTTTTTTACGAATGGCATCCGCGGTATCCGAAAGATAGATACAATCAGCTTCACCATTGGATTTGCCCATTTTACCTTGTCCTGCCAATCCTGGTATTTTAACCAATTTGTCGGAGTAGGAGAAAGCAAAAGCTTCCTTAAAATAATCGACATTATATAAACGATTAAAACGATTGCCAAAAGTACGTGTCATTTCTAAATGTTGTTCCTGGTCTTTTCCGACAGGGACTTTCGTTCCATGGTGGATTAGGATGTCACAAGCCATTAACACGGGATAGGTCAGCAAGCCGGCATTGACATTGTCAGGGTTACTGCGTACTTTATCTTTAAAAGCTGTCGCACGCTCAAGTTCGCCCAAATAGGCATTCATATTCATGTACAAGTAAAGCTCAGCAACTTCAGGGACATCGGATTGAACGTAAATAGTTGATTTTTCGGGGTCTATACCTGCCGCTAAATATTCAACGATGACTTGACGTACAGTACCCTGAAGACCATGCGGGGTCGGGTGTGTCGTCAAAGAATGCAGATCCGCAATAAAAAAAAAGCAATTATATTCATTTTGCATTTTCACAAAATTGCTCAATGCACCATAGTAATTTCCTAAATGTAATTTTCCGGTACTTCTGATACCACTAACAACTGTTTCCATATTCCTGCGAATTTACGGATAAATTTGACAAAGTAGAATTAAATTCCGTGAGTCAGCTGCCTTTTAATGGATTGTTGTTATTTTTTTAATTTTTTTGCTTCGTTCCAGTAGACGTCCATTTCTTCGAGGCTCATATCTTGTAGCTGTAGCTGGTTTTCCGCCGCTTTTTGCTCTAGATAAGTAAATCGGCTGATGAACTTTTTATTAGTACGTTCTAATGCATTTTCAGGATTGATACCAATGTGTCGTGCATAATTTATGAGCGAGAATAAGAGGTCGCCAAATTCAGCTTCCGCCTTTTCACGGTCAATGGCTTCGGTGGTCTCGATATTGAATTCTGTTTTAAATTCCGCGAGTTCTTCCTCAACTTTTTCCCATACTTGTCTTTTGTCCTCCCAATCAAAACCAACTCCTCTTACTTTGTCCTGGATGCGGTAGGCTTTGACAAGAGCAGGTAATCCCTTTGGAACACCAGCGAGAACCGATTTATTGCCCTCCTTAAGTTTGATGGCTTCCCAGTTGGACTTCACTTGATCTTCGGTGTTTGCATTTGCATCAGCATAGATATGGGGATGGCGGGTAATCAGCTTATCACAGATAGCATTCAAGACATCCACGATGTTAAAATGCCCTTCTTCTTCTGCAATACGGGCATAGAACAGCAGGTGCATCAGCACGTCGCCAAGCTCCTTTTTTATTTCAGGGTAATCCTGTTCCAAGATAGCATCTGTTAACTCATATAGCTCTTCGATCGTTAGATGACGCAAAGATTCCATGGTTTGTTTCTTGTCCCAAGGGCATTCAATTCTTAGGGTATATAAAACATCGAGTAGACGTTGGAATGCAAGTTGGGGGGTATGCTGGTAAGCCGGAGCTGCTAGATTTGCCATATGATATTGAGTTTTCGTGTTACAAAAATAGAAATATGATTTCTAATAAACTATTTGAAATTGAGGAAAACAAAAGTGGGGAGCTGGCCGTTTTATAATAAAAAAGCATTATTTAGATCAACTTAAGAACAATCAGTTATGGAGAGAATGCATGGATACTCGTCAGCTAGCGTGGCATTGGAAAAGTTAAGCGGCTTGGGCTATACGATAGATTATAACATCGAATTTGAGGATTTATTGGCGCATGCAGACGAATTTAAGATCGATTACCTATTTCGCTATGAGGGAGCATCAGATCCCGATGATGAGTCTACGGTATATGGGATAAGCCGGAATTCGGGAGAAAAAGGGGTTTTCGTAGCAGGTAATCTATCCTTGATTGAGGGAAAGAAGCGGGATATTCTACTTCAGTTGGAACTAAAAGAGCGAGAACATTAGTCGTGTCGCGGCACAAAAATAGTAGCGTTTAATATCACATAGCATTGGAGCAATCGCTAGATCTAAAATGGCTGCGACGATTGTGTGCTATTTCTTTACGCTATCACACTAAAAGAAATTGCGGTGCCATCTATCGTTATGGCACCGCAATTTTTATTAGCTAACTCGATAGCCAGTGATCCTAGTGATTAATAAAAGCTTGGTAAAAAATCCATGTTCTCATTATTTTTTAACTAAATTTTCATTGATCAACAGCTGCTGGAAAGCAGGACGGTTTGCATCACTGTCTCCGGCTTCATCTTTGAGCTTAACGAGTTCCTTTTTTAAGCGAATTATCTCTTTTGTGTATTGCTCGTCATGGATTGCATTATGTGTTTCCATGGGGTCTTTTTGCAGATCATAGAATTCCCATGCTGGAGCGGTAGTTTTTTTATCGGTACCGGTCATTTCCAGTGGTTGTCCATAAAAATAGATGAGTTTATAGCGTTCGTCACGAACACCCAGGTGGGCAGGGCGTATAGGGGCGTGTTGCCAATAGCGATAATACATTGATTTGCGCCAATTGTTTGGTGTAACACCAGCCAGGTTTTTGCGAAAACTTTTTCCCTGTATATAAGCCGGTTTTTTTATCCCTGCATAGTCTGCAAATAGTGCCGCAAAGTCTATATTTAGGACCATATCATCAAGTTTACTGCCAGCTTTAATTTCTTTTGGGTAACGGATAACAAATGGCATACGGAGCGACTCTTCGTACATCAGTCGTTTGTCCATAAAATTATGCTCTCCAAGAAAATAGCCCTGGTCTGATGCGAGGATAATTACTGTGTTTTCATCAATTTTGGATGTTTTTAGATAACGCATAATCTTCCCGAGATTGTCATCCACGCCTGCGACACAGCGTAAATAATCCTTCATAAGCTTTTGGTAAATCTTTTTGCGGGCATCCAGGGCATTCATGCCTTTGGTGGAGAAAGGAAGGTCAGGGTAGCTGGTCCAGAAGGGGCCAGTGGATGCTTTTTCATAGCGCTGACCAAGTTCTTCGAGAGGCTGGCCTTCAAAAGATCGTCCGGTGGTCGTTGCGCCAGAATCCAGAAAAGTTGCGGGATAAGGGAATTCAATATCCTGATATAAATCCTTGAATCTATCGGCGAATTCAAAAGGCTCATGCGTCGCTTTATAATGACATAGTAAAAAGAAAGGTTTGTCAGGATTGCGCTGCGATAGCCAATCAAGGCTTAATTGTGTTGTAATATCATCTACATAACCGGTGTAGGGGCTGCCGGCCTCTTCATTGTCATTCCAGTTATCGTTGGAAAGATATGTTGGGTTATGGTAAACACCATGTCCTGGCAGGACCTTAAAATCATCAAATCCCGAAGGTTTCTTTTTAAGATGCCATTTTCCGAAAACAGCCGTTTGGTAGCCTGCACGTTGTAGGTCTTTGGCGATATTCTCCCTGTCCGGATTCAGGGCATCATCCAGGGTGTAAACCTGGTTTTTGTTGCTGTATTGTCCGGTAAGGATGGATGCTCGACTAGGTGTGCAGATGGAGTTGGTACAGAATGCGTTATTTAGCGTTGCGCCTTGTTTAGCAAGATTTTCGATGTTGGGGTTCTTTACAATATCTTTTAAAATTCCGCCATAAACACCCCAAGCTTGCGCAGTGAAGTCATCAGTAAGGATAAAGATAATATTTGGACGTGTTTTATTGTCGATTTCTTGCTGAGCTTGTGTTATAAATGGTAGTAAGCCGCAGATAAACCAAAATAGTTTTTTATTCATGTATATTCTCCTTATGTGTGCAATTCATTCCGTCTAATGCATAATCGTACAGATGCTGGTTTAGGTCTGTTCGGCCTTGCATAACAAAGCTACCAAATTCCAGTCATATTCGCATTGTGATCGCCAAAAGTCTACTTTCTTAAAGTGGAATGAATCTGCGGACGCGAAAACTGCATACTACTAATAGGCCGAAATCGATATCTTATAAATACGGGAGTATATGCTACTGATCTGTCATCGTAATTTTAAGCATTATCGTTCAATTCTTTTAATCATCTATACCTTTACCATCCAAAATATGCTGATAATATTTTTCGATCCTGGCCACACGCGTTTTTGCCTGTTTTGCCTGATTGAAATAAAATAAATATCCTTTTTGGCGCCCCGGAGTAAGGGATCGAAATGCCTCTTGAAATTCTTTGTCTTCATTTAACGCCTTCGCGAATTCTTCAGGAATGGGATAGTCTTCCGTTTTTCGCATACTGACCTTTGCGCCGGACTTTTCAATCACTATCGCTTCCTGGATATAATTTACGATTGTTTCCCTTAAATTTGCAATTTGTTCAATGTTCGTAAATCTGAGTTGTCGGCCTGCTTGGACGTTTTCAGTCTGTTGAATCAATAGCTGTTTTTTATCCTTCAAGAGGGCGCCTTTATGGAATAATAAGGCACAGTAATCTTTGAATCCGTGAATTAAAACAATATTTTTTCCTTCATAGGTATAACATGGGTGCATCCATTTGTAATCCTCTACGAGCGATTGGTTTTCGGTGACAATTTCTCGTAATAAATTAAATTCTTCGTTCCATTTTTTTGCATGCTCGAAGAAGTGTGTTGCTTTTAGGTTCATGATGCTGTTTTTGGTTTAATTAGTTGCGTGTTAGATATGTTTGGCTGCAATTGTCTCAAGTCTGTTGTGGGCAATATTAATGCCTTGTGCAAAGGGCATTTGAAGGAGCTTGTCACGGAATTCGATGGACTGAAATATAATATGCATGCGGAGTTTGCTGCTATTGTCGGTTACTTTTTCGAAGTACAGATATTCCAACTGTACGGGGAAAGGGCTGTCTTCCATTTCGAATGTTCTCGTGATTTTCTCATTTGGTATAAATTCGTGTATTGTGCCGTTCGCTTTAAATACAACATTATTATTGTGAGAAGTTTCAAAGGCATAGGAGCCATGTTTTTGATTGTCCCATTTCAGTACTTTAGTTCCCATCCACTGCTCAAAGATTTCAGCTTCTTTATACGCTTTAAATAAAAGTGATAGCGGTAAATCAAATTCCCTGGTGATCAAAATTTCCTGCTTACCCTCTTCGGCATGGATTTTTGTTTTCTTTTCCATCTTATTTGTCCTTGTAATTTTTCATAATTTCTTCCAATTTATTAAATCGATCATCCCACATGTCGCGGAAGGGTTCAATAAAATCAGCGATTTCTTTCATTTTTGGCGGATTGAGCTGGTAGTAAATTTCGCGGCCGTGTTGCTCCGATTTCAGAAGCTCACATTCACTAAGAATCTGCAGGTGCTTGGATACCGTTGGCCTTGCGGTGTTAAAGTTTGCCGCAATAGCTCCTGCGGTCATGGATTGCGACACCAAAAGAAGGAGAATGGCTCTTCGGGTTGGGTCTGCAATGGCTTGGAAAACATCTCTTCTTAAATTCATTGTGAAGTTATTTGACTACAAATTTATATGTTGCCGTTTAACTACACAAGTGTTTTTTATATTTTTTTTGTTTTAAGCCAGAATAAGTGATTGGTTAGCCATGGATTGACTAACGATTTTAGGTGGATGTTTAAAACGAATAAACATTTCTTTGTATGTATGTACAATGTTGTGTTTTCTTGTGTTGAACTAGGTGGTGTTAATAGCTTTGATATGATGGTGTATTTATTTGCTTGAATAGCGAGGGTATTCCTATGCGATCGCTTGCTTTGGGCTTTTTCTTAAAAAAACAACAAAAAATTTGAAATTAAAATTTTAATATGTAACTATGTATATACAAGAAAGAGCTATTTAATATAGGCTTGCTCTTAACTAACCAAAAATTATGAGCCCAAGTATCATTTATTACTTTAGGAGGCACACCCTCCTCTGTTTGTTTTTGACGGGGACTATTCTTAATTTTTGTTGGTTGAGTTGAATCCCCGTCTTGATGATATCGATGTCGAGCTGTTATATCGACACAAAAATGGGGTTATGGGGATCAAGATATTCGTGTCGAATAGAGTTGGTACAACTTTGAGGCAAATACAAGTTTTATTAGATATAGGGCATTGTTTAAACCGGATCCAAATGCTGAGAATACTTTTTCCGTCGCATATGTCGGGCTTGTAGTTCCCGGATTGGAACGTGAGCTTGATAAAGCTAAATTTAAAGAATATGTGCTTCCCATGGACGCTACCGCCAATCATGGGTGAGTGATACCTAATATGTGGGATGGAAGTTATGGAGTGCCAGGCTTTGTGTATATACGAGAGATAAGAATAATTAAAAGTCTAAATCAATTACTATTATAAGATGCAAATGAATGTAAAAATGGTAGTGCTAGCAGGTCTATGTGCTTTTACTGGGAGTAGGAGCAGCTATGGCCAGGATCTGAGAACCATGAATAACTCCGGAAGAGTTGAAATTAAGTCGAAAGCAGATGCCGTGAAAACAATGGCTGAACAATTGGTCAAAAAGGGTTTTACCGCTGGTGATGGTTACGGTGAAGTCTGGATAAGAGACCTGAATACTTTTGTTACTGTTGCCAGTACAGTTAATGATAAGGAGTTGATAAAAAAACATTTACTTACTTTTTTTCAGTTTCAACAACCCGATGGCGGTATTTTGGATGGTTATGTACCTGTCAAGAAAGGAGCTGTTCCGTATAATTATTATCATTCCGCGTTGGCGCCTGATTATGCAGGGCACAAGAATACTGTAGAGACGGATCAGGAGACCTCATTGATCCAAGCAGTGGCAAAGTATATCAGAAGTACTGGAGACAAAAGTATTTTGAATAATAATATCGGTGGAGTTTCTGTACAGAAGGGGCTTGAGCGAGCAATGGATTTTCTATTGACAAAACGTTATAATGAAAAATACGGATTATTATGGGGAGCGACAACTGTCGATTGGGGCGATGTCCAACCAGAACATGACTGGGGAGTTGTATTGGATGAGAATTCCCACCTGACAATTGATATCTATGATAATGCAATGTTTATCATAGCCATTAATGATTTTCTAGAGGTTGCGGACCTAACAGAGGCGCAACAGAAACATTGGAAGGCCATTAAAGACAAAATTGCGAAGAATGTCCGTAAGCATCTTTGGGATAAAAAGAATGAGAAATTTATACCACATATTTATCTGAACGGTTCGCCTTTTCCGGCTTCATTTAATGAGTCTGAAATCTACTATCACGGTGGTACAGCAGTGGCCATAGAAGCGGGATTGCTCAGTAAGGCTGAAGTAAAAGTAGCCTACAGAAAGATGCAGGAGAACGTTAGAAGGGCGAATGCGGCAACTATCGGATTGACAATTTATCCCGTATATCCACAGGGATTCTTTAAAAATGGGAGTATGGGACCATATTCTTATCAGAATGGCGGTGACTGGACCTGGTTTGGTGGGCGCATGATTTCGCAGTTGGTTCGCTTTGGTCTGATGGATGAAGCCCGGGAGGCGCTTGAGCCTATGTTGGACCGTGTTATTAAAAATAATGGTTTTTATGAGTGGTACACGCCTGATAACAAGCCTCAGGGTTCTGCTAGTTTCAGAGGAGAAGCCGGTGTTTTGTGGACGGCAATTACCGATCTTGAAAAAAAAAAGGTCAATAGCCCAGTCGCGTTAACAGAAGAGCTGCTTCAAACAACGAATTTTGGCAATTGAGGTAATACGTTAAGCTTTGGAATGCCAGGGCAATACATGAATAAGGTTCAAGTTCTTATGGATTTGAACCTTATTCATGTATTAGCCTCCAACCTGCCCGCATATATTTTATGGATAATGCGTCTTTTACCTAAAAAATAAAACGCTCAACGGATAAAATAGGGATAAAGTAATACAAGATTTCGTCCGCAGGTTTGCTCAGGAATAGATTGCAGAGATTCGAATAGACGCGAAAGTATAGCGAATTTAAAATGAATTCCAGCGAATTGGAATTGACCTATAAAGTTGGAGACAATAGTATTAATTTAGTACCATACATTAGTAGTTTAACTTTATGAATACGCATTTATCCTATCTTAAAAAATTAACCGTTCTGGCAACAAAAACCTTATTTAAGTGTTATTTATTGGCTATTCTGTCAACAGTGTTGTATCTCATTGTTGGGTATCTGCTGCTCAGGAGCAATTCGGGCGGTTCCTTTTTTTCAACCACGGACTCCTTACAAGCCGTTGGAAAGTTTCTGTGGTTAATCGGGTTGGTTTTGTTGCCAATCTTATTATTCCTATTTAGCAATAAATATGTTTTTTCTACTGTCGCAAGCAAGGTTGTGGAAGAGCGGCAAGACGATTTAATTATTCCTGCTTTGGATAAAGTGCTACTGGTTTTTCAATCCAACCAGCCCGATCTTATTCAAAATGCTGGTGACTACACTTTTGCTAAGCTCAAGTTAATCAACGAAGTGAAAAACACAAGGATTGAAAATCCCTGGATCAAGCGTATTGTGGTGTTTGGACTGAACAAGATAAGTTTCGACAGTTTAGATCTCGACAACAATAACAACTTCTACGATATTGTAAAGTCCAAATTCATCGATGTATTGGAGATGCTTACCGAGGCAAATAATAAACCCTTTTGGATCTGTATTGCTATTCAATGGCTGATTATCCTGTTTATTCGGTTTGCTGGTTCCGGTGCTTCATTAATTGGGTAATAAATTGGCGATAGAGTCGATATCAGATGGGCTGTTTTGCCTCGAATACATTAACCTTGAGGCATACAGTAGCGTTGGCGAAAAGCTCCGAAAGAGATGGCGGCCTATAAACCACTTAAAGAAAGCAGATATGAATGAGACTATTATAGAATTTGATAGCAAAAAACGACTGAAATTGTTCCTGTTTGGCATTGTATTTACCGTCGCAACGTTGACCTTTGCTTACTACATATTCTTTGTTGCTCAAAGAATAAATATAACTTTTGGTACATTGATGCTAATGATGAGTTGCCTAGCTTGCTATGGTTTAATTTCAGGTACAAAGAGTATGTTTGATAAAGATCGGGTAGGTCTTATTTTAAATGCAGATGGAATACTTTTTAGGGGGACGCCCTTGGCGAAAGCGATTGGCTTAATAAAATGGACTGCAGTGCAGTCTGTATCGGAGGGAGTTGCCCATCGTGCTCCATTTATCTCTTTGAAATTGCGGAACCCAGAAGGTCATATTCAAAATCTTTCGTCGCAGTTGCAACAGTTTGTTATAAGCAATGGACTAGTCGTGACAGCTGATCAATTGGCTGTTGATTTCTGTGAACTTAAAAATCTGATCATAGATTACCACCAGCAATATTGTCAATAGTGGATAGCTTGATGAGCCAATGCTGTGGATAATTTTAATAATAGCTTTAGGAAATGAAAAAAGTAATCATAGTCACGTTATTCTTACTATTTGTCCAGGTTGGACTACGGGCAAGCGAATGCTATCATTACCATACGAAGAAAAATTATGAAATCGTCGCGATAAAAGGAATTCCATTGTTGCGGATTAGTGTAAAAGATCCAAACGATATCAGTATTGTCTCTCAGGAAGATATTCCGATGGTAGCGGTCGGTGCCGATATCAAAATTATAAATCGAGATGCTTACAATTTGCTTCTGGCAGACAATAATGCATACTATTTACTTGCAATCGAATTCTATGATGTTGATCATGTAAAGCCTGTGAAAATTGCAGATCGTAAAGATGTGAAGGCTACATTTGATGCAGATCTGCTTTGCATTCAAGGAAAATGGTTTTCCTTTTCTTTTGATCCATATACAAAAAAAATAGTTAAAGGGGCATCAAGTGAGTCGAAACTGGCTGAATTCCTTTGTCGATTTTAACGATGGAAATATTTGGTGCTATGTTTCTGCTGGACTGGATTTGGAGGATGGCACAACTACCTATTTCTATCCCATAAAGGCACAGTGGCTGAACAAGCAGCATCAACTTATCAATAAAGATGGTAAGATATATTATAATGGTTGGGACATGATCAACGATCAGCCAGCTATGAATGTGACAGCTGTTGCACAGTCAAAGCTACTGGAAATTACCAATGCTGGACTCTATTTTGATGGTAAGGCTTTTTATAAGGACCAAGACGGAGCAGGAATGTTGGCACCTGTGACATGGCTCAGTAAAGACAGTAAGTTTATCCAGGGTGTTTATTCCTATCAAAAAGGAATTTCTGGATTTTTTTGACGATGGCCGACAGTTGGTGTTTTCCGACGATACAATGGCGATGAAAAGAACGATAGTACATCAATCTAGTTTAAAAGATCTAAAATTAGCCTATGCTTATGATGGTAAATTGCTGATAGAAAATAAGGAGATTCCCAATAGCGCCGATCTAGAAAGCATGGAATTACTCGGTTCTACTGTGGACGTCATTGAAGGTTGCGATGGGGGCAGGGGACAGATACCGGTGGTGATCGAATATAATTATTTTTTTCGGGACAAAAATCATATCTATGGTTATCATTCCGGTGACCGAGCATTAACCGTGATTGAGGCAGCTACACCCGGTGTGGTAGAGATAAATAATTATGGGCAGCTGAGGGAATTGCAGAAAAAAATAAAAAATTGATGCGCCGACAATCTTATTACTTTCATAAAAGAAGTGGTCGTTGCTGTGTCCTAGTAAAAGTATGTTAGGAATAGAAATAAAAAATGTGAAGTCGGTTTAACTCCACATCTCTATAACTTTTACACATTATTAAAACCTGGCTATTAATACTAAATAGATATGCTACAGGACTTTGCCGCGAAGAAAAATACCGCAAGCCACACAAGTCCCTTGGCAAGGAAGAAGAGAAATGCCCCCATGCCGGCACGCTTCAACCATTTTGATTTATTGTCTTTATTATTGTCTTTTTGCTCCATCTGAAGGATTAAACAATATCAGGCCTTTTTAGTTTGCACTTGTGATCGGCGTGAATACGTCTCCAAAGTTATAAAAAGTTTGGTTCGCAATTTCTACAGAACGATCATAAGTTGTGGAATTTTCAGCATATTTATTTAATACAGCCGTGAAACCAGCCCACATCTCGCGGCTATTTTCACCATAACCTTCGAAGAAAGAGGTTCCCTTATTGACACCATATTTGTTCAGCATCTGTACGATATACGGACCACCCATAATAGAACCTTCTAGCACGTATAGTGATGCGAGTGCTTCCTGTATATTGGTTACAACTGGAGCTGTTGCATCCGGAAGATTATCGAGATTACCGCCCAAGGCTTCAATATCACTTTTGATATAAGACGAGTTGCGGCGCTCTGCCAGATCAGGTAATACTTCGGCTGTAACGAAAGGTGCTACGTTATCTTCCACTGCACGGAAATAAGCATAGAACCCTTTTAATACCTCAGCATAATCTGCTTCAGAACGAATATTTTTCAATTGACGCACAATCGTTCCTTCTACGTTTTGGTGAGCAGCGTGCGTCTGCTCTTTGATATGTTGACTTAACATGTTCTTCTTTTTATTTATAACGATTCTATACAAAGATTCGTATTTATTTCCAAATATCTATGCTGTTTTCTGATTTATCATCTATGAAAAACGACAGGATTTTTATTCTACGATTTTGATCGGATATTGATAATATGGTGATGTTAAGAAAGTAGACCAATCACCCGATAAACTAAGTGATATCCCACCACTGAGCGAAGTTGATACGTTTGTAGGAGCATCATTCGGAATCTTGACACGAATTGACTTTAGGTCTTCTGAAATAGCCAAAAATTCCAAAGGAAAAGCGTCAGGATAGCCCGATTCGTTTATAAAATTAAAAGAAACAGCGGAAAACAAAAGTTGTTTTGATAGATGTCGAACAGGGATACTGATCACATCTCCTCTTTTTACTTCCCAGGTTTTCGGATGATTGAAATAAGGATAGGGATAGGCTGTTCCTGAGGTAATATGAACTATTTTTTTACTGCTTCTGACGGGGACTAGGTATTTATTGTTTACTTGAACATAATAATCACCGGCTGGTATGCCTGTCCCGTCATATTGGTCTGCAATAAATTGAAAGCTACTGAGCTGGTTTCGTGACGCAGCGATCAATGTGAATAATTTATTCTGATCATTTACCAGGAAAAGGCTATCACTGCCATCGGTAGCAAGATTACGGAATGGGATCGAATAGGTACCGCCCAATGCAAGCGGGAGCACTGTCTCTTCATCCACAAAGGAAGGCAGTACGGCTCCATTGGAAAGTTTAATCGTATAGACCTTGGTCGTACCATCCTGCGCTTTTACCTGATACTGAGCGCCATCATGGAGTGCAATTGCTGTTCCTGAGGCTGGGCTAATACTGGCATTCTTCGAGATGTGAATAACAGGGCTGATAGTCTCCGGAATAGGCCATTCTGTTGATCCCGGCCAGGAGACATGGATGTTCTCCCCATTCACTATGGCTACAATCGTATCTTTACCTGCATTGTAAGGGATTTTAAAGGAAGTAATTTCGGCATAAGGAGTAGGAGCAATCTCATATTCTTTTTTACAGGCCGAGAAGAGTATTCCTGCCAATAGCAACAGAGCAGGAAAGGTATATATGCTGTATCTTGTTTTCATATTAATCATGACTTTCGGTAGTCGAATAAAATATTCTTAATTTAATTAATCTGACTACGATCTATTGGTTTACTTCAGGATGGTTAATTATTGTAAAAAATCCGTATCGGATTTTTTAAGGTCACTTCGCGGCTGTAATAACGAAGCTTAATAAAATAGTCGCCAGCAGCAGGTACTTTGTTGTATTTAATATCCCGTCCGCTTCCTGTTACGCGTCCCTCGATGTCGTTTAGATTAAGCAGCATGTAGGCTTTTTCTACCGATGGAGAAGTTGCTGATGAGATACTTTTAAATGCATATTCCTTTCCATTTTTATCGACTAAACTTGCCTTGGCCAGTTCGAGGTCACTTTCTGGTGTAGCGATATAGGGGTATGAGCTAAGGGTATTAAGGACGTAGATGTCATTTCGGGTATACCAAAAGGTCTGATCGTAGGCGATAGGATTATTTAAATCTGTGCTGACTTCCTGTGGATTGAGCGGGATTTGATCACTTTTTATGGTTAAGGTATACGTCGCACTACTTCCATCTGTGGCTGTCACAGGGTATTGTATGATGCGACCATTGCTGAAATAGTCCATCATATTGGTGATCAAAGTATCTGTCCCTTGCTTTAAAGTAGCCCCAGAAGCGACCTTTACTTCTGGTTCCAAGCTTGTCATATAAAGATTTGCTGGAAGAGTGACGGTGATAGTTTTATTGCTATTATCGATAGCACCAATAATTTCCTGATTGGTATTAATAATTTTGAAGCTGCTGATTCGAGCCATTTCTTCTTTTTCATAAGGCTGAATTTCAGTTTTCGTACAGGAGGAGATAAATAGGCTTCCTATTAAAACTCCTGAAGTTAGTATTGATCTTTGTAGAGTTAATAATTGAGTTTTCATTATTATCTGGGAAGTAACCGGTATCAGCGTAGCTGATACCGGATTTAAAATTTACAATTCTTATCAAAAAAAGAGTGTGCGAACCTATTAGTTCAACTTTTTGTAGTCGAAACTCATAAAAGGGAAATTGGTTGCAGCATAAGGGGCATTAGGCACCTCATCCTTGTATACACTATTCAAACGCAATTTCCATTTTGTATTTGTCGTTTTATTGACCAGGATATACGTTCTTGGACCATAGCTGCTCATGATGTGATTGCTAATGTTATAGATATACCAACCTGCGCTTGATGGGTTTCCTGTTCCGTTGATGCTGTTAGATCCTGCGGTACCTGTTGAAATCAATGTACCGGTAGTCGCTGCTGTCACAGCATCAAAAGCTGTATTGACGTAATAGAGGTTGTATTTTGTTGTATTTACAGTCAGGCTTGCATTGGCTGTGCCACTGAATTGAAAGTCGTAGCCAGCCGATGTGCCGCCATCGTTATTGACCAAATCATAATAATAAGTGCTCGCTGGGTTTTTCCATTGCGTTGTATCGACCAGGTCAGGTACTGTACCCTGATGGAAGTTGCGTGCACCATAAGTGCCTGTGGCAAGAGTTTTTAAATATCCTTTTGTGCCAGTAGCAGTAAAGTTTACTGTACCGCCTATGGTTGTTGAAGGTGTGGCAGCGCGTTTGCTGAATGATTGCTCTTCTACATTAGGAGCAAGTGAATTGTCTTTGCTACAGGATGCGGTCATGCCAATCGCGGCAATACCGAAGGCAATTGATAAAGTTCTGAATTTGATTTTCATTTCTTTTTCGTAATTTTGCCACTTCTACAGTGGGCTAGTTAATAAATATATGTTAATTAGTCAATTTGATACCGGATGTACCTCGACCGTATATCCGGTTTTTTTTTGAATAAGAATTGTACGATCTATGGTTTTATTTCAAACGTTTTGCTCCCTTTTGGCACAATGACATAATCAAATGAGATAAACACATGGGGTGAATCCTTAAACCATTTATCCGATGTATACAGATCTTTATACATGGATACGGGTTTAATTTTGGCATAATTTCCTTTTGCTGTACGGACAATCAAAGTTCTGGGTTTAATCACTTTTCCACTTTTTAGTGTCAGTCCGTTTCCTAGCGCGTAAGCAACGTGTTCATTCTGAATGTTGTGATCGCGTACCAGTTTGCCGTAAAAGTCGTAGAGTAACCAACCCATACCATTTCCTTCGTCCCCGTTTTGATCCATGCCAATTGCATCGCCTATAAGTTTAAACTGGGAATCTGCGGGAATTTCGGTGACTTCATCAAATGCTTTCTCGACGATCAGAATACCGCCCGTTGCATTGTTGCCATAACCAAAATTTGAATTGTTTGTACCATTATTACCAGATACGTGACTATTGAAAATATTGCTGAATGCAATATCCCAGTTTCGGGTCTGACGGTGTGTTTCAGGAATACCTTTGTTTGTCTCTAGACTATAATAGACTGTAGGAGCAGCGTTGTTGCCGTCATTTTTGTCTGTACCAGCAAAATTGCGGACTTGAATCAGTTTATTATAAAGCCCTGTATTGCTTTCTTCTTCTTTGGGTGGTTCGACAACAGGTTCTACCGTTGGATCCGATTTGCTGCAGGAAGTATGGATTGCTAGACCAATGCAAAGCAATGCAATATATTTTGTTCTGTTGAGCTGTCTTGCTATATTCATTTGTTGTGTGTTTGTTTTTATTTAAAATCATTCTAAATAATGGTAAAGGTAAAGAGTTTACCCTATTACTTGTGTATGAAAAATGATATTTTATATATTAATTTTGATGTTAACCGTTTAACTTAATATGTAATATGTTCTTTGCATATCTTAATGGAACTTCAATTAGGAGCTTTTTGATGGAAAAAATAATAATGATGTCTCCAAACTTAATTCATGTACGTTTTTTGATTGAATATATTTAGAGACATTTCTTTAAGAAGACTGATCGTACCTTTTAATAAATTATTTTACAAACTTTTTAAAATTAATATTGTACGTTGCATTGCCATTGAGAGCAGTAATTCCAGCTGCCTGAATAACGAAAAGCTCATCACTCTTCTCGCTTAGCTTTTCCCCTTTATACATGACGATGTAACGGTTAGGGGTGGGGTATACTGCATGATTGTTCTTAAAGTCATAGATTATCCATGTGGGGCCTGTCGCTGGAGCACCAGCACTGGAAGCGTCTATGCCTAATTTTTCTGTGGAAGTTATGTTGGAACCTAATACTGCGGCTAATGTCAATTTTTCAATACTTGTATTCTCTTGATCGAAATATCCCATTTTATAGTTTTCAGCTGATGTTTTTTGCAAAGTAGAACCATACATGCCAGATAGATTTATCATACTTTTTGCTTCCTCCTGAACACTATTTGTCTTGAAATCATAGTAAACTTTTGCGCCTGCAGGAATTTCAATCTTGGCAGTAGCGGTGACAGCTGTAGCATCATTCAATTTGTTTTCCTCAACTTTATCATTATCCTTGCTACAGGAAGTAAAACCTAGACTCAATGCACATAAAAGTGCCGCTGTTGTAAATAATTTGTTCATCTTTAATTTATTTGTGTAATTTTTCCTTATTTATAATGTGTTTGTATTTAAATCTTTACTGCCATCTTCCTGTACATAATATTTAAAGGTGTAATAGGGAGCCGGCCAGTTCATATTGGTCACTGCCGATGGATTTCCTTTATAGGCATTGATCAATTGTAACTTGGCATATTTACCATCGGGAAGCCGGATAGCATAGGTGCGATTGGGCAGCGCTTGCATAATATGGGTACTTAGACTATACTGAAACCAGCCTAGAGACTCCGAGTTGGATGCCCAACCAATTTTGCCCGTTCCGTTCTTATTAAATTCTTCGTCCGAAGGTGCTACAGTCAGGCTTTGGTAAGATTGCTTTAATAGCATGACAGCTGTATTGTTGGCTTCGCCCTGATAACCCGGATTGAACTCATCAACAGCATTATTGACAAAGACTTCAGAATTGTAGGGACCCGTAAAGGCAATATCCCAATCTTTTGTTTTTAACCATTGTGCGGAGTCGGCCTTTGTCTTGATCCAAATTTGCTTTTTGTCCTTAAATCGAAAAAGAAACATGTTGAATGGTCGTTTTTCTTTACCTTCAGCACCATCACCCATGGCGGCATCGGTATCACCAGCCAGATCTTTAATGACGACACTTTTGCCATCTTCTAATCCAATCGTATAGTCTTTGTCCTTCCCACAGGAAAGGAGCATAAGTGCCAGAAAACCTGAAAAAATACAACGTCCAATCTTATGGAATGAAAGCCAGATGCTGCATTCCGCTATAATGATATTAATTGTTCTCATTGTTTTATCTACTATTTTGTGTACTTATTTTTAGCTTTAATCTCCAATCTCCAATCTCCAATCGCTAATCCTTCATCCACCGGTAACTGACTCCGCCCATAATCACTCTACCGGGCTGCCCCAATAGATAGCGGCTCGTAAAATTGAACAGGTTGTCGCCGATCAGACGAAAGGTTAACCTCCGGTTCATCAGACTTTTTTCGATCGTCATGTTCAGAAGCGTATGATAGGGGATAAAGATGTCATACTTGTCAATAAATTGATTTCCGTTGTATTCTTGAAAAGGTGTCTTTCCACGAAAATTAACGCGGGCATTAACATTGACTCCCCAGGGTTTGTATTCGTATTGAGCTTTGAAATTGAGCATATGACGCGAACGGTCCTCAATGCCCCAGTAATCTGATTTTTTGCTCTGTCGATAGAGATCACTTGCAGCATCGTTTATTTGATTATAGGGGTAATGACCCGCTGCGATACTATCCAATACGCTAAGATCTTTTGCGACAAGATATTGATAGCCCATGGATAATTGCAGATCCCTGGTAGCCTGATAACTTATTGAAACTTCAAAACCCTTATTCATCGCTTTCGGTAAATTACGGTAACTATAGATCTGCGCGATACTGGTACCATTACCTACACTGACCGTATTGATCTGATTGTTGATACGATGATAGAAAACAGAAAAATCTGCCTGAAATTTGTTTGAAGGATTCCAGGTAAGCCCAATATTGTTGGAGAGGCTAGTTTCGGCCTTGAGGTTACCTGCGACTAAATTCAGCATATAGCTGTTCTTGTAACTCAATTCACCCGCTTGGTCCATGGCCGCAACCACATCGGCTACCCGTTCGGTGCCTACAACCAGATAATTCGCAGCGGGATTGAAAAACACCTGATAACGCATTTTGTAATCCGGAGCTTTGAACCCAGCGCCAACACCTCCTTTGATCAATAATGTTGGACTGATATGATACCGTAAGCCTAGGCTTGGGCTCAGATGCCCGTTATAAACATTGGTCTGGTCGTAACGTAGTCCCAGTGTCGTCAGCAAGCGGTCTATCGGTTTCCACTCCGTTTGGAAGTAGATAAACGCACTGTTCAACGAGCGTTTGGCATCCAGATCCTGATTATCCATCTGCTCTAGACTACCACCGATTCCTCCAGTAAATTTAACTTGTTGTATGGGATTATAGGCAAATTGCTGTTCGATGCGGTGTACATTCTGTCCGAACTCTTCAGCACTGGCTAAAACTCCTTGTCGTAACCATTGCGCAGCAATCTGCGAATGAAACCTGGAAAAATAGTAGCGTGTCATGCTGCGCAGTCCTGATTCAAAATTATGGTCGTAGCTGGCTGACAGATTGATGTCCTGATCTTTTTGCTTGTCCTGCAAGGTGCGGTCTTCAGACCAGGCATTGATCATTTCAGATTCGCGGGCAGCAAACCGGCCAGTCATTCCCACGGTACCATTTTTGCTCGTGCGATAGCGTACGCGCCCCTGAAAACTATAGTTGGTATAAGGCGGGAATGTTGTGCTTGTTGGGTTGAGATATTGCTTGTCCGTATTGAATCCATCTGTACGGTAGTAATTTCCGGAAACAACGGCGCTACCTCTTTGATTGGAAAATGGTGTTTCGCCTTCCAATGTCGCATCAACTGTATTTAAGCTACCATAGAGCAGAGAAGCATGCGCCTGTGGTGTGATGGCGCCATGGCGGGTAATGATATTGATGGCACCACCAAGTGCATCACTACCGTAGAGACAGGAGGATGCGCCCTTGATAATCTCAATACGCTCAATATTGGTCACCGAAATACGGGAAAGATCAAAATTACCACTATTACGACCGAGCATGGGTTGTCCATCTACCAATACCATGACATAGTTGCTGCTAAAGCCTTGAATCTGAACGCCGACAGCTCGAGAACCACCCGCGATATCATTGACGATAGCAATACCAGTCTGTTCTTTTAGCACTTCGTCTAACCGACGGCTTCCCATCAGCTCAATCTCTCTTTTTGTGATGACCTTGACCGGCATAGCGGCGTTTTCGGCTTTGATAAGATTATCGACGGCCTCCAATTTACGGTTTACTTCGACCTCGCCGATTTGACGACTATCTGCATGTACCGTAAGGGTCAGTTCCTGGTTTTTATCGCTCAAGTCTACAAATTGACGCAGCTCCTTATAGCCTAGCGCTTGTGCGACAAGCTCATAACGACCTGAATAGAGTTTATTAAATTGAAATTTTCCAGCACTATCTGTTTTGAAAGCATATTTATCCGGATACAGGTAAACGGTTGCATTGGCTATCGCTTTGTCGGACTCATTCTTTAAGGTTCCGGATAGTTTCCATTTTTCCTGTGCTTGCACCGCTAAGATCTGGCAGGCGCACAGCGTGATTACTGTACTTATTCGAATAGAAGAGCGACTTTTAAACACTATTTTTATTTTTAATCATTCTAAATAATGTTACAAAAAAAGGCAATACTATTGGATTTTTCTATATGCAAATTGTCATAAATTCTATTTAATCCGATTTTTGTTAACCCTAACTGGCCTAGTTTTATGTGCTATTTTATTGTTTTATAGTGTGATAGCTTATTTATTCTACTCTAAACCTTTATTTAGGGGAAGTGAAAATAATTTGTATTTAGACTGATTATTGATTTGTTTTGTAGTCAAATACAATTGTCATACAAGAAAACAAGAAACAAAATCTTGTGTGGTTCTAATGGAGAAGAAAGAGATGCGTAGAATTTACATCATTATGCTCTGTTGTTTGCTCCATCTTGGCGGATGGGCAAGTGCACAGCAACGGATTATTACATTGAACAGTTCACTGACAGAAACAATTTATGGGCTCGGGATAGGGGATCGTATGATTGCGACAGATGTGACCAGTATATCGCCAAAGGCAGCAGCAGCATTGCCAAGGGTAAGCAAAAACCGTTCTGTTTCGGCTGAAGGTTTATTGTCTTTTAAGCCTACGCTTGTTCTGGCGAATGAGGGGGATATCTCCAATTCGGTAATCCAACAGATCCGTGCCGCTGGGGTAAGGTTTATTGCGATTAAGCCAAATTATTCGGCCCAAGGCGCACTGCGTTATATTCAGGGGGTTGCTGATGCTGTCGGAGAGCCATCCTTAGGGAAATCTCTGGTATCACGTACAAAAACAAGCCTGGATCGTACCCTGGAGTTGGTAAATAAAGAAAATAAAGGTAAAGCTACGCCGAAAGTACTGTTTTTGTATGCCCGTGGGACAGGTACAATGAGTGTTGCGGGAAAGGGCAGTAGTCTGGATGCGATGATTAATCTGGCTGGAGGGAAAAACGCCGTGCAGGAATTCTCGGATTTCAAACCCTATACAACGGAAGCATTGGTACAGGCCAATCCGGATATTGTATTGCTGTTCGATTTTGGGGCTAGTAGCCTTGGGGGCGCAGAAGCCATTCTTAAATTACCTGGGATGCGTATTACCAATGCGGGTAAAAAAGAGCGCATATTGGTTATGAACGCCTCCTTGCTGGTCAATTTTAGTAACCGGCTACCAGATGCGATCTTGGAACTGCACCGGGGATTTGAAAAAGTAATGGACTCAAAATAGATCAGGTGCAGAAGAAACAGAAAGTAATATTACTGGCATTGAGCCTAATATTGATTGTCATATGTATTATTGCATTAGGTTTAGGTGCTTATCACATACCTCCCCAAGATATTTTATCCATGTTGATGGCGAAGATAAATCATCCGGGATCTACCGATCAAAACAGCATGCACGCTGATGTTTTATTTGAGATCCGCATGCCACGTTTATTGCTGGGGATTTTGGTTGGTGCTGCTCTGGGTATTTCGGGTGCTGCCATTCAGGGGATTTTTCGAAATCCGCTTGCAGAACCCGGATTAATTGGTATTTCTTCGGGTGCCTCCTTATTCGCGGTATTGATCATTGCATTTGAAACGTTCCTGCTAACCTCACTTTCGGCCTGGATCGGTTATTATATTTTGGCATTTGGTGCATTTGCCGGAGCCGGATTGACGGCCTTTCTGGTTTATCGTATTGCCAGTAAAAATGGACGGCCCAACGTGACGACAATGTTGTTGGCAGGCATTGCCATTAATGCCTTTGCTGGCGCCCTAACAGGCTTAATGACTTATTTGTCTACAGAACAACAGCTCCGCACCATAACCTTTTGGATGCTTGGAAGTTTGGGCGGCGCAAGCTGGGAAAATTTATTGGCTGTAGGACCTTTTATCGGTATTTCTATAATAATCCTGCCTTTTTTCGGAAAATCATTGAATGCTTTTGCCTTAGGAGAACTGCAGGCGGATCTATTGGGCATGCGTACTGATCGTGTAAAAAGATTTGTGGTGGTCTTGTCTACATTGGCAGTAGGCGCTTCGGTGGCGGTATCGGGGATTATCGGTTTTGTAGGATTAATTGTTCCACATACGGTACGCCTGATGGGCGGCCCGGATCATCGTTTTGTGCTTCCGGGCTCATTGATCCTTGGTGCATTGGTGCTGACCCTGGCGGATGTTATCGCCCGGGTCTCAGTGGCGCCGATAGAATTGCCTATCGGTGTGATTACGGCCTTACTTGGAACACCGGTTTTTTTGTATATTTTAATCAAGGATAAATAGCCTTCCTTCGGATGTCTAACTAATATTGTCTTATGTTGCGTGTAGAGAAAATCAACTATGAGCTGAAAGGCCGAAAACTACTCAAGGACATCACCTTTCAGGTGCGTAAAGGTGAAGTCTTGGCTGTACTTGGTGCCAATGGGGCAGGGAAGTCCACCCTGATGGGGGTATTATGCGGAGAGAAAAAACCTGATTCCGGGCACATCTATCTTAACGGAAAATCCCTCTCTGCATACGATGCAGCAGCATTGTCCAGATGCAGGGCTATGTTAAGTCAGCAGCAACAGATGACATTAAGTTTTAAGGTGGAAGAGATTGTTTTAATGGGCAGATACCCTCATTATAGAAATACACCCACAGCGCATGACTATAAGGTGCTGGCCGAGACGATGGAACTCTGTGGTGTGACGGCTTTTGCCGATCGGGATTTTCTGAGTCTTTCGGGCGGGGAACAGCAGCGTGTTCACCTTGCCCGTGTGTTAGCACAGATATGGGATAATCCAGATGCGCTCTTATTATTAGATGAACCTATTTCTGCCCTGGACTTACATTATCAGCAAAAGGTGCTTGCTATAGCCAGAGCACTGGCCCGTAAGGGGTTTATGGTTGTTTTGGTTGTCCATGATGTTAATTTTGCAGCGATGTATGCCGACCGGATACTGATGCTCAAACATGGGCGCAAACTTTTTCATGGTACACCCGTAGAGGTTTTGGCGCAGCAGGAAATCTATACGATTTTTTCGGTTGAATCCAATGTGATCATGAATCCAAGGACATTAAAACCTTATGTTCAATTGGAGGAGATGGATATTGATCTGGAATAGACCAGACCATTTTGACATTGTGCCTGTCTACCAGGAGTTTATTTAGATAGATTATAAATAATTTTTATTTCCCACCCTAATTCGTTAATTTTAACTGCATCAGGCTTATTTGAATTGTAATCATGTTGGTGAAAAGTAAAATAGTTGAGTTGGCTGATTGGCTTTTTGAAGAAGAAATTCCAGACAGCTATGTGCCTGACAAACCTTTGGTAGAAAATAAAATCACGATCCATACGGAGCCCGTTCACATGGAAAATTTTCAGCTCTCTACCTCAGGCTTGTTTATATTGCATTCGAAAATGCAATTTGATCGGCCTGTACAGATATTGACTGAGATTGAAGGGGAGACCATTACCAGTCAATTTATCTTTTTTAAACCTACTGATAGCAAGCTGCCTTATGGCATGAGCCGGCACAATATCAGGTATATACCCTCTGTTAAATCGATACATGAAGTAGAGCCGGGTATAGAATATACCTATTTTATTGCGGTCATATCCAAGGAGTATTATCTCAATCTCATCAAGCGGGATTCTTTATTGCACCAGCAGTTTGTGCATGAAATTGAAAAAGGCGAATACACATCGTTTTCAGAAGAGGATCTGATGGCAACCTACGAAATGCAGCATACCATAGCGGAACTTATTGAATCCAAGAAAAAAGGTGAGATACGAAGGCTCCATACCGAATCTCGTATTGTTGAGTTGCTGATGTATCAATTTGAACAGTATAACGAGAAAAGTGAACAAGATGTCTCTTTATTCCACGAAGAGGATGTACAGCGCCTGGAACTGGCGCGGCAGATTCTCGAACAGCGCATTGCCAATCCGCCGACACAAAAAGAGCTGGCGGCAGAGGTATTAACCAGTGAAAGCAAGCTGCGAAAGGACTTTAAAGAATATTTTTCGGTGACAATCCATGATTATTTAACGAGAATACGAATGGAAAAAGCCAAAAGTTATCTATTGGATGATAAGATGACGGTTTATGAAGTTGCTTTGCTGACCGGATATGGTCATCAGAATAACTTTAGCAGCGCCTTTAAAAAATACTATGGAATATCTCCTGGCGAACTTAAAATGTAATTAGCTATTCTTTAGCGGTAGGATTATTTCGTCGTGTACAGCGAAACATGCATATTCCGATGGCATTTTTCGGCTATCCAATCCTGTAAATTTGCTAAATGCCGGTAAAATAATCTGTTGTGCAGAGACCCAAAAGCAGGGCAGACGGAGATGCTTGTTGGGTGGGAGTTTGATACTGATTCCCGGATGAATATGTCCGCTGATGCTGAAAGCCGAAGGGGCTGTTGTCGGTTCATGTACAAAGGAGATCTGCTCGAGCTCGAACTTGTCCTTGTGATAGATCAAATCAATCTGCTTCGCTAATTTCTCCACCATTCGATCATGGTTACCCAAGACCAGATGAAAATTGAGATCGGCATATTTTTGTTTAAACTCTTTCAGTAAAAAAACTTCCTGATTGATCCCCGCATGAATAAGGTCACCGACAACCAAAATATTCTCTGCTTTATAGTGATCTATTAATGTAGCTAATCTTTGCAGATCTAGGTTAGCTGTATCCGAAGGAATAGGAATGCCATGTTTACGAAAATGAGCAGCTTTACCAAGATGAAGGTCTGATAGAATCAGGGTGTTTTGTTTTGGCCAAAAGATAGTCCGTTGATTATTAAGGATGAGTTGTTGTTTATTGAATGTTATTAGCTGTTCCTGTATATTCATTTTCTTCGTCGGCGTTTTGATTTATTTGCATGCTCCATGCGTTGAATTCGTTCAATCAAGGCTTCACTGGAAAGGGATTGCCGTAAACTGTCCACTTTGATCGGGAAACTCAGCGGAGTATATTCCTCTACAAAGGTATAGATGATTTGGCTATTATTTATTCTTTCAAATGCTTTTATCAGACGGTATTCTTCCAATTGCTGATTGAATACTTCGGTGAAAGCTTGTTTTAACAATAAATTGTCAGGATCATGATCCATCAAAACACGAAATATAATACCCGAAGAAGCTTGTAAGGATTTGTTGTTTTGTTGGGTGCTGGGATAATTTTGGACCACCAATCCCGAAATTACGGCAATATCGCGAAATTTGCGGCTTGCCATTTCAGCGGAGTTGATACTACTGATCACATCTTGCATCAGATTTTCCCGGCTCAATATCTCGGTTAATTGCGCTTGATCCAATTGAATTTCTTTATCGGAAAAGAGTTCAAAACCATAGTCGTTCATGGCCATGGAGAAACTAATGGGATAGCGTTTGCTGATGCGGTAAGCGATCAGGGCAGCCATGACTTCATGGATCAAGCGGCCTTCCAACGGATAAAAGAATAAATGATGACCTTCATTGGTCTTAATATGTTCGACCAGAAATTGTGATTCATTGGGAACAGCCGAAAGACTTTGCTGCTGCTGGATCAATGGCGCCAGGAAGCGCAGTTCTTTTTCTGTATGGTTGGGAGCTTTCGCTTCTGCAAGTTTTTTACGTAAAAAATGGCTGAGATTGGATGAAAGGGGCAATCTGCCTCCCAGCCAGCTTGGAGTGATGGCCTTACCGGAAGAATTTTTGACAAATACAGTCATATCCTTAACCATAACAAGTTCAAGAATGCGGCCAGCAAGATTAAATCGTTCGCCTTTCTTCAGTTTACTGATAAAATATTCCTCAATCATACCGATATATCCGCCCGAGAGGAACTTTACGCGCATCATGGCATCGCCAACAATGGCACCGATATTCAGCCGATGGAGAAGGGCGATGCGCCTATTTTTTATAATCCAGTTACCATCGCTGTCTTGTACTACTTTGTGAAATTCCTCATAGCGTTTGCCGATTTTACCTCCCGCAGTGATAAAGTACATGCACCACTGCCATTCCTCATCTTCCATATAGCTAAATGCGTGGGTCCCGGCAACGATCTGCTGGAGCTCAGTCGATTGGAAGCCGCCTCCAAGGGCGATTGTCACCATAAACTGGACCAGCACATCGAAACTCTGGACCATGGGGTCGCGGTTTTCTATCGTTTGGGTTTTGACCGCTTCCTTTAAAGCAGCGACTTCAATAAGCTCCAGGGAATGTGTCGGAACGAAGTAGATAATGGATGTTTCGAAAGGGCTGTGGCCACTTCTTCCGGCGCGTTGCATAAATCTGGCGACACCTTTGCTTGACCCGATTTGGATGACGGTATCAACAGGCTTAAAATCCACCCCCAAATCGAGTGATGACGTGGATACCACTGCTTTTAGCCTTCCACTGCTCAGATTTTCTTCGATCCATTCGCGGATATGAGCGTCTACTGAACTGTGATGCAACGCAATCTGTCCCGCAAAATCAGGATGTGCTTGCAGTAATAGCTGATACCATAATTCACTTTGGCTACGCGTATTGGTGAAAAGGATCGTACTTTTGCTTTCGAGAATAATGGGGACGACCTGATTCACGAGATTGCCACCAAGATGTCCTGCCCAAGGAAGTAGTTCTACTTTATCTGGATAGATCGATTTGATGGCAATTTTCTTTTTCTCCTTTGCGATAATCTGGACGCGTTTTTTTTCTAATGGCAGCAGTACATCCATTGCTTGATCCAGATTGCCTATGGTGGCAGTTATACCCCAGATCCGAAGATGTGGATGCTGATGTTTTAAATATGACAAGGCCAGTTCTACCATGACACCGCGTTTATTTCCAATAAGTTCGTGCCATTCATCTACAGTAACGCAGCGGATGTTTTTGAAATATTTGTCACGTTGTTTTTGGGCGAGCAGGAGATGCAGGCTTTCCGGAGTCACCAAAAGAATATCCGGCATTGCTTTGGTCTGTTGTGCTCGGATCTTTGGATCGGTGTCCCCATTACGCACCTGTACAACCCAATCTAATCCAATATCGTCAATAGCGGTTTGCATTGCTCGGGCCAAATCCTTTGCCAAAGAGCGCAAAGGCGTGAGCCATAGTAATTTTAATCCTTTTTGATAGTGTTCAGGATGGTTCATGTAATCGATCAAGACAGCCATAAACACCGAAAACGTTTTGCCAAATCCTGTAGGGGCAATGACCATTCCGCTGTACCCCAGCATATATCGGTCCCAAGTCTTAACCTGGAAGCCAAAAGGAGTATTGCCTAAGGATTCAAAATAACGATTAACGATCTTGAATCCTTCACTGTGTATTATCTTCTGACTCAACTTTATGGTATTAATTTTTTGATGTTCTCTAATGTATCTATTTCATCGGCCTTTTTGTCCCTGCGCCAACGCAAAATTCGTGGGAAGCGCAAGGCTACACCAGATTTGTGGCGTTTACTGTAACCTATTCCCTCGAAGGCAATTTCAAATACCAGCTCGGGCTTGACAGTCCGTACAGGTCCGAATTTCTCTATTGCATGCTGTCGAACATAGCGGCTAACCTCAAGTATCTCTTTATCTGTAAGGCCTGAATAGGCTTTTGCGATGCTTACTAATTGATCACCATCTTTAACGGCAAAAGTGTAATCTGTGTAATGCGCACTTCTACGTCCGCTGCCTTTTTGTGCATATATTAATACTGCGTCAATGGTCATCGGATTGACTTTCCATTTCCACCAGCCACCCTTTTTCCGGCCAACATAATAAACAGAGTCTTTCTTTTTGAGCATAATGCCTTCGCTGTTTAACTCACGCGATGTAGCTTGTAAGGTTCGTAGCTCGGCCCAATTTTCGCAATGGATAAGTGGTGACAATTGGATTGTAGGTCCAACATTGGGTTGATACAACTGTTCCAATAATTTGCGTCTGTCCTGTAACGTTTCTGACCGGAGGTCTTTACCATCCAACTCCAATAGGTCATAGAGATAGGCAACAATAGGGACTTCTTCACGCAAAGATTTGGATATCACTTTGCGATTAATGCGTTTTTGTAGTTCATTAAAATTCAATATTTGTCCGTCTTTCGCTGCCAGAATTTCGCCGTCTAAAACAAAGCTTCCATTCCATTGTTTCAGTGCCTCGCTAATTTCCGGGAATTGTGAGGTGACCAGTTCTTCTCCTCTGGACCAGATAAAGATTTCGTCTCCTCTTTTGATCAGTTGTCCACGTATCCCATCCCATTTGTATTCGCATTGCCATGCCGAAATTGGACCAAGTTCTTCCACTTCTTTTTCAATGGGGTAAGCCAGACAGAAGGGGTAAGGTTTTGACAGGTTGGTATTGCTATATTCTCCGCGGACGAGTTTGTCAAACGCGAAGTCATGCGGATTCCACTCGCCCATAATGCTATGGGTAACAATGCTCGGCTCGATCTGAAAATGTGTCGCAATGGTATTTATTAATCCTTTGGAAGAGATCCCCAAACGAAAGCTACCGCCCAGCAGTTTGTTGAAAATAAAACGCTCAATTGTGTTGAGCCTATTCCAGGAGGCGAGTACAAATTCTTTTTTTTCTGCGAGTGAAGCATTTCCTATAAGCAGAATATCTTCCATCCAGTCGTTTAGACTTCTGTCTGTTTTCTCCAATGGTGGTGGCAATATCAAAGATAGGGTTTCGGAAAGATCTCCAACAGCTGCATAGGATTCGATAAATAACCACTCCGGAATACCTGTGATTTCCAATGCCCAAGTTTTGAGATCCTTTGTTGAAACCGGACGTCTAGGCCGTTTACCCGTCATTAAGGCCAAAAACCAGCGTTTGTCTTTCTCAGGGGCAAATGTTAGAAAGCGAATAATAGCTTCCTTTTTCAAGCTGGCTTTATTGCTGCTGTCCAAGGCATTGATTAAAGTTGCAAATTCTATCATACGCTTAGTTCTTCACCATAATCCGTGTTAACCTCTTCAGCAGCAATACCTATCTCATTCAGGTACTTACTAAATGAAGCTGTCTGTCCATGCGTCACATAGACTTTTTCGGCCTCACTTTCCTTTACTGCCTGCAACAATCCATTCCAATCCGCATGATCACTGATAGCAAAACCGGCATCTGCGCTGCGCCATCTGCGTGCGCCACGAATCTGCATCCAACCGGAACAGATCGCGTAGGCAACATGCGGTATCTTATGAAGTAGTTGTGTGTCCAGTAATGCTGGTGGTAGTAGTACGATCTTACCATCCAGTTGCTTCATGTCCGTCGTTGGGTCGATAATGTGATAAGGGGGTAAATTTATCCCCACATCCCTATAGGCCATATTTAATTTAGCGATACTGTAATGTACATATATTTCGCCCATATCTTTCACCGCATTTAATATCCTTTGAGACTTGCCTAATGAATAACCAATAAATACGGAAGTTTTTTTATATCCTTGATTGTGAGTGATCCATGTATTTAAACGTTGATTTTGGCTCCCAATACTTTCCCAACGATAGATTGGAAGACCAAAAGTACTTTCAGTAATTAATTCATGACATTTTACAGGTTCAAAAGGAGTGGAGAGTCCGTCATCCTGAAGCTTATAATCTCCGGTGAAAACAATTACTTTTCCTTTGTATTCCATACGTATCTGAGCCGAGCCAATAATATGCCCAGCAGGATGTAAAGAAATTTTTACACCGTTAATACGGATGGTTTGGTTGTAAGCTATGCCCTCCACCTGAATATCTGCGCCAATCCGGCTTTTCAATATGCCAACTGTAAAATGATGGCAAAGATACTTTTTCATCCCCGGTCGCGCATGATCTGCATGTCCATGGGTGATAATGGCAAGATCAACTGGTTGCCAGGGATCTAAGTAAAATTTGCCCGGAATACAATAAATACCTTTTGATGTGAATTGAATCATAGCGAATCCTTGTTTTTGACAACATGACTGCTGTTTGCAGCATGTTATGTATTCAAACAGGTAGGCATAAGTTAAAGTTTTGTTTATTTTTTAGCGAAAGCCGATCACAGTATTTACATTCCGGGCTAAGGAGATTTTTTGCCTGCAATCATTATAAGGTGGATTCAGTTAATTTTTTTACATTTGTTTACGTTGATCCTTAGTTTTAGCTCTCTATGATATTAATAGTTGATGATAACCCAGATAATATTTATTCGTTACAAAAGTTATTAGAATCCAAAAATTTTAAAGTTGATACCGCCCAGTCAGGTGAAGAAGCTTTAAAGAAAATTTTAAAATATAATTATGCTTTGATCATATTGGATGTACAGATGCCCAATATGGATGGTTTTGAGGTTGCCGAGAATATTGCGGGATTTAGCAAGACAAAGGAAACACCTATTATATTCCTGTCTGCTGTCAACACAGATAAACGCTTTATTACCAAAGGTTATGATTCTGGAGGCCTGGATTATGTGACCAAACCTGTAGATCCAGATATCCTGATGCTCAAAGTCAAAACATTCTATCGGTTGTATGAACAAACACAGGCTTTAAAGGATATCCAGTTAGCCTTGGAAAAGGAAGTAGAAGGAAGGAAACAGGCACAGAAAGAACTCCGTTCGAAAGTAGATTATCTACATACGCTATTGGAATCATTGCCTCAGATTGCATTTACCTGCGATCATCGTGGGAATATCGGATTTGTTAATGGTCGTTGGTTTCAATTTTCGGATAATGAGCAGGCATTCCCACAGACTCATCCCGATGATAAGCCAATTGCTGCCGAGTTGCAGGAAAGCCTTGATTCAGGTAAGCCGTTGGAAATGGAGGTGCGGGTCAAGAAGCGGGACGAACCAGGTTATTCTTATCAATTGTTAAGGGTATGGCCGATTCTAGAAAATGGGGAAAATAATTGGGTTGGAACCTTTACCAATATAGATGCTCAGAAGAAAGCTGAAAAAGAAAAGGATGAATTTTTGAGTATTGCCAGCCATGAACTCAAGACTCCGTTGACAAGTATAAAAGCGTATATGCAGTTACTTGACCGAAAATTAAAACTTGACGGAGACTGTGCAGAGGCGAAATACGTTAATAGAGTTCAGGATCAGGTGGAGAAACTCAATAGTCTGATCACAGATCTGCTCGATTTATCGAAAATCGACAATGGCAAATTAGGTATAAACAAAAAAGTTTTCTCGCTCGAGCGTATGGTTCAGAACGCTGTTGATTCCATCGTGCAGACCCATGACCAGAGCAAGATGGAACTCCATAGGCAAGGAGATATTTCGGGCTTAATGGTGTATGGGGATGAAATAAGACTGGAACAGGTGCTGGTTAATTTTTTGACCAATGCCTATAAATATGCAGCTGGGACAGAGAAAGTGATCGTTGATTGTAGGGTCATGGATGACTTTGTCAAAATAAGTGTAATAGATTTCGGGATCGGAATACCTGAAAGCAAGCTTTCTGAAGTTTTTAATAAGTTTTACCGTGTGGAAGAAACCTCTTTTGATTTTCAGGGGCTGGGAATAGGCCTTTATATCTGTTCGGAAATTATCCGTAGCCATCAAGGAACTATAGCTGTCGAAAGTTCAGCTGGGAAAGGGGCCACTTTTTATTTTACAATACCATTAAATCTGCCTACAGATGCCAAATAAAACACTGAATAACTTATCTATAGGAATTGGCTTGTCCTTATTTGTACTGTTGGTGAGTTCCACAGCCTCCTATCTAGGGATTAAAGAGCAGAATAAACACCGTCAGGAGTTGACCGCTACCCGGAAAATAATCAGTTTATCAAATATTATACTGAATTCCTTACAGGGGGCCGAAACGGGAAACCGGGGGTATCTGCTTACGGGTAAAGAGAATTACCTGGATCCATTTAATATGGCTCTAGCGAGTTTGCCGAACGAATTAAATGAAATAAAGGAACTTACGGAAGCAGATCCGATCCAGCGGAGCCGAGTAGATAGCTTGTTTACTGCTGTTCAATGGCGGTTGGCGGTATTAAAGGAGTCCGTAGACACCAAAAGAAAGGGCGGGACCGTCACTGTGGAGAAGTTGGATGAAAGTAAAACAGCGATGGATAAATGCCGTAATATTATCAAGGATATTATTCATTATGAAGATGATGATATAGACCGGAAAGCTGCCAATTTGGATAATTCTTCATTTATTACGACCCTGTTTATCGTTATCAGCGCTTTACTATCGCTGATTATCACAGCATATTTTTATTTTCGCTTAAGGGCAGATTTTCTTAGACGCTTGGCACTGGAAAAATCGCTGGTTGAAAAGGATGAGGGAATTGCTCGCAGGTTAAATCTGGTTCAAAATATTACCAACCGTATTGCTTCTGGAGACTACGATGTAAAAGCGGAGGATATTGAAGATGATGATCTAGGTGCGATTGCAAAATCTGTGAACCGGATGTCAAAATCCCTAAAAAAGTCCTTTGATAAGCTTCGGGATAATGACTGGTTACATATGGGCTATGCTGATCTCTACACAGGCCTGGTCGGTAATAAAACCGAAAGGTTGCTTGCAACGGATTCAATAAAAGGACTGGTAAATTATATTGGTGCAATTACTGGAGCAATATATATCTTTAATGAGGAGAAACTTGAACGATCGGGTTGCTATGGATTGGATCCGAAAGCGCAGCTATATTTTCTTCCAGGGGAGGGGTATGTGGGACAGGTATTTGTCGATAAGGAAACGAAAGTGATCAATAATATCCGTGAAGAAGATTATTTGGTCAGTTTTGCCTCTGGTAAAATCAATGTGCCGCATCTTATTTTTGTCCCCATTGTATCTGCAGATCAAGTGTTGGGTGTTTTGGAGATAGGACACCGTCAGCCGTTTACTGAATTAGAAGTGATTTTCCTGACCGAATCTGCCAGACAACTTGGCATCGCTCTTGCATCTGCAAAAGGCCGTGCCAAAATCCAGGCACTTTTGGAGGAAACACAGGTTCAATCGGAGGAGTTGTTGTCGCAGCACGCTGAACTTGAGAACCTAAATACAGAGTTAGAGGCCCAAACCTTGCGTTTACAGTCGTCTGAGGAGGAGCTTAAAGTTCAGCACGAAGAATTGATGCAATCTAATCAGGAATTGGAGGAACGTTCAAAATTGTTGGAAGACAAAAACCTTATGATTGCTGAGCGGAACCTGGAAATCCAACAGAAGGCCGAAGAACTCGCATTGAGTACAAAATATAAGTCTGAATTTTTGGCGAACATGTCTCATGAATTACGTACACCGCTAAATTCTATCCTGCTTCTTTCCCGTCTGCTATCCGAGAATAATGAACAGAACCTGAATGCGGACCAGATCGAATCGGCCAAAGTGATCCAGAGTTCCGGAACGAGTCTATTGACATTAATCGACGAGATATTGGATCTTTCAAAGATTGAATCCGGTAAAATGACCTTGGAATATGCGAACCTGAATATAAATGATATATGCGCAGATCTGAATAATTTATTCTTGCCAATCGTCAATGAGAAAGGCTTGGCCTTCACGATCAACATTGATCCGAAACTCAAACAAAATTTTCAGGGTGATCGGCTTAGAATAGATCAGGTGTTGCGTAATCTGATTTCCAATGCAATTAAATTTACTGCGACTGGCGAAGTTAGATTGGATATTTATGGCGATAGTGCGACAAAAGATAAAATTGTCTTTGCTGTAGTAGACTCCGGTATCGGAATACCCCTCGAGAAACAAAAGATAATTTTCGAGGCATTCCAACAAGCAGATGGGTCGACCCGGAGAAAATTTGGTGGTACAGGATTGGGTCTATCGATTAGTAGGGAGATCGCCCGTTTGCTTGGAGGAGAAATCAAGTTGACGAGTGAGGAAGGAAAAGGTAGTACATTTTCGTTTATCATACCGGATCATAAAGTTGAACTTGGTGAAGTCCAAACAAAGGAGCAACAGCTTGTGGAAGAGATCCACTCTGAAGTTGAGGAGGTACGTGAGCTCGTCACAGAAGATACTTATAATCCGGCTACCATACGTATACCAGAAGAATTACCTGATGATCGAAATAATATTACTGAAGGAGACAAGGTTATTCTGATTGTTGAAGATGATATCAATTTTGCCAAAGCATTATTGAAATATACACATAGCCAGCATTACAAGGGTGTTGTTGTGGTACGGGGAGATCATGCCCTGCCGGCCGCCAAGAAGTATCATCCGCAGGCTGTATTGTTGGATATTCAGTTACCGATTATGGACGGCTGGGCGGTGATGGATGAGTTAAAAGGTGATAAGGAGACACGCCATATTCCAGTACATATCATGTCGTCACTTGAAGTGAAGAAGGAAAGTTTGCTTAAAGGTGCAATTGATTTTATCAATAAACCCGTGGCCCTCGAGCAGATGACATCGGTGTTTCAGAAAATTGAATCCGCCTTAAGTAAATCGCCAAAAAAGGTTCTTATTGTTGAAGAAAATCCGAAACATGCACGTGCATTGGCTTATTTTTTAAGTAGTTTTGATATTTCACTTGAAGTAAAAGATAATGTTACAGATAGCATCAATGCACTGGGAACTGCTGAGGTAGACTGCGTAATTTTGGATATGGGTGTGCCTGATGAAATGGGATATAATACCCTGGAAGCTATTAAACAGCATGAAGGTCTCGAAAACTTACCAATAATCATATTTACGGGCAAAAATCTATCAAAATCCGAGGAACTAAAGATTAAAAAATATGCAGATTCGGTAGTCGTCAAGACCGCACATTCCTATCAACGTATCCTCGATGAAGTAGGCTTATTCCTACATTTGATTGAAACCAACAATTCGGATGATGTACGCCGGAAAAACAATGGTCTGGGTGCGTTGACCGATGTATTAAAAGGGAAGAAAGTACTGGTAGCTGATGATGATGTGCGTAATATATTTTCTATGACAAAAGCATTGGAAAAATTTCAGGTGCAAGTCATACCAGCAATGGACGGTAAGGAGGCACTGGAAGTGCTAAATTCAGGTGAAACAATTGATATTGTCCTAATGGATATGATGATGCCCGAAATGGATGGGTACGAAACGATTCGGAATATTAGACAGGAAGCTTCATTTGCTACATTACCTATTATTGCCGTTACGGCCAAATCTATGATTGGTGATCGGGAAAAATGTATACAAGCAGGAGCTTCAGATTATATATCAAAACCTGTTGATGTAGATCAGCTTTTGTCATTGTTACGGGTTTGGTTATACGAAAATTAATTGAGCGGCTTTAATGAATAGAAATAAAATAATATTAATTGTAGACGATGACAATCGGAATATTTTTGCGTTGGGTTTAACGTTAAAAGCGAAGGGATACCAGATCCTTAGTTGTACCATGGCAAAGGATGCAATTGAGTTATTAACGGCTGACAATCATGTTTCATTAGTTTTGATGGATATGATGATGCCCGAAATTGACGGATATGAGGCTATCCGTTTGATTCGCAGTTCAGCAGTTATTAAAGATATTCCGATTATCGCGGTTACTGCTCAAGCAATGAGCGGGGATCGCGAAAAATGTCTTGCAGCGGGTGCACAGGCTTATGTGTCGAAACCAATTGATGTGGATAAGTTAATAGTTGAAATTGAACAGTTGATCTAGCTATGTTGGGCCATAATATTATTAAGGATGAGGAGATAGATATTTTATTGGAAGATATCTACCAGCGCTATGGCTATGATTTCATGCAATATAGTCGGGCATCGATTAAGAGGAGGATCAACCGAATCATGACGAATGACCGATTTGCAAGTTTTGCGGAGCTACGATTCGCGCTGAAGGACAATCCAGCGTTTCTTCAACATTTTGTTGAAGAAATTACAGTGAATTTGACGGAAATGTTCAGGGATCCTTTATTTTTTCGCCAGTTGCGTGAGGAGATTTTGCCGCAGTTGGGAACCTATCCGCTTATCCGTATTTGGGTAGCAGGATGTTCAAGTGGCGAAGAAGCCTATTCACTTGCGATTTTATTGAAGGAGGCTAACCTGCATCATAAATCCTTAATCTATGCAACAGACATCAATCCGCGGGTGCTGGAAATAGCACGTAATGGAATCTATCCATTAAATCAGATTAAGTTATTTTCAGAAAATTATATGGAGTCGGGTGGGAAGCAGGACTTTTCTAATTATTATACGGCAAATTACGAATGGGCGAAATTTAATCCCGAATTGAAACAGAAGATCATCCTTTCAACCCATAATCTAGTGTCAGACACTTCATTTAACAGTTTTCAATTGATTTTGTGTCGCAATGTGTTGATTTATTTTAATAAGGATTTACAGGATCGTGTTTTTAAGCTCTTTGATGCGAGTCTGGAAAATTTGGGATACCTGGCCCTAGGCAGTAAAGAGACTATCCGTTTCTCGAGTATCCAGCAGAATTTCACCCCAATAGGAGATCAAAAAATTTGGAAAAAACTTTATTCGTTATAATATGGTTCTACTTAGAAATGAAATGATATTTAATCCATAGTAGCCCCTATAAAAGACATAAATTAAGCTATATGAGTAAAAGAAAAACTGTACTGATATTTGAAGATGA
The DNA here is from genome assembly GCF_047784615.1 of Sphingobacterium sp. NGMCC 1.201703. Taxonomy (NCBI): domain Bacteria; kingdom Pseudomonadati; phylum Bacteroidota; class Sphingobacteriia; order Sphingobacteriales; family Sphingobacteriaceae; genus Sphingobacterium; species Sphingobacterium sp. NGMCC 1.201703. The sequence continues at coordinate 78,549 of NZ_JBLOHD010000002.1, read as the reverse complement.
TACAATTATTTTGGAGGTAATAACAGTCGTGCTAACAGATTTGGGGTTTCAGGTCGAGGTTTCGGAGACATCTCATGATATTATTCAAAAGGTGGAGTCTACAGAACCTAATCTTATTTTGATGGACAATTGGATTCCAAATATTGGAGGGGTAGAAGCGACCCGTCTTTTGAAGGCAGATGACCGGTTTAAACATATCCCGGTTATTTATGTGTCCGCTAACAATGATATAGAGTCATTAGCTGCCCGTGCCGGAGCAGACGATTTCCTGTCCAAGCCTTTTGATCTGGATGATCTTGAAGGTATCGTAAATAAATATATCTCATAGGATCCAACCATTGATCTATTTTATTAACCAACGAATGATAGCCTACAATTTTGTAGGCTTATTCCATTGTCTTTACAACTTGGTGAGTTTAAAAGTTGATAGATTTTTTGTTTGTATTATTGTTAGCTATTTTTTACTTTGATGCAATCGAATATTTTGTTTTATCGTGACAGAATATTTGAGTAAGGCGTCAATATTTTCATATAGGGGTAATTTTATCCTATATTTTATCTTAGCTGTATTTGCATCAACTTTGTTCTATTAAAACATATTTATATGAATGAAGTGACAATTATCGGACTTGGTCCGATGGGACAAGCAATGGCTAAGACTTACTTGAATAACGGGTATAAAGTAAGTCTTTGGAATCGTACCAAAAGTAAAGCAGACAACCTTGTGAAAGAAGGTTGTTTTTACGATCGTTCAATTACGGAAGTGATTAAAAGAAGTCAGCTAATATTAGTTAGCTTGACTAATTACGATGTTTTTTGGAGTATTTTAGAAAATTTGAAGACGGACCTGAATGGTAAAGTTATTGTTAACCTAAGTTCTGGTACACCTCAAGAAGCCCGCGAAGTTAGTCAATGGATTATACAGCAAGGGGGAAGCTTTCTTTCTGCAGGTATTATGGTGCCACCATCGTTAGTAGGTAAGGATGATCCGAATTCCTATACCTTCTATAGCGGTCCCAAAAAACTTTTTGAGCAATATCAGGCGGATTTAGCAGTTCTTACAACAACAGATTATAAGGGTGAAGATGTTGGTTTAGCTATGCTTTATTATCAAGCCATGCTCAATATTCTTTATACATCAATGACAGGTGTTATTCAAAGTTATGCCCTGTTGAAAGCGGGAAAAATTAATGCGATAGATTTTGAACCATATACGCATGAATTTCTAAAATTTTTACCGACTTTGATACAGCAGGCAAATATCGCTGCGGAAATCGATACAAAAAATTATGATGGTTCACAACAGAATCTTAAGATGATGTTAGCGGGAGCCAAACACGTAACGGAAACAGCCAAGGAAGCAAATATTGACTTTTCGGTACCCAAAAGTATTGAAGCATTATTCCAAAATACGGTTAACGACGGATTTGGTGGAAATAGTACAGCAAGTATTTTTGAGACACTCTATGCCAACGGGGATTAAGATAGCCTCTTTTTATTCATTAATTCCTTGAAAGAAGACAGGTGGCCTTTTCCCCACCTGTCCATTTCGAATATGATTGGTAAAAGGGAACAGCCTAATTCGGTCAAGGAGTATTCAACTTTTAGTGGTAGCTGTGCATAGATTGTTCTTTGGATGATGCCATGGAACTCTAATTCTCGAAGTTGTAGGTCTAAAACTCGTCTGTTTGCTTCGGGCATGGCTTTTTGTAATTCACTTGGCCGTTGAATACCAGAATTTATTAGAAACAAAACATATGTTTTCCATTTTCCACCGATGATCTCCATCAAAACAGCCATGCCACAATCGTAGTTTTTAGGAATTTTCTTTTCGTACATAATCTACCCTCAATATACTACAATGATACTAATAATATGCAAAATTTATAAAACTTACCGATAAAAAAGTTCGAACTCCGGCCAGCGCTTCTGGTTCGAATCCGAATACAATGAAACAAGCCTTTCATTTCTGAAAGGCTTGTTCTGCGGAGAGTGAGGGATAATAACATGATCCCAATGGGAGGAGGCTTCATCATAAAATAAAGCCATTCACTCCGTTCATTTTTTTTCCGTTTAATACTTTTGATTAAACATTGTTTGCAAAGTCTATAAACGAGAAAACCCGACTATCGTCGGGCTTTGTTTTTGCTGGCGGAGAGTGAGGGATTCGAACCCCCGAACCTGTGACAGTTAACGGTTTTCAAGACCGCCGCATTCGACCACTCTGCCAACTCTCCGCGACAAAAGTACGAATTTTTGCTCTCCTGCCAAATTTTATTTCAGAAATACTTCTTAATTTGCTTTTATAAACTGGATATCAGCGCTAAATTTTACTTCATCACTCACCATGACACCACCTGTTTCTAAAGCTGCATTCCAATTAAGCCCGAACTCTGAACGTTTGACCTTCCCTTCTACGACAAATCCCGCTTTGCTATTTCCCCAAGGGTCTTTTTGAATTCCTGCAAATTCCAGGTCAAAAACCACAGGACGAGTTACGTCACGGATAGTCAGATTTCCTTTAATCTGTTCGTTCGCTAAGCCCGTTGTTTCAAATGTTATTGCAGGATATTTTTCGACATCAAAAAAATCAGCACTTTTTAAGTGCCCGTCCCGTTGTTCATTTCGTGTGTTGATGGATGCTGTTTCGATAGTTACCTTTGCAAGTGCATTCTCAAAGGTATCATCCGCTGTATTAAGATCGATTTTAAAACTGTCGAAGTTTCCTTTGACATTAGTGATCATCATGTGTTTTACTTTGAATTCTATTTCGCTATGTGCAGCGTCCAATTCCCATTTTCCTTGTGCCATAATTTTTGTGTTTTCTTATTTGTTTACAACACAAAGGTAACAGCAACCTTTTGGTTTTTGTTTGACCTAGATCAATAAAATAATCTTGTTGAAAAGCAATCAGTTATTGGAAAACCGAAAAAAAAAGCAGATGATATTTTGGAATTGTTGAACAAATGTCTACTTTTGCATTACCGAAAACGACGCGCCAATAGCTCAGCTGGATAGAGCATCGGTTTTCTAAACCGACGGTCTCAGGTTCGAATCCTGATTGGCGTACAGAATCGCAAAAAGTCCTTAATATGAATATTAAGGACTTTTTTATTTACTAGTATCTATAGCCTATATGAGCTGGATATCGACTCAATTATAAAATATTTACACTGCGCGTTTTCTTTTCAATTTGTTCCTTTTATAAAAAATAGAACTGTTTTTTACGTAGAAACGTAGGCAGAGGATTAAATTGGTTGACTAAATAAGTTCACAGCGCTTTTATAAGGTATTAGGTATTCGTTTTTTGTATTTTAGTCAACTTTGAAATATACTCGGTTTGGCGTATTATTGCTGACCGAAGGAAATTTTTTAAGGTCCAACTGGCAGTTGAACTAATGATCTAAATAGATAGAATATGGATGAAATATTCAAACAGCAAGTGTACGAATTGGCAAGACTGATCCCAAAAGGACGTGTTTCAACTTATGGAGCAATTGCGAAAGCGCTAGGTTATCCAAATCATTCCCGCCATGTTGGAAAAGCGATGGGGGGATGCCCCAAAGATGTGCCTGCACATCGGGTGATTTCGAGCAGTGGAGTATTGTCGGTCCCTGCATTTGAGGCTAAATTGGAAAACGAAGGCGTTGTAATTAACAATCTCCGCATTAAGGATTTTAAAAAGATATTTTGGAATCCAATGGATGAAATTTAATAAAATTGATAAAAGATGAAATACTGTGCATTTCTACGGGGGGTAAATGTTAAGGGGACAAACATGAAGATGGCCGATGTATGCCGGGTCTTTAGAGAAGCTGGAATGGAGGATGTGAGCTCAGTGCTGGCTTCTGGAAATATTGTTTTTTCTTCAGAAAGATCTGTCGACGAACTTAAAGTAATTTTGGAAGAAGCGATGTCCAATTATTTTTCCTATGAAGCCTTCCTTTTTATTAAGTCGCAAGCAGAAACTGCTCTTTTTTGGAGTAGTATTCCTTTTGAAAGACATCCTGATTTTCATATTTATACTTTTGTAGGTTTACAGGGAATAGAAGAGGTGCTGATGGACGAATTCAATCGTAGTATAAAAGCAGATAATGAAAAAGCTGATGTGGTCAATGGACTGTTTTACTGGTATGTGCCCAAAGGAAATACATTGGATTCAACATTTGGGAAAATATTAGGTAAGAAAAGCCTGAAGGATAAATTCACCAGTAGGAATGTAAATACATTTGAGAAAATTTTAAAACTCATGCATTAGCGCAATTTGAGTTTATTTCATGAAGTCTATTAAAAAAAGCGTATTGATTTGTCTTCCGAACATCAATACACTTTTTTAATGTAGTTCATATTTCGTTAAGCTTTATTAAGCTCAGCAGATTGTGCCCATATATTGATGTGGCCATCTTTCGCATATAGATCAATTTCTCGGATTTCTTCTGAAGTAAACGATAGGTTTTCGAGCGCGCCTACGCAGTCGATGACCTGTTGAGGTCTGGATGCGCCGATTAGTGCTGAAGTTACCTGTTGTTTCCGAAATACCCAAGCGATGGCCATTTGGGCTAAAGACTGTCCTCTACGTTGCGCAATAGCATGAAGTGCCTGGATATTCTGTCTGTTCTCCTCGCTCAAAAACTTGGTCTGCAAAGATTTTGACTGTGATGCCCTGCTGTCCTGTGGAATATGATGTAAATACTTATCCGTGAGCATGCCCTGAGCGAGTGGTGAAAAAACAATGGAGCCAATTCCGATTTCATCCAATGTGTCCAATAGCCCGTCCGACTCAACCCATCGGTTTAACATTGAATAGCTGGGTTGGTGAATAATAAACGGTGTTCCTAATGATTTCAATATCGCATAAGCTTCTTTGGTGCGTTGCGAATTATAGGACGAAATACCGATATAAAGGGCTTTGCCATTCCGAACAAGTTGATCGAGGGCCATCATGGTTTCTTCCAGCGGGGTGTTTGGGTCGAAGCGATGTGAATAGAAAATATCAACATAATCTGTTCCTAAGCGTTTTAATGATTGGTCGCAACTGGAAATAATATATTTTCTGCTGCCCCATTCACCATAGGGACCATCCCACATATGGTAGCCTGCCTTTGAAGAGATAATGAGCTCATCCCTATACCCAGCGAATTGTTGTTTGAGAATCTGTCCAAATGCTATTTCTGCACTACCTGGGGGAGGCCCATAGTTATTGGCAAGGTCAAAATGAGTGATTCCCAGATCAAAAGCTGTTGTACAGATATCAACTTTGGTTTGATGAGCTGTGTCATTTCCAAAGTTGTGCCATAGACCTAAAGAAATAGCTGGTAACTGAAGACCGGATTTACCACAACGATTGTATATCATCTGTTTGTAGCGTTCAGGGTTAGGGGTATACTGCATAGATTTGAATTGTTATAGTCAAATATAACAATAAACAGATTTCCTCGAATTGAAATTTAATGTATTTTTATACGAAATTTTGAATAAGTCGATGCGACCAAAAGATATGAGAAAAATTACGCTGATTATAGCAATTGTGTTCATCTGGATGAGTAACACTAATGCACAGTCAAAACGATTGTTATTTAAAACCGCATTTGGAGAATTTAAGGTGGTACTCTATGATTTCACACCCAATCATCGTGATCTGATGTTAAAGTCGATTAAGGACAGTGTTTATCAGGGGGCATTATTCAATCGTATAATTGAAAATTTTGTGGTGCAAGGTGGAGAACATGATATCGATATCGAAAAGAAGGAAGCGGCAGATCCTCAGCATCGCAAACCTCGTTTGGCGGCTGAGTTTGACCAACGCGCTTTTCACAAAATGGGCGCGTTGGGGGCGGGACGTGACGGTAACCCTGAAAAGGCATCTTTCCTGAATCAGATCTATTTTGTCGTTGGTAAAAAGATTAACTCCGCAGAACTGGATGGTCTGGAAACTAAAAAGGGCATAAAATACAGTAAGGAGCAGCGTGAAGAATATTTATTGCATGGTGGCCAACCTAGACTTGATCAAGATTTTACAGTCTTTGGTGAAATATATCAGGGCTTGGATGTAATCTTGAAGATCAGTCGGTCGAAAACAGATCAACAGGATTTTCCGCTGGAAAGGGTGCCTTTCAGTATAGTGGAAATCAAAGAATAAAACCATCTTGAAAAAGATGGTTTTCCCTTTAAGATAGCACTTTTTTTATATATGATTTTTATTTGTTGTGTTGTTCAAATTCCTCTTTTAATTTTTCGTAGCGTTCTTTCCATTCATTAGGCAGTTTGTCGGGGATATTTTTCAGACTTTTCAACTGAAACGCAAATACGCAGGCTGCAAAACCGACTGTACTAAGCGCCATTCCTGTCCAAATTACAAGGGAAAAGCCGGCGAAAATTGGGTTCCATAGGAGAATAAAACTAAAGATAATGCCCAATATTGCAAATAGGGTGATCCAGCCCCAGGATTTACTTCCATAATTTTTCAGGTCAAAGGAGAAGGATAATAATTGAACGGATCTGAACAAAGCATAAAATCCGACAATAAAAGCCAAAGTGCTTGCAGACAATAGGGGATTGGTCATGAGTAAAATTCCGAATAAGACATAAAGGATGCCACCGGTAAGGTACCAGCCCCAACCATCCACTTCATTTTTGTTTTGTAAGGCAAAGATAATTTCAAGTATCCCCGACACAATGAATGACCAAGAAAACAAAATACTCAAGGCAAGAAAGGATGTGATCGGCGTAGCTATCGTATAGAAGCCTAATAAAATTAAAAGAATTCCAATAATAAGCGGTATATACCAATGTTTAACGGAGGATCTGATCGTTTTTAAAAATGAATGTGCCATAATCGTGTTTTTAAATTTAAATTTTTGCGGTCTCTCAAAAATTTGTGACATGCTACGCAATATTGATTTTAGCATTTGCTAAACTTCAGTCCTGTTTAACGCTAATTGGTTCAAATACTCTTTCAATAATACGATAGTTCTCCTCTGCAAACGCTTTGTTTCGGCATATTGCATTTTGAGTAGGCCTCATGATATGAATTGTTGTATTATTAACAGCTATCCTAATCTTTTGTTTCGGGGAAAGCTTATATTTCTTTTTTAGTGCTGAATCGTGCAAACATCAGTAGATGTGCTAAGGATATCACTCTACAGATACCGAGAGGCTGAGTACATTTCCGGTAAAATTCAGGGGTAATGATGGTGAGATTAAAGGGAATAGGAAAAAAAGAGTCCGCCGACCTAGTTTCGTTGGGCGGACTCTATAGCGTATATTTTAGATTCCTTTCGATAATCTAGAATGCGACTTTTTTGGGATCAGATCCAGAGAACCCCATTGCTGGTAATGCCCGAATCATTCGAATATCCTCGTCCGTAAGATCGAAACTGTCAACAGCTAAGTTTCGTTTAATATTTGTCGGATTGGTGGATTTTGGAAGCGGTAAAATACCTTGTGAAAGTGCAAATTTAATACAGATTTGCCCAATACTGGTAGCTTTTTGTTCTGCTAAAGCAATCAGGGTTTCGTTCTGTAATATCCTTCCTGAGCCTAGTGGAGACCAGGCCTGCACCAGTATGTCATTTGATTTGCAAAAGTCAACAGTTTCCTGTTGCAGATAACCTGGATGAAATTCGATTTGATTGACGCTAGGTACGATAGTTGCCGTCTCCAGTAATTTCGCCAGGTATTCTTTTGGAAAATTGCTAACCCCGATCGCTTTTACTTTTCCTTGTCCGTATAAATATTCAAAGGCTCTCCAGGTATCGGCATTAATAGTCGCCCAATCTTCAAATTGAGTTTCGTTAGCCGGCCAGTGAATCAAATAGAGGTCTATATATTCCAAGCCCAGATCTGTAAGAGATTTTTCAAATGCAGCGATGGTTCTGTCATAACCACGTTCGGTATTCCATAACTTGGTTGTTATAAACAGAGTATTACGATCTATTCCGCTATCCTTGATCGCCCTGCCCACACTTTTTTCATTTCCATAAATAGCAGCCGTGTCAATATGCGTGTATCCTACTGCCAATGCTTCTTTAACAGCTTGATATGCGTCTTCTCCTTCCGGAATTTGCCAGGTTCCAAATCCAATTGCTGGAATATCTATCCCATTGTTCAATTTGAATGATTTCATGCTTAATAGTATTTTTTATCTGACTAAATTAGGATTTCAATTGAATTATCCCGTCACTGAAATGTCAAGAGGGCTGTCCTTTAAAATGGAGAGACCAAGTTATTCTGTATTGCCAAAATATATTTATTTTCACATTTTTATTGTCAAAAAGGTCGGATTAAGCCATGGTTTATGGCATTAATTCTTATCTTTAGGCGAAATTTTGAGAAATTTAGATTTTTCACTGATTTCGCATAGCATTAAAAATTAAACATATTTCTAATAGATTACTATGTCAAACAAATCAAAAATTGTTTGGACAAAAACAGATGAAGCACCTTTGTTGGCGACTTACTCGTTTTTGCCTATTGTACAAGCGATTACAGCTACAGCTGATATCGATGTGGAATTGAGAGATATCTCTTTAGCGGGGCGTGTTCTTGCGAACTTTCCAGAATTTTTAAAAGAAGATCAAAAAATTGCCGATGCTTTGGCCGAGCTGGGACAAATGGCGACAACTCCTGAAGCAAACATCATCAAATTACCGAATATTTCAGCGTCGATTCCACAATTAAAAGGAGCTATCGCAGAATTACAAAAAGCAGGTTATGCTATTCCTAACTATCCGGATGAAGCAATGACCGAAGAAGAAAAAACGATCAAAGCCAAATATGCGAAAGTATTGGGTTCAGCTGTAAATCCTGTCTTACGTGAAGGTAATTCAGATCGTCGTGCACCTAAAGCCGTGAAGAATTATGCGAAAGCTAATCCGCACAAAATGGGGGCTTGGGCAAAAGATTCAAAAACTAAAGTCGCATCGATGACATCTGGCGATTTCTATGGTTCAGAGCAATCTGTAACAGTAGAAAATGCAGGTCAATTCAAAATTGAATTTGTGGATAGCGAAGGAGCTGTTACCGAATTAAAAGGTCTTTCTCCATTAAAGGCTGGTGAAGTAATTGACTCTTCAACCTTAAGTTTGAACGCACTGAAAGGTTTTGTCGCTGATACAATTGCTGAAGCCAAAGCTGCTGGGGTATTGTTATCTGCACATTTAAAAGCAACGATGATGAAGGTTTCAGATCCGATTATCTTTGGTGCGGTGGTTGAAACTTATTTTGAGGACGTGTTTGCTACTTATGGCGACTTGTTTAAAGAATTAGGTGTCAATAAAAACAACGGCTTAGGGGAAGTATATGCTAAAATTGCAGGTCATGCAAAAGAAGCGGAAGTGAAAGCTGCTATTGATGCTGCTATCGCGCAAGGTCCCGCTTTAGCTATGGTCAACTCAGATAAAGGTATTACAAACTTCCATGTTCCTTCCGATGTTATCATTGATGCTTCTATGCCCGCAATGATCCGTATTGGTGGTAAAATGTGGAATAAGGATGGTCAAGAAGAAGATACGATCGCAATGGTGCCTGACCGTTCTTACGCTGGCGTTTATGAGGCTACAATAGAGGATTGTAAAATACATGGCGCTTTGGATCCAAAAACAATGGGATCTGTTCCAAATGTGGGCTTGATGGCCCAAAAAGCAGAAGAATATGGTTCGCATGACAAAACTTTCCAAGCAGCTGGTAAAGGTGTGATCCGTGTTGTGGATGCGGAAGGTCATGTATTCATGGAGCAAAAAGTCGAAGAAGGTGATATTTTCCGTATGTGTCAAACAAAAGATGCACCTATCCAGGACTGGGTAAAATTAGCTGTAAACCGTGCACGTTTATCCAATACACCAGCAGTATTTTGGTTGGATAAAGACCGCGCACATGACAGAGAGATCATCAAAAAAGTAGAAAAATACTTGCCAGATTTTGATACCGCAGGTTTAGATATTCGAATTTTATCACCGATAGAAGCTACTAAATTCTCTTTGGAGCGCATTCGTAAAGGTGAAGATACTATTTCCGTAACAGGTAACGTCTTACGTGATTATCTGACTGATTTATTCCCTATTTTGGAAGTCGGTACTTCAGCAAAAATGTTATCTATTGTACCATTGATGAATGGTGGCGGTTTGTTCGAAACAGGTGCTGGAGGCTCAGCTCCGAAGCACGTCGAACAATTCCTTCAGGAAGGTTACCTACGTTGGGATTCATTGGGCGAATTTTTAGCTTTAGGAGCTTCATTGGAACATTTATCACAAACACAAAATAATCCTAAAGCATTAGTTTTAGCGGAAACCTTGGATGTGGCAACAGAGAAATTCCTGGCAAATGACAAATCTCCGGCACGTAGAGTAGGTCAGATCGATAACCGTGGATCCCATTTCTATTTAACTTTATATTGGGCGCAGGCTTTAGCTGCTCAAACGAAAGATGCAGATTTAGCAAGCAGATTTGCACCTGTTGCAAAAGTACTGACTGACAATGAGGCTAAAATTAATGAAGAATTGATAGGGGCACAGGGACAGGCTCAAAATATTGGTGGTTATTACTTCCCGAATGATGAATTAGCAACAAAAGCTATGCGTCCTTCTGCGACATTAAATAACGCAATCGCCAATATTTAAACGCTGATTATCTTAATTAAATAATGAGAGCCCCGGTTTTTGATCGGGGCTCTTCTGTTTAGGTTGGGTTGCTTGTATTATACAGAGAGGGTTGATTTATTTTAATGGATATTTGACTCCTTCAAAGGTCATTTTGACGGGTATAATATGACCTTTTTCGTCAAATTTCATTTCATCTATACAAGTGACACGCTCATTGGCGCCTTCCTTACCTAATGGCCTGCGGTGATAGACGATGAAATACTTGTCTTTATTGGGCACTTTAATAACAGAATGGTGGCCTGCCCCAACAGCAACTTTTGGGTCGCGCTCGAGAATTGTTCCAATACGTTTAAACGGCCCGAACGGAGAGTCCGCAATTGCATAAGCTACCTTATAATCCGGTCCGGTCCAACCACCCTCGGACCACATAAAGTAGTATTTGCCATTTTTAATAAACATAAATGGACCTTCCACGTAGTTCTCGGGTGTAATTTCCTTGTAATAGGTTCCGTCATCAAATGGGAGCAGACCCGAAAAATCCGGCTTCAGTTTTACCATATTACAGTGCTTCCAGCCACCGTAATACATGTAAAACGTTCCGTCCCGATCTTTAAATACAAATTGGTCAATGGGCTGCGCACCGTTGATGATATCATTGATCAGTGGTTTGCCTAGCAAATCTTTATAAGGCCCTTCGGGTTTATCGGCTACGGCCACGCCGATTCCGCCGATTTCGCCCTGGTGAACATCGTTAGCACTAAAGAATAAATAATACTTGCCCTTATTTTCCAAAACAGCGGGTGCCCACATTGCTTTTTTTGCCCATGTTACCTCACTATTTTGGAGTACCCGCGGGTGCTTTGTCCAATGGGCCAGATCGGGCGAGGAAAAGGCATCAAAAAACAGCTGTTCTTCATAGGGAGCTGAGTAGGTGGGGAAAATCCAATAATTATTGCCATAGATAATTCCTTCAGGATCGGCGTAGTTGCCACGAATAATCGGATTCTCTTGGGCAAAGAGCATCGTTGTCAAAAATAAAGCGGCTGTCGTAAAAAATGTTCTGATCATCGTTATGGTTTAAACCATTAAGATACTACAACTTTGCTGCCCTAATGTTCCAAAAAATATCATTTTTACGCCAATTTTTCTCAATATTTTTAAAGTGTTAAAATTATGTTAAAATGAAGTGTAGCTTTCGGTTCTTTCCGATTTATTTCACATATTTGTTTATGTCATTTCCAAATGGCATAAATACTTTTCATAAAATAGGTTAATAATATGGCTAAGATACCCGAAGTTCCCCAGACTTCGGGTGTTTTTTTTATTCGCGCTCTAAGCCAAAAATCATAACTAATTTTCCGTCGATATACAAGTTTAGGGTTTGTTCGGCGATATCAAATTGAATTTGTTTTTGCTCAATGATCGCAAAAAAGTCATTTTCAATATTATTGGGACCATTACAGGATTTCATATTGCTTGCTAGGTGTGGAAAGCTGATCAAATTGCCTTTTATATTAAAATTTCCCCAGAAATTATTACAGCCTGTCGATCCGGCGATTGTTCCGTTTTTCGCGTCAAAGCCAATATAGGCTTTGCTGCTCGTTACATCTTTCCCGTTTAATTGAAGCAAATTCCATTTGAACCTTGCGAGAAAAGAAGCTACACTGGGCAGTTCGGTTACCCTTTCTTTGGAAATAATATCCATCAATTCGTAGCGTAAACTGTCGGTATCTTTTACTTTCGTTTGCTTCACTTTGATACGATAGCGATATTGCTCTTGGTAATCAAAACCTAAAATAGGGCCTGCGATATATTCCCATTTGTTTTTTTTGTTGGATTTTATCTGCAGACAGGCCAATTTGCCTGACATTGGATTATTGACATAATACTCAGCCACATCCCAAATTGCGATTTCAGTATTTTCAGCCGGTGATTTATTAATGATTTGTTGGAGTGTATAGATTGAAACTTGGGCAGTTGTCGTTTTTTTTACACGGATATTGTGCTCAAACCCTGGGTTATAATTAAACTGCAGGATTTCAGCATAGAATTTCTCCCAGTCTTTACTGTTGTAATACTTTACGAGATAGGGCGGTGTATTGTCAAGCCCTGATTTAACTTTTATCCGGAATACGCTGCTCTGTGCCTGTGTCGTATATTGGATTAGAAATAAGGGGATAAAAAATAAGATATATTTAAGGGATTTGTTCATAACGGGCATAAAATATCAATAAAAACGTATCTTTAAACATGAATATTGCACGAACAAAAGTACTCTTAATGATTGTACTTTTTTTGTCCGGCTTGCGGATATCTGCCCAAAATAACAAGGATTATTTTAAAACACAAATCCCCTTAGGTGAAATAACAGATCCGCAGCTAAAAGAAGTATCAGGAATTGTAGCAGCTCAGGGGGAGGGAAGCTTTTGGGTGCATAATGACAGTGGTGACGGGGCGAATATCTATCTGATCAACCGGCAGGCCAATCTACTCAAAAGATTTACGCTTGAAGGTGTGACTGTGACAGACTGTGAGGATATCGACCGCGTAAAAATTGATGGTAAAATTTATCTGATTTTAGCAGATATAGGCAATAATCTTGGCAAGCGGACTTGGGCAAGCCTATATGTATTTCCAGAACCTTCACCGCAAGATTCTTCAATGATATCAAAAAAGAATATTAAAACCATATTTCTTAAATTCCCCGGACAAAAACGTTTGGATGCCGAGTCTATTATGGTGGATCCGCGCGATAATATGTTGTATATCGTTTCTAAGCGGGAATTTCGGTCTACAGTATATAGTGCGCCAGTTTTCAGAAATAAAAATCAACAGTATTTTACATTAGATAAAGTGGCTGAACTTCCTTTTACTTTTGCTACAGCTTCGGCTATTAATCCTTCCGGAAAAGAGATGCTTATCAAGAATATCACGCATATTTTTTACTGGAAAAGGAATTCGGGCGAGTCATGGCAAAAGGCGCTAAACCGAAGGCCAATCGAAGTTCCTTATAAGGTAGAGCCGCAAGGAGAAGCGCTTACTTTTGATAATAACAACGCTGGTTTTTATACCATCAGCGAGCGTCCATTTGGTTTAAAATCTTATCTTTATTATTTTGAAAGATGCTCTAAATCCATTGATAAATAAGCTGACTTGATTCAGAAAATTGGATCAATAATATTGGTCTGAGTAGAATAATTACATCCAAATACTGATATAATGAATTTAAAACAATTTTTACTTTTATCACTTGCGCTATTTTATATTGTCGCTGTTAGTAAAGCTGCCAAAGTGGATACTTTGCGTATTCCGAGTCGGAGCATGGCAAAAGATATCAAAACAGTCGTAATACTCCCGAAAGGTTATTCGACAGATACGAAATATCCGGTTCTTTATTTACTTCACGGATATTCAGGTAATTATAGTAATTGGGTGAAGCATTCCAATGTGGCTGCTTTGGCAGATCAGTATGGATACATGATTGTTTGTCCGGACGGAGGATATGGCAGTTGGTATTGGGATATAAAAAATGATCGAAATTACCAATACGAAACATTTGTCGCAAAAGAGCTGATTGATTATATAGATGGTCATTATGCGACAGTTCAGGACCGTAAAGGAAGAGCGATTTCAGGGCTTAGCATGGGTGGGCATGGAGCTTTGTCACTTGCGATTAAACATCAGGATCTTTATGGTGCAGCAGGCAGTACTGCCGGCGGGGTAGATTTTAGACCATTTCCTTTAAACTGGGAAATTAAGGATCGTATCGGGAATTATGCCGATTCGACGCAAGCCTGGGACGATCGGGTGGTGATCAATATGATTCCTAAATTAGTAAATAATAAACTTCGGTTAATTATTGATTGTGGAAAGGAGGACTTTTTCTATCAAGTCAATATTGCACTTCACGATAAGCTCATGTATCATAATATAAATCATACCTTCGTTACAAGTGAAGGCGGACATAATTGGGCGTATTGGTCACGCTCCATTGTCTATCAAATGGCCTTTTTCTATGATTTTTTCAATCCGGTAGAAAAAAAATAATAAGAAAAATAGATAAATATTTGGCTTAAATGAATAAAATACTATTTTTGTTTAAAGAAGATCTTGACTAACAAATTATAAACTTATTATTAAGCCTTACAAATTGTAAGGCTTTTTTATTATTTTCAATAAATTTTTGATTTCAATCTGCTATGCTTAAACCTCTAAAGGTTGTTTTTTATTTTTCTTCTATTTTGTTTTGCGCACAGCAATCCTATGGCCAACAATCTAAATCTATATCGGGATTTATCAGGGATAGCATCAGCGGTGAAAATATTATTGGCGCTTTGGTCCGGAATGACCTAGAGAAAAAATCGACGGCTTCCAATAAATACGGCTTTTTTAGTTTGTCCCTTCGCGGAGCTGATACTTTCCTCGAAGTTTCCTCAATAGGATATAAAACCAAAATATTGCCTGTGACGATGGGAAAAGACTCGACCTATATTGTACAATTGGTACCCGAAGAGAACCAATTGGCAGAGGTAGTTGTTACTGGAAATAGAAGAAAATCGATCAAAGATCTGACTCCGGGCTTGACTCAGTTTAGCCCAAAGGAGATTGAGAAGGTTCCTGTATTGTTTGGTGAGAAAGACATTTTGAAGACGATCCAATTGTTTCCCGGAGTGGCGAGTGGAGGCGAGGGAAGTAGCAGCTTTTATGTACGTGGAGGTGGTGGGGATCAAAACCTGATTCTGTTGGATGAGGCTCCGGTTTACAACAGTGCTCACCTTTTTGGTTTCTTTTCGACCTTTAATTCCGATGCCATCAAAGACGTCAATTTTTATAAAGGAGGTGTGCCCGCCCAATATGGTGGTAAGATCTCTTCGGTCATGGAAATAACAACCTTGGATGGGAATAATCAACATTTTAATGTCGAAGGGGGACTGGGGCTAATTGCGTCACGGCTGAAGGTAGAGGGGCCATTACAAAAGGGAAAGAGCTCATTTATGATATCCGGTAGACGTACTTATGCCGATTTGTTCCTGAAGCTCTCAAATGATGAAAATATTAAAAATAGTGCTTTATTTTTCTATGATCTAAATGCCAAATTTAATTATAGAATTAACGATAAAAACACCATTTATTTATCAGGATATTTCGGTAAGGATGCCATGGCATACCATGATTTATTTGACTTCAGTTGGGGGAATGCGACCGGAACGATGCGCTGGAATCATGTTTGGAATAACCGCCTGTTCAGTAATACCACATTGATCTTCAGTAAATTTAACTATCAGGTGAAGATCGAAGACGATAATAACTTCAAGATCCGCTCAGATATCTTCAATTATAACTTTAAACAGGATTTTCAATATAGCCTCTCGGATCACCATAATCTAAAATTTGGTCTGCAGGCAGCTTTACAGAAAATTCGTCCGGCGAGTATTGAAGCCGGTGAAGATTCTAAAGTAAACTCATTACGTATTCAAGAGCGCAAAGGAGCGGATATTGCTGCTTATTTCTCGGATGATTGGTCAATAAATGATAAGTTCAAACTGAATTACGGTATTAGGGCGACAGCTTATGCCGCTTTAGGGCCAGGTATGTTCTATACCTACGATCATGCAGGCGAAGCTGTTGATTCAACTTATGTGGGGAGTGGAGCAATGGGAAAAAAATATGTTTATCTGGAACCACGTATATCGCTGAACTATGCCTTGAATGAATTGACTACCTTAAAGGCATCTTATAACAAGAATGTACAGTATTTACATCAGTTGAGTAACACCACAAGTAGCTTGCCGACTGATCAGTATGTATTAAGCAATAATACCATTAAACCACAATTGTCAACACAGTATTCGCTGGGTTATTTCCGGAATTTTGCGTCCAATAGGTATGAGTTTTCAGTAGAAGGTTACTATAGGGATCTGAGAAACCAGATCGACTATAGGAATGGAGCCGATTTACAGGCCAATGAATTTTTGGATGGCGAACTACTATTTGGAAAAGGAAGGGCATACGGTGTGGAATGGTTTATAAAGAAAAGATCGGGAAGGTTTAATGGATGGATCAGCTATACACTGTCCAGAAGTGAAAGACAATTCGAGCAGATCAATGATGGACAGTGGTTTAATGCGCGTCAGGATAAGATTCATAATATAGCTGTTGTGGCACAGTATCAATTGAAGCCTAAATGGAATCTGAGTGCGAACTTTGTATACTATACCGGGGATGCTGTGACAATGCCTGCTGGTAAATATTTTGTTGACGATAGAACGATATTCTATTACGATAAGCGAAATGGCCAGCGTATGCCAGCTTATCATCGTTTGGACCTGGCTGCAACTTATGATATCAAGCGTACAAAAAATACCTATTCAAGTTTATCTTTTGGAATTTATAACGCTTATAATCGCAAAAATGCTTATTTAATTGATTTTAGAGAGAAAGAAGGTCAATCTAATGTGACCGAGATCTATAGGATCGCATTGTTTGGTGCCATACCATCTGTTACCTGGAACTTTAAATTTTAACACAACATGAGAAAGATAATAGGATTGATCGCATTAACTTGGATGACTTTGATTGGTTGTGAAGACAAAATTGACCTTAAATTGCCTGAAAATACAGGGCAGCTGGTGATCACCGCCGATCTGATGGTGTCGGATAAGCAGCATGAGATCAGTATTCAGAAAGTAGTGGGTTTAAAAGATTCGATGTTGTCGCCCATAACGGATGCGGAAGTATCCGTGAAAAATCTGCAAAATAACCAGATATACATCTTTTTACCTGGAGCCAACGGTGTGTATACCAATAAAACATTGCGGCTGCAGGAAAAGAACAGCTATCGATTGTATGTAAAAACTGTGGATGGAAAAGAAATTGAAGGAACCTCGACGGTACCATCCTATGTTGATGTCGACTCGATAGGGCTCTCCGAACGCATTATATTTACAGACACCATCTATTATCCTACATTGGTCTTTAATGATCCTCCGGAAAAAGGAAATTATTACAAATATAAAATGTCCGTGAATGGTGGTGAATTGCGCTTTGTTGATGTTTTTAGCGATAAATATAATAATGGATTGCAAGTACAGCATGATATTGTCGATCGCGATAGAGACCTTAAGATAGGAGACAGAATACGGGTATTGCGTCAATGTATCGACCTGGGGGCTTACAATTACTGGAACAGCTTCCAGATGATTAATCCAGGCGCAGCATCTCCAGCAAATCCGATTTCAAATCTATCCAATAATGTTTTAGGATATTTTAGTGTGAGTGTGGGCAAGTATTATGAATCTGAAGTGGTTTTATCTGGGAGTAGACCCTGACATTTATTCCATTCTTGCTATTTGATACTGATTTTCTAGGAGAAATTCAATCGTTTTAGGTAAAGCGTATTCCACACGGGGAATCGCTTTGATATTGTCGTGGAAGATGATGATTGAGCCATTCTGTATGTTGGGAAGTACGTTCTCAAGGCATTTTTCTGGACTTAGGTTCTGATCAAAGTCACCCGACATAATATCCCACATCACCACACGATAATTTTTATATAATTTTTTAAGCTGTGATTTTGTGGCTTTAGCATAAGGTGGCCGAAAAAGATCTGTTTGCGTTAGTTCCTGACATAGCCTGATATTATCGATATAGGTTTCGTCACTTGTCTCCCAACCCTTGAGATGATTGTAGGTATGATTGCCAACCTGATGTCCTTCTTGTAAAATTCTTTGAAACAAATGTGGATTTTTTTTAATATTTTCACCAACACAAAAAAATGTTGCCTTAACCTGATATTTTTTTAGGATATCGAGTATAAAAGGTGTAATTTCAGGTATTGGACCATCATCAAAAGTGAGATAGACTTTTTTTTCCGTCCTCGGCATATGCCAGATTGATTTGGGATAAAGCCAACGAAGGAAGAAAGGGGATTTGACAAAATACATAACCGATAAATGAAGTTCAAATCTATAAAAATTGTATGGTTCTACATATGAACATGAAAAGATTTTATTATTCTGCAGTAGTATTTACTGGTTTTTTCTTTGGAACGAACAGCCTCATCCAAGCCCAACAGGTCGTCGGCGTAGCCGAGGCTATACGTATGACTTTGGAACGCAATGTACAGATAAAGCAGGCCGAACTGAGCAAAGATCTGGCAGCTCAGGATTTGTTTCAAGCGAAAAGTAATTTATTGCCGGACTTAAACGCTTCTGTTGATCAAAATTTTCGCTATGGTTTTGCCTTCGATTTGACCTCGGCACAAATTGTCAACAATGCATGGACTAGAACGACCGCTGGATCGGTAGGGTCAAGCGTGAATATATTTCAAGGTTTTCAACAAGTCAATCAAATAAAAGCAAATAAATTACAGTTGGAGTCTGCAGCGACGCAGGTCGACAAGATAAAAAATGATCTTATTCTAAATGTGTTGGTGAATTATTTGGAAGCCATCACAAATCATGAATTAATGATCGCTAGTGAAGATCAGATTGCCTTGTCGAAACAACAATTCTCATTGGACTCTATTCAATTTGCTGTCGGAAACAAGACTATTGCTGACCTTGCAAAATCAAAAAATCAGGTTGCTACGAATGAATTGAACAAAGTGAATTTGAAGAATGCATACGAGATGTCCTTGTTAACCTTGAAACAATTGATGGAAATGCCTCCTGAAACAGTAATTTCTTTGGAACGCCCAAGTTTAGAATCAGTTTTGTTAACTGCGGTAGATAAAAATGCGGTAGATGTATATCAAAAAGCATTGACAAGACAACCTGATATTCACAAATCTGCTTTGGATAAAGAAGCCGCATTAAAACAAATTGATATTGCAAAGGGTGGGTATTATCCAACGCTTAATTTAAGTGTGAGCTATGGTACAAATTATTCATCTGCAACAACTAGGCAAACTGATCCATTAGATATCACAACGACATATCGCGTGCCTTTTAGCCGGCAAATATCGGATAACAAATCATTTTTCACTGGTTTATCGCTCGCTGTTCCCATTTTTTCCAAGAATCAGAATAAAGTTAATGTAGCGAAGGCCAAAATTGGTTTCAAACAGGCTGAGGCAGCGGAGCAATTAGCAAAGAACAATTTAAATAAAGCTGTCAATCAGGCGATTTTGGACGTAAGTGCCGCCAAACAGAAGTATACTTCGGCAACGACAGCTTTTGAAAGCGCTGAAACAGCTTATAAAGCAACGAAAGAAAGGTACGATATCGGTATGGCAAATTCTTTGGAATTATTTACGGCGCAGACCGAACGAAACAAAGCAGAATTTGATCTAATTCAGGCAAAATATAACGTGATATTTAGATCCAAGATTATCGATTATTACTTAGGAAATCCAATTCAATTCGACAACAATTAACCTATTTGATTAACAAAAACAATGGCAAAGAAAAAACGTAGTGTAGTAAAGATTCTATTAATAGTCATAGCGCTCCTGGCAATTTTTGTTTTTATCGGCTTTAAGGCCGGTTGGTTTGGAAAAGGAGATATTACTAAAGTCGCTGTAGACGTTGTGAAGGAAGCAGATGTGGATGAATTGGTGTCTGCCAGTGGAAAAATACAGCCAGAAATTGAAGTTAAGCTGAGTTCCGAGGTCTCGGGTGAGGTCGTTGAGCTTAATATCAAAGAAGGAGATTTTGTGAAGAAAGGACAAATCCTCTGTAGGATAAAGCCTGATATCTTACAGTCCGGCTACGATCGTTCTGTAGCTGCGATGAATTCACAGCGTGCCAACCTGGCGGCTGCCCAACAACAACTCAAACAGCAGGAAGAAAATTTTAAAAATGTAGCAGCAACCTACAAGAGGAATCAGGAGCTTTTTGAAAAACGGGTTATTTCTGCTGCTGAAATGGACAAAAGTTCTTCCGAATACTTTTCGACCCTTGCCGCAATTCAGGCCCAAAGGGAGACGGTACGGTCAACTAGGTATGCTATAGATCAATCTCAAGCTTCTGTTAAAGAAGCCCAGGATAATCTGAACAGGACAACTATCTATGCTCCAACAGACGGTATTATTTCTTTATTGTCGATCGAACAGGGAGAGCGTGTCGTGGGAACAGCTCAAATGGCTGGTACGGAAATTATGCGCATTGCTAATATGTCTTCGATGGAAGTAAATGTGGATGTCAATGAGAACGATATTAACAACGTAAGAGTAGGTAACCAAGCTGAAATTGAGGTGGATGCTTTTCAGGACCGAAAATTTAAAGGTATTGTTACTGAAATTGCTAGCTCCTCCAAAAATATCGCTACGACAACTGCGACAACCTCGTCTACAGATCAAGTAACAAATTTTAATGTAAAGGTGCGTATCAGTGCAGAATCTTATCAGGATTTGATCAAAGAAAATGTCGCTTCACCGTTCAAACCCGGACTATCCGCTACAGTACAGATTTTTACAAAACATGACAAAGGCTTAGTGGTGCCTATCCAATCGGTTACTGTGCGATCGGATGATAAGGATTCTACAAATACAAATAAGAAAATACAGGAATATGTCTTTGTTTTAAAAGATCAGACTGTAAAACAGGTTCCTATTAAAACGGGAATCCAAGACGACAAAAATATTATTATCCTATCTGGATTGAAAAAGGGAGATCAGGTCGTTTCGCGACCATTCGATGCAATTTCCAAAACCCTGAAGGATGGTAGTAAAGTGGAAAAAGTAGATAAATCCCTGTTATAAAATGATATCCGTATAATATAATTATAAAAGGGAGGTGTTTTTTTTAAACACCTCCCTTTTTATTTTCCTTTTAATTTATTAAATTTACATAACCCAACCACTGACAGCTTATGAAAAGGCTATTGACTTATTTTAAATTTAACAAAACAGAGCAAAATGGGTTCTTTGTTATATTGGTAGTAATCATTCTCTTTAGTATTATATATTCCCTTGTCAGTAGAAACGATAAAAATGATCCCATAGTTCATCAGGCTCGGGTTTTTGAGCAGTCATTTCGCGATTCAGCTGATGCCGTAGATTATCCCAATAGGAAATTTAAAGTAGCTGATGTCCATCTGGAAAAGAAAACAGCTCCCATAGATCGGGATATAGGTGCTGACGATGACAACAGGGATACCAAGCTGTTTTATTTTGATCCCAATAATTTATCCATCGATAGCTGGCGTAGGCTTGGTCTTTCGGATAAGCAAATTGCGGTGATCAAGAATTACGAGAAAAAAGGGGGGCGGTTTAAAAATAAAAATGATGTTCGGAAAATTTATTCCATCAATGCAAAATTATATAAAAAGCTCGAACCCTATATCCGTATTCAAGCGGAGACAATAGTTGCGGGCGCAACAGCTAAAGCTCCTCTACTTTACGATAAATTTGAAACCAACCATGCCGAACTTATCGATATTAATACCTGTGATACAACAGCCTTGATGAGCCTCAAAGGGATCGGAACAATTCTTTCTAAACGTATTTTGAAATATAAAGAGGTACTTGGCGGCTTCTATAGGATTGAGCAATTAAAGGAGGTTTATGGTGTTACTTCGGAGACATACGACCTCATTAAGGACTATATTACAGTGTCTAATTTAGAAGGAATCAAAAAAATCAATATTAACCAGATTGATGCCAATTCATTGGGCAAACATCCGTATCTTAGCCCGAAGGATGCGAAGTTAATAGTTAATTATCGAGATCAACATGGGAATTATACCAATATAGAAGACTTTACCAAGATAGGTACACTTTCGGATCTTGCTATTGCTAAAATCGCGCCGTATTTAATATTTGAGAATGATTCAAGATAAATTGAAATTGGAAATCCGGGATATTGTGGATTTTCCAAAACCGGGTATTGTATTCAAAGATATCACCCCTTTGTTGAAAGATGCTACACTATGTAATGAAATGATCGACGCGATTATTGACCAACTTCAAGGAATAGAAATCGATGCTATTGCAGGTATTGAAAGTCGTGGGTTTCTTTTCGGCTTTTTACTTGCCAACAGACTCGGCTTGCCCTTTATTCCTATTCGTAAACAAGGGAAATTACCATTTAAAACTATTTCCGAGTCTTATGCATTAGAATATGGTCAGGCAACAATAGAAATCCATGAAGATGCCTTCGAAAAAGGTAGCCGTATTCTGATCCATGATGATCTGCTGGCAACGGGTGGAACTGTCGTCGCGGCAAGCAAACTTATTGAAAAATTGGGCGGAGTGATTGCAGCCTATAGTTTTATCATTTCATTGGACTTTCTCAAAGCAAAAGGCAGATTGTCCCGGTTTAGTGACAGGATCTCCTCATTGGTGAGCTATTAATATAAAATCTAAGTGTTGATTTAGACGATCTTATGATACTCTTTGCAAATGCTAAAATAAATATTGGGCTGCAGGTTACCGCTAAACGAGCGGATGGCTATCATGAACTGAATAGTATTTTCTATCCCTTACCAATTTATGATATTATCGAGCTATTAGAGACGGATGCAGAGCATTGCGTATTGAGTGTACAAGGTAATCGCATACCAGGTAATACCGCGGATAATCTCTGTATAAAGGCTTATGGACTGTTAAAAAATGAGTTTGATATCCCGGCCGTCTCTATTGATCTGATCAAGCAGATTCCGATCGGAGCTGGGCTGGGCGGCGGATCAGCGGATGCATCTTTTGTATTGAAAGGACTCAATGATCTGTTTCAATTAAACTTAACAAATGCTCAGTTAATGAAATACGCAGCCCAATTGGGGGCAGATTGCCCATTCTTTATTGCAAATACTCCTGTGTTTGCAACTGGAATAGGGACAGATTTTAAGGAGATATCACTCGATCTGAGTGAATACCATATGGCGGTTATTATGCCCGATATCCATGTTTCCACTGCCGAAGCTTACAGCGGTGTGAAACCAATGCCTTCAGCTGTCAATTTGGAAGAAGCAATTCGATTGCCTATTCAGGAGTGGAAATTTCATATTCGAAATGATTTTGAAGAGTCTATTTTTGAACGTTATCCACTGCTCAAAGAAATTAAAGAGGCTTTGTATCGCAAAGGCGCTATCTATACCTCAATGTCTGGCTCCGGTGCTGCAATCTATGCTATCTTCTGGGAAAAGATGGATTTAAACGAATTTTCCAAATACGGTAAGGTCTATTACCCCACTGTATTAAACAAATGATATTAACCTGATAAAAAGCAATAGGCCGAGATATTGGCCTATTGCTTTTTTGACTGCTGATATCAATATTCTTCTTCCACTTTATAATCTAGTAATTCACGCGCTTCTTTGAGGACCTTCTCTTTTCTTTCTGTGTTAAGTCCAAGGATATCCAGCTTATCCGGATTATTTACAAGATCTTTTACCAGGATCAGCTGGTTTTTCAACAGTTGCTGTTCTTCCAGGTCCGA
Organism: Sphingobacterium sp. NGMCC 1.201703; assembly: GCF_047784615.1. Classification (NCBI taxonomy): domain Bacteria; kingdom Pseudomonadati; phylum Bacteroidota; class Sphingobacteriia; order Sphingobacteriales; family Sphingobacteriaceae; genus Sphingobacterium; species Sphingobacterium sp. NGMCC 1.201703. Next base: position 54,572 of record NZ_JBLOHD010000002.1, on the reverse strand, counting down.
AAGCGTGGTTAAGCAGGTGACGGGATAAAATACTGCTTTATCTACTCTTCTTTTGATACTGGTTTCTTTGGGATAATCCCATGAGAGCAAATTGATGCCATAATAGTTTGCGAAATCGATCGAATCTGAGGTAAAATAAGCGTTGGTAATAAGCCAGCCTTCCTGAAACTGCAATTTTTTGCCAAAAAAATTATAGTCAATTCCACTGATATCCTTGAACCTTGAGAGGTAATACATTGGCGTTGTAACAGAAATCTTGGCATCAATATCATTCCTGAACTTACATTCCGCCGTCATCAATTTACCGTCCTTATAAGCCACAACATCCAGTTCATGGGAAACAGCATGGCCATGTACCATCTGCCCAGTGGTACTTTCATAACCGATCGAACGCAGCAAATGGGAAATATATTTTTCAAAATAAAAGCCTTCAGGTCCAAGATCACGTAATGCTTTTTTTAGGCTATATCGCGCAGCAAAAGAATTTCGGACAGTTTTCAGTTTATCGAAAGCCAGCTGATATAACTCTCTGGTCGAAATGCCGTCATATAATTCACTTACAACACTACTATATACTTCGTTCACCTGATCGGTATTTGCTCCAGAACGGGAAAGAGAGTGTTTTAAAGCCTCTCCATTAAAGGGGACTAATTCACCGGAATATTTTTTGACTTGCATGAATATTTAATTTGATAAATACGAATATAAGAGATGTAATCCGAGAAATCGTATAAAAACTAATATTCTATTTCTAAACTTTTTTGGACCACCATTTGTTTACATAAAGAAACAATACTTAAATAGAGATAATTATGAGTAACCTATTGACATTTGCATTTGACAAGATTAAGGCTAAGATAAAGGATGATTGCATTGAGGAGAATATTGGCGCTTCTGAACGCGTGTTATCTGTAATTGCCGGCGGTTTTATTTTAGGTTTGGGCGTAAAAAAAATATTTAAATCACCGCTGACAGGGCTTTCAGGATTGACGCTTGGTGGGACTTTAATTTATCGAGGCGTAACCGGGCATTGTGATGTCAAAAAAATGCTGGAAGATAAGGATGTTAAAAAAGTCGAAGTAATTGAGCATCGTTATTTTGTTAAATAACCCTGGCGAGCTATACTTCATCCACAATTATCTTGTTATATCATTTGTACAAGCTGCAAATTTTACTTTTTTGCAAGCTTTAACCTTCATGGTAACAATCGAGAGCGCATCTCTACTTGGGCTTACCGCGGTTCCCTGTTGTTGCAGTACAACTATGAAACAAGTATAGTTGAAATTTAGATCCTAAAAATATTGGATAAAATTAAGCTGCCGAAAATCATCTTTTCGGCAGCTTAATTTTTAAAATATACTTTTATCAGCTATTTACACATTGAAACGGAAGTGCATAATGTCTCCGTCCTGAACAATATAAGTTTTTCCCTCTACAGCTAATTTGCCGGCCTCTTTTACCGCGCTTTCTGAGCCAAGATTGACAAAATCATCGTATTTAATTACCTCTGCGCGGATAAAACCTTTTTCAAAATCTGTATGGATAACACCCGCTGCCTGAGGGGCAGTAAAACCTTTTTCAATTGTCCAGGCACGTACCTCCTGAACACCAGCGGTAAAATAAGTAGCTAAATTCAGGAGTGAATACGCCGCTCTAATTAATTTATGGACACCGGATTCCTCTAAACCAAGATCGTCCAAAAACATTTTGCGTTCTTCATAGCTCTCCAGTTGGGCAATTTCAGATTCAATTTGTGCTGAGATGATTAAAACTTCGGCTTTCTCATCCTTAACCGCTTCTTTTACACTTTCAACATACGCATTACCGGTATTAACAGAACCTTCATCAACATTGCATACATAAAGGACCGGTTTCGCTGTTAATAAAGCCAAGTCTTGAATAAATTCAAAATCTTCAGCTTCAATAGCGGCTGTACGAGCTGATTTTCCAGATTCTAAATGTTCTTTAACAATGGAAAGTATATCAAAAGTCTTTTTTGCATCTTTATCACCGCCTGTTTTTGCCATTTTCTCCACTTTCTGGATACGTTTTACGACCGTATCCAAATCCTTTAATTGCAGTTCGGTATCGATGATTTCTTTATCTCTGATTGGATCTACTGAACCGTCCACATGAATGACATTGCCATCATCAAAACATCTCAAAACGTGAATGATCGCATTTGTCGTACGAATATTTCCCAAGAACTGATTCCCTAATCCTTCTCCTTTTGATGCGCCTTTTACCAATCCGGCGATATCAACGATTTCAATGGTATTCGGAACGATACGTTGTGGATTGACTAATTCAGCTAATTTATTTAGACGGGCATCCGGTACGGTAATTACCCCAACATTTGGTTCAATAGTACAAAATGGAAAGTTTGCTGCCTGTGCTTTCGCATTCGACAGACAGTTAAATAATGTTGATTTACCAACGTTTGGTAAACCTACGATACCGCATTGTAAAGCCATATATAGTGCAAATTTTTGAAATTGCACAAAGATAGAAAATTCACTGTAATTTTTAACTATCTTGTACTATGCTTCAGTGGTACAAAATTGACGATGCCCAATTTTTAAAAGATAGAGGGATAATCGAGCGTAAGGTTGGTGGAAAGACCATTTGTCTAACTTGGTTTGAAGATCAATTGTACGCGTTTTCCAGAAAATGTCCGCATGCAGGAGCTCCCTTAAAAAATGGTTGGTGTGAACGAGGGAAAGTGATCTGTCCTTTTCATCGGCATGAGTTTGATCTTGTGACAGGGAAAGGCAATCCTGCTCAACATGATTTTATTCATATATACCCGGTCAAAGAAGAAGACAGCGCCTATTTTGTAGGTATTGAGACAGGTTTTTGGCAAAATTTTCTAGGTTCTAAAAGTAACTAAAGTATCATATCTCTCCATGCAATCGCATATCTAAGCAGTAAATAAGTATATTTGCTTTCGAAAACAAATTAAAAACATGCAGGGGAAAAAGATTGGTATAATAGGTAGCGGGAGCTGGGCGACGGCGATGATTAAGATGCTATGCGAAAATGACCAAGATAAACATATTTTTTGGTGGATTAGAAAAGAGGAAGATGCTGAATACATCCAAAAATTTAAACATAACCCTACCTATTTGAGTGGGGTCGCTGTTGATTTGAGTATTACCAGCATTGATACGAATGCCAAAAATGTAGTTGCTAATTCAGATATTGTTATTTTAAATACGCCAGCAGCTTATTTGAAAGATGCACTGAGGGGTGTCACCCAGGAAGACTTCAAGGATAAAATAGTTGTATCCGCTATCAAAGGGATTATTCCTAAGGACAACTTAATTATCGGGGAGTTTTTGGAGCAGTACTATGCTATCGATATGAAACAGATCTGTGTGATTGGTGGTCCCTGTCACGCCGAAGAAGTAGCCTTGGGGAAGCTGTCGTACCTGACATTTGGTTGTAAAAATTTGGATAATGCGGCCTTGGTGGCTTCATTTTTATCTTCCCGGGTTATTAAAACGATCCTTTCAGAAGATATCTTAGGAATTGAATTTGGAGCCGTATTAAAGAATATTTATGCATTGGCAGGGGGGATATGCCATGGATTAGGCTATGGCGACAACTTTCAGGCTGTATTGGTTTCCAACGCTATTCGGGAGATGCGTCGTTTTGTAGCTAAAGTAGATGGCGACACATCCCGTGATGTCAATACTTCTGCTTACCTAGGCGATTTATTGGTTACGGCATACTCACAATTCAGTCGCAACAGAACATTTGGGAATATGATCGGAAAAGGGTATAGTGTGCAATCTGCTCAGCTCGAAATGAATATGGTCGCTGAAGGCTATTATGCGTCCGCTTGTATTCAGGAATATGCAGAAAAGTATGCTGTTGAACTGCCTATTTGTGATGCCGTATATCAGATTTTATATGCTCATCAACCTGCATCCAAAATTATTCAGGCTTTGAGCGAAAAATTAACTTAAATCTAGCAACGAAGTAGATGATAACAAAAGAAGCGATTGCTTTAGCTTATAAAGAAATTCAAGATGAAATATGCCAGGCGCTGGAGCGTTTGGATGGTTCGGCCCGTTTTGAAGAAGAACTATGGGAAAGAGAAGGCGGAGGCGGAGGTCGTACACGGATTATTCAGAACGGTAATATATTGGAAAAAGGTGGAGTCAACTTTTCTGCTGTACATGGTAAATTACCGGAAACCATAAAGAAAGCCTTTGGTGTTGATGAAGATGATTTCTTTGCCACCGGAGTTTCCATTGTTATCCATCCCAATAATCCATGGGTGCCCATTATCCATATGAACATCCGATATTTCGAATTGAATGAACAAATGCGATGGTTTGGAGGGGGAATCGACCTGACACCGCATTATGTAAATGAAACGGATGCCCGTTTTTTTCATCAGCAGTTAAAATCGGTCTGTGATAAACATAATCCGAGCTTTTACGATGAATTTAAAAAATGGGCCGATGACTATTTTTTCATTCGCCACAGGGAGGAAACTCGGGGAATAGGCGGCGTTTTCTACGATAAGCTAAATACCGCGAAGACCGGAATGTCTATGGAAGATATTTTTGCATTTTCCTGTGACTTGGGCCGTAGCTTTGCGCCGACCTATACTGCGCTGGTCGAAAAAAATAGAAGTAAAACATATAATGAGGCGCAGAAAAATTGGCAATTGATCCGTCGGGGACGTTACGTTGAGTTTAACTTAGTCTGGGATTCCGGTACTAAATTTGGACTTGAAACAAATGGTCGCATAGAGTCCATATTGATGAGTCTACCTGCCCAGGCCAATTGGGTATATGACCATCGACCTGAAGAAGGCTCCGAAGAAGCCAAGACCTTATCCTTATTGCGAAAAGGTATTAACTGGATTTCATAAAATCGAAAAAAACAGCATGGTTTCATACCAGAAATTTACATTAGAAAATGGACTTCGTGTATTAGTGCACGAAGATCACAACACGGCTATGGCCTGTGTGAATATATTATATGACGTCGGCGCTCGCGACGAATCTCCTGAGCAGACTGGTTTTGCCCATTTGTTTGAGCATCTCATGTTTGGTGGGAGCGTTAATATCCCTAATTTTGATACAGAGCTGCAAAAAGTTGGTGGTGAGAACAATGCTTTTACAAGCAATGATATTACCAATTACTATATTACATTACCTTCTTCCAATCTGGAGACCGCACTCTGGTTAGAATCCGACCGCATGTTAAGTCTGGCATTCTCTCCGCAGAGCCTTGAAGTACAGCGAAATGTCGTGAGCGAAGAGTTTAAACAACGCTATCTTAATCAACCCTATGGCGATGCTTGGCTCAAGCTGCGCCCATTGGCTTATAAGGTACACCCATATCGTTGGGCTACTATTGGGAAAGAGCTGAAACACATCGAAGATGCAACGATGGCAGATGTCAAAGCCTTCTTTAAATTGCATTACAACCCACAGAGTGCAATTATGGTTATTTCGGGGGATGTACATTATGAGGAAGTGAAATCCTTGGTGGAAAAATGGTTTGGCGATATTGCGCCTGGCCAAAAATACAATCGGCAGTTACCGCAAGAGCCGAAACAGCAGGAATTGAGAAGAGAAACTGCTTATGCAGCGGTACCTTTGGATGCCCTGTATATGGCATTTCATGGCCCAGCACGGTTAGAAGAGGGATATTTCGCAATGGATTTGCTATCGGATATCCTTTCCAGAGGCTCTTCGTCAAGGCTTTATCGTAGATTGGTAAAAGAGGAGCAACTCTTTAGTGAATTAAATGCCTATGTCATGGGCAGCATCGATAATAACTTATTTGTTATTGAAGGCAAACCTTCCGAAGGAATATCATTGGAAGAAGCCGAACGTGCTGTATGGGCGGAGCTTGATCTATTAAAAAAAGAATTGGTGTCTGACTCCGAACTTGAAAAGGTGAAAAATAAGATCGAGTCAACAAATGTCTTTGCCGAATTATCTATCCTGGATAAGGCGATGAATTTGGCTTTTCATGAACTGCTTGGAGACGCCAATGGCATTAATACAGAAGTGTCAAAATATCTGGCTGTAACCGCCGAAGAAGTACAACAGCAAGCAAAAGCTATTTTTAATCCCGAAAACGCATCAATATTAATGTATAAAGCACAAGAGGAGGAGGTACGGCATGTTGGATAGAACAAAAGCACCTGAATTCCGTGAAATCGGTCATATAAGTTTGAAAGAACCTGTCAAAAAGCAGTTTGCTAATGGACTACCTGTGTATATATTTCATTCTCCGGAACAGGAACTTGTCCGTATTGAGTGGATTTTTGAGAATAAGTATCTCGATGGGCAAATCGAAAACCCGCTGCTTAACAGTGCATTAAGTGCCTTGCTTAAAGAGGGGACAATGAGTATGTCAAGCGCTGAAATTGCCGACAAAGTAGATTTTTATGGCGCATTTCTTGTCCCTGAATATTCTTTCGATGTAACTTCCCTGTCTTTGTATACCTTAAATCGACATAGTAAGGTTTTACTACCACTTGTAAAAGATATTTTAACGGAAGCATCGATTCCGCAAGATGAACTTGATACCTATCTGCGTAATAACAAACAAAAGTTTCAGGTATCGATTCAAAAAAATGATTACCTAGCGAGACGCAAGTTCTATAATCTGATCTTCGGTGAAAGTAACCGTTATGGGCGTACACCAAAATTCGAAGATTATGATGCCATTAGCCGTGAGCAATTGATAGAACTGTATCGAAAAGAAATTGTTCCTGATAATTGTACCTTGATTGTTTCGGGCAATGTCTCCGAAGATCTCATCAATGAACTGGAACAGATCTTTGGATTTGAGTGGCTTAAACTTGGGACCGCCTCCACTGCGGATGGCCCATTATTAACGCAAAAGTCGGGCGATTTAGCATATGAAGAGAAAGAAAATGCGCTGCAATCAGCCATTCGTTTAGGAAGTCAGACTATATCGAGAACCCATCCGGATTACCCCGCATTACAGTTTGTAAATACGCTGCTCGGGGGCTTTTTTGGCTCCAGACTGATGCGTAATATCCGAGAGGAAAAAGGATATACCTACAGTATTGGGTCGGCAGTAGCAACATTAAAACATACTGGATTTTTGACCATTGCGACAGAAGTAGGCGTAGATGTAACGAATGCGACTTTAGTCGAGATAGAAAAGGAAATCGATCTGCTAAAGACCACATTGGCTTCGGTAGAAGAAGTTAATTTGGTAAAAACCTATATGGAAGGATCAATGCTGGGATCGTTAGAGAGCATATTTTCTCATGCGGATAAATTCAAGAGCGTTCTTTTGAACGATATGAATTTAAAGTATTATTCTTATTACATGGAGGAAATTAAAAATATTACACCTGAAAAAGTTCGTGATATCGCCAATAAATACCTTGATTTTAAGCAAATGGTAAAGGTTATTGTGGGTAAGTTCAATCAAATGGAGCCGATTCATCAAGCGGTTGTAAATTAAATTTCTCAGACTACAAAAATCAAATTCAACTTTGTATTTTTGGTCTTTGTTAAAAAAGCATACGATCCAGCATGGAATTAAAATTAAACAGACCATTGGTATTTTTCGATTTAGAGACGACAGGTGTTAATGTTGCAACCGATCGAATTGTCGAAGTATCATTTTTGAAAGTGATGCCCAATGGTGAAGAAACTGTATATACGAAGAAGATTAACCCGGAAAGACCTATTCCTGCGGAATCCACGTTTTTTCATGGCATTCGTGATGAGGATATTAAAGACGCACCTACATTTAAAACCATTGCTGTAGAATTGGCCGCGTTCATCGGTGATGCGGATTTGGCAGGATATAATTCGAATAAGTTTGATGTGCCAATGCTTATGGAAGAATTTTTACGTGCAGGCGTAGATTTTTCGTTGGAAGGCCGGGCCTTTGTTGATGTACAGAATATATTCCACCAAATGGAACAGCGTACATTAAAGGCAGCCTATAAGTTCTATTGTGATGAGAACCTTGAGAATGCCCATACCGCCGAAGCAGATGTACGTGCTACTTACGAAGTGTTAAAAGCACAATTGACCAAATATGAGGGAGCAGCATTTGAGGATCGTCATGGGGTCGTTTCATATCCAGTCATCAATGATGTCGCTGCTTTACACGAATTTACCAACTTAAGTAAGCCTGTAGATTTTGCAGGACGCATTGTATATAATGAAGATGGATTAGAAACCATCAATTTTGGTAAGCACAAAGGAAAACCTATTGTGGAAGTATTTGAGCAGGAACCAAGTTATTACGCCTGGATGCAGAACGGTGATTTCCCTTTATACACCAAAAAGGTATTGGAAAATATCTGGATAAAATATAAGAAAGAAAAAAGTGAGCAAAAAGCGAAAGCAGCATCTAATCATTCGGTAGAGGATAAAAAGACTGCTAAAAAGGAATTCAATCAACAGAAAGAAGAGACAGCTCAAAGTATCTCGCTGGATATGCTGAAAGAATTGCAGGATAAATTTAAAAAATAACTTTATTAATAGCTTAGAAAAAGGATTATGGAATTCAAACAAGAAGTGGAGCATGTACAATGTTTGATTATTGGTTCAGGTCCAGCGGGGTATACTGCAGCGATTTATGCAGCCCGTGCGGATATGAAACCGGTGGTTTATACAGGTATTGTACCGGGGGGGCAATTGACACAAACAACAGAAGTAGACAATTTTCCGGGATATCCAAAAGGGATTACCGGTCCTGTTATGATGGAAGATCTGCGGGAACAAGCTGAACGCTTTGGGACATCTGTGCGCTTTGGTTATGTGACCAAAGTAGATTTTACTGGCGATGTACATCGTGTAGAAATTGATGGCACAGTACAAGTTACAGCAGATACAGTGATTATTGCTACAGGAGCAACAGCAAAATGGCTGGGCTTGGAATCTGAACAAAAATATAACGGTTTTGGGGTATCAGCTTGTGCTGTATGCGACGGTTTCTTCTTTAAAAATCAGGAAGTGGCCATCGTAGGTGCTGGAGATACTGCCGCTGAGGAAGCAACTTATCTTGCAAAATTATGTTCGAAAGTACATATGTTAGTGCGCCGTGATGAGTTCCGCGCATCCAAAGCCATGGTACACCGCGTTATGAACACACCTAATATCGAAGTACATTACAACTCCGAAGCAAAAGAGGTTTTAGGTGATGGCCAGGTAGTCACTGGAATTCGCGTCATCAACAACAAAGACCAATCCGAGAAAGATCTGGAAGTGACAGGTTTCTTCGTTGCAATTGGTCATAAACCGAATACGGAGTTATTTACGGGGATATTGGATATGGACGAAACTGGCTACCTGATTACTAAGCCAGATAGTACTGCAACCAATATACCTGGAGTCTTTGCCTGTGGAGATGTACAGGATAATATATTCCGTCAAGCAATTACTGCGGCCGGTACCGGCTGTATGGCTGCGCTTGAAGCAGAAAGATACCTTGCTGCCAAAGAAAGCGGAGAATAACACAATCTGCAAATAGGGAATTCCAACAGCGGATTATTCCCAATAGAATATATGGATTAAAGTAGCTGTCCAAAAAGCCCGATTTAATATCGGGCTTTTTTTTTTGATAACTGCTATTTACATGGATCTATCTTGTAAAAATAAATAAGTCCAGGGAGAATATAAAAATAGTTTTCAAAAAGACTACTTAATTAGTAGTCTTTTTGAAAACTATTTTTATATTTGTTCTGTCGTTAACAATTGGCGTTGGCAACGAACATAAAATCTAGACTACAAATTTGAACAAGTATGAAAAACGACTATCTAATCGCTTTTAGAAGCAACGGAGAAACTACTCCAATTTTTAATTCCTTCCTTTTCATTTGTCGAATGCGAATGTGCTGATAAGCCCCCCTTTTTCCTTATTTATACTTCGTTAAGTAAGTAATTCGAATTTTAATAACAAGGGTACCAATAGCGTTGGCACTTGTTTGTGTATTCACTTTAAAATAGAACTGACAATGAAAAATTTCAGCGTACTTTCGTATGCTATATTAATCCTGCTTGTACTGTATACCTTTGTACCGGTCCTGGCACAGCAACCTCAACCGATCATCAATGCCTCCTTAATAGGAACAGTAATTGATGGCACGACCAAAGAACCCATTGAAGGGGTGACCATACAACTAGAGGCCGTAACACATAGTGTAAAAACAGACCGTAATGGTAAGTTTCAATTTGTCACGGGACAGAAACTTCCTTTTACCCTCATCCTAACCTTTGTTGGTTATCAGAAGAAAAGGGTCGTCGTAAATACCTCTCCGGCTGTTATTGAGCTTTCTCCAACCTCCGAGGATCTAGAGGAAGTAGTGGTGGTTGGATACGGAACCCAAAAACGACGTGATTTGACGGGGGCAGTGGCCTCCTTACCGGAAAATTTGCTTAAACAACCAGTGTCTTCGCTCGATCAGACTTTAAAAGGTGGAATCGCCGGTGTTCAGGTTACACAAACCTCGGGACAGCCTGGAGGAGGGGTAAGCATTCGTATTCGGGGCGGTGCTTCCATACAAGGTGGCAATGAGCCGCTGTATGTCATCGATGGCTTTCCAGTATATAATCAGACAGAAAGTACAGGTGTCGGAAGCGGTACTCCCGTGAATCCTTTAGCCAGTATCAATCCTGCAGATATCGAAAGTATTGAAGTACTTAAAGACGCTGCGGCGACTGCAATATATGGATCGCGTGGTGCAAATGGCGTTATTCTGGTCACCACGAAAAAAGGAAAAGCCGGCCACGTGCAGTTAAACTATGATGGTAGTATTGGGGCACAAACTGTGCTCAAGAAGATTGACGTGCTGAAAGCGCGTGATTTTGCCATTCTCCGCAACGATGCGCTGTATGATGCTAATCCGAGTTTGGGACCAAATCAATATCGGAAAGAGTCAGAACTGGATCAATTGGGCGAAGGAACAGATTGGCAAAAAGCGGCCTTCCGGACCGGAAAAATACAAAACCACCAACTATCGTTGTCTGGAGGGGCTGAGAAGGTTCAGTATTTTCTGGGCGCAAATTATTTTGATCAGGAGGGTGTCATCCTAAATACAGATTTCAGACGCTTGGGATTTCGTTCAAATATCAATGCAAATCCCTTCGATCGCTTGCAGGTAGGTGCCAACTTATCCATTAATAAAACAAACGCACAAATCGCTCCAGCAGGTATTGTGAATGCATTGCTTATCATGCCACCGACAGCAACGATATACGAACCTAATGGTACTTACACACTGCGTAATACCTTTGAGAACATTTTCGCTAACCCGATAGCAACATTGAAAGAAACGACAAATACATCAAATGGTTTACGGGTTCTGGGTACTTCCTTCGCGCAATATCGTATTTTACAAGAACTGCAGGCCAAAGTGCTTTTTGGGGTCGATCTGAATAATCGGGATGACAAATTCTATCTTCCGTCCTTTATCTATGAAGGAGCGGGATCGAAGGGTGAGGCGAGCTTAGGAAATTTAAATGGTAGCTCTTGGTTGAATGAAAATACCCTAACCTATACCCAGGTTATCGGACAGCATAATTTTAACGCGCTACTGGGTTTCACACAACAGGAAAATAAAAATGAAGTGTTTAGTGCCGGCGCGCAGAATTTTGTTACAGATGATTTACTTTTCAATAGTTTACAGAGCGGGTCTATCCTGACGAGACCTTCTTCGGATACTTACAATTGGGTCTTGCATTCCTATTTAGCACGGGTAAACTATAATTATTCAAATAAATATTATGTTTCCGCCAGCATACGCCGTGATGGAAGCTCTAGATTTGGCGCTAACAATAAATGGGGTAATTTCCCCTCATTGGCATTCTCCTGGCGTATAATAAATGAACCTTTTTTTAAACAGGCTTTCCCTGCTATTGATGACTTTAAAATACGTACGAGCTTTGGTACAACCGGGAATCAGGAGATAGGACAATACCAGTCACTCTCCACACTGTATAGCCTAAATTACCTCTTTGGAAATAACGTGATCACAGGCTTTGCGTCGCAACGGGTTCCAAACAAGAATCTTGGCTGGGAAACCACATTCCAATATGATGCTGGTTTTGACCTTTCACTCTTGAAAAACCGATTACAGTTTACCGTCGACTATTATTATAAAAAGACGAAAGACCTGCTGTTGAATGTGGAGATACCCTGGACCTCGGGTTATGCCACTTCCTTACAAAACTTTGGATCTGTTTCAAATAAAGGTTTGGAGTTTGGTCTGAAATCAAAAAATCTACAGGGAAACTTTAGTTGGAATACAGATCTAAATATCTCTTTTAACCGAAATAAAGTGTTAACTATTGGTGAAGGAGCTACATCTTACATTGCTGGAAACTATATTATTAAGGTAGGGGAACCCTTGGGTACTTTTTATGGTACCGTAACCGATGGTATTTTACAACTGGGTGAGGAGAGTAGTAAAGGAGTATTAACTGGAAACGCAAATCCGAAAGCTGGGGACCGCGTGTATAAGGATATTAATGGTGATGGCCAGTTTACCACTGCCAACGACCGGACAATCATCGGCAACGCACAACCTGATTTCATATTTGGTATCAGTAATACGCTTTCTTACAAAGGATTTGATTTGTCTTTCCTGATTCAGGGAACTGTTGGCAATGACCTACTGAACATCAATCGCCAAAACCTTGAGATGTTTACCGGTCAGCAGAACGCATCAATAGATGCGCTTAAACGCTGGACAACAAGTAATCCAAGTCAGCTATACCCGAGAGCTAAGCTTGATCCTGCTCCGGTATTCTCGAATCAATTTGTTGAAAGTGGATCCTTTGCCCGGTTGAAATCCCTGCAGTTTGGCTATAACTTTCCAAAAGAATGGTTGAAAAATGCACATATTACAAATTTGAACCTATATCTAGCTGCACAAAATCTATTGACATGGACCAATTATAGGGGTTTTGATCCTGAGGTAACCTCAGGTAGCAATGTCCAGATTGGTACGGATGCTGGAATTTATCCTGCTGCTAAGTCTATATCTATAGGTTTATCCCTAACCTTCTAACTTATACAGATCTCAATGAAGAAAAAATATTATCCCATCACCTTATTCGTCGTTTTGTTAACAGGAATATCTTGTTCAAAATTGACTGAGAAGCCCGAGAGCGCATTGGTTTCAGAGCAGTTTTACCTGAATCAAGGACAGGCTGTCGCTGCAGTGACAGGTACTTATCGTAAACTGTATGAAACAGGGCAATCTTTGTATAACAGTTTATTTCAGATTGCTGTGGAAATGGCGACAGATGATTATGAGGCCGGACCACGCGCGCGGAATGCCCATGTGCGCGCTATAAGTAACTTAACCCACGATGCCTCAAATGACCGAATGGAACAACTCTGGAAACAGAGTTATGACGCCATTAATGCATCAAATCTGAATATCGTTAATATTGAAGCGATGACGCAAAATCAGATTGATGTCACGATACAGCAACGATTGATCAATGAAGCCAAATTCCTACGGGCATTACATTATTTCAATCTGGTACGCTGGTTTGGCCCAGTTCCACTCGTTTTACATCCGATAGAAGGTTTATCGGCAGAAGAACTGTATGTGTCAAAAGCGTCAGAAAATGAGGTCTATGCACAGATTATAAACGATTTAAAAGCGGCTTCCAGCTTGCCGAATTATAAAAATTATAGTGATGCAGACAAAGGGCGGGCTACGTCTGGAGCGGCTAAAAGCCTTCTGGCAAAGGTATACCTGACCCGGTCAGATTGGACTAATGCGAAGCTGCTGGCCAAGGATGTGATTGACAAAGAAGGATATGCGCTTTTTCCAGATTTTTCAGATGTCTTCAATACAGAGAAAAAAAATGGTATTGAACATATTTTTTCGGCGCAATTTAAAGGAAATAGTGGTTACCAAGGGAATTCATTGGCAAGTCGTTCTGCGCCGGCGGATATACCCGGGATCAATGGGGACTATGCCGATGCTTTACATAGCGAGGGTGGTCTCTATAAGAGCTTCGCAGTAGATGATAAACGACTTTCTGTGACCTTTACAACAGGTATGATATCACCCAAGGATGGTAAATACTATGCGCTGACCAAACCACAATTCAATAAGTATTATGACCAGACCGTGGTCGGTAATCAATCTCAGTCTTCAAAAAATACCCCCATCATACGATATGCTGAAGTTTTGCTTATGCTGGCTGAAGCAGAGAATGAATTAAATGGTCCAACACAGGAGGCTCGGGATGCAATTAATGCGGTGCGCGCACGGGCCGGCGTCGAAAAGCTGTCTGGGACTGAAAACAAAGATAGCTTTCGGGAACTGGTATTTGAGGAACGGCGGAAAGAATTGGTGTATGAGTACCAGCGCTGGTTTGATTTGGTACGTCGAGGAGCGAGTTACTATATCAGCAAATTAAAAGCTGCAGGAAAAACAAATGCCGCACCGCGACATCTTCATTTTCCAACGCCGCAACGAGAGCTGAATTTGAATCCGAAATTGGTTCAACATCCGGACTGGTTGACCAAATAGTGAATTACAGCACTGTGAGAGAACAATTTGATTTTATTCGCATCGCAAAATATGATAAATTATGAAAACAATATACATTCTTATCGCACTTTATCTAAGCGGGATATTCAATAAGAGTATAGCGCAGGACAAAAGACCAAATATTGTGTTGATCCTAGTTGATGACTTGGGTTTTTCAGATATCGAACCTTATGGTGGAATAGATTTCCGTACACCAAATTTGACAGAGCTGGCAAAACAGGGGACTCGCTTCCAGGAGTTTTATAATAATTCGATCTGCGCGCCCACTCGCGCAACATTGTTGACAGGTCAATATGCACATCGGGCTGGTATGGGATATTTCAATGTTAATCTGGGCTTACCAGCATACCAAGGCTTTTTAAACCACGAGTCGCAGACACTGGCTGAAGTGCTAAAAGGAGCGGGGTATTCCACCATTATTTCCGGAAAATGGCATGTTGGCGATGACTATGATCAATGGCCTGCGCAGCGAGGTTTTGAACGCTCGTTTAATTTTGTGGGCGGTGCATCCAATTTTTATGAAATTAATGGACCCGAAAATCCTACTGTACCCTTGTACCGAAATAACAAACCTTTCTATCTGCCCAAGGGACGTTATCTAACCGACGAAATTACAGAACAGGCAATTGATTTTCTGCGTGAGCAGGCGCAGGATAAAAAGCCATTTTTTCTCTACCTCGCCTTTAATGCGCCTCATTGGCCTTTACAGGCTCCAGAATACGAAACTCAAAAATATCAGGGAGTTTATCAGCAGGGCTGGGACAGTTTGCGTATGAAACGCTATGAAAATGCGGTTAAAAAGGGAGTATTTCCTAAAGACCAAGCTATTGCAGCAAAGGACTCAAGTGTGCAGCAATGGAACAAGCTTACTTATGATGAACAGCAATACTGGCAACGTCGGCAGCAGGTGTTTGCTGCCATGGTCGATCGGGTAGACCGAAGTATCGGAAAAGTTCGGCAGACATTAAAAGAACTCAAGAAAGACAAAAATACCATTATTATCTTTTTGTCCGATAATGGTGCCCAGGGTGGAGAGCGCAACCGAATCTACACCTCCCGAAATACAGAGACTGTAGGTTTGCCAGGTTCTTATGATATGCAAAATAGCAACTGGTCACAAACAGGTAATTCCCCCTTGCGAAGTTATAAGGATAATCCTTACGAAGGGGGAATCGGTGCACCTTTCATTGTCTGGTTCCCAAAAGAAGTGAAAGCCAATGTCGTTAAGAAGGGGACGGGGCACCTGATTGATATAGCACCTACGCTATATGATTTTGCACAGGCAAAATATCCATCAACACGAGGGGATTCAATAATCAATCCCTTGCCAGGCCTTAGTCTGCGTGAATTATTACGTACTGATAAAAGTCAGATTGAGCGTCAAAGCCCACTGTTTTGGGAACGGGCAGGTAATAAAGCGGTGCGATATGGTAAATGGAAGCTTGTGTCTTTATTCAAAGAAGGGAATAAGCCACAGCTTTATAATATTGATGAAGACAGAGGTGAAAATAAGAATGTTGCAGAACAATATCCAGCAATTGTCCAAGACCTCGAAGCACGCTATAAAATATGGGCACAGGAGAATGGTGTAGTGGACTATAATCTGCTGAAAACAAACAACCAATTTCGTTAGGCATAAAAGTAGGTCGACGAAAACTTCATGAAATATCTAAAATGGGTGAAACAATTTTATTTATACGCATGAAACTTAACATGTATACCGCCAAGGGGAGCGTGCATACCTCAATCAAAAAATAATTGATGAACAAATAATTTAAATAGATGAAAAAAGTAACACTATGTATCGCCCTTATTTTGGGATGGGCAGGTGCTCTTTTGGCACAAGAAAAAAAGCCTAATATTATTCTGGTTCTCGCTGACGATCTAGGGTACTCTGATTTAGGTGCCTATGGATCGGAAATCGCAACTCCTAACCTGGACCGTTTAGCTAACGAAGGAATACGCCTAAAACAATTTTATAACAACTCCATCTGTGCGCCGACACGTGCATCACTGATTACAGGTCAATACCAGCATAAGGCCGGAGTAGGCTATTTTTCCAATGATTTGGGCTTACCAGCCTATCAAGGTTATATCAACGCCGAATCATTGACCATTGCCGAAGTGCTTCGCTCAAATGGATACATTACAGCGACCTCCGGCAAATGGCATGTATCAGGAAAAGGGAAGAGCCTACCCTGGGACCGCGGTTTCGACTTGGTTTTTCCGAAAGAAGAGAAGAATTCAGATTCGGGCGCTCCAACCTTTAAAGGAGCGACAGATGCCGGAGGCTATCCCTTGGAGAGTTCCTTTTCTACAGAGATCATCAATCGAGAGGCCGAAGGTTTTCTGGATCAGATCAAAGGTCAGGACAAGCCCTTCTTTCTATATTTGGCGCATACTGCACCGCATTGGCCTTTAGTGGCTTTGCCGCGGGATATTGCGAAGTACAAAGGACGTTACGATAAAGGTTGGGAGAATATTCGTCGGGCACGTTTTGAGCGCCAAAAAGAGCTGGGGATCGTCGATCAAACAGCAACACTTTCTGTTGCTGACGAAGATATTTACGATTGGGAACGTTTATCCTTTGACCAAAGGCAGTTGTGGGCCAGGAAAATGGAAGTGTTCGCTGCAATGGTCGATCGCTTGGATCAGACCATCGGTAAATTGCTGCAAAAACTCAAAGAAAATGGACAATTAGACAATACGCTAATTGTGTTCCTGTCCGATAATGGTGCACCTGCGGAGGACTTGGTTCGCTGGTTCCATGGTGCCCGGTTAAACAGCGGACCAGTGGGCACCGTAGGTTCGTTTGAATCACAAAGCAAAAATTGGTCCTATGCATCAAATACACCATTCAAGGCATTTAAAGATTATACCTATGAAGGTGGAATCAATGCCCCATTTATCGCCTGGTTTCCCGGCAAGATTGCAAAAGGCGTGAAAAAGGGAACTGGCCATATCATTGATTTGGCGCCAACTTTTTATGAACTCGCCGGAGCTATTTATCCCAAGGAATTTCAAGGGCATCAGGCAAATAAACTGCCCGGGAAAAGCTTACTTCCAGTCCTTTTTAATCAAGAGGATACTGTAAAGCGCGAAGAAGGTCTTTTTTGGGAACGGGCCGGGAATCGTGCAGCACGGATAGGAAAGTGGAAACTGGTGTCCACATGGCCTTCCTACAAATGGGAATTATATGACCTGGAACAGGATCCGACAGAACGAAAGGATATTGCCGCCAAGCATCACGACGTTGTGTCCCGACTATCCACGGCTTACTTTCGCTGGGCCAAGGAAAACGGGGTAGTGGATTTTGCCGAATTAGAAAGTAAAGAGCCGGTCAGTATGAAGGAGTTTAGGGAAAGTAAGGTGCAGGAAATTGCAGCACCAGCATTTCGTTTCTAAAAAATAAATTTTCAAATAAAACAGCATTTCTGTAATCCGATTGAATGCGATTTAAACGATACAGTTTATATTCCATTAAAAAGGCACCATGTTCCATTGGATCTGGTGCCTTTTCTATATCCGAATTATATTCGGCTATTATTAAGTCATTGCTCAACTTGGCTGTTGGAACCGTACCGTTCTATTTATTTTCTTCGACTTCAAATACCGTGTCAATCTTCCAATTGGCTTTATCTTTGGACGCAGCCACTGCCAAACGGTCACAACGCTCGTTCAAGGGATGTCCGGCATGGCCTTTTACCCACACTAATTTGACCTTGTGCAGTTTATAAACATTCATTAAACGCATCCAAAGGTCTTTATTCTTTTTACCTGCAAAGCCTTTTTGGATCCATCCATATACCCAATTTTTGTCAATAGCATCGATCACATATTTGGAATCAGAATAAACCGTAACGTTCTGATTTAAGTTTTTTAACGCTTCGAGGCCTACTATGACGGCCATCAATTCCATACGGTTATTGGTCGTTTTTCTATATCCTCCAGAGAATTCTTTTTCAATTAATTTGCCTTTGAATGCCTCGTTGTCGCCTGTATAGATAGTCCTTAAGATGGTTCCATACCCCCCTGGGCCCGGATTTCCACTGGATGCCCCGTCTGTATATAATTCGATCATACCTTCCAAACTTAGATAAATTTGTGTTTAAATACAATTATAATTGTGTGCACTCCCTGCGACATCCTGACAATCTGTATATAATATGATTTATTCGGTTTAGCATAAGCGTTTTCGCTGTAATTTATCGCTTACACGATAAAATTATGACGATTTATATGTATTTTGCTGGCTTAAACTCGTTATGTACTCGATAATTTAACTTTATGAAGTTTCAAAAGGTTTCTCTTTTTGTTCTTTTAGCGTCGGCATGTTTCAACGTCAGCGCACAGAACACAACGTCAGCTCAAAAAATGCAGTGGTTTGAGGATGCCAAGCTGGGTGTTTTTATTCATTGGGGGATATATTCCGTTGATGGTATCTCAGAATCATGGTCTTTCTTCAATAATTATATTAACCACGATAATTATATCAAACAGCTTGATGGTTTTACCGCCAAAAACTATAAGCCAACCGAATGGGCTAAATTGATCAAACAAGCTGGCGCGAAATACAGTGTCATTACAACAAAACATCATGACGGAATCTCTTTATGGAATACCAAAGCGGACAAAGCCATCACCACGGTGAAAGACGCCGCAGCCAAACACGATGTTATTACACCATTTGTAGAGGCTATCCAACAGGAAGGTCTGCATACCGGTCTCTACTATTCCTTACCAGACTGGAGTCATCCTTATTACGATGTCTTTACACGTGCAAGAAAGCGCTACGAACTAGCTAAGGAGCCCAATCGTTGGAACCATTATGTTGAATATTATCAAAAACAATTAAGCGAATTATCACAGCAATATAAACCCGAATTGATTTGGTTTGATGGGGACTGGGAACATAGTGCTGAGGAGTGGAAATCTAAGGAAACCTTATCACTTTTGCGCAAGTATAACCCCAATATCATTATTAATTCGCGTTTGAATAACCATGGCGATTACGAGACTCCCGAGCAAGGCATTCCGGTAACCCGGCCGGACGCTAAATTCTGGGAACTTTGCTATACCATGAATGACTCTTGGGGATATCAGCCTTTTGATAAGAAATACAAATCACCCAATATGATTATCCGTACTTTGGTCGATTGTATCTCCATGGGGGGTAATCTCCTTTTGGATATTGGTCCAAAAGCGGATGGGAGTATTCCGGAAGAGCAGATAAATATTTTGAAGCAGTTGGGTAGATGGACGAATAAACACGCAGCCGCTATTTATGGAACAAGAGCAGGTATTCCATTCGAAAATTATAGCGGTAAGTCTGCTTTATCAAAAGATGGAAAAATTCTTTATCTCTATGTATATGAGCAGAAAACGCAATTGCAACTAAAGGGATTGCTGAATAAAACCGTTCAACGGATTTCCGTTGTGGGGGATGCTGCTTCGAAGGTGACGGCAACAGCGGCCGATGCCACTATCCAGTTGGATCTGTCGAAAGTTAACTTCGATCAGGATGTCACAGTATTGGCAGTGGAATTTAAGGATAAGGTTCAGTGGCAAACCCCGCAGGAAAAAGCGGTAAGTTTGGTATCTGTGTTAAATAATAAGCATACTGTTACCGCTTTAAATCAGATTGCATCAACCCTGCACGATGGAAAAAATATTTTTGATCATTCCGGTTTGACTTTAGACGGTTTGGAAACCAAGCTGCCGACAGGAAATCTGACAAACCCAACTGTATTAGATTGGATAAAAAATCATGCCGAAGCACTTTATGAAACTGGAAAAGGACTGCCGGAAGGACATTATGAAGGATTAAGCGCAGTTTCCAAAGATCGTCAGACCCTCTATCTTTTTGTCGAAGGGACACCGACAGGACCTATCGCGCTT
Source organism: Sphingobacterium sp. NGMCC 1.201703 (assembly GCF_047784615.1). Classification (NCBI taxonomy): domain Bacteria; kingdom Pseudomonadati; phylum Bacteroidota; class Sphingobacteriia; order Sphingobacteriales; family Sphingobacteriaceae; genus Sphingobacterium; species Sphingobacterium sp. NGMCC 1.201703. The sequence goes on along the minus strand of NZ_JBLOHD010000002.1, from coordinate 34,129 downwards.
AAAGGAATAAAGAATGGGATCGCACGGATTAGGTTGGTAGGAGAAGGTTCTATGATCAATCATGAAATTTTCAATAAACTATACTGGAGTAGTATTCCGGGGATCGTCTATATTCAGGCACCAAAGGAACGCTTGGATAAAAATATGACAGTTATTGCCGTACTATTGGACTCACCCTTGGCATTGCACCGAGAGAAAGTTGGCGCAATTGAAAATAACCTTTAATCGCTGCTAAACAAAATATTAGCGCCCAAGATGCTAGCATCTTGGGCTTTTTTATCCGGTCAAAATAATTTTTGTCGACAGTGTTATGGTGGGAAATATTATTATACTAACTTAGGGCAATGAGTCTATTATATACCTCTCTTATAGCGCTGTCTACGGCAGTGCTATGTATTTCCTGTGCTGCGGGAGATGGCAATAAAATGGAGCGACGACGTGCAGATTCGCTGACAAACGAAGTGATTAAAGGAAAAATAAGTCTGGAGCGACTTGCCAAATCAGACGAATTTATGTATTTTAATGAAAAATACTTTTATGAACCGGCTGATTTGAAGGCGATACCTAAATTCGACAAGGTGCAAATCCAAATTGTAACCTATCGCATTTATAAACATGTTAAGCTGTCAGACAATCGTTATCATTTTACCGTCAAACAAGCAAAAGATCTGCATATTCCCAACAAGGCATTTGTCTACTATCAACGTTCTTTTGATGAGATGAATCGAAAAGCCGCCACTAGTAAAGATTCGATTCGACTGGAACTTCCCGATGACTATGCTACTAAATTGTTAAGTGAGTAGTGAACTTGTTTATTATCTAAAAAGTATCCTTTCGAACCCAATAGAATTTATTTATTTTTAGGGACTAAGCAAGCAAATGGAAAAGAAAAATATTGTTGTTTTAACCGGAGCAGGTATTTCAGCTGAAAGCGGGATACCAACTTTTAGGGATGCAAATGGATTATGGGAAGGACATGATGTGATGGCTGTCGCTTCTATTGAAGGCTGGAAGAGAAATCCGGCACTTGTTCAGCAATTTTACAACCTTAGGCGGAAGGCAGCGTTAGCCGCAAAACCAAATGTAGCGCATCTTGCCTTGCAGCAGTTAGAGTCTGCCTATCTGGTCACCATCATTACGCAGAATGTAGATCTATTGCATGAGCAGGCCGGATCTACAAATATTATACATTTACATGGTCGATTGGATCAATCCAAGTCGTCCATTGACGATCGTTTGATTTATCCCATCGAGGGTGATGAGATAAAGATGGGAGATCTCTGCGAAAAGGGCAGCCAATTGCGGCCGAATATCGTGTGGTTTGGTGAGGCTGTTCCGGAGATTGAACGGGCAATGGCCTATGTCTCTAAAGCAGATATCTTAATCATCATCGGAACTTCCCTACAGGTTTATCCAGCGGCCGGACTGCGGCAATTTGCGCCGAGCTATTGCCGCTCATTTTTGATAGACAAGCAGATTCCGGATAGCACAACATTAGGACGTATAAAATGCTTTGAGGAGGCCGCGACTGTTGCAGTGCCTATTTTGGTAAGTCAGTTGCTTCAGGAAGCGTCGCTTGAAGAATGATATAACAGTGAATTATACATACCGGTCGCTTGCGGTTTGAACGAGGAAAAAATGGTGTAAACCTCTTAAATATGATAACTTCATCTTGAAAGATAGATTAAAAAATTAACAAAATGAAAAGAATAATAGGATTGATTTGTAGTTCTGTATTGGCCGTTTCCTGCCACAATAACTCAACGATCAAAGTAAATAATAGTACAAATAATACGCCGATACAATTAGATAGTGCTCAAGCAAGGCATTTGCTGACATTGCCCTTGCATTGTATTGAAGTCGAATATCCAAACAAATTGGGACAGGTGCTCGGAAGCGACAAAGATCTAAAAGGGCCGCGCGCGCTACATCCAATTTTTTACGGCTGTTTTGACTGGCACTCTTCTGTTCATGGCTATTGGTCAATTGTCCGAATTTTGAAACAATTTCCTGATCTCGACAAGTCTGGTCTGATCCGGAAGCAGCTCAATCAGATTATTACAGCAGAAAATGCGGCAATAGAATTAGCATTCTTTCAAGATAAAAATAATAAAAACTTTGAACGCACCTACGGTTGGGCCTGGTTATTACAACTGCAAAAAGAGTTATTGACTTGGAAAGATCCCGATGCGGAACGCTGGGCAAAAATTCTGGATCCAATGGCAAAACATATTATGAGAGCCTATCAGGAATATTTGCCGAAATTGGTGTATCCAATTCGTACTGGCTATCATGATAATTCAGCTTTTGGTCTCTCGCTGGCTTTAGATTATGCAAGGGGAACCAATAATGTTGCCTTTGAAAAATCATTAATGACAAATGCGGTAAGGTTATATGACCATGACAAAAATTGTAATATCTCCTTTGAGCCTAGCGGTAGTGATTTTCTTTCCCCTTGTCTTGAAGAGGCGCTATGCATGAGTGCGGTTTTGGGGCAAGATGAATATCGCAAATGGCTAAAGGACTTTCTTCCGGAGCTTTTTAATCCAGACTTTAATTTGGAACCCGGCATTGTAAAAGATCGTACAGATGGGCATCTAGTTCACTTGGATGGATTGAATTTTAGCCGGGCCACCTGTTTAAATGGTATTGCTAAGGCACTGCCTGAGCTGAATCATCTACATGGTCTCGCCAATAAGCACTTAAAATATTCATTACCAAATATCACCTCCAAGGATGACTATATGGGCTCCCATTGGTTGGGGACTTTTGCACTTTATGCACTTTCTAAAAATTAGGCCCACGGTCTGCTAAAAGCTGGGATTGGATAGACGCTTACAGCGCTAAGCTACAGTTTCTGTAGATTCAGAAACTGTAGCTTACATATTTGTCTCGCCCCATTCATCCATAAGTACTAAAATTTTTTCCAACGAACGCCCCAATGCTGTTAGTTCATATTCTACTTTGGGTGGTACTTGTTGATAAACGATCCGATTGATCAGTTTATCCTGCTCAAGTTCTTTCAATTTGGCAATCAGCATGCGCTCTGAAATACCGACAAGTCTTTTTCGCAATTCACCATAACGCAACCTTTCTTCATGTAGGAGATAGGAGAGGATATTTATTTTCCATCGTCCCCCAATTGCGGATAACGTGAAAGCGATGCCACAATGACCTTTCCAGTAAGTTTCGTTGATATTATTGGTGGAGCTTTCTTTTCTGTTATTCATACTTACTTTTCTGTTGGTATCATACAATTTCGTGTGTACTGTTATTGATGCAATTTAATAAAGAAATTTGTAGCTCATCTTATAAAGTATAAAAATGGAAACAATAAAATCTATCGTTCATTGGTTGAGCTACGCCTATTACCTCTATGTATTTGGTTATGCTTCCTTATTTAAAGTTTTTCAGAAACAGTCCATGATGCAGAGTATGGATTCTTTGGGATTTAACAAACCCTGGACATTAGGCATTGGAATAGGCGAGTTGCTGGGTGTTATATTTCTTCTTATAGGTTTGTACAAACCAGAATTCAAAACAGTAGGAATTTTACTTTTATTTCCATTTGCGATTGGTGCTTTTACGGCACATATGGCTCATCAGGAATATAATCATTATTATAATTCATTACTAATGTGTATGCTTAGTATTATCCTTCTTGCGACCGACAAAAATTTTAAAATTAGTATTTAGTGTTCTGCTAGCCCAGCAGTGTTATGAGAATACAAAGCCAGTGACACACAACTTACTTTAGAATTAAACAAAACGATTTCTTTTCAGGATGAGTTCATTAGAGAGACCATAGGTCATTTTAACAATTCTATCCATCGAGTAATAAAAACTAAATCTATTATGACGAAGAAAAGAGAACGCAATGAAAAAGCAGACAATCAGGCTGAAAATGATAAAATAAAATCATTAAACCAGCATATCGCTGATGCAAGTGGTGAACAGATGAGAACAGACCAAGGAGTTAGGATCAATGATGATCAAAACTCGCTTAAAGCTGGCGAGCGGGGTGCCACGCTATTGGAAGATTTTATTCTGCGGGAAAAAATTACACATTTTGATCATGAGCGTATTCCAGAACGTGTCGTACATGCCCGCGGGGCGGGAGCACATGGTATTTTCAGATTATATAAATCACTAGGAGATTTAACAAAGGCTGGCTTCTTGAATAACACCGAACTCGAGACTCCCGTCTTTGTACGTTTCTCCACTGTCGCGGGCTCCAGGGGCTCAACAGACCTTGCTCGCGATGTACGTGGTTTTGCGGTTAAATTTTACACGCAAGAGGGTAATTTTGATTTGGTGGGCAATAATATGCCTGTGTTTTTTATTCAGGACGCCATGAAATTTCCAGATCTGGTACATGCGGTAAAACCTGAACCCGACAATGAGATTCCCCAAGCGGCATCGGCTCACGACACATTTTGGGATTTTATTTCCTTAATGCCCGAATCTACCCATATGGTTATGTGGCTCATGAGTGACCGTGCTATCCCGCGGAGTTATCGCATGATGGAAGGCTTTGGTGTACATACTTTCCGGCTTATTAATGAAAAGGGGGAGTCAAATTTTGTGAAATTCCACTGGAAACCTTTGCTCGGTGTGCATTCTGTAGCCTGGGATGAAGCGCAAAATATCTCGGGGAAGGATCCCGATTTTCATCGACGGGATCTATGGGAGGCAATTGAAAGCGGGGTTTTTCCAGAGTGGGAGCTAGGTATACAGATTATTCCTGAAGCCGATGAATTTAAATTTGATTTTGACTTATTGGATCCGACGAAAATCGTGCCGGAAGAATTGGTGCCTGTCCAGCGGATTGGAAAGATGACCCTCAATAAAAATCCCGATAACTTTTTTGCCGAAACAGAGCAGAGTGCTTTTCATGTCGGGAATATCGTGCCTGGAATAGATTTCACGAATGACCCCTTGCTCCAGGGGCGGCTATTTTCGTATACAGATACTCAGCTGATACGCCTGGGCGGTCCTAATTTTCATGAGATCCCGATTAATCGGCCCATAAGCCCATCGCATAACAATCAGCGTGATGGATTTATGCGTCAGCGCATTGACAGAGGTAAGACGAGTTATGGGCCCAATTCTTTGGGTAACAATGATCCGGCTCAGGTTAAAGAAGCCGAGGGAGGTTTTACGAGCTATCAAGAACGCATTGATGCTAAAAAAATAAGGGGCAGAAGCGCGAGCTTCCGCGATCATTTTAGCCAGGCACGGTTATTTTTTCATAGCCAATCCGAACCCGAAAAAAATCATCTGATCGATGCCTTTCGTTTTGAATTAGGAAAGGTTAAGGCTGTCTCTGTACGCCAGCGTATGATTGGTATCCTGTCACTGGTAGACGTAGAATTGGCAACTAAAGTGGCAGCTGGACTGGGACTCAAGCTGCCCCAAAAACCAGAACAACCTATTAATCACAGTATCCCCGCTGATGGTAATCCAGCCGATTATGAGCCTATTCAGGTGAAATCAACCCTGGAGAAATCTAATGCTTTGAGTATGGAAAACACAGTTAAAAATACCATTCGGAGTCGAAAAGTTGCTGTACTTGCTGCGGATGGTGTGAATGGGGAATCCTTAATGAAGGTTACAGAACTGCTAATGGGAGAGGGTGCCGTTGTACATGTTATTGCTCCTAAACACGGTGAAATAATTACATCTAACAAGTCAAAGATATTGGTGGAAGAGAGCTTATTGACCGGAGCATCCGTCTTATACGATGCGGTATATGTGCCTGGAGGAAAACGTAGTGTAGCAACACTGGCAGGAGAACCCGATGCGATCCATTTCTTGAATGAAGCTTTCAAGCACTGTAAGGCAATCGCGGTTGATGCCGAAGCAAAGGAGATCTTGCGGCAAACTTATTTTTTCGAAAAATTGCCGGCTGAAAGTTCTGAAGTTCCGACATTGGCTGATGGAGTTTTTATTGGAGAGGACCCCGCTATCTTGGCGGATCAGTTTATAAAAGCAATTGCAAAACACCGATTTTGGGAACGTGAAAAACTGCGGCAAGTGCCAGCTTAATGCAAATTTGCCATACAAAAGTAAAGCCCGCTTTAAGCGGGCTTTACTTTGAAATACTTATTTAGTTTTGCAATATTGTAATGGCGGCTTCATTACCTTGTTGTACCGCTAGATCCATAACCGAAAGTCCACGCACGTCCAATAAGGTTTTGTTCGCCCCTTTTTCCAACAGAAGCTGTAATACCTCATTTCTGCCAAACATGGCAGCAAACATAAGCGCTGTTCCGCCATTTCCATGCTGTAGGTCTAAATTAGCGCCATAATGGATTAAAAGTTCCGCAATGTCTTTATATCCTTTAAAAGCAACACCCATAAGCGCAGTATTCCCTCCCAGATCTTGAGCGTTAACGTCCGCACCTGCTTCCAGCAAAACTCGTGCAGCATGAATTTGATTATTATAGCAGGCAATAATTAATGGCGTATAGCCTTTATCGTCACGACAATTCAAATCAATATCCTGTTGGATAAGTTCTTGTAGTACCGCAACGTTTCCTAATCGTGCTGCGTGAATAATCACTTGTGTCATTTGTATCATAGTGCTATCTTTTAATATTGCAAAGACATTTTTTAAGAAGCTCTTTTGTTGGAGCCTTAATTTTAAACATAAAGTTATCTAAAAGCCAGTTTCAAAGTTTCCCAGCTTTTAGATAATTATTCAATTAAGCCGCACCCCGGATTACCCGTAATAACACAACTATAATTGCGATGACCAACAAGATGTGGATTATATTTCCTGTCGCATAACCTCCAAAAAAACTGATTGCCCAAATGATTACCAAAATGACGGCAATGATGTATAATAAATTTCCCATAATATTGATATATTTTTCACTAAGAACAACAGCCGTTTGATGATTGTTTTATAATAAAAAAAACAAACGATCTGCTGCTGACTACGGTTATCTGTTAAAGTTTCTATTTTACTAAAGTTGAATAATCTACGATATATTGTTTCCCTTTTATTCAAGAAGGATAAACTCAAAAAAAGAACACAATGGCAAAAGCGTATTTACAAATAACCTTAAAAATCAATCCTAGTGAAAAAGGTGCAGTAACAGGTATATATGACAAATTTCAGGACGCGTTTCTTGATCAGATAAAAGGCGCGATCGCAATGGAACTACTCGTTGGAGATGAGCATGTTCAGCTATTGCATGTTTTTGATACAGCAGAAGACGCTCACGTTTTCCTATCGACCGAGTTGTTCAATAACGATATCCTTGTCGCATTAAAATCCCTTGCTGTAGATACACCTGAGATCAGAATTTATACAGTTTTATAGTGCCGTTATTTGTGGAACAGTTATTCCAGTAAGAAAGAGATAAATTTCTGAAGTTCAATTCAAACAAGTATGGACAAAATACAGTTTTCCGAGGTATTGCTCAAGCGAATTAAGGATTCGCTATTTGCTCGTCAGGAGCGTTTAGCCGTGGCTGAGAGTGTCACAGCGGGAATGTTGCAATTTGCCTGCGCGCAGATGGAAAATGCGACAGATGTATTTGCTGGAGGCATTACAGCATATACTATCGAAGAAAAGACTAGTTTATTACAAGTCGATGTCAAGGAAGCCGAGCAATGTGATTGTGTCTCTCCGGGGATTACAGAACAAATGGCAGCTAGGATAACTACGTTATTTCAGACGGGATGGGGCATTGCGACCACGGGTTATGCAACGATTGTACCCGAATCAGAAGGAAAACTATATGCCTTTTTTTCAATCGCTTACCAAGGACAGGTTTTAATTACCGAAAAAGTTGAGCTGGATCCGCAAACCGTAGCTGAAGAGGCTCAGTTTACGTATACTACAAAAGCCCTACAGGCATTTTGTTTGACCTTAGAAAATCATTTTAAAAGATTAGACAAAATATAAGGAGCAGTCCTTTTTGTGGACTGCTCCTATTCCTTATGCTTCTTGCTTTAAATCAAACGAGTGATAATCCTTGTAATGGACTAAGGACCTTATTGGTGTGGTCAATGTCGATAAAAGTGCTATATATGATTTAGCGACCATCTTCCAGGTTGTCTGTTCCCCGTAACTACGGGCTTTGAAGCGATGCCAGGCAAGCAATCGCTGAGACTTATAGAGTAATTTGATATGCTGACCCATTTTTTGGACATCATTAAATGGGGTGAGAATTCCCCGATCATCTTTCAGAAGATCTGCCGCATGCCAATAAGGTGTTGATATAACAGCGGCTCCCGCGCCAACAGCAAAAGATAGTGTACCACTACTAATCTGTTGTTCATGTTGATAAGGAGACAAGTAAATATCACAAGCAGTTAAATATTCTTTTAACTGCTCATCTGTTAAGAATTCGTCCACAAAAACCACTTTATCTTGCAATTGCAACTGTTCTACCAGACTTTTTAATTCAAACCGATAGGATTCACCTTCGTGGGCCAATACATTCGGATGTGTTTTGCCGACAATGAGATATTTGAAATTTGGTAAATCTAGGCCTTCCAATGAGCGGATGGCGTACTCAAGTCCTTTACTTCGGCCGATTAATCCAAAAGTCATCATCACAAAATAATCCTGAAGACCCAATCGATACTTTGATAAACCCTGTTTGTAGTCAAATTGTGGTACACCATGTGGTATAACGTTGATTTTTTTAGGGTCAACCATCGGAAATAGCTCGTTTAACAATTCACTTCCTTTTGGCGATAAGGCTACCACGGCTTGCGATTTTATAAGAAGCGCTTCCATAATTTCCTTTTGACGCAATGAGGGCGATTGTAATATGGTATGAAATATAGTTAACAAAGGTATAGTTAAATGATTGATCAGCTGATTGATAAATACCCCATCGGCGCCACCGAATATTCCATATTCATGCTGTACAATGCAATAGTCGTACTCGGCATTGATAATATGGCTGGCCTGGATATAACTGTCTAGCCTTTCCTTATCTATAACAAAGCGTACTGATGGATCGAACTGTTCAATGCCAGTTTTTGAAACCGCGATTACATCGACGATAATATCTTTGTCCGCGCACATGCCTTGTTTAAGATCTTTTGAGAACGTTGCCAATCCACATTCCTGGGGTGGATAAGTGCTTATAATAACGATTCTTTGCATAACACCTAGGCCTTTTTGGTTTCTTCTTTCTCGTTATTTACCGGGATATCCAAAATAGCCATCAATAATAGATAATATCCCTTTTCTAGTCCCATTTTTTTTGCTTGTTGTTCTATATTATTTTCCATATTAAGTATTATGATTAAGGTGGTGAATTTTTTCCTTTTGTAAATCAAAAGCTGTACCCAAAAGACCGTATTTATATCATACCCGTAGTTTTCAAATGTCGAATCCGTAAAGTATACGGTATTAACCGCAAAAAAACACTGCAACTAAGTATTTTTCTCTTAGTGAGGAAATTTATTCCTTGATTGAAAAAGGTATTGTCATAGCTATTTATTTTCTATCCTCATTCTAAACAATAAGCGCCAGATAATGGTTTATGTACGAAATCACAATAGCGAGAATATGTGAAGTCTTAAACAGTACTTATTAGGATATGATAGAAAAGAATAATTCAAAAAAAATCAATGATCATTTGGCCAATGAGCGCACTTTTTTAGCCTGGATAACCACCAGCTTGGGTATCATGGGATTTGGTTTTGTCGTCGTTAAGTTTTCGTTGTTTATACAGCAGGTAACCTTAATGCTCAACTCAAAAAAGACCATGGATATTGAACCCGAATATTCTGGGATTGTTGGTGTTTCCATCGTTCTTATAGGTTCTGTTACTGTTGTATTGGCGTATATCAAATATAGGAAAGTGGCCAAACAGATTGAAGCGGAGAACTTTACTTACGGTTCGTACGGAATTGCTTTGATGTCGGCTTGCTTTCTCATTATTGGCCTGTTATTAGGTTGGCACTTAGTCGAGAGCCTATAGCATGACTTTCTAAAAGGACTGTGTAATCGACATTCCCTTCTTTTTTATTTGATCAAAAGTGTCCGCTACAAAATAGGTCATCTATGCATACCCAAATTAATTAGAGGGGAGCATTGGAAGCTTCAGGAAAATACTTTGTGGCGTTTTTGCAGATAGTAAATAGACCGTGACGAATATTAAAAGGTTCTCTATAAAATGATAAATAGCGTGTTAATTTGTACCCTCGTAATACGATAGATATGAATAAAATAACAACGGCTTTACTGTTGACAATATTGTATGTCAGTGGATGTGCGCAGGAGGTAAAAGATAAGGTAATGTCAAGCGGCGATCGGATAAGCTATCTTTCTGAAAAGGTTCGTCGGTTCAAGCAAGAGCCACTGTACCAGCTGGAGGTCGAAAGTGTTTTGAGTTTCAGTATTCTGATCAATGGCTGTCCTGTTTATTCGAATTTTGATCAAAGGCCTGGAATGGCGAGAGTGGATATCAATCCATATATCCTTAAAAGTGGTCAACAACAGGTTACTATAGCGCTTTATCCTGGTTACGATGGCCAAGGCACGATCAAACAGTATCTCGAAAACGGCAGCAAATTTTCCCTTAAAATTGAGAAAACAGGTTGGGATAAAGGTGGTAACTTGAAGACTCCGGAAGAAATTGTTTTGTATAAAACTGCTAATGAAACAACAGATTTAGCGAAATTGAAAACGTACAAAAAAGATATTCATTTTAAAGCCGATGTTCCTTATCAGCTCGAGGGATGGACAAATGGGCAGGATTTGACCCAATTGGATCGCGTACAGTTAGAACAGCAGGTTCTCAGCTTCTATAGACAGATGTTATCTGCTTTTGAAAACAAGGAAGACGATGATCTAAATACAAAATTCCTAAAGGCGGATGCGGAATGGTATCAAGCCTTGTACTTCCCCAAAGATATTATTACAAAGTTCCAAACAACAAAGGGTAGGAAGGGGAAGTCCGTTGCAATAACTTTATCAACTTCAACGCGAAATTCACGTACATTTTATTCGCTCCAGAATTACGATCTGAAATTTTACGGAGATGGCCGATTGGTTCGGCTAGAGTCGCGGGAGGGCGCTAATAGGGGTGAATCTTTGTTAGGCTATGAAGACATCGATAAAAACGGCCTAAATAGAAAAACTTTTGTCGATATGCTGTTGTATATGCCCAAAGGATCGACCTCCCTGGAGATTATTAGATAAAAGGCCGCTCAAAAGAACTTGTTGGATTATTTTTGATAAATAAAAACCCTTGCCGGAAAGAATAAGTGGTACCCTCATATAGACTAAGAAAATAATTACTAAAAATTTTTTGTGTTTTCAATGAACGCTATCGCCGCATCTATGTAATTCTTTTTTGCATTTTTTATGACCTCCTGGGTTTCTCTATAGGTTAGTTTTGTCTTACCCATTTTTGGTGTCATATCGATGGGAAGGTTGATATCAGGTTCAATGCCCTCAGCGATCTTGTACACTTTGCCGTTGCGGTCTTTTAGGACTGTAGTTGTTAGCATCACCATGCAATTGTTATTGATATTGAATGGCGCATTCCCAGAGGTGAGACCTCCGGTTTTTTGCCCGATTACTTTTACATTTTTCTGTCCCTTGAAGTGCGCTGTAAAGAATTCTCCGGAACTTGCAGTAACGTTACTCGTCAATAGGATGATAGGTACATTAACATGTTTCAATTGTACAGGTTTTACTTTATCAGGTTCAAGCTGAAATAGCTGAAAATACTTGAGATCTTCGGGGCTTTCGACAATATAGCGCGTAGTAGCCTTTGTTTCTTTCCCTTGAGCATCTACATAGGAGTAGGTTTTATCTGTATCCAATAGGGAGGGAAACTGCCAGATCATTGGCATGATATTTCCGCCGTTATTTTCTGTAAGATCGATGATCCATGCTTTTGGCTGCTGAGCGTCTAAATAGTTTAGCTGTATACCTATGCTATCGACATATTTTCTACTTTCGAGCATCACCGCAGGTATATTGATATAAGCGTATTTGTTGGCTATCATGTAATGCTGGAAATTTTTTGGAGGTAGACCGGCTTCACTATCTGTCATGACTGCCATTTTTTCAAACTGGTCTTGTTCGGATGCACTATTCTGTTCCTTCGGCTCAAAGAATAGGCTTGAATGTCCATCTTTTAAGGATCTTAATAATTTTTCGAAATATGGTTTTAATTGGTTGATATCTTTAATGTCACGGGTTTCCGCTATGAATGCTGGTCGGATCGAATCCCACCGCATGGATTTCCCCATATAGGCATTTTTCTGTAATGTATCCAAAAATTGGATCACCATCTGCTGCGTATTGTTCATTTGTGCATGCAGCCTAGACGTGAAAAATAATGCAAGAAATAATAAAAATGCTCTTCTCATGTTATCTGTTAGTAAATATCCGTCCGCATATTTAATCGCTTTACGGAAATAGGTTGGACCCCTTCTACGCTTAAAAATATTGATCCGATCGTATGTTGAATAATCAAATTAGTAGCACTGAGATTCAAATTACGATTAACTTTTCATATTCATTCTTTCCTCCTGAAGATCAAGTAAACGAAGATGTTTTCTAATGATTTCTTCGTCCAACAGAAGCTCTTCTCGATTTTTATTGATTAACCAGATCCGCTGAGCTTCCAGGATGTCGATATAGATTTTTCGGTACTCGGCATAGTTAATGATGATTTCCGAACTGGTCAATTGATTTTCATATTTCTGCAGCTGGTCTTTCAAAGTCGGAAAGCTATCTATTTTGTCAGCATAATCTTTACGGATTTTCTCTACCGCTACTTGAGCAAGTTTGTTTTGAATTTCGTAATCAATCTCCTTTTCTGTTCGTACGAAATCCCGATCTATCGGCGGAAATTTCTTTAATAAAAAAGGGAGGGTGAGTCCCTGTACCAACAATGTTAACAGGATAGCAACGAATGTGATGAAAAGGATCAGATTTCTTTGGGGAAAAGGTGTACCGTTCTCTAAGGTAAGGGGAATTGAAAGTGCTGCGGCTAGGGAAACGACACCGCGCATTCCTGTCCAGCCAATGATCAGGGGTGTTTTCCAGCCCGGAGACTGTGCATCGGCCACGGTGATGAAATTTCTCATCACTAGTGTGGTAATTACTGCACCATAGCCGGCGAAGATTCTTACAATAATCAGAACAGCAGTAACCGCGACTCCATAACCGATTGCGGTAGATATATCAGTATCGCCCAATCCGTTTACGATTTCAGGCAGGTCCAAACCAATGAGCATAAAAACAATTCCGTTCAGCAAAAAGCAAAAACTTTCCCAAACCGTTACAGTACGTATTCTAGATGCGCTACTCAAAAAATCGTGGCTGCGGTAGGAGAGAAATAGACCACCACTTACCACGGCCAAAACTCCGGAAGCATGCAGCTCCTCGGCGACCAGATACATTGAAAATGGCGCAATAAAAGTGAGCAATATGTCTGTATTTGAATCAGTTGGTAGAATCTTGTGCATTTTCAAGAAAATATAGGCAAGTCCAAGTCCTATACCTACGCCGCCGACACACATCCAGACAAAGCTTCCTGCGGCCTCGTACCATACAAATTGACCTGTAGCAGCAGCTATCATCGCAAAGCGGAAAATAATCAGCGAGGAAGCATCATTCAGCAAGCTTTCGCCTTCAAGAATTGAAGCTAGTCTCTTCGGTACTTTCACAAATTTTAATATTGCACCAGCGCTCACAGCGTCAGGCGGAGAAACTATTCCACCCAATAAAAATCCAAGGGCTAAAGAAAATCCGGGAATAAAATAGTTCGCAAAAACCGCTACTGATAATGCGGTGAAAAATACCACCACAAAAGCAAAGCTAAAAATAATCCGGCGCCATCGCCAAAGTTCCTTCCAAGAGGTTGACCAAGCCGCTTCATACAATAATGGTGGTAAGAAAATAATAAATATTAATTCAGGTTCTACTTTTATGGCTGGTACTCCCGGAATAAAACTTATTAAAAGTCCCGCCAATACAAGCAAAACAGGATAAGCTACCTGAATTTTTTTTGCCAGCATAATGAGCATGGTAATCAGCAGAACCAAAAATAGATAGAATGCGAAATTTTCTAACATGTATTCGTTTTAGATGCATAAATATATATTAAATTTTTAAAAAGATTTAAGACCCATTTAAAATTTATACCAAAGAAAGCGCATTTAAATGTTCCTCTGGAAAGCTGGTTCCTTTAACACGCATTGATGACTATAATAAACATGAAGTGTTATCCGTAATCTTTACAGTAAAAGTCACAAAAAAGTACAAGTCGATGATGAGAAAAGAGTCAACCCGTTGGGGTCGACTCTTTACTTTGCAGGTATAAACGCAATACGGATCTGTCAAAAAGCACTAAAATGCCGGTGCTGCGGTGTTCAGATCAGAATTCAGAAAGTCGTCAATCATCGGAACTAACCAATCCATGCGGTACATCATACCGATATGTGTTGTTCCAGGGAGGATAGCCAGACGAGATTTGGGTAATCCGTGTATATCGCCCATTTTCCCACCTCCTAAGGCACGAAATAATGCCAATGCATGTTCATACTGTATTCCATCGGCATCGCCGATGGCCATAAATAAGGGGGCTTTTATTTGTTTTGCGTCTTTGGACCAGTCATAGGGTTCTAGATCGATGCTGATCACTTTCTTTACAAATTCGGGAAAATGTTTTGGATCATTACCGAGGCTGTCGTATTGCTTCTCGATTGGCGAACCTTTAAATATATCCGCCGTTATCGACGAATAGGATGCTTCTACATCAGGCCACCATCCGTCGTGTGCATAGCTACCTGACAATACAATAAGTCTTCGTACCTGCTCGGGATGCCGTATAGCCAGTTGAAATGCTACGCCACCTCCCATGCTGTAGCCCAATATGTCGGCACTATCTATTTGAAGATGTTTCAATAGGCCGGATACATCATCGGCCATTCCTTCATAACTGATTTTTCGTGCAATGTCTCTAGTCCGCCCATGTCCCTGCATTTCCGCGACTATTACTTTCCGACCTTTAAACATGGGGATAGCCTGAGACCAGTTCAATAGGATTGTCATATAAGATCCGTGGAGTAATACAAGAGGTTTACCCTCACCGTAAACTTCATAATACATTTTTAATCCATTCACATCAGCATAACCCGTTTCGGATGGTTTGGCTGTTTTAGCAATCGACCTGTTTTCTGGAGAGTCCGTACGATCGTTTTTCTGCTGTTGACAGGATAGTAATAATGTGAAAAATATTACCATCATTCGCCCTAATGTTTTTTTGGTTTCCATATTTATCTGATTGTTAAAATTTTATAAGCAAATCTATCCATTTTTGATGTTGGGTTTAGACCGCATATCCGACAATTTCAAGGGGGAAAAACGACAAAAGGACAAATACCATGGCAATATCTAGGAAAGGGCGGCTCTTTTCTAAAAGCTATCAGATAACAGACAAGAGAAAACCTGAATTAGGAAAGCTGACTTTGGGACATAACCTATAAGAGAGGAGCTACAGCTCCTCTCTTATAGGTTCATTGACTTAGGCGATTAAAAAATGCGGTAAATTCTTTATTCGGCTACACAACGGATCGGAAAAGCTTGAAATTTATTCATAACATTATTGTCTCCGGGTGTATTTACCACCATATCCATAGAAGATCCCTGTAGATAATAGATATTGTTTCCCTCGGTATAACTTGTATGGAAATAAGCAAATTGTCCGCGATGTTCATAGCCCAGTGGACCATAAATACCTCCATAATCATGTGTTTGAACACGGCCACCTACAGGAAGAGTCAATTTCACATTTTTGTTGCGTATACTGGTCAGAACTTTTGCAGCACTGTAATTAGACTGACTAGCGGCCCATGACCCGATATTACTTGCTGTTGTGCCGTTGATCAGGAACTCAGCTTCTCTTTTGGTGGGTATGCGATAACCACTGGGACAAGGATCGGCTGCAGTTTTTACGGGTGCATTTTCAGTGCCACTATTCCAGGCATTGTCTGGTTGTACAATATTTGAACTCCAATTCGTTACACCGGGCCAGTTCGCGGTTCCTATTGCTGGTATTCTTCCCCATTGATAAAAATTACCGTAGAGATCCATCGTTGAAGGATCCTGATCAGGGTCGATGTTGATGCTGGCACCTGGGGCACCCAAGTCATAGCGCATCCAGATGACCCCATTGATACGCGCTGCTTTTTGTCCCTGATGATCCAGGAAAACATCTTTTGGATTGATACGGATCCGGAGATCATATTTCACGCCCGGGCTGATAACCAGATTATTAAGAGAGATAATATTTTGTGGGGTCAGAGGTCCAATTGTAATAGATGCTAGGTTAAGCTTACCAGTAGAGGTCGTGGCATTCAAGATTACTGGATTTGAAACAATAGTTGCCGTATTAAGCGTTTGAAATATAAGTGGAACATTTCCGACTTCGTCCGATTGCGATGGCACGCCATTAGATAATTGAATAGTCGTTGTCAGAAAGTGAGGGCTAATCGAAGCACTGATGGCAGTAACCTCATATCCAGTCGCCGAAGCATCAATGATTGTGGTGATCATGCTCATCTTATGTGCCAATGTGATATCTATATAATTGACTGTGTTGCCACTGACAACCATATTGTCTTTCCTAAAATACATAAAGTCCGTACTGCCGGAAAGGCCCACTAAACTTGATGTCGTTAATGTTTTGTTTGCTGGATTCGCAAAAGTAATCGAAGGAAGATCTGTTGTACTGTTTACGGAGTAAGCAACAAAGGTATAACTTTGTCCGGCATCCAAACTCAATTGGGTGGTATTGTTTTCGCTTCCACGAATATAATCCCGTTCAGTGACATATTCCCCGGAGGAATTATACACGGCCATTTTATAACGTATTCCCGGATCAAGCGGTTTTGTTTCTGTACTGGCTTTGGTGCCTGCTTTCGTCGTAATAGGCTCATGCAAGTAGGCCGGAGCCAGCTCTGCAACCAGCGTGTATTCATCATTGAAAGCGGTCTCCTGATACTGGACTTTGTTATTATCGGTGGTATGAAGTCCTGTTGCTGATTTTTTTTCTATACTTTCTTCGTTGTCATAATGGTTGCCCAGTATATTGACTTTAACCACAGCTTTTTCTGCTGAGACAGCAGAATGGTCATCTTTTGTATGGCAGCCTGCGAGGGCAAACAAAACAATAAAAAGTAAAGCCGTCATTCCGCAGATAGAATTGAATCTGTTGTTGAAAATCTTATTCTTCATTTTTTCTATTTCGGTTAATAGTAAGTCCGTTAGTCAATTATTCTTATCAAGTAGCGTCCCCATCTTCAGGCTCAGCTGAGCTACCAGTCGAGGTCTGTTGATGTTTCCGGCATGTTCTGCCACTCCGTATTTACATTGCCATTAGGTTTGGTTGTTGCCGAACCTGCAGCAATTTCAGCCTCCATGCTAACATGTACGGTTTTTATTTGAGGTAGCTCGTACTTCTCCTTTGTCAAATTGACAAGTATGTTTTTATTTACGGTTCTCATTTCTCGTTTTTTTAATGGTTTTCTTTTTAATTCGCTGTAACCTGATGTCCCATCAGCTTTCTGCGTTTTATTTTATAAATTTTACTGTGTATATGGATTTCAGGACACAATTAAACGAAAAGGACCTTGCCAAAGAAAATTGGCTACGATTAATATCATTTTCATAATAGTAGATTTTTTCCAAATTTACAGAAGTCCCGAATAGTGAAAAATCGCTAGTGCTAGTGATTTTTCCTACTTTGGATTTAAGCTTGCATATTTGATTTTGGAATGGTTGTCGTATCGTTCGATTCTGAACATTTGGTGTTCGATTATGATCAATCTCTGATTATAAATATATTTTAGTGCGCTGTTTAACAGTGGTATACTGTTTTGGCAAGCGAGTTGATAAGGAAGTTAATCGAGAAAATTGCGTAAAAGATCAAGCGAAAATCAACCGCTTTTTTGCAACAAAAACCGAAAAAAGCGACATGAATTATATTATTCGGAATCTAAAACTTAACATCTTATGAAGGTCATAAAATTTTTACCTATTGCCCTTATTTTCGGCCTAATGGCCGCAACAGCTTGTGCGCAAACCGAAAGTCAGCTCCAAAAAGAAATTTCTGCTGTTGAATCGGGGCTGATACCACCTGTCCGCTTTGTGGGGGAGCGATCATGGGATATTGCCTCACGCATGAAGTTTTATAATATTCCTGGTGTGAGTATAGCTGTTATCAAAGATTCCAAGATCATCTGGAGTAAGAGCTACGGTGTTGTAGATCTTGAATCCAAGGCCCCAGTCACTACTAAAACATTGTTTCAGGTTGCTTCGATGAGTAAGCCGGTCAGTGCTTATGCTGCGTTAAAAGAAGTAGAGCTTGGTAAGTTAGCTGTAGATACGGATGTGAATTCATTTTTAACGTCATGGAAAGTTCCAGAAAACGAATGGACCAAAACTAGAAAAGTCACCCTCAAGAATATCGTCAGCCATACTGCTGGTTTCACGGTAAGTGGATTTCCAGGATATAAGGTAATAGATCCTATTCCCACGGCAGTGGAGGTGTTGAAAGGGGAAAAGCCCGCCAATACCCCTGCAGTCTTTGTCGATAAGCTTCCGGGAGCAAATTTTCGCTATTCAGGAGGTGGATATACTGTGATGCAACAGATGCTTATTGATATTGAGAGGAAAGATTACACAAGCATTATGAATGAGAAAGTGCTGCTGCCATTGGAAATGAAGAATAGCACATTCGCACAACCACTTCCAGTCGCACAAGCAGAACTTGCCGCCACAGCCTATTCTGCAGATGGAAAGCCTGTTGAAGGACGATATCATGTTTATCCGGAGCAAGCTGCAGCGGGATTGTGGTCTACAGCTGAAGATTACGCCAAATTTGTGATTGATATTCAACATACATTGGCGGGCAAAAGCAGTAAAGTTATTTCCAAAAAGATGGCAGAAGAGTTTACCAGTCCTTTCATTGAATCCTTTATCGGTCTAGGGCTGTTCATTGAAAACTATGCCGGAGCGGTTTACTTTTGTCATGGCGGTTGGAATGAAGGTTTTAGTTCTTATTTTATAGGAAGCAAGACAAGTGGTGACGGGGTGGTTGTACTAACAAATACCAACAAACCCTTATTTGTCAACGAACTCGTTCGCGCTGTCGCTTTAACCTATCAATGGCCAAATTACATTGCTCCAGCTAATAAAATTTTACCGTCAAGCGCAAAAGAGCTGAGTTCATATGTTGGTCGTTATCGTGCTGATAAATATGGAATCATCAAAGTCTATATGGAAAATGATAAACTGATGGCTATTCAGAATCTGGACGCACCCGTTGAACTGATTAAAGTTGGGGTAGACACTTTCGCAATGCATGACTGGGATTTTAAAATGGCCTTTGTAAAAGATAAAGCTACAGGTAAGCAGGAGCTTGTTCAGATTTTGCGTGATAAAACAATCCATGCCAGAAATCCAAAACTTAATGCAGGCGATATGATTCCGCTGGAGCTGATTTTAGGAGGTCATTTTGAACGGGGAGTTAAAGCTTATCAACGGGCAAAACAAGAGGACAGTGGGCATCGCTTGCTTTCAGAAGGTTTTCTGAATGGCACAGGATATGAGCTCCTTTCTCAAAAGAAATTGACCCAAGCGATCGATATTTTTAAGGTCAATACAATTTTATACCCAAAGAGCGAAAATGTATACGATAGTCTGGCAGAAGCATATCTAAAAGCAGGTCAGAGAGACAAAGCAAAGCAGTGCTATATAAAGCTGCTCGAAATCAATCCTAAAAATGAAAAAGCAAATAAGATTTTAGAAACCTTATAATAAAAGTGTAATGAACTAATTTTTTGCTAATTTGCACATATGTCAATGCATGCAAATAGCTATCAATTATTTTCCAAAGAGATTCTATCGATCTGGAAAAACCAAGATGTCTCCTATATTAAGGTAGAAGAATTGTCTACCGTCGAAGGGATTACCTTTTTTGAGCTAATACCTGATTCGGAGCTTTTGGATGGGGGAGAACAGGATACGCTTTATGCGATTGATTCGGATGATGTCGAGGATATGCTATTATTCAGCAAAAATATTAGGTTTGTCGTCCATAATATTTATTTGGAAGAAGATTAAGCGAATTGGACTTCTCTATAACACTTATGTGAATATTTTTTTATTTTTTGTAGCGTGGAAGATAAGTTTTACTTATGATGTAAATAGCACATTTTAAAGTAAACCAAATAATTATGAAATTAACCCGACTGTTTTCCTTGATAGTTCTTTGTGCAGCTTGTAAAAAAGATAATCAGTCCTACGAAGAGCTCTATAAAAAGGCTGATGAAAAAATTGTTGAAATTGAGGAGTTGATCAAGACATCATCTTGTAGCAATCTCAGCAGTTTGCGAATTGATAGTGTTATTGGTGGGTATAATGGTGGTTACAATGCTGTTTACAGATACTTTCCCGTAGGTAATGAGACAAAAAATGCCTACAACAAACTGAAATCCGAGTATATGTCATTGTTGGAGGCCGCTAGAAAATTAGATGAACGGCCAATATTGACTATGTTGGTTGAATCTGAGCCTCATTTTGGAATTGGTTGTATGGATGGTTCTCCGAAAGTACTGTTGGCATCAGATTTTAACCTCGAGCAAACGAGAGAAAAATTGAATACGAATATAAGCGCATTAGAAACTTTCTATGCTAACCCAATCTGTGCTGACCCGAGTAATTGGTATGCGCTACCGATAGTTAAAGACTGCAAATTGAAATATGTACTATTTCAAAATGATTCAAATAACGAAAGCAGAAGGGATTTTAATGCTATTTATCGTCAACATCAAGCCTTATCTCGTAGACTGGCTAAATTGGATCCCAACTATGTAAAATGTGAAAATTTACTTGCTTCTCCCAAAGGCGTACGTTGTGAAAACAATAAACCGGTGATAGAAGAATAGCAGATTGCCGTAAATTTTATTTTATTGAATCTTTCTCATCATATGTATCCGCTTTCTTTCGAAATTGATTGGGGGCTATGCCACATTGCTTTTTGAATGCGACCGAAAAGGACGAGGGCGAAGAATATCCTGTTCTGAAGGCAATCTCCTTAATGGATAGATCAGTTGTTTTTAATAGGGAGATTGCTTCTCGAATATGTACTTTTGTTGCAAATTGGAAGAGGCCCATGCCAAATATGTTCTTAAATTCCTTTTTCAGTTTATATTCATTGACACCGAATTTGATAGCTAATTGCTCGATTGTATAGAATTCTCTGGTATTTTTCACGATGAAATCCTGGATCGTATAGAATAAATTGGCATCAGTTTCTCCAAAACTACCGCTCATATCGCTTTGCGTTTCTTCTTGATCGATCCATTCAAATAGTAATTGTAGTAGGATCATCGTTCTACCTTTCATAAAGTACTGTCGTTGAATACCTTTTTTGCGACAGGATCTCATTTCCTCAAGGATATGAAGCATCTGTGGACTGATTGGAATGCCGTCTTCGACAAGTCGGACAAAATTATTCTTGTCAACCTGAGCGATAAATAAATCTATCAGCTGTGTTTCCGCAACAAACTGATGGAAATAGTCAGATTCCACATAGATATCGAAATTGCGATAAGCGATACCTTTCCTGAAAAATATTTCCACATCTGATTCAGATGGTGTGAAATAGATATAATTATGCTGCGGTAGATAGCTATTGTACTTTTTGTTAATGCTGTCTTTTAGCACATGTTGATTCAGGAAAAAGGCGACCTGAATATAGTTTTTTGTCGAAGTTTTATACGTTAATGTGATGTCTTGAGCATAGGTATATGCGTAATCTCTAATGATAAATTCTGGGCTTTCGTAAATATAGGTTGTCGTAAAACTGCCTAATGGGGTTTTCAGATGTTTTACGGTTTGCTCATCCGCGTCCTGATCGTAAAAACATAATACTTCATCCATCAGTTCCCGATTTGTTTTAATTGCTCCCATTTTCTAATGTTTTTCTCCCGAATTCGAAATTTGATTGCCCAAATGTGCTCTACTTTTGCGGTGTAAATTTAATTATATTAATTCTAAATAATAGAACATGTTAAAGAAAAGTATCCTTTGGAGCATCTTGGTTTTACCCACTGTTGTATTGGCACAAAGCGGCAAGACAGAAAAAGGGAAGAATAAAATAAATCCTGCAGTTGACTCCATAAAGGTGGATAGTACAAAATCCTATGTGCTATCGACAGCGAACGTTGTTGCTAACAGAACAACAATACCTTCTTCGACCTTACGTCTTGGTGAAAACCTTTTGGTGACACCGCAAAATATTCAGGTTATCGATCAGCGTCTGCTCCAGGATCAGATGATATTAACGACTGCGGAAGGTTTGTCGCGCAACGTAAGTGGTGTGCGAACGATCACGCATCAGGAAGAGGGCAGTGTTGGAATTGCTGTACGTGGATTTCAAGCATCAAATCTTCGGAATGGGATGGACGTAAGTGGTAGTTTTGGACCACTACGTGAAGACATGGCTTTTGTGGAGCGTGTTGAATTCGTGAAGGGGCCGGCAGGCTTTATGATGGGTAATACGCAGCCTGGCGGTTTCTATAATATCGTGACCAAAAAGCCGTCTGGAAATAATCAAAGAACAGCGCAAATGAACTTGGGAAGCTACAATTTATTACGCGCCGCGGTTGATATTGACCGGCGCTTGAGCAGTGATGGTAAGTTTTTAGGCCGGTTTAACGTTATGGGAACCAAGAAAGGAAATTTTCAGCAAAATGTCGCTCACGAACAATTTGTTCTGAACCCATCCTTTAAGTATAATGCCAGCGAAAATACGAATGTAATATTTGAATATATTCTCTCACAAAATAATTTTGAGGGTGGATTTGCAAAATATGCCTATGGTATTGATGGTTTTAAGGAGGTAAAGAAGAACTTTTCATTTAGCGATCCAATTATAGATCCGACCAAGTCTTGGGAACACAATATTTTCGGAACAATTAATCATAATTTTAACGAAGATTGGCTGTTGACGGCACAGTTCGGTTATGTCCGTTCCGAAATGGAAGGTGCTTCCCTATATGCGAATTACAATACGATTGCTTTAAAAGATGGTGCTGATGGTGTAAAAAAGGGGGATGTAACACGCAATCTCAGTATAAACGATGCATTGAATACATCGACTGTCGGGCAGGTATTTACGCGGGGTAAATTCAAAACAGGGGAGATCAGCCACCATATTCTTGCTGGATTAGACATGGGCAAGAAATTCTATGTGGCGGATTGGTCCGAAGCCGGTAGTATTATCGATCCCAGCAAAAGGCTGCCGGTCAATTCCGATGGAGAGGTGATCTTTAATATTTATAATCCTATCTATGGCAATTTGACCAAGGATATGTTGCCAGTGTATGATCGATCCAAGTCATTGCGGGAACGTGGCGCCAATTATCTATCGGATTATTCGTATACTTCTGTCCATATTCAGGATGAAGTCCATTTTTTAGAGGATAAGTTGAGGATTGCCGCCGGCCTAAGGTATACGGAGACGAAGAAAGTGTCTATGGCCAATAAGGGTAATGAAGTTAAAAATGAGGCATTTACACCGCGATTTAGCGTGGCCGGGCTGTTGACGCCTACGTTTACTCTCTATGTGTTGTATGACGAGACATTTCAGGAACAGACTGGGGTATTGTTGAATGGGGGAACTGCCGATCCATCCTACGGACGAAATAAAGAGGTCGGCCTGAAGAAAACCTGGTTTCAGAATAAGTTGATGACCAATTTGACCGCTTATCATCTGACAAAGACCAATATGCTTACTGCGGCGGGAGTTGAGAATCCCGGAAAGTTTGAACAATCTGGCGAAGCAACTTCAAAGGGAATCGAATTGGATGTCAACGGGATTATTAACAAAAACTGGAATCTGGTATTCAATTATGCCTATACTGACGCCAAGGTTACGAAAGATAAAGATCCCAAAAAGATCGGTGGAATGTTATACGGTACAGCCCGTCATATTAGCAATGCATGGATAAAATATACCATTACAGAAGGGAGTTTAGAAGGCCTTGGATTTTCCGCAGGGTACGAATATCAGGCCAAGCGTGCGACCTGGCCAGTTGTACAGGATCACAAATACCTACCTGATGATTTGTTATCTATAGATTTGGGGGCGTCCTATCAAAAACATCACTATCACATTGCACTTCTGGTCAATAATGTGACAAACCGCTATAATTACGTCGGTTTCTATCCCGGAGCCTGGGGCTATACCCACTATGGATGGCGGGTGGTCAACCCGCAGGGGTTCAGGTTAAATCTCGCCTATAAGTTCTAATGAAAACAGGATACGTTAATAATTTGTTTTCCTAAATCTTACCTAAGGGTGCCCTAAAAATTGGCACCCTTATTTTTCTACCTCTTGTTACAGATCCTGCAGTGGTTATTATAATTATTTACAGGTTTTAATCAGGACAAAAAGAATCAATTCCTATGCAATCTCATGGGAGCGTAGAGGCACAGGCCTTTTAATAAATGACCGGCTTTATCAAGGCTTGACAAGCGCTACCTCTGGCCTAGGGAACAGCCCTCGTTGTATGGGAGTAAATACCGAAAACCGAGTACCAGAGGTACTAAATACAAATCATTTTGGTTACCCTAGAAGATGGGGTTGATGGAGCAATTTTAAAGGCGAAGTTGAAGAGTAGGGGATTCGAATCCGCGTATTTCGGGTAAAATCTGAATGTAGTCATCAATTGTACTATTATTTCCTGTTTTTGTTCTATTAATTGAGGTTTTCGTCCTATATCTAAACGCAAGGTGAATACTAACTTTATTGCCAACGAAGAATCTATTGAGTTACTGTAGCAGTAAGGTATAGATTGGATTACAACAAAATTTATAGCTATGATAATTAACGGAAGACATTTGGAAAAAAAAAATGAAGAAGAAACAATCCTTGAATTTAAAACGCTTATTGAGCAGTATCTTCATAAACACAAACGATTGGATTTTTATTTGTCCAAGCTCAATATTTCGAAGTTGGAATTAGAGCGAATATCCGCTGATATATTGGGTTTATCTCCTGCAAAGTTTTTACGGAATTTTATAGTGGAGCGCATTAAGAAAGATTTGACAACAACGGAAATTCGCATGAAAACCCTGTGTGACAAGTATGGCTTTGCTTCGGCATCGACATTGACACGGTTTGTAAAATCGAGCACTGGTATGACTCCTAGCCAGTATAGGGCACTTAAGTATGAAAAATAGCTGGCTATCCAATAGGGCTACCTACTACCCATTGCACCTTTCGTCACCCTTTGGTTCACAGCTTCCTTTTGTGAACTAAGGGTTTTTAATCCTAAAATCAGGTTTAAGACTATCTGAATTTCTAATCCTTCATCGTGAGCAGGCTGTACTTTAACCAATCAAATCAACGCTCCTCGGCAGGCATGTGGAGAGTCTGCAAAAAGCTACACTGCTCGCAGCCACAATCTTTGATTTTTGTACTATAATAAGGTATTTCTAACATTACCGCTAGGGTTTATTACCTAATTTGCGTTTTTTCAATTTAGTTGTTTTTATTAAATAATTGTAAATAAAATACCCTAAAATAAATATAAAACCTTCTCCTTACTAACTTTTATGATAAAACGTATAACTACGCTAAACTGCTGAAAGTCATATTTCTATTGATACATACTTTCACTATTAGCACCCTTCTTGTAGTACCATGTACAGATCAACCTTAATAATATCAATTTAAACAAAAGAGAGGATAAGTTATGGACAACTACAATTTAAATGTACTGATTAATGAAAAAAGAGGTATGTTAAATCACTTTGCAACAAAATTTACCACCGATCCGGATGAAAAGGAAGATCTGATTCAAGAGACTTGGATCCGGGCCCTAAAATCTCTCGATAAGTTTGTACAGCATCCTAAATTAATGAGCTGGTTGTATGTGATTATGAAACATGTTTATATTAATAAGTACCGTAAGACAAAACGCGTTGATGAAATTCAGGATACATATGTTGCTTTAGAAAGCTCCAATAATATAGTCCATAATAAGGAAGTTAATAAATTTATGGCAGAAGATATTGAAAAAGCGATGTGTAAGTTAACACCTGAAAACTATGAGATCTTCCGCTTGTTTTTGGAAGGTTATAAATACCATGAGATTGCCCATTACTTTAATATGCCAGAAGGAACGATAAAGACGCGGATTCATGTATCCCGTAAAAAATTACAGAAGCAGCTTAAACTATATAAATTGAATTAACTTTTCGTTTATCTTATCATTATAAAGTGAAATCAAACTTCAGCGCGTGGACTCCACTAAAGGCTTCCCTTGTTGTTGTTTGATTTTTTAGTAATTCACACTTTCATACGTTCTGTAACCGTCTTATAGCGACTTGCTTATTTCGCTGTAGAAGCGAAAAGATAAAATAATTGCCAACCCGATAAGGGGTTGGACAATACAAATACTCTTTACATCGCAATTTTCCCGCCTGTAACAGCGATTGTGGCTCCAGCGATATAACTGCTCTCTTCAGAGGCCAAGAATACATAAGCCGGCGCAATTTCGGCCGGTTGTGCGGGTCTTTTGATAGGGCTGTCCTTCCCGAAATTCTCAGGTTCGGGCATCGTTGAAGGGATCAAGGGGGTCCACACCGGACCGGGAGCAACCGCATTGACACGAATTCCTTTGTCCTGCTCGAGAAGCATCTGCGCAAGATTGGCGGTGAAATTCTGAATGGCGCCTTTGGTTGCAGCATAATCGAGTAGCACGGCGTTGGGATGATAGGAATTGACGGAGGCTGTATTGATGATCGAACTCCCAGCCTCCATATACGGGACGGCTGCCCTACATAAATAAAACATACTGCGAATATTCGTTTCAAAGGTGCGGTCCCATTCTTGGGAGGTCAGCTCCTCCAGCGTTTTATGGGCCATCTGGTATGCGGCATTATTGACAAGAATATCTATTCCTCCCAATTCTCGAACAGTGAGATCGATAAGTTCGTTAGCATAGGTTTCGTCCCGTAAATCACCTTTGGAAAGAATGGCTTTGCGACCAACTTTTTCCACCAGACGGGCAGTCTCGGCGGCATCTCCGTCCTCCATATCATAGCCGTAGCTAATTACTAGATCTGCCCCTTCACGCGCATAGGCAATGGCTACCGCGCGGCCTATCCCTGAATCTCCACCAGTGATGATGGCGCGGGCCCCTTTAAGCCTTCCGCTGCCGACATAGCTTTCTTCACCATGATCGGCCAAAGGCTTCATTTCGGCTTCAATGCCGGGCACCTGTTGTTCTTGTTTAGGAAAAGGTGGAACTGGATATTTCGTGTGTGGATTTTTAAATTGTGTCATAGTATTGATTTTAAGTTTAACTTATCTCTCGCTAAAAAGAACCGCAGGAAATTCGAAATAGTTCATAAAAATTATAAACCTAATCGTCATTTCTATTTGATGGCAATCGAGTCATCACCGGCATAGGCGGCTTTTTCGATTATTTTTTCGAAAAATTTAACCCTGGCAGTTGACCGGATCAATATGAAAGTGATGGAATAGTAATGCGTTATTTCCAGGTTATCCGTACTGTACCCGTTCCTGCTAGCTCAAACAGGTCAGGCGATTTTTCTTTAATGGTCTGATAGTTGGATTTATTTTTCTGTCTGACTTCAAATGTTGAAAGCCCTATTTGGGAAGTGCGGATCAGCCTGATCGTACACTTGAATCGAGAACTGCCCGTCAGATCGAATGAGGCTGACCTTTTGCTGGTCTGAAAGTTTGTGACCGGATAATCTATAAAGATAAGTATATCTGGATCAGCTAGCCTGTAATATTGTCGCGGAACAATCCCAAAGGCGAGACCCGCGCCGTATACTTCCTGACCAACGGTTCCGTTTTTTTCCCAGCCGTCGTGGAGATCTTCAAGGGGAATCCATAGATCATTTTGAACTTCTCCCGTCTTAACATCCTCCGAAATTATTTCACGAGGTAACATTGGTGGAAAATAGTAAGCTAACCTATCCAGCGCATATTTAATAAATTCTGGAATAAGTATTTTTAAAGCGGGAAGAATTTCTATTCCATTGCTGACCTCCAGGTAATGATGAAGGGCTGCAAACACTTCCAATTCTTCATAAGCGGCTGTATATGGCGCATCATTTAATGGAAAAATGCCAAAAAAATAGGGGAAATTTTGCCCATATCCGTAATCACATTCCCAAATCTGGCAGTTTTTAAATATACCTGCCAGACAGCAGTAACTCAATTCTAAGTAGCGTGATTCTCCCGTTTCTTTGTACATTTCGACCAATGCGGCTGCAGCAAAGGTGGTATTATTGGCCTGATAGAAGATGTCAAAAGCCAAGCCATCCAGGCTTTTTAAGGCTTTTTCGGCCTCACGAATAAATCGTTTTTCGCCTGTTAGGTGCCAAGCCATCAGCATCACATGAGCATAGGAACCCGGAACATCTTTTTCACCGCCCTTCCCAGGCGAAGTTTCCGCTTTTAATACTTCCAGGGTCGTCATTTTATAAAACACCGGCCAGTTATATTCAAAATGTTTGGCTACATGAATAGCGTAATCCACTGAATCCAAAAAAAGCTTTCTTGCCGTCTGCGCACCCCGTAATGCCAATCGCGCAAGATTCAACAGCGGATGGTGAAGATACCAGGAATCCATTACCATTTCACGTTTCTGTTCCTCGGATTTGTCGAGCTTGTCTTCGAGTGCTGGATGCCAGCGTACAATAGTTTTTAGCTGTTCGTCGTAAAACACGTTCAGTCCGCTATCCAGATCATTAAAAAGCGGATGATCAGAACCATCCCATGTCAAATATTCCTGTAATGGCAAAAGTACGGCCAATTGCACCATAATTTCACTAGGGGTTTCGTAATCTGCTACATAGGCATTTAGAAAAGGAATACCATTGGTTTGAGTCCAGCAGCCCTTATTATGATAGAGATCGTTCATTACATTCTTGGCGATCGCTATCCAGTCATGATATTTTGGTTGGGGTTTTGGTATGAGGGTATAAATGCTGGATAAATGATCGAGAAATTTTGTAGCAATGTCATTATCCGCTACGGGGATATGCTGGTCCAACAAAACAAATGCATCGGATAGGATATATTCGGTATCCGCTGGAAGCGGCTTTTGAGCGTTTATGGGAAGCTGGAAACCTATCTCTGGCCAGTTCCCACCTACAGTTTCCCGAAGGGACGCTTCGGTTGCCTGGCAATATGCCGATATTGCCGTCAGATTTTGGAAATAAAACACCGAACCGACAGTCGGCTTGGTCATGCTAAAATAAAGCTGGCCCGACCTTGTTCCTACTTGATGTGTATGAATAATACCGGCCGTATTTTGGACATTCCCTTCCTTGGTAAGAGGAGCGATATCCCGTGGCCAGAAGGGTATCAATATTGGTAAGTTTCCCCGAAAGCTGGTTGTATAACGAAATACTGCTTTTTCATTAGCAGGAATCGATATAGTCATACGATAGTATCCTAATCGCGTGGTAGCGGTTACAAGAATTTCATTAGGCTTCTCGTCGATATTTACTTTTTCAAAGTTACTATTCATTCCAAAGGCCAGTCTGAAGGCGATCCGCCCACCATTTGGCCAGGTGGAAACTAACCATATGGAATCTCCGGTATTGAATAGTTTGATATTGTAATTTTCAATAGACAGTTCACATATATGCGTATGTCTACCGATATCTGCTTGAACGGTTGCCATCCATGGTGTAACAGGGTTTATCATAGTATCAAAATTAAAGCTTCTTTTCTTTGGCCTATTATTCCCAACTAGCTGATGAAGCGTGCTGCTCCAGCAAAAGTTTTATTAAATATTTCAAATCTCGCGAGTGAGAGATATATGGTTTGTCAAATGGAAGATATATTAATATAAACTGTTAGCTATTTAAAGAAAAATAATTTAGTGCAAACAAACACATGTTAGTTCTTGTCCTTTTAGTGAAGACTGCTTGTCCCAGTCATGAAGAAAGTTTTTTTTAGCTAGGTTCTTTCCAACCTAGCTATTTTCTTTTATACCGCTTCGGTTCGAACACCTTGGGCATCGGCATAGCTATTATTTATGGCTTGAAATGATTAAAGTCTTGTTGGCTTCTTTACTACATAAAATAAACCTTGCGATGCCAAAATTTGATGCACTATTTTGGGAGGAAACGAACACCTTGCTGTTCCGTCTTTTTTGCGCTTAAGGAGAGGTCAGAATTAAAATTAAAAATGCCCGAAGATTCGGGCATTTTTAATCGTTAGGATGCAGACTCGTTAACGCTGGAGATCGCGATATCTGTCAGCAGGCTATCTGTTTGTTTTTCTTCGTCCAAGGTCTGTTGGAGCAGTTGTTCAGCTTCGCTATGCTCCATAAGTTTTGCATAAGTCACCAAACAGCCGTAGCTGGCAATTTCATAATGTTCTACTTTTTGTGCAGCCGAAATAAGTGCTGCATCCAATGCAGGGTCGCCTTCAAAACTGTCGATAATCTCGTCAGCTTCCTCTAACAAACCTTCCATTGCCTTGCATTTTTTGCCTC
This sequence comes from Sphingobacterium sp. NGMCC 1.201703, assembly GCF_047784615.1. Classification (NCBI taxonomy): domain Bacteria; kingdom Pseudomonadati; phylum Bacteroidota; class Sphingobacteriia; order Sphingobacteriales; family Sphingobacteriaceae; genus Sphingobacterium; species Sphingobacterium sp. NGMCC 1.201703. The sequence continues at coordinate 3,568 of NZ_JBLOHD010000002.1, read as the reverse complement.
TTGCACTCATATTCATACTGGAGAAGACCTCTTTTAAACGTTCAACATGGCCTTCTGTCTGGTTGTAGTGTTGATCAAATGCTTGCTTCAGCTCATCGCTCTCGGCTGCCTTGCTCAACTTTTTAAGACCTTTCAAAAGTTGTTTCTCCGCACCCAGGATATCTTTTAACTCGTCTACGAATAACTCATGTAAATGCGCATTTGGCATTTGTTGATTGTTTTGCGTTGATGTTGCCATAATTTTAATATTTTATAATTTCATAAAGGGAACATCGCTAGAAAAGTGTTGGTTTGATTCTTTTTAAAATCATTTTTAATTGAAATGCTTTATTTCAAAAAATTTCGTATTGTCTGTGCATTGGCGGGCGCAAAAGCCTGCTGGTCGTTATCAAAATAGAGGTAAATATCTTTTCCTTCTTTTTGATAGTGTGTGCAGTAGTCCGCCCAATCTTTTAAATTTTCCCTTGTGTAGCTCCCTTCATATTTGTTTCCTGGACCATGCAGACGAATGTAAACAAAATCTGCCGTCAGCAGTCGTGGGCTTTGATATCCAGCAAGGTCATAAATGCAATAGGCGCAATTGTGCTGCTCAAGTAGTTGGTAAACTTCTGCCACATTCCAGGAATGATCTCGAAACTCAAATGCAAACCTGTGATCGGCAGGCAACAATTTTAGAAAATACGCCAAACGTTCTGGATTAACCCGCCATTTTGGTGGCAATTGAAATAGGATAGGTCCTAGTTTTTCCCTCAGGGAAGACGCCCTTTCGATAAATTGGTCGATGTCCGCAGGTTCGACGTGAAGTTTTTTCAAATGTGTGATAAAGCGGCTACCTTTTACCGCAAACACAAAGTCCTCAGGAACCTGTTTATACCAGTTTTCAAACATTCCCGTTGTAGGTAACCTATAAAATGAATTATTAATCTCTGCGGAATAGAAATGTTTCGAATAATAATTCAACAGGTCTTCGTTCTTAAGCCCCGCCGGATAATACCTGTTTTTCCAATGTTTATAATGCCAACCTGATGTTCCTACATAAATCTTTCCCTTTTTCATCTTCGTATTGTTAAGCTTACAGGAAATGAACAGGGCTATCAATTGAATGGTTGGCAAAAAATAAAGATTAGGAATAAAAGGCTGTTGAAATGATGCCCTATAAATTAAAAAAGGCAAATCATTTTATGATCTGCCTTTTTGGGTAAGTAATCGGGCTCGAACCGACGACCCCTAGAACCACAATCTAGTGCTCTAACCAACTGAGCTATACCTACCGTGATTTTGATGTCACAAAAGTAGTATTATACGCCCTATCTTCCAAATGTTTTTTAAACTTTTTAATTAAACAATTGTCTATCAAATGGTATATTTTTATCAGATGGTATGATAAGGCGGTAAAAGATAATATTCGCGTAATATTTTCGCTGCAAATATCCATTATTGGACCTTGGTCTATTATTTGTACATTACTATTTATGGGAAAATTTTTAAAATTTTTAATTATCGTAGCCATTTTGGCAGTGGGGGCTTGGTTTGTTTATCAAAAGTATAACAGTGGACCCAGAGTGGAAAGTAAACACCAGCTTTTGGTGGACCGTATTGAAGCCATGGGGAAATTGGAATTGGTCAAATACCGTTACAGCGATGTCGTAGAACATAAAAACATCAATACTTTTTTGCCTACGGCTAGCGTTTTGCTTATTGTGAAGGCTGATGCCGTTGGTTGTGTTAATTTAACAAAACTGACACCCGAGGATATTAAGGTGGTCGGAGACTCTGTTTCGATTAAACTGCCAGCACCGGAAATTTGTTACATCAAGATTGACCACGAGGCCTCAAAAGTCTATGATACGAAGATGGCTTTCCTAAGAGAGGCAGAACTGGTTGATGAAGCCTATAAAACTGCTGAAAAAGCGGTAGCCGATGATGTGAAAAAATCCGATATTCTGCAGCAGACCAAAGCAAACGCAACTACGGTCTTTAAACCATTATTACAAGGATTGGGATTTTCAAAAATCAACCTGACATTCGAATAAATTCACTGCTTGTTGGGTAAAATAAAAAAAGCTAGACACGGAGGTGTCTAGCTTCCTACAATAAATCTATCTCCGGCCGTCTCCCGACGGAAGAGCACATAATTATGCTATTATCACTGGATGAACAATAATCAAAACCATATCGTTTTATTTTTTTGCAGATGTGTCTGGTTGTGGCGTAGGCGGAATATCACCTCGCGATTCCCTTGAATTCGTATCTCTATACTGGATTGTTGTCGTGTCATTTGGTACAGAATCACGCATTAATTCACTGGATTTCTGATCAGTGGTTTTACCATTGCATCCGTAAATTGCGAATAGAATGGCTGATGTCGCCATAAAGGCTTTCGTTGTCTTCTTCATAAGGATTACATTTATTAATCTGTTGCGCGCTGTTGAGCAGGCATTGTATTAATAGAACAGCTCCATCTCAAAAGTCGTTTAATTTTTTAAATTTTAGTTTTTTTGATTATCTATTCGATAACCCCCCGTCTTAGTAGCTCTATACGTTGATATATTTTTGTAAAAAACTTTTTACAGTTTACTTATGTTCCTATTAGTATAGATAATAAGTTCATGTAAATTGGAAATTATGATACAGTTAATACTTGTAGACGACCATCATTTAGTGAGAAATGGTTTTCGACTAATTTTGGAAACTCAAAAAGATATGGCTGTATTGGCTGATGTCGAGAGCGCGGAAGGAGCTTTGGATTTGTTGGCACAAAATAAGCTCCCGGATATCATTTTAACGGACGTGAAAATGGAAAAAATGAATGGCATCACATTCATAGGACGTATCAAGGAAAAATATCCGCAAATCAAAGTACTTGCCCTTTCGATGATGAACGATATACAGACAGTTTTTGAAGTGTTACGTGCTGGCGGAGACGGTTATCTCGTCAAAGATAGTTCCGCTGATGAGGTCGTCTTTGGGATTCGCCAGATTGCGAACGGAGAGAAATACCTAAGTGTTTCATTAGGCCTTTCCTGTATAGAGAATTACAGACTATACATGGAAAATAATCCGGATAAAGGGTTTATAATGACTAAATATGATATCTCTGAACGGGAATTGGCTGTGCTTGAATTGATTTCAGAAGGCTATACCAATGCAGAGATCGCTGACCGTATATTTTTAAGTAAACGTACAGTGGAAGGACATCGGCAGCGCCTGATCGAAAAAACGAGAACGAGAAATACAGCTGAATTGGTCAGATTCGGTTTTCATAATATGCTTTTACATTAATAAAATAAATAGTTATGGCGACAAAAAATGAAAATAGACTGGTTGGAAAAGAAATGGAGAAAAAGAAAAAAGTGAAACTTGGTACCGATGGTGAAGTGTTAAAAGATGTGGATCATAAGGATAGGGGAGACGCTGAAGCGGGAGTGGATCCGCAGGTTGACCAACTGAATGATATGCCAAATGATCCTACGGACCGGCCCAAAGAGAAAAGGAAATAAAGAAAGGGACTGTCCCACTAAGTGTGTAAATAAAAAATACGGAGTTCAGTTATGTTCCTTATAACTGG